>JAPLDT010000107.1 GCA_026391315.1 Bacteroidia bacterium
ATGGATGTCAACGAGGAAAAGGTGAGGTTGCTCAACCATTGCAACTACTTTCTCGAAACCATTGATCTGGCTGAACCGGTAGGGAAAAAACTCGGTTTCATCGCTCAGGAAATTGGCAGGGAGGTCAATACGCTGGGTTCGAAAGCCAATCATCTGGAGATGCAGAAACTGGTGATCCGGATGAAAGACGCCCTTGAAAAAATAAAAGAACAGTTGCTCAATGTTTTATAATCTGATTGAACTCCAATGAAGGAAGGCAAAATCATCATATTCTCCGCTCCTTCGGGTGCGGGCAAAACAACCATGGTCAGACATCTGCTTTCGAAACACCCCGACTTTGCCTTCTCTGTTTCGGCTACCAGCCGCAAACCAAGAGGAAAGGAGGTTCACGGTGTCGACTATTTTTTTATGACTGCCGATGAGTTCAAAGCAAAAATCAGCAACAATGAATTTTTGGAGTGGCAGGAGGTCTATCCTGATAATTTTTACGGCTCGCTGAAAAGTGAAGTAGACCGAATTCTGAAAAGTGGTAAAAACATTCTGTTCGATGTGGATGTAGTAGGTGGAAGCAACATCAAAAAGCAATACGGCAACCGTGCCCTGGCGCTCTTTATCCAGCCACCCTCCATCACCGAACTCGAAAAGCGGCTCCTGGCCCGCTCTACCGATGACAAGGAGGTCATCCGAAAAAGGGTGGAAAAGGCAGAACGCGAACTGACATTTGCCCCCCTCTTCGACTACACCATCATCAACGACACCCTTGAGCATGCCCTGCAGGAAGCAGAAAATAGAGTCAAAAGCTTTCTTGCAGAGAGAAAAGAAAAAATGTGAAAATTGGGAAATGTGAAAATGTGAAAATAAAGAACGCTACAATCATGATTCTGAAAAAATACAATTCCCATTTCCCATATTCTCACCCACCCAATTTTCACATTTCCCAATTTCCCAATTGAATGAAAATCGCCCTCTACTCCGGATCCTTTAATCCCATTCACAACGGACACATCGCTGTGGCGGAGGCTGCTTTGGCCAATGGGTTCGATGAGGTATGGCTGGTGGTCTCGCCACAAAATCCGCACAAAAATGAAGAAGAACTCTGGCCCTTTGAGACTCGATTGAAAATGGTGGAGCTCGCCATTGCCAATCATCCCGGATTAAAGGCCAGCGATTGTGAAAACTATCTGCCCCGCCCCTCCTATACCATCAACACCCTGAAATTTCTTCAAAAAAGCCATCCATCCTACAGCTTCCGGTTACTAATCGGAGGCGATAACCTGCTAAAATTTCAAGGTTGGAAGGAGCATCAGCGCATTGTGGATGAATTTGGACTTATTGTCTATCCGCGGGTGGGATCCCCGGTCAATTATTATGAGCATCACCCCAATGTTAGCAGGATGACGGCGCCCCTGCTCAACATCAGCTCGTCGGAAATCAGAAAACGGTTAGAAAAAAATGAATCTGTCAGTGGACTGGTTTCCACGGAAGTGGAGAAATTCATTTTTCAAAATATAAAAATCGATCGCTCCAATTCGGTTTTTTGACGTAACTTGTGTTCGCTTACCGAACAGCCGGCAAGCTTGAATTGGTCTCTTTTCCCATGTACAACTCCATTGAAAACTATGCTGATGTGATTTTACCGCTTCCTCTGGAGGGTTGTTTCACCTATCTGGTTCCGGAGGAGTTGGATGGCAGGATAACGCCCGGAATGAGGGTTGTGGTTCAGTTTGGTGTAAAGAAGTTCTATTCCGCGCTGGTAAGACGGATACACAACAACAAACCTGAGAATGTTTCGGCCAAATTGATTGAATCCGTGCTGGACGAGCATCCTATCCTTTCGGAAACCTGTTTTTTGCTTTGGGAGTGGATAGCCACCTATTACCAATGTTCGCTTGGAGAGGTTCTCAAAGCGGCCCTGCCTTCCGGACTCAAGCTGGAGAGCGAAACCAGGGTCTCAATGGTTGAAGATCATGGAAATCCGTACATGGAACGGTTGTCTCCCAAGGAGCAAATGCTGCTCGAAATCATCCGGGAAAAGCGAGGAATATCCGTCTTTGAACTCAACAACGCTGTACTGAAAAAGGGAACATTGCCTATTCTGAAAGAGCTTTTAAGGAAAGGGTTGGTGCACATCGAAGAGGAGATCAGGGAGAGTTACAAAGCCCGCACTGAAACTATCGTGACACTGGGAGCTGCCATTATTTCGGAAGAGAAGTTGTTGCGAACCATGGACCTGCTCTGTAAAATTCCGAAGCAACGGGAGATGCTTCACCTCTTCCTTCAGGAGAACGAAGACATTCCCGGGTTGAAAGCCAAAGCCTACCCCAAAAAAGCGCTGATGATGAAAAGCGGGGCCAGCCTTACTGTCTTCAATGGCCTGTTAAAGAAAGATATCTTCGCGGTTTACGAACAATCCATAGACAGACTGGAGGCGGGAGAGGGAGTTCCCCGATCCAGCAATCCATTGTATCCCTCCCAGCAAATTGCCCTGGATCAAATTGAAGCCTCCTTTGCCAAAAATCCTGTCACCTTGTTGCATGGAGTAACTTCCAGCGGCAAGACTGAAATATACATTCAACTGATCGAAAAATGTTTGAACGAGGGGAAGCAGGTGCTCTACCTCCTTCCCGAAATTGGATTGACGACGCAGATGATCGGCCGGTTGCTGGCGGTATTCGGAAACCAGGCCGGAGTCTATCATTCCAAATTCAGCGATGCGGAACGGGTTGAAATCTGGAACAAAGTACTTCGTTTTGATCCGGATCAGCTCAACTCCTCCCATCAACTCATTCTGGGTACCCGTTCAGCCCTATTTCTACCTTTCTCTAATTTGGGATTGATCGTCGTGGATGAGGAGCACGAAAACAGCTTCAAACAGTTTGATCCCGCTCCGAGGTACCATGCCCGAGACTGCGCCATTGTGCTAGGAACGATGTTGAAAATTCCTGTTCTCCTTGGCACAGCTACACCTGCCGTGGAAACCTACTTCAACGCCAAATCCGGCAGATACGGCCTGGTGGAACTGAAGGAGCGCTACCGGCAGATTGAGCTTCCGGAAATTGTAACGGTCGACCTCAAGCGCGCTTACAAGCGGAAATCGATGCGCTCGTGCCTCACTCCTGAACTGTTCGAAGAGATCAGCACTGCGCTTGATAAAAAGGAGCAGGTGATCCTGTTTCAGAACCGAAGGGGTTTCTCCCCTTTCATCGAATGTAAGGATTGTGGATGGATTCCAAAATGTTCCCATTGCGATGTCAGCCTCACCTACCACAAAAGCAGCAAGCGCTTGGTCTGCCATTATTGTGGCTTCTCCATCTACTATCCTTCGGTATGCGGGGCCTGTCAGTCGGGCGATCTCACCAACAAAGGCTTTGGGACTGAGAAAGTTGCGGAAGAGATCGCCGAACTCTTCCCGAATGCCGCGATTGAGCGGCTCGACCTGGATGCCACCCGGTCGAAGAAAGCCTTCCAGAATATTCTTCAGCGTTTCGACAACGGAGATACCGACATCCTGGTAGGAACACAGATGATTACCAAAGGATTGGACTTTGAACATGTTAGCGTGGTTGGTATTCTGAATGCTGATAACCTGCTCAACTTCCCCGATTTCAGGTCGCACGAAAGGAGCTACCAGTTAATGGCCCAGGTAAGCGGCCGGGCGGGACGAAGGCACAAACAGGGGAAAGTGATCATCCAAACTTCGCAACCCGATCATTTCATCATACAAAAGGTAGCTACCAACGATTATGAGGGAATGTACGACCAGCAAATTGCCGAACGGAAAGAATTTAACTACCCTCCTTTTTACCGATTGATACGCATTACCCTAAAACACAGGGATGCTGCGGAGCTTGACCGAATCGCCCAGGAGAGCGCTGTGGCGCTGCGGAGCAGATTCGGGAAGAGATTGCTCGGTCCCGAATATCCTGCCGTTAGCCGGATTAAACTGATGTACATGAAGCAGATGTGGCTCAAACTGGAACGTGAAATTTCAGTCACTTCAGCCAAACGTCAGATGCAGCAAATGCTGGAAAGCGTAAAGGCAAGGGATAAAAATAAAATGATCCAGATCGTTGTGGATGTGGATCCCATGTAGTTGATATCTTTTATGCTGTTAAGCACATCAAATTTTTCATCCCGCTGCGCTCGTTGAGACTAAAATACTAACTTTGAAGCCGACTAAAAATATTATTCATGGGAAAAGTTATCGCGATCGCAAATCAGAAAGGTGGTGTAGGAAAGACTACTACAGCCATTAATCTGGCAGCGAGTCTAGCAGTTTTGGAATTTAAAGTGCTCCTCGTTGATGCCGATCCGCAAGCCAATGCGACCTCCGGGGTAGGCTTTGATGTGCGCAATGTCAAAACCAGCATTTACGAATGTGTGGTCGATGACATTGATCCCAGGAATATTATACTGAATACCAATACCCCCGGATTCGATCTGATTCCTTCCCACATTGACCTGGTGGGAGCTGAGATCGAAATGCTGAACATGCCCAACCGCGAAAAGGTGCTGAAGCAGGTGATTGAAAAGATCCGCAGTGACTATGATTTCATATTGATTGATTGTTCTCCCTCCCTTGGATTGATCACCGTCAACGCACTGACTGCCGCTGATTCTGTTATCATTCCCGTTCAATGTGAATATTTTGCCCTGGAAGGACTAGGCAAACTTCTGAATACCATTAAGATAATACAAAGCAGGTTAAATCCCGAATTGCAAATCGAAGGATTTTTACTTACAATGTTCGACTCTAGGCTCAACCTCTCCAACCAGGTTCACGATGAAGTGAAGAAACATTTCCAGGAGATGGTTTTCGATAGTCTGATTACGCGAAACATACGTTTGTCGGAAGCTCCAAGTTATGGCCTTCCGGTGGTATCCTACGACATTGGTTCAAAAGGAGCTCAAAGTTACCTGAATCTTGCCAGGGAATTGCTTCAAAAGAACAAGATGACGAAAATGGATCAAAAAGAGATTGTCTGACACTAACAGAATTTTGAAGTATTATGCAAAAACGCAATGCATTGGGCAGAGGTTTAGGTGCCCTGATAGATGATTCCAATATGCCTCGTGAGCAGATTCCTGTATCCAATGAGATTCTGATTTCTGAAATTGAAGCCAATCCATTCCAGCCGCGCGTTCACTTCGACGAAGAGGCGCTAAACGAACTGGCCGCTTCCATCAGGGAAGTTGGTATCATTCAGCCAATTACTCTTCGTAAAATCAGCAACAAAAGGTACCAGATCATTGCTGGCGAAAGACGGTACAGGGCATCCAAACTGGCTGGATTAACCAAAGTCCCTGCATTTGTCAGAGAGGCAGGCGATGAAGCCATGCTCGAACTTGCCCTGGTTGAAAATATTCAGCGCGAAGACCTGGATGCGATTGAAGTGGCCCTGAGTTACCAGCGCCTAATGGAAGAGTGCAAACTAACCCAGGAGAGCCTCAGCGACAGAGTCGGCAAAAAAAGATCAACCATTTCCAATTACCTCAGACTCTTGAGATTGCCTGCCGTCATCCAGAAAGCGATAAGAGAACAGGAGATCACCATGGGCCATGCCCGTGCACTGATCAACATCAACGATTCTGAAACGCAGGTGATGGTCTACCGTCAGGTCGTGAAGTATGATTTCTCCGTCCGCAAAACGGAAGATATCGTCCGAAAGCTAAGTGCGACAGAGGAAGAGGCAACTTCAGCTTCCAAAAAAGATACCACTATGACAGATCAATTCAATGATTTGAAAAAACATCTTGGCAAATATTTCAGCAGTAACATCGGACTAAAAATTAATGATCAATACAAAGGGAAAATTGAGATCCCGTTCAATGATTCAAAAGATTTGGAACGAATTATTGGAATATTTGACAGATTAAACTCATAATCAGAAAATTAAGCTGTTTTGAAAATTTATTTGAAAGGGATTTTTGTTGCCGCTATTTTGGCTCTTCTTTGCTTCAATATGGAGGCACAGGAGTTTACTGTTCCAAAAGACAGTCTCAAAATTTCCGTTTCACAACAAAAAAAAGTATATTCGCCAAAGAAGGCATCCATATATGCTGCCCTGTTTCCCGGTTTGGGACAGGTCTACAATGGGAAATACTGGAAACTTCCCATCGTTTACGGTGGTTATGTCGGATTGATTTATCTTCTTGGTTGGAACAACAACAACTACAATGATTATTTCAATGCTTACAAAACCATAGCTAAGTATCAGGCAGTAGTTCAGATGAGCAAAGTTGACAAGGACTACCTGAACGAATTGTTTAAAATTCCTTATTGGGATTTAAATATAAATCCCTCCCATTTTGATAGTTTTAAAACGCAATTGAAGGGAGGAAAGGATTACTACCGCAGAAACAGGGATATGAGCGTGATTGCCATTGCGGCCCTGCACGTTTTAAGCATTATCGATGCAAGCGTTGATGCGAATCTGTCTGATTTCGATATTACCGACAGTCTGAGCATGCACATTGAACCAATGCCAATGAATTTCGGCATAGGTCCGCAGGTAATCGGTTTCAATGTTGCTTTTAATTTTTAACTATGTTTGTACCATGAGAATGAAACTCAATATTTTAATCCTCACTTTTCTTTCGCTCTGTTTGAGTGCACAATCGCAAGTTCCGACGAAGCCTCTTACTGCCGACGAACAACAAAAGATCTGGGGTACCGACTCATTGGCCAACAAGATGGCCGACAAGGCGATCAATGAAAATCTGAACATGCTGGTATCCGACAAACTGGATTCGCTGGTAAAAACCTGGTACATCAAAAATGCATTCTGCTACGACAAAACCGAATTTGATACACTTCCTGAAGAGTTAAAATCATACCTCCCCGATTCATTGTATACCAGCCGTCTGCAGGCTATTGATTCGTTCCTGCCACTGCCCTACAACGAAACAGTTCGTAATTTCATTGGCCTTTACACCATACGAAAAAGGGAACTCACCAATTACATGCTGGGACTTTCCAAATACTATTTTCCTATTTTCGAAGAGGCGCTGGAAAGGTACCAGTTACCGCTTGAGCTAAAATATTTGCCAATCATAGAATCGGCCCTCAACCCAAAAATTGTCTCCAGGGCCGGAGCCTCCGGGTTGTGGCAATTCATGATCGGAACGGGGAAATTGTACGGACTGGAAATCAACTCATACGTTGATGAGCGTAACGATCCGATCAAATCATCGGATGCTGCCGCACGATATCTTCGCGACCTCTATTCCATTTATGGGGACTGGCATGTTGTGATCGCGGCCTATAATTGTGGACCGGGCAATATCAACAAGGCTGTCAGAAGAAGCGGAGGAAAACAGAGTTACTGGGACATCTATTATTCATTGCCCAGGGAAACCCGTGGCTATATCCCAGTTTACATCGCCGCATCCTATGTGATGAATTATGCAAAGGAACATAAGCTAATTGCTGCTGAACCGAAGTTCAAAACTGTAACCGACACCATCGAAGTTCATAACTACCTGAATTTTGAGCAATTGGCCGCTGTTATGAATATTTCAGTAGACGAACTCAGACAGTTGAATCCACAATATCGTCGCGATATTATTCCAGCCAGACCGAATAAGCCCTACATCCTGAAATTACCTTCCGATGCCATCTCTGCATTCATCGACAACGAGAGTCAGATATTTGCCTACAACCGCGACAAATACTTCCCCAACAACATGCTGGTTCCTCTAAAAGGTCGCTATCGCGGAGCAAAAGGAGTTTCAGCGGAAGGGATGAGAGAGATCACCCATGTTGTAAAATCGGGTGATAAACTTGGTACACTTGCCAGTAAATATAGGGTATCTGTCAATGATTTGAAAGAGTGGAACGACCTTCGTAAAAGCACATTGCACATTGGTCAGCGTATTACCCTTTACGTACCCGGAAAGTCCTTAAAAAGCAAAGAAGCTATTATAGCAAAACCGAAAAGTGAAACACAAACACTTGCCAGCCAATCTGCTGCAGTGAAATCACCGAAAAATGCTGTTTCGAAAGCTGAGGCCAGAGGTGATACAACTGGAACTGGAGAATACATTATCTATACGGTTCAAAGTGGGGATAGTCTTTTCACCATCGCCAAAAAATTTCCGGGAATTTCTGATGCCGATCTGAGGGCTTTCAATAACATCCGCAATGTAAGAGGATTGTATCCGGGGCAACAACTAAAGATTCCAAAACGGGTCTGACGTAGGGGTGACCCTGGTGATCGCACTAATATTACTTTCGTTTACAGTGTTTTCCCTTTAAAAACGTGGCTGGGCATCACACTACTAACAATATAAGGGGAATCTCCTTTCAATGGAAGTGTTGCGTTTTCATATCGCATAATATTTTACAATAAACTTTTATTAATTATGTTGATACTTCTTTAATGATTTCCGTTTCCATTAAATACCTTACTCGGATCTAAACCATAAATTGAAATATCTTCCCTATTGAAATTTTCAAGGTTTAAATGATGACCTAACTTTATTTTTTTTACTCCTAATTCTTCAGAATCATTTTTATCATAAGGTTTTTCAATCGGAACTCTTGTAACTCCAAAACCACTTTTAGTAAATGCTTCAATCTTCTCTGGATTATTTGAAAGAAACCGCATTTTGTTTATGTTGAGTGATTTTAAAATTGATATTACTTCATCATATTCTCTATAATCTATTCTGAAACCATTATCTTTATAAGCAGCATAAACTAAATCTTGTTTCTGAATTTGACCTAATGCATAAATAAGTGCATGCCCTCGAATCCCACCTGTAATTGATTTACCATGTTGGTCAAGTGCGAATATTATCAACCCGTCTTGGTCAGATTCTTCTGAAACCACTTTTTTTGCATACTCTAACTCCCACTCGCAATCACAACGCATAGAGCGTAAATCAAAAGCCCAATTACAGTTTGAACTTACTCTTACAATTGGGTTATCAAACATTAAAGACTCTTTCTGTGTCAATAAAAAATAATTCTCTCCTGATTTATAAAAACCATAATAGTACAGTATAAACTTAGTTGGTTCTTGATTCTCTTTAAAAAAAATTCTTAGTGGTAATTCAATTGGACCGATCCGGTCAAATGTATCTGTTCTAAGTAAAATTTTATTTAAAATTTCTTCTGGAATTTGGCTGTATAGTTCAGTCCATTTAGTTTTCCCGTTTTTAAAATTCATTGCTGATAGTATGATTTAGCGAGTATAGAACAAACCGAAAATTACCAAGGCAATTATTGCACAAACAAAAGTCCTCAATACATAGGATTTAAAATCAATGAAAATTAAATCGGCAATAAATGCGAGTGAATATATAAGAGCTATTCCTCCTAAAGCAAAAGGAAACCAGGAAGCAAGGTCGCTTGAATAATACGATACGCATAAATAAATAATTGAAACAATTAGAGATATAAATTCCTCAATAAACCAGACTCTCACTTTATTTCTAAATATAAGTAATTCTTTAAGTTCATATTCAGCATCTTTCCTTAGCTCGCTTAAATTTGTATCGTCTAATATTTCACTTAGCTCTCTTTTCCATACCTGTTTTGCTAAATTAATATCGTGCTTATTGTCAAATGAAATACTACTCATAAATAAATTGAAAAATGAAATTGGAGAGGAGTTAATTTTACGGTGAAGCTTCGTCAGCACTAAGGAATTCCAAATAGTTAATGAGAAGAACAATGCTATCAAAAGCCATTCTACGTTTTTGCCAGAATGTAGCACTAAAACAACTGGAATTAATAAAACGAGAATTAACCAAAGAACTCTTATCCACCAATCAACTCGCTTGAACGCATTTTCATTTTTTAAAACAAGATTGCAATATGCTGGATTCTCTTCAACCTCTAAACTTGATAAAAATATTCTGAATCCATTAATGCAAGCAATTCCCCAAACCACCACGAACACCATAGAAGTATCCAAATTTTTTGTATAAAATCCTATTCCCTTTTCTCCTTTATATTCTGTAAAAACAGGAATTAGGGCTAAGGTAAAAAAAATAAATGAAACAAACTGTGATACTGATAGCGAATACAGTTCTCTTTTAAAACTACTTTGATTAATCATAATATATTGAATTAAATTTTTGAAACTTCATTATACCATTTTAATCTCTTGCCGATTACTTCCCGGATTTTCCATTTTATTTTTTTTTCTTCTCTGTCAATACTCATGTTCAAGTAGTTTAATTTTTGATTTAGTTTTTCTCTCTGTTCGTCTGTAAATACCTTGCTGCTAATGAAACCAAAAATATTTTTGATATTGTTTGAAAAGGTGTAATAAAAACCCCAATCGTTAGAGAGAAGTTTTGCAATGTATTTTACATTGATTGAATCTTTCGTTTCACTGTTTGATAACTCATGTTCTAAAATTAAAATTGAGAGGTCAAGCAAATCTTTATCTGAAATTTTTACAATTTGCATTTTCGACAAAAGTAAATCAGACAAAGAAATTGTCGGATAGTCAATTGAAAGGCGTTCTCTCAAATCAATCAAATGGCAAAAGTTTAATTCATCAACAAATGCTTCAAGTTTTGAAGATGATTTTTGATTTTTGAAAATCAATCTTCTCCCCTCACTGTAAGCGTAAACTTCCTTATTCAATTCATAACCCTTATTACTGAAATATTCTCTTGACTTCTCAATGTCTTTGCTTAAGCAAACCAAATCAACATCTGCATATTTTCTTCCTAATTTTTCAAACAACTCATTCTGTTTCTCACAATGAAAACGAATAGCTATTCCCCCAGTCAATCTAAAGTCAATACCCAATTGTTTAGCATCTTTAAGGATTCTATTAACCGTAGGTTGCCACTCACTATATTTTTTTAAAACTTCTCCCATTTATTACTCAATCGGAATTTGTTTGAAAGCAAGGTCAATATCAATACCCTGTTTTTTCCTTTTCTGTTTCATAAAGAAATATAGAAGTAATCCAATTAAAAATACTCCACCAATTGTAATTATTGATTTTGTATCATGACCGGCCGCTATTGGATCGTTCCAAAGCAAAACTGCAATTACCAACAAACCGATTGCAGCAAGGGAGCACACTACAGACATCAAAGGAATCTTAAGAATTTTGTATTTGGAAATAGGCGACTTCTCATAAATATCTTTATTCCTATAAGGGAAAATTATTCCTGCAATCATTGTTATGAACCATGCAATAGAAGCAGCTAAAATGAAAATGAGTGTTGCAAAAAAAGAAGTGTAAACATAAAGTGCCGTAAAGAAAACAGAGATTAAAACAGAAATAATTATGGCTACTGTTGGTGTATGATATTTGTCGCTTACATGACCAATTTTTTCAGGAACTAATCTGTCAAATGACCAAGCTAACATTGCTCTTTCAGCATAAGCCAACATTCCAGGAATCCAAAAATAAATCCACGCAATAAAACTGATTGCAATAATTACTGTGAAATAAATATTTTTTGTGAGGATAGCCATCAACAAAGTAAAGTAGGGTTGTGTGCTTGTTGAAAATTCAGGTTGATTAAAAGAGTTGTAAGTAATTGCTCCTTGAAATTCGTATCCAATTGTTTGATATGACAAGTAACCGATAAGAGCAAACAATGCCCCGCAAAAAATAATTGCCCCGATAATTCCATATCCTTGACCTTTTTCTACTTGCCTTATTTCTCCACCAATGGCAATAGAGAATGCCCCACCAATAAGCGGCAAAAAGGGCCACACAGAAAGGCGAAGTGTCTGCCAAATATCAAATCTGTTACTATCCCACCCTGCAATTTTGGCTTTATCAATTACTGTGTTATAAGCGTTATTGCCTATGTGATTCATGAGTTCATTGAAATTTGCAACAAATTGTTCTTTAGGAAAAACCATTAAAGCAACTATCATTACAAGAGTACCGATAATTGCGACGAAAAACATTATTTTTTGCACTATGAAAAATTTTCGCATTCCGGAAATAAGAAGAAGTCCTGAAAGAATTATGAGGATTGAACCAACGATGAATTGAGCATTTGGCGTTTGCATATTCAAAGCTAACTGCATCATGCTATTGCTTTTTGTTATTGAAGCAATCGTTGCAAACAATGGAGTTAAACCAACTGTGGAAATGAGCACAGCCCCGACTGCATTGTAAAAAAGCCAGCAGCACGATTCAACAAAACTCAATGCAAACCCTAAGGGTGCACTCAATCCTCTTGTAACAAAAACATAAATTCCACCTGACCGTGGTAGAGTAACAGTCCAGCACCACATTCCTAACCCAACTAAGACCATTATTCCTGTAGCTATTAACGAAGCAATAGGAATATCTCCTCCCGGGTAATTTGCAGCTCCATACAAGTGTGTGTATGCAACACCTATTCCAATGCTTATCAATCCAACATTGTAAATGAAAACATCAAAGATGCCTGCTGATTTTACAAGTCCAGATACTGGCCGTAAGAAAATTGATTTGTTTGAATCCATTTTATTTTTTTCTTTGTAGCAAATGTGAGAATTCTCTCTTGAAATTACCCAGTTATGAATTGATAACCTGTCACGATATGTCTTCCAAGATTTAATAAACAACCATTCAAAACTCCTTCCTGATAATTGCTACCGGGATTGAAGCAAAGTGTTCCATTTAAGTTGAACATTCCTTTACCCTCATGTACATGCCCAAACAGTCCTAGCATCGGATGATTTTTCTCAATTATTTTTCTCACTGCTGTGCTTCCCACTGGTTGCTTTTTTATTTGACCCAAACTGCTCATTACACGAAACTCGCTATCCAATTCAGCACACTCATCAATTTTACTGTCATAAGGCGGAACATGAATATTGTAAATGGTTGCTTTATTAATATTTACTTTTTGCGATAGTTCTGTTAGTACCTTTTCAAGCTCATTTTCAGAAATTTCTCTAGGCGTATGCCAAGGTGTGAGGTTGGAATGACCTGTGCTTAAAATTTGATATTCTTCCGAAATGTCAAACACCTTGTTTTCAAGATTGATGATTGATGTAGATTGTTTGAGTATGTCGTCAATGAAATAATCATCATCATTTCCGGGACAAACAAATAAATTTGAATTCACGACTTTCATCTTTTTGTCAGCCAATTCTACCCATTGAGTTAATCTTTCCACGATAAGTTTTTTAAAAATATCATCAGCTTTTGTTTTGTTGTCATGTAATGTTTTCATTTCATCCTCATCGGTAAGATAAGGATACAAACCCATGTTCGCCGTATTTGAAATATATTTTTGTAACTCGTCTTTTGTTTTTAGAATGAAATTTTGTTGAAGTATTTCAGATTGGAAATTTCCATTTTGCATTTTGTAAATAGGAATAACCATTTTCCCTGTCATGTCGCCACCGAGAATTACTATGTCTGCCTGATAAAATTTTTGGGCATTCAAAAGTTTTTTAAAGCAAACATCTGATCCGTGAATGTCTGTTGCGAAAAATATTTTCATTTTGTTTTCTTGACTATTGGTTATCGCAGAAAACCCAACTCTAAAATCTTGCTTGGAAAAAAATTTAAAACAAAAAATGTTCGATGGGGAAAAAATAGAACTCCATTGCGTTGCCTGCCAGATAGGGCTGTCAGCCAGTGTGAATGAATTTAAAAATTATTCGTTTCATAACAGTCTGTTTAAGGATATTTAGCATTAGATCATCTTTTTTTTACTGATATTCAAATATTTACACATGCAACGTTTCTCCCAATTTCTCCTTCAAATTCCAATTTTTGTTGGCTATGAGGTTAGTTTACTGAAGCAGGTATCTTGGTTATTGAATCAACGATGTAGAATACATTCTAATTTGAAATTATTGTAATTTCCCTTTAAAAACATGACTTAGTACAACACTGTCAACCAGATAGGGAGTGTCACCTCGCCATGGAAGGGTTCCGTTCTTTTCCGTATAGTGCACAACAACGCTTTCACCCTGTAGCTTTTCGATCTTTCGTGCAATATCCTCTTTTGTCACAGAAAAGAAAAATTTCTCTGACGCAATCGCCATGTTGGTAGTGGTTTGTACGCTGCTCAGGATGATCTCACCTTCATAGGTTTTGAAGAGCGTCCCTTTGGAGGAGAATTTCTGCAACAAACCGGCCCGGTAGCCTTCGCTGTAAGTGAAGAAATATTTCCAGTAAAAAAACGATCCGGTTAACAGAACAATAATTAGCAGTGCACGGGTTAAATATTTTTTCATCTGTCTATAATTTTGTTTTTCAGTGGCCAGATGGAACTCCCTTTAATCATTTTCTCGTGTATGAAAGATTTTCTCATGGTCGTTTCATAGGAAGGAAGATGATAGATTATTTGTATCAAATTTAGCATTAAAAACATACATGCCACACCAGAAAGTCTTTCAAAATTTAAACAATACATTGTCACTTCCAATTATCAATTGATTATCCTTTGTTCTTTCGACGGAAATGACGAATTTGCAAACTATTCATAAAAACAGGGCGATGAGCGACGATAAGCAAATTATATTTTCGATGTACAAGGTGAGTAAAACATACCCGCCTCAAAAACAGGTTATTAAAGACATTTCACTCTCCTTCTTTCTCGGCGCCAAAATTGGCATCATCGGATTGAACGGTTCAGGAAAATCAACTTTACTCAAGATAATTGCCGGAATTGAGACGGATTTCAATGGAGAACTGGCCTTTTCGCCGGGCTACACCGTTGGTCATCTTTCCCAGGATCCGGCGCTCGATCCATCCAAGACAGTTATGGGAATCGTACAGGAAGGAGCACAGGAAATTGTAGACCTTCTTGCCGAATTCGAAAATATTAACCTTCAGTTTGGGTTACCCGAAATTTATGAAGATGCCGACAAGATGGACAAACTGATGGATCGACAGGCCAAATTGCAGGAGAAGATCGACGCAACGGACGCCTGGAACCTCGACAACAAGCTCGAACGTGCCATGGATGCCCTGCGCTGTCCTGATGGCGACACGCCTGTCACGATCCTCTCCGGAGGAGAACGACGGAGGGTTGCCTTGTGCAGATTGTTGCTCAAACAACCGGATATTCTGCTGCTCGACGAGCCTACCAACCACCTCGATGCAGAATCAATTGACTGGCTGGAACAACACTTGCAACAATATCCCGGAACCGTTATTTGTATTACCCACGACCGCTATTTTCTGGATAACGTAGCCGGATGGATCCTCGAACTCGACAGGGGTGAAGGAATCCCCTGGAAAGGCAATTACTCAAGTTGGCTTGAGCAGAAACAAAAACGGTTGGAAATGGAGGAGAAGGGTGTCTCTAAACGACGCAAAACACTCGAACGCGAGTTGGAATGGGTACGCATGAGCCCAAAAGCCAGACAGGCTAAATCCAAAGCGAGGTTGGGTGCCTACGAAAAACTCTTAAATGAAGATGTCAGACAGAAAGAGGACAAACTGGAGCTGTTTATACCAAACGGTCCTCGGTTGGGTGACAAAGTCATACTAGCGGAGAATGTCTCCAAAGGTTATGGCGACAGATTGTTGTTTGAGAATCTCAATTTCACCCTGCCACCAAACGGCATTGTCGGTGTGATCGGACCAAATGGCGCCGGTAAAACAACCCTTTTCAAAATGATTATGGGACTTGAACATTCAGATTCGGGAACATTTGCGGTTGGTGAAACAGTCAAAATAGGATATGCAGACCAGTCGCATTCCGAGATTGTCAATGATAAAACAGTTTATCAGGTATTGTCGGGCGGAACCGATGAAGTGATGGTCGGCGGAAGAATGATCAATGCCAGGGCCTTCGTCTCCAAATTCAATTTCAGCGGATCCGACCAGGAGAAAAAATGCGGCGTCTTATCGGGTGGTGAACGAAACAGACTCCACCTGGCGCTCACCCTAAAGTCAGGGGCAAATGTCCTGCTTCTGGATGAACCAACCAACGACATCGACATAAATACGTTGCGTGCCCTGGAAGAGGGTCTCGATAGTTTTGCCGGATGTTGCGTAGTTATTTCTCACGACAGATGGTTCCTGGATCGGATCGCAACACATATTTTAGCATTTGAAGGGGATTCTCAGATCTATTTCTTCGAAGGAAGTTATTCTGAATACGAAGAAAACAAGAAAAAACGATTGGGTGATGCCACTCCTCACCGTATACGGTACAGGAAACTAGTCTAAAAACTAAGGATATCACTCAAATAGGCGGCAACTTTTATTTGGACTGCTTATTAATTAAAATTCACAATTAATTAATAGTATTTTTACATTTTATAATAAAATATTCACTATATTTGTACTGTTAATAGTTATTAGTAGTAGTTAGTTGATTTGGATTCGTAAGAGGTTGCCACCCCGGCAGCCTCTTTTCGTTTATATACACCTGATGTAAGTACCTCTGTTACAGTCTTGCTATCAATTCGCGAATGATCAGGCTCATCTTGGGTTCAGCCTGCATGGCTACTGCCTGAACCTCTTCGTGAGAGATTTCGACGATCTCTCCGGGTACTCCGCTATCGGTAATAATAGAAATGCCAAATACTGTCATATCCATATGCCTGGCTACTACCACTTCAGGAATAGTAGACATTCCAATGGCATCCCCACCCAGTATCCTAAACATCCGGTATTCTGCAGGCGTTTCAAATGTTGGTCCGGCAACGCCTATATAAACGCCCTCTTTCAGATTAATTCCCTTCTGCATGGCAATTTTCAACGCCAGGTTACGCAAATGAAGGTTATATGGCTGGCTCATGTCTGGAAATCTCGGTCCCAACTCTTGTACATTGGGTCCCATCAGCGGATTATCTCCAAACATATTGATGTGGTCATTGATCATCATGACATCCCCTACTTTGAATTTGGGATTCAGTCCGCCACTCGCATTGGAGACAAAAAGTGTCTTGATTCCCATGGCCTTCATCACCCTAACCGGGAAGGTGACCTCCTTCATGCTGTATCCTTCATAAAAATGGAAACGTCCCTGCATGGCAATCACTTTTTTGCCGCCAAGAAGGCCGAAAATCAATTCTCCCTTGTGACCTTCAACCGTAGAAACGGGAAAATTTGGAATTTCCGAATATGGAATGGTATGTTCGATTTCAATCTCATTGACAAGGCCTCCCAGTCCTGTTCCCAGGATGATAGCGATCTCACTTTTAAATTTTGTTTTTTCTAGAATGTAGTTCGAAGTTGCTTTTATTTTCTCCAACATATTTCATGATTTTTTTATCGAAATCGTTATCTGTCTGGTTGATAAACCTTATCTCAATAGGTATATAGTATAGGTTTTCAGTTATTGTATCCGGAAGATCTTCAATTTCAAGAATTCGGAAAGTATCCTTCTCGGTTGTTACAATCAGCTTCTTTTCTGCCGACATGGCTTCCAGCTGCCGCGCCACCTTCTCCATGTCTTTCAGGGTGAAAGGATAGTGATCCGGATATTCGGCTGAAACAACTGATTTTGTAGTTTGAAGCAGCTTGTCTCTCAATGATTGCGGATTTGCTATTCCGGTCAGGAGCAGAATACCCGTATTAGCATCCAGACACACCTTCTTCTCCTTAACCTTGTCGGGGAAGAGTGGCAACATTTCGCCATATTTTAAGCGCGAAAAGAATAGATCCTGGTAAGGCCAAATGTGCAGGTCTTTTGTAATGATCCTCTCATCAATGGGTTTGATCTCCCGGGGGCATTTGGTCACGATAATGATGTTGGCACGGTCCCTGTTGGAGGCAGGCTCTCTCAGCCGACCAAGCGGAAGCATATCATCTTCGGTAATCATGCGGGAAAAATCCATCAACAGAATATTGATCGAAGGTGTCACATACCGATGCTGGAAGGCATCATCCAAAATGATCACATCCGGGCGCCTCTCACTGATCTCCAAAATTTTCTCAATTCCCCGAACCCTGTTCCCATCCACGGCAACCATGACTCCGGGAAATTTCCTCTTTATCTGGAGCGGTTCATCTCCCGATTGCCCGATGGTTGAATCAGTTTCTACAAGCATAAAGCCCTTGCTCTTTCTCTTGTATCCGCGGCTCAGTACGGCTATGTCGAACTTCTTGCTTAACAGCGAAATCAGATGCTCGGTATGCGGGGTTTTACCTGTCCCTCCTACCGTGATGTTTCCAACCGAAATCACCGGCACCTCAAACTCCCTGGTACGTAGAATATTCAGATTAAAAAGGGTGTTACGGGTATTGACCACCATTCCGTACACCAAGGAGAAAATATAGAGGAAAAATTTCTTCAAAATAGTTAATTGATTTCAAGATTAAATGGCATCCGGGTATAGATCCCTTTTGCATTAGCTTCTCTGGATAGATTCTTCCAATAATCGAAAGAGGATCCCAAAACGGATTCCATCATTTTCGTTTGCATGCTGACAGAGAAATTTTTCAGCAATTCTGCAAACGGATCCTTTTGTTTTGGCAACTCCTTGATGCGGTATTCACTGATCCCTGCCTTTTCTGCAGCAATTTTCAAGGCCTCTTTCATTCCGCCAAAATCATCGATCAGGTGGTTGGATTTTGCATTCACACCACTCCAAACTCTTCCCTGGCCAATAGAATCAACATTTGAAGCCGACATCTTACGTCCGGCTGCCACATGCGATACGAAAGTACTGTATGTGCTCTCTACAAAACTCTGCATTAGGCTGGTTTCAAATGGAGTCATTTTTCGTGTAACCGAAGGCATATCTGAATGTTCGTTCGTCATAACCTTATCGAAAGTAATGCCAATTTTGTTATTTAATAAGTCTCCGAAATTAGGGATCGTTCCGAAGACACCGATCGAACCGGTAATGGTCGTATGATTGGCCAAAATCACGGCGGCAGGAACAGAGATGTAATAACCGCCTGAGGCTGCATAATCACCCATCGATACAATAACCGGTTTTGCTTCGGAAGCCAGTTTTACCTCTCTCCAGATCACCTCCGAACCAAAGGCTGAACCTCCGGGAGAGTTGACCCTCAACACAATGGCTTTCACGGTAGTGTCAATTCGCGCTTCACGAATTCCCTGTGAAACATCCTTCGAATTGATGTCGTGAGAACTGTTTCCTGAACCTGTATCTATTTCACCTTCAGCATATACCACTGCTATCTTGTTTTTGATTAGGGCTTTGGCCTTAACATCAGAAGGAATTTTATCGTATTCGGAAACTGTGACAATAGGAATTTCGGCGTTTTCTTTCAAACCTGCCAGCTTCCTTAAATCGGCCAGTACCTGATCGCGGTATTTAAGCCGGTCGAAGAAGCGACTTTTTTGGGCAGTCGCTGCAGTCCGAAAAGTCATGACATAATTGGCATATTGATTCAAACTGTCGATGGATATTTTTCTGGATTCAGAAATTCCTTTCAGCAGATGATTCCAGATCGTTGCAAGGTAAAGTGTCGTCTGTTCCTTGTTGGCAGGACTCATCTTATCGTACATGAATGGTTCAACTGCGGATTTGAATTTGTTGTCTTTCCCGCGGACGATCTGCATCTCGATACCAAATTTATCCAAAGCCTTTTTGAAGAATGTGTGCTCGGCGTTAAGTCCTCTGAAATCGAACATCCCCACAGGATTCAATACCAAACTATCAGCCACAGAGGCCAGGTAATAGGCCTTTTGCGAAATGGCATCCGAATAGGCATAGATAAATTTCCCACTGGATTTGAAGTCGATCAACGCATTTCTAATCTCCTCAGTGGTGGCATATCCTGCCCCAATTTCAGATAATTCAAGATAAATACCCTTTATTTTACTGTCACTTTTTGCCTGAGAAATGGCATGAAAAATCTGATTCAATCCGGTAGTGGAAGTTCTCTCCATACCCGGAATCTCCAGTTCCTCAAACGGATTATTGGATTTCCGTTCTACTATCCTGTTGTCCAGCTTTAATATTAGCAGGGAATTCTCTTTAACTGTAATGGGTTGTTCACCGATGGTGGCAAGGGTGGAGACTAACCCTGCAATTAGAAAAATAAAAAGAAAGAACGCCACTATAATGGCTGCAAGTGAAGCGAAAAAAGCTTTCCAGAAAAATTTCATGTGTATATAATTTGTTTTTCAATTGCCACATGGAATTCGTCCCGACAAATCGGGACTCATTTCATATGTTTATAATTTGTTTATTTATTTGCCATACGAATTACCTCAAGGGTCAATGATCAAGCAAGATGAATTTGTCATTGTTCGTCCCATAACCGGAATAATTCTAACTTTGCTAATCGAACTTCATTGAAGCCTGAAGCGCTAAAAGCCAGGTTCGGGTCATGCTGAAAATATCACACCAACTTGATTCTCACGGTTAATATTTTGTATATACAAATAGTCTCAATTGAACCGCAATTGTTACAAAGATACGCACTATGTCGTTAGTTTATCTCATTTTAGGAGGAAATCGGGGAAATAGGAGAGAAATAATTTCATCGGCAATCGATTTGGTAACCAGCAAGATCGGTCCTAAAACTTCAGCCTCTGCACTGTACGAAAGCGAACCCTGGGGTTTTTCATCTGAATTATTTGTAAACCAAGTTATTGCAATCAAAACAGATATGTCTCCCGACGAAATCCTGATCTCCTCACAGCAAATTGAGGTTCAATTGGGACGTGTCAGAAATAGCGTAGGATATGAAGCACGGACAATAGATATTGACCTGCTCTATTATGATTCTGTGATTTTAGATAGCCCCGACCTGACAATTCCTCACCCGCGAATTGCCGATCGAAGGTTTGTCCTCGTGCCACTGGCTGAGATTGCATCCGAATACATCGATCCCCTGTCAGGTAAAAAAGTGATCGAAATGCTTCAGGAATGTACCGACCCTTCCAAAGTTTGGAGGCTGGAAGAAAACTAAAAACAGCGCTTCAGAAATGGGTGTGAGGGACTATCTCCTTGGAATCAATTTTTGCCCCATAGGCCAAATCGCCCGCATCGCCCAGCCCTGGAACGATGTATGATTTAGGTGTCATCTCAGGATCAATGGCTCCTACCCATAGTGTAACCTTGTCGCTTGGCAATTTTTTCATGATGTAATCGACACCCTGTTTGCTGGCGATCAATGATACAAGATGGATGTGCTGAGGCTCACCTTTTTCCAGCAAGGCATGATAACCGACCTCCATGGAGGAGCCGGTGGCCAGCATCGGATCTGACAAAATGACGATTTTATTGTCGAGCAATGGAGAGGCAATGTATTGAAAGTCAATATGAAAATCTCCGTTCGGATCATACTTGCGGTAGGCAGAAATGAAACAGTTTTCGGCACGGTCAAAACAGTTCAGCAACCCCTGGTGCAGTGGCAGTCCGGCCCTCAAAATAGTTGCCAAAACAGGCTGTTGTTCCAGTACCCTTATCTTGGCAACGCCCAAAGATGTGGTAATCTCTTTCTGTTTGTAAGGGAGTTCCTTACTGATTTCGTAAGCAAAAATCTCTCCTACCCTTTCAAGGTTCTTCCTGAAGCGCATGGGGTCTTTTTGCACTACTTCGTCGCGAATTTCAGCCATGTATTGGTTGAAGATGGAGTTGCTGTCACCGAGTATGTGTATCATCAGGGATTTTTGGTAAAAATAAAAAAAATCCCTGATGACTACAACAATCCTTCATCGGCAAAGCTAAAATAGCCGGCCTGGGTCACAATCAGGTGATCGATCACCGGAATCTCCATCAGGGCTGCCGCCTCTTTCATCTGTTTGGTGATTTTTTTATCTGCCTCACTTGGATCCAGGTTACCGGAAGGATGGTTGTGACATAAAATCATCGAGGTAGCATGCTTTTCAAGTGCCAGTTTTAGTACCATGCGTACATCGATTACAGTACCGGTCATACCTCCCTGACTGAGCTTCCGTTTGTCGATCACCTTGTTCTGCCGGTTGAGAAAAAGCACCCAGAACTCTTCGTACGCAAGATCTCCGATTTCGGGACGCAGATAGTCGGCCGCATCCCTGCTCCCTTTGATCTGACCATTGTCAAGCGCTTCCGATTGATTTCTCCTTCTGCCAAGCTCCATCGCTGCGATCAGCGTAATGGCCTTCGCCTGACCTATGCCCCTGAACTTCTTCAGTTCATCGCAATTCAGTTTTCCCAGCTCGTTCAGGTTGTGGTGAATGGAATCCATGATCCGGCGCGACAACTCAACTGCCGACTCCCGGCTGTTGCCGCTGGAAATAAGGATTGCAATCAGTTCTGCGTCGGTGAGTGCGGATAGTCCCCTGCTGATCAGTTTCTCTCTGGGCCGGTCTTCCACTGCCCAGGCCTTGATGCCAACCTTGCCATAATTTCCCATATTTTCAGAAGCTAACCGGGTGGTTTGCCAGATCATCCTTCTTCCTCAAGTTACAACAAATTGGCGAGAAAAACGAAAAATAAAGCACAAAAGGGCACCCAATTTGGGCACCCTTCCTAAAATATATTGTTTGAACTAATTAAAGCGCGTTGACGTGCAGGGTCAAACTTGATTTCAAGTTTGATGCTTTGTTTTTGTGGATCACGTTGGTCTTGGCCAATTTATCCAACATACCAACTACTTTGGGAAGAAGCTCTGCAGCTTTTTCTTTCTCAGTAATTAAACGAAGTTCGCGAACCGCGTTACGGGTAGTTTTTGAATAATATTTGTTGTGAAGACGGTGAACCTCACTCTGCTTTGCCCTTTTGATGGACGACTTATGGTTTGCCATTGTATAAAAATTTCTAAATCAAATTATAACTGTAGTCTGTAGGGGATTCGAACCCCTATGGCAAGAATGAAAATCTTGAATCCTAACCCTTAGATGAACAGACCATCTGAAACTCCCCTGTTTGGGGTCGTAAAAGTAATGTTTTTTTTCTTACGACACAATTTTGGCTCAAAAATAAGCTTTGAATTGTATTGGTAGTCTGTAGGGGATTCGAACCCCTATGGCAAGAATGAAAATCTTGAATCCTAACCCTTAGATGAACAGACCATCTGAAACGCTCTTCCTTTTAAAAGAGATAAAATGAACGAAGAAACAGACAGTTTATTCTTCAACAATCAGTCTCAATTTTCGCGATGCAAAGAAATGATTTATTTTCCAAACAGACAACAGCAATTATCCAAAAAATCCTCCCACTTTTTGAATTGAAGGATCCCATCTAACGTTTCATATTTCCGATTATAAGCCGGATATATTTTTCCCTATATTTAAACACCACAAAACAAGAGTATGTTTGATCAGACCAATCTACTATTGATTGACGGAAAAAACAGTTTTAAAAATATTTTCCGTCAATACTTTCAGCCTCTTTGTCATTTAAGCAAGCATTATCTTGAAGACGAAGATGAAGCGAAAGAGGTTGTTCAGGATGCTTTTTATTATGGGTGGAGCCGCCATCGTAAAGGCATTAAATAACTTAAAAAAATAATATAAAATATGTATGTTACTTATATTTAGAACGTTAAAAAAAAGAAACATGGGGAAAAAATGCATCATCGGGAGATTTAAGATACCGGCAATTATTTTGCTGGGGCTGGTATTCATATCCTTTGCCCCCTTATTTTCAGCGAATGGCGCTATTAAGAACGACAAGGCAGGCATTGTTATCGGGAACAACGATTTTAAATACGAGATAGCGGCAGACGGTAGAAACCTGCATTTCACAGACAATGCAACCGGTGCCGACTATCTTTATCCGGACTCCGTTTCATTTTGCGCATACCTAATGCAGGAAGGAAAGGAGTATCCGGTTTCTGCTGTATCAATAAAGGAAAACCTGCTGATGCTTGAATTTAAGAAGGCGGGGGTGACGGCAGAAATCCTTATCTATAAAGGGAAGGACTACGTCGCACTGGAGGTGGTCAAAGTGAATGGAGCAGCCGAATCGCTGACCTTTATTAATGTGCCGCTTAAGATCAGGGGCCTGCCTTACGAGCCATTCGCGGCATGTGTATTGTCCATGAATTTATACACTCACGTTCGTCAGCTTCCCGCGCTTCAAACTCACCTTTGGGCAACCTGTTACAAACGTTTTGGTATGAAAGGCGCTAAAATTACGCTGCTTGGTGTTCCGCAGGAAAATATTCTGCCAGTAATCCGCGATGTTATGTCACATGCGAAAGATATTCCTCATTCCGATAAAGGAGGGGCCTGGGCCCAACTGTCGAAGGAGGGACACGGCTCCTACCTGATGAATTTCGGTTCCCTTAGGGAGGAAACGGTGGACGAGTGGATTGAAAGGTGCGACAATGTTGGTTTCAATCAAATCGATAATCATGGAGGCGGAGCCGACTTTTTTAAATTCGGTAGTTTTGAATTA
Source organism: Bacteroidia bacterium (assembly GCA_026391315.1). GTDB lineage: Bacteria > Bacteroidota > Bacteroidia > Bacteroidales > Prolixibacteraceae > CAINVV01. The sequence goes on from JAPLDT010000107.1 coordinate 24,206, forward strand.
AACCCCGAAAAATGGCCTGATGGCTGGAATCATTTCAAGCGTATCAATAAGCGGCTGCACAAAGCGGGCATCTCATCCATATTTCATACTTACGCTTTTTTCATCGACAAAAAATCGAAATACGTAACGCCTGTTCCCAGTGCGGATTTGGCGTATTTCAGGTACTTTACTTTGGCAGAACCAGTTGGCCCTAAAGACTCTGTAATAGTAGTAAAGGAGTCGACTGAAAATATTTCGACAACAACGGGTTTTTTTGTTCCGAACAGTCGAACGCTCCGGTTAGGGAACGAACTGATCGAGTTTAGCGGCGCAACTAAATCCGCCCCTTATCAATTTACCGGCTGCAAAAGAGCAGTGAACGGAGCAAAAGCATCCGCTTACAAAGCCGAAGAAAAGGCTTACCACCTCAAGGAGATGTTTGGATTGTTTGTTCCGGATCCTGAATCCGGGCTCTTTAAGGAAATTGCCAGTCATACCGCGGAAATTGTAAACGAGAACAATTTCGATGGTATATATTTGGACGCCATAGATGGGAGCGGCATACTTGCCGGGGATGAAAACTCCTGGTATTACAGTACTAAATTCGTCGTTGAAATTGCAAAGCACCTGAAGCGTCCCGTTGGCATGGAAATGAGCGCCATGGAGCATCAATACTGGCATTACCGTGCACGTTGGCAGGCATGGGATACACCATTACGAGGGTACAAACGATTTGTGGATCTTCATTCAGAAGCCATAAACGGCGGGCTTCTTCTTCCTATGCATTTAGGATGGTGGATAAATTCCAACTGGGCTCCGCCACAAACGGAAACTACTTTTACGGACGACATCGAATATCTTTGCTGTAAAATGATCGGCAATAACGCCGGCTTATCTATGTTAGGCGGTGTTGATAAGAAAACGCTGGATGAAAATCCGTCTTTCAGGCGATTGAATACCATCATCAAACAATACGAAGAATTACGGCATAAGAATTATTTTGGAGAGGATATTAAAAAACTCCTCCGCCAACCGGGCAAAGAGTTTACGCTTTTTAAGGAGGAAAACGGTTCGTGGAATTTTAAACCGGTGGCGTATCAGAAGCATAAAGTCGCCGGGACCAATCATTCTTCGGCCCGCTGGACCGTGAAAAATGAATTTGATTCGCAGCCGGTCAGGTTGCGCATTGAACCACTGATGTCGGTTAAACCCTATAACGATAAGGATAACATCGTATTGGCGGATTTCTCCATCCCTGAGAAATTTTCGAATACAGGAACCGCCAATGGAGTATCCGGCAGCATAAATAGTTCAATTGAAAAAACAGTAAGTGGTGAGATGGGCGGCATCTTTTCCGCCTTCAGTTCGGGTGTCTCTCCCCGCAACGGATCCTGGATCAGCATGGAAAAGAAATTTGAACCCTGGTTGAATCTCGACAAGAATCAGGCGCTGGGGGTATGGATTAAGGGAGATGGTAACGGAGAACTCCTGAATTTCAGGATAGAATCACCGCTGCACCTTGCTTACGGGGCCCGTGGAGATCATTTCGTGAAAATTGACTTTACAGGTTGGAGGTATTTCGAACTCATCGAAATCGAATCAACCCAATTCAGTGACTACATCTGGACTAAAGGAGGGGACGCTGACTTGTACAATTCTTATCGTAACCTCGTGCTTTTTAACAAAGTTGATAAGCTGCAGTTATGGTATAATAATCTTCCTGCGGGAAAAGAGGTCAGTTGTGTGGTGGGCCCCGTTATGGCGATACCAACGGTTACTGGTACCATCGAAAATCCTTCCATCACGATAGGGGGAGAAAAGATTGTTTTCCCGGTGAGGATGGAATCGGGTATGTATCTTGAATTCCGGTCTTCTACCGATTGCAAGTTGTACGGTTCGAAAGGGGAGTTACTGAAAGAAGTCACTCCGATAGGCAAAAATCCGAATCTTGTTAATGGGCAAAATGAGATCAGTTTTTCCTGCGATGGTCCCAAGGAGATAAGCGCACGAGTTCAAGTGACTGTCATCAACGATGGCAAACCCCTCGTTAAAAAAGTGCGTGTAAGATAACATTTAATTAATCAAGGATATATTCTTATCCTTCCTTTAATTATTCAAGGATAATTTTAAAACATCTTAGAATTCTATACAAAAACAGCCATGATATGTCTCTTTATAAATAATTGGTGAGTCAAAGAATTATCAATTGTTCAATAAACAATTAACATGAAGCTTTGGGAAAGGGAGCATTCTGCCATCAAAATGAAACTACCCCTGCGCCGCAATCAATATCTCCATAATTTTCTTACCCGCAGCGGCCACGGAGGTACCTGGACCAAAAATGGCGACGACCCCGGCATCGTAGAGGAACTGGTAATCCTGCGAAGGAATGACCCCGCCGGCTATGACCATGATATCTTCGCGGCCCAGTTTTTTCATCTCTTCGATAACGGCTGGAATCAGCGTTTTGTGACCCGCAGCCAGCGAGGAGATACCCATGATGTGGACATCGTTCTCAACGGCCTGTTTGGCTGCCTCAGCGGGCGTCTGGAACAGCGGGCCCATGTCAACATCGAATCCCAGGTCCGCATAACCGGTCGCGACCACTTTGGCCCCGCGGTCGTGGCCGTCCTGACCCATCTTGGCAATCATGATCCGTGGCTGCCGGCCCTCTTTCTCTGCAAATTTGTGGACGAGCTCCTTCGCACTGGCAAAGACGCTGTCATTTTTAGCTTCTGATGAATACACGCCTGATATGGTTCTGATGGTTGCTTTGTATCTTCCGACAATTTTCTCGCAAGCGGTGGAGATCTCTCCCAGGGTTGCGCGCTTTTGAGCCGCATCGACGGCCAATTCCAGCAGGTTGCCCTTGCCCGACTGCGCGCAAGCGGTGATCGCTGCAAGGGATGCGGCTACCTCTGCTTCGTTGCGGTTGGCCCGCAGTTGGTTCAGCCTTTCGATCTGGGAAAGCCGAACGGCGCTGTTGTCAATTTCCAGGATATCGATCGGATCCTCCTTCTCCAACCGGTATTTGTTCACGCCGATGATGGCCTGCGAAGCCGAGTCGATCCGGCCTTGCGTACGTGCAGCGGCCTCTTCGATGCGCATCTTCGGAACGCCTGTCTCGATGGCTTTCGACATGCCACCAAGCGCCTCGACCTCTTCGATCAAAGTCCAGGCTTTTCTGAATATCTCATTGGTCAGCGACTCCACGTAATAGGAACCGGCCCATGGATCCAGCGAACGACAGATTTCAGTCTCCTGCTGAAGGTAGATCTGGGTGTTCCTTGCGATCCTGGCGGAGAAGTCGGTAGGCAGCGCTATCGCCTCGTCCAGGGCGTTGGTATGCAGGGATTGGGTGTGGCCCAAAGCTGCTGCCAGCGCTTCGATGCATGTGCGTCCAACATTGTTGTAGGGATCCTGCTCCGTGAGCGACCAGCCCGAAGTCTGGGAGTGGGTGCGCAAGGCCATGGATTTGGCGCTCTTCGGATTAAACTGCTTGACCATCTTGGCCCAGATCATTCTCGCGGCGCGCATCTTGGCGATCTCCATGAAATGGTTCATGCCGACCGCCCAGAAGAAAGAGAGACGGGGGGCAAAAGCGTCAATGTCCAGTCCTGCCTTGATGCCGGTTCGGATGTAGTCCAACCCGTCGGCCAGGGTGTAGGCCATCTCGATATCCGCGGTAGCGCCGGCCTCCTGCATGTGGTAGCCCGAAATGGAGATGGAGTTGAATTTTGGCATCTTCTGCGAGGTGAATTCGAAGATATCCGCGATGATTTTCATGGAGAATTCGGGCGGATAGATGTAGGTATTCCGGACCATGAACTCCTTGAGAATGTCGTTTTGAATAGTACCCTGAAGCTCTTCGAGTTTGGCGCCCTGCTCCAGCGCGGTAACGATGTAAAAGGCCATGATGGGCAGGACCGCGCCGTTCATCGTCATCGAGACCGACATCTTGTTGAGCGGAATCTGATCGAACAGGATCTTCATGTCCAAAATAGAGTCGATGGCCACTCCGGCTTTCCCAACATCGCCGGTTACCCGCGGATGGTCAGAGTCGTAGCCCCGGTGGGTGGCCAGGTCGAAAGCGACCGACAAACCTTTTTGTCCGGCGGCAAGGTTCCTGCGGTAAAATGCGTTGGACTCCTCGGCAGTAGAGAAACCGGCATACTGGCGGATCGTCCAGGGCTGCATCACATACATCGAAGAGTAGGGTCCCCTGAGGAAGGGCGCCTTTCCGGCAGCGTAATTGAGGTGTTCCATCCCTTCAAGGTCATCTTTGGTATAGGCCCCTTTCACCGGAATCAGCTCCGGCGTCATCCAGGTGGTTTTTGCTTCAGGTCTCTTACCGGCTACTTTGCTTTCGCCGGCATCGATACAACCCTTGATCTCTATATTTCTAAAGTTTGGCGTCATAATTAAAATTATTTATTTTCTTACCGGTCCCTGAGCCTGCCGAAGGGTTCGATTTTGGATTACCGGTCCCTGAGCGAAGTCGATGGGCACATTTTCACATTTCCCAATTTCCCAATTAATTTATTCCCAGCATTTTATTGTATGCAGTCAACGCTTCCAACAGATTGGTTTTAACGTTGATAAAATTCTGAATACCAATTGCTTTAAGTTCTTCCATGCAGGCAGGGGCGCCGGCAACCACCATGATGGTTCGGTTGCGCAACTTGACAAAAAGCTCAGGCGCCAACGCGGCATACTCTTCATCAGAACTGCAGAGAACAACCAGGCTCGCTTTCGCATCCAAAACGGATTGAAATCCCTCCTCAATGGTATCAAATCCATTGTGATCGACCACTTCGTATCCGGCTGCCGCGAAGAAATTACAGGCAAACTGGGCCCGGGCCTTCCGCATCGCCAGGTTTCCGATCGGCAGCATACAGGCTTTTGGCCGGCCTTTTTTAGCCGCGAACAGATCGGTGGCATAACGAATGGCCTCGATTTGCTGCGCCCCCCTGAAAAGTTTCAGCGTCTCCACCTCCGCGTCCTCAGCGGTCTGGTCTTCGGCTTCGAACAGTGAAGTTGGCAGTCCCGGATCGAGTTGCTCGTTGATATTTGGAAACTGGTTGACTCCCAGTATATTTTCGCGCCTTGAACTGATCGCGTTCCTTCGTTTGTCGGCCATCTCATTGACCTGCGACTGGACGAAACCACTCCTGAAAGCGGTTATAAATCCACCTTTGTCCTGGACTTCCAGGAAGAGTTTCCACGACTGCTCCGCAATCGAAGCGGTCAATGTTTCAATATAATAGGATCCTGCGGCAGGGTCGGCGATCTTATCCAGGTGCACCTCCTCTTTCAGCAGCGACTGCTGGTTCCGGGCAATGCGCTCGGCAAAGGCGGTAGGTTCTTCATACACGGCATCGAAAGGCAGAACGGTAATCGAATCCGCTCCTCCCAACACAGCCGACATGGCCTCTGTCTGGGTCCGAAGCAAGTTGACATAGGGATCGTACACAGTCATGTTCCAGGTGGATGTTTCGCAATGTGCATACATTTTGGCCGCGCAGGGACAAAACTCCCCTTTGCCGGTCGATTCTTCACAATCGCAGACTGGGTTGTAGGCCTTGACAATATTGGCCCACAACAGTCGGGCGGCCCTCAGCTTGGCCAACTCCATGAAATAGTTACCACCAACTCCGAAATTGAACCTGATCTTCTTGGCTGCCAGTGCCGCATCGACACCCAGCTCCGTGAGCCTGGTCATGTACTCGGCTCCCATGGCCAGCGAAAATCCAAGCTCCTGCACGATAGAGGCGCCTGCATTGTTGAAGTTTACGCCATTTACGGCGACCAGATGCAGGTACGGATATTTTTCGCCCCACTCCACCATGGTCTTTACCGTTTCAAAAACCTCCGGCTCATTCTTGCCGAATTTTCCGCGCAAGGTAAATCTTCCGATCGGATCGTGATTTACCGACATGCGGAGCGTGGCAGGATCGGCTTTTAGTTCGATCAGCAGCACAAGTAATTGTTCGAAAAATTCTTTGGTTTTGCATGATGTGATGAAATTGACCTCTACTGCCTCCAACCGGATCCCTTTGAGCAACGTTTTCAGTTCATCCACGGTTACCACACCGCATCCTTCGAAGACAAAACCCAGTGAGGTGATCCCTTTGTTAAGAATTTCAAGGGCTTTTTTATTTGCTGACGCTGTATCAGTTACAAGAATATCCTGCCGGATGAGCCATTGGTTTCCGGAGGCGCTTTTGCCGCGTACGAAAGGGTATTCGCCGGGAAAACTCTCAGGAAAATCCAATCCCTCAATATTTTCGGCCCGGTAGTATGGACGAACGTTAAAGCCCTCGTTGGTTTTCCAGATCAGGCTCTTTTCGTACTCTTTTCCCTTCAGGTCGATGTTGATTTGTTCCTCCCACGTGGCGGTCGATATGGGTGGAAATTCAGAGAGCAATTTTATATCTTTCTCATTCATAGTATCATAACTATTTGCAAAAATCAGGTTGCAAAGTTAATCCTTTCAAATTTAATAACCTGACAAAGACCCTCCTTTTTCGTGAGAATATATTTTAATTTAAGATTGGAATAAAAAATTTCACGCGAAGGACGCAAAGGAAGAGCGCAAAGGAACGCAAAGTTCAAATCGTAATTCTTAAAAATATAACACAGAGTTACACAGAGGAGCACAGAGAGCCACAGAGGTTAGGAAAATTTCTCTTAGAGATTGTTTAAAAATTGTTTTATGCCCGTTAGGCACCGTCCTGATTAAGTGATTTTTGATGAATAAAATGGGAACAATTAAATTTAATCAGTTTCTTATACTCCGTGAAACTCTGTGTTTCCCTCTGTGAAACTCTGTGTAATATTTTTTATTTTTGATCATGACTGCAACGACTCATACCAACACCCAAAAAGCAGTACTTACTGTTGCCACCCTCACCTCATTCCTGGGGCCATTTCTGATATCGTCCGTCAATATCGCGCTGCCGGCCATCGAAAAAGAGTTTGCGCTGAGTGCAGTAACGCTCACCTGGATCGTCACCTCCTACCTGCTCTCCTCCGCCATCTTTCTTCTGCCCATCGGTCGTTTGGCCGATCTGACGGGCGAGGTAAAACTCTTCAAACTGGGAATGGTCATCTTCACCCTGGCCACTTTCTTTTGCGCCATCTCTCCTACCGGGATGTTGCTGATCGTCTCCCGTGTCTTCCAGGGACTGGGCGCCGCCATGACCATGACAACCGGCGCCCCGCTCCTGATTTCTGCCTTCCCTCCTTCCGAAAGGGGCAAGGTGCTTGGATTTAATGTCGCGGCTGTCTATCTTGGCCTGGCCATGGGACCCTTCGTCGGAGGGATTCTCACCCAGCATCTGGGCTGGAGGGCGATCTTCCTTTTCTCTTCCGTTTTGGGCCTATTCGGGGTACTTCTCACCTTCCTGAAATTGAAAAATATTCCCTCCTCCAAATCCACGGGAAAATTTGATTATACCGGCGCCCTCTTGTATGGCTCTGCTCTTTTTCTGATTGTGTACTACTCCTCCCATTTGCATGCGGCCACCGGATTTGCTTTGCTTGCCCTCGGGATTTTGCTGCTTGTGCTTTTTGTAGTCCAGTGCGGTAGATCGGCCCATCCACTGTTTGACACGGCGCTTTTTACCAAAAACAGATTGTTTGCCTTCTCGAACCTGGCGGCGCTCATCAACTACTCCACCACCGCCTCCATCATCTTTTTGATGAGCCTGTTCCTGCAAAAAGTAAAAGGGTTGTCACCGCAGGCTGCCGGCGCCATCCTGATTTCGCAGCCGTTGGTGATGGCCATTTTATCACCCTATGCCGGCAAACTCTCGGACAGGATCGAACCCCGCATCCTGGCAACCACAGGAATGTTCCTAAACGCGGTTGGTCTGCTGTTTCTCGCTTTTATCAACCAGGATACGCCGCAACCGCTTATCGTGGCAGTTTTGCTTTTCATGGGATTTGGATTTGCCCTTTTCTCCTCGCCCAACATGAACACCATCATGAGTTCAGTAGAAAAAAGACAGCTGGGCACCGCATCGGGTACCGCCTCCACCATGCGCATTGTTGGCCAGATGATCAGCATGACCCTTGTGATGCTGATTTTCTCCGCCCGGTTTCACGGCGACCAGGTTGCACAGGTGCCGAATGAATTGTTTGTCGGTACCGCGCAGTTTGTTTACCTGGTTTTTGCAGCATTGTGCCTTGTTGGGGTTTATTTCTCCTACTCAAGGGGGAATATGCACAAATAATGTGAAAATTGGAAAATTGGAAAATGTGAAAATGACGCCGGTCCCTGAGCGTAGCCGAAGGGGCATTGGTTAAAACAGATCACCGGTCCCTGAGCGAAGCCGAAGGGGCATTGGTTAAAACAGATCACCGGTCCCTGAGCGAAGCCGAAGGGTGTTGATTTGCTGATGTGATAATGTAAAAATGAGAAGACAGGCTGAGTTTTACCGCGAAATCTTGTAGTCCCGTCAGGGACGACCAATCTTGTAGCCCCGGGTTGGGAATGATGAATGATAAGCCATTTTGCAAGTTTCGTGAGATTGATTAAATTTGAGTAAAATATTAGATTATGTATCTGGATAAATACAAAAATGAAATAAACAGTTTGTGCCGTCAGAATAAGGTCAAATCATTGTATGTTTTTGGTTCTGTATTGACAGATAGATTTAATGAGAAAAGCGATATTGATTTGGTTGTAGATATTGATTCCAATGACCCTTTCGATTATGCTGACAGTTATTTTAATCTAAAATTTGCACTGCAAGACCTTTTTCGACGTCCAATAGATCTGCTTGAAAACAAAGCGATAAAGAATCCATACATCAGACAAAACATAGATCACTCAAAATCATTGATTTATGCAAAATGACAAGCAAATATTACGGATTCACGAAAGATAGTTGATACGCGAAACCGGATTATTCATGGGTATGATAGTGTATCAGAGGATGTTATTTGGTGATCGTGAATCGCTACTTGCCTATTCTTGAGAAAGAAGTTAAAGAACTACTAAAATATCAATCCCCAGATATCCATTGACAGTAACCGAAAGTGCCCTTCAATGACAAGAAGTCTGACTTCAGTAATCGGAAACCCTTTGCCCGGAGAGCATCAATATCCATAGAAAACAAACACAAAACCCGGTTTGTCCGTCAGGACATAAACACCTCCAATTTATTCCCTACCGGGAAATTGGTCTTCGTGATTTACCGTTTCTATGAATATTGATCTCCTCCGGAGAAAATTCAATTGACGGTAACCAGAAGCACCATGAACATGACAGGATGTCCGATTTCAGTAACCGGAAGCCCTTAAATCCTCGTCAGATGTGAAATGATAACAACAGGAAGTTCATTGAACGTTACCGGCGAAATAGTACACCGAAATTGAAAATCCTAATTTATTGGGGTAAGCGGATGATCACCAAAGACATGGCTATACAGATCATTTTCAATGGAATAAAGCATCTTTGGCAATATTGAAAACAAGTTGGGCGTCAGAAAAGAGCAACAATGGAAGCGAAAATCTAACGGAAATAATTGGCAAAAAGCTGAAAATTACTTACCTTCGAAAAATGGGAAGCTCAAAAAACATAGAGCAGGATTTTATAATCGATAGGCTGACAAACTCAATCCTGAACACAGTTTCGGGAGATAGTTTCCAAACGGAAGTTATCCGCCTGGGTAAAACTGACCTAAAATATGTTGCAAAAATCAGAGGTTGGAATTTTAATTGGAAATCAGAATTTGATGACATAAAGAAGGAAGTTTACAAACTGACAATCGTAAACAACTCGAATATCATACAAGGTTTATTGAGTGTAACGATTGAACAAGACCATGTTTTCATGAACCTTTTGGAAAGTGCATCTTTTAATATTGGAAGAAACAAAATTTACGAAGGAGTTGCCGGAAATTTGGTTGCTTATGCTTGTAAAATCTCCTTTCAAAGAGGTTTTGACGGCTATGTTGCGTTTACAGCAAAAACAAAACTGATTGATCATTATGAAAAAACGTTGGGGGCTTATCATTTCAAAAACCAAAGAATGATAATTGAAACACAACCAGCGAAAATCTTAGTGGAAAAATATTTCAAAATATAAATAATATGAGCATAGTTAAAGAACCTAAAGGTGTTGATTTTATTATACAAAGTCCACCGTTGACCGATACGGAGAGGAAGGAAATAAGCGAGTTTATCAGGGCAAGAAAACTAGAGAACAGAAATTTGTCTAAACGGACGACCCCAAAAAAGACAAACAAAATTAACGTGTAAACTGTGAAATGCCGAACGCCCAACAAACGCTAAATGCCATCCGGGGTAAAGTTTCATCCGAGAAAGGTTTTGATGGCGTGGTTTTGCATAAATTAAGAAACTGTTTAAAAATCGATCTTATGCCTTTCTTGCCCGGAGGGCATCAATATCCATAGAAAAACAACCTCAAAAACCCGGTTTGTCCGTCAGGACATAAACACCTCCAATTTATTCCCTACCGGGAAATTGGTCTCCGTGATTTACAGTTTCTATGGATATTGATCTCCTCCGGAGAAAATTCAATGGACGGAAACCGGAAGCGCTCTTCACATGACAGGATGTCCGATTTCAGTAACCGGAGGCCCTTTGAACATCGCCGGATGTGAAATGACAACACCCGGAAGCACTTTGAACGTTTCCGGGTGTGAAATGACGGCAACCGGAAGTACATTGAACGTTTCCAGATGTGAAAAGACTACAACCAGAAGCGCATTGAAGGTTGCCGGATGCGAAATGACAACAACTGGAAGCGCATCGAACCCCCTCAGAAGGCAATTGGCGGTGGCCGGAAGCTCAACGGAGGGACCGCTTCGCCCATGGCCCGATTCCTTTTGCTCGGCTGGTACATATTTATAAGTAGCACAGCTTCACTTCGCATCTGCGACCCTTTCCAAAACCGTTGCAGACAGAACGCATTCAACGCTTTTACAGGATACAGGCGAAATAGTACACCGAAATTGAAAATCCCAGATTGCAGGGCGCCATTGGCAAATCGGTACCGGTATTGATGGATGCCCTATATCTATCTGCACATATGCCTTTTCATAAAATTCGCTGTTCCAAAAAATATATTAACCAATCTATTGTATATTAACATATTAATTTTTACCTTTACGGATAAACCTGAACAGAAACATCATTTTCACACCTACCTACCGTTAGTTATATAGGTACTGGGTTATAGAACATATAAATTTGGCAGTATGTGTAACGGACGTAACAACCCGACAAATAAAAATGTATTTATCATCAATCCGTATTGAGAACTACAAAGGCATCAAAAAACTTGATGCAAATTTTCAAAAAGACATCAATGTAATTATTGGTGAAAATGGAAGTTGCAAAACTGCATTGATTGATGCGATACGATTACTATACAATTTGGGCAACCAACAAAGAGAACTGTATGTAAACGTTGATGATTTTTATTTAGATGAATCAGTCATTACAATTTCATACGAATTCAGAGACCTCACAACCGACCAGAAAGGAGCATTTTACGAGTATGTAGTTTTAGGTGACAATGAAGAAAAGGACTATGCAAGAATTACTATTTCCTATAAGAAAGAAAAGCAAAAAGTTTTGTTCAGCTACTACACAGGCGAAGTTGAAGGACAACGGGCTGACAGTGTAACTTTCCAATACTTCATTCATTACTACTTAGGAGCATTGCGAGACAGCACAAGAGATTTGCTGACTAATCGCAACAGTATTTTAGGAAGTTTAATCAACCGTCAAGTTGAAAATAATAATAGTCAAGCCAGTTACGAGACGCTAATCAAAACTGCAAATGATGATTTGTTGAAACTAAAAGAGGTTACAGATTCACAACAATCAATCAATACCAACCTTACTAACATTTACAAGCAGTCAATAGAGAATCAAATTGGCTTGAGAATTGAAGAATCAAAAGCGGAGTACATTGTAAACATTATCAAACCATATCTGCCGCATGACACGGAAACACTCACAGGCGATGGTTTTAATTTAAAACAAAACAGTTTAGGTTTTAATAATCTCATATACATAGCCACAGTTTTAGGAGACATAAACCAACAACTGAAAGACGACAAAACTTCTCATTACACTTTGCTGATTGAAGAACCAGAAGCACATTTACATCCACAGTTACAATTGAACTTGTTTAACTTCTTAAAGCAAACGAACGACCAAGACAATTCGCAGCTTTTTATTACAACTCATTCACCAACTCTTACTTCTAAAGTTCCACTAAACAACTTGATTCATTTATCAAAACTCCATGAAGCAATTAACTTGAATCAGTGTTTTGAAGGCAGAGAAGCAATTCAAGTTGAAGAAGAAGATGAGGATACTTTTGCAGACAATGCGTTGAATAGAAAGAACCAATTAGAACGATACATTGATGTTACCAAATCACAGTTGTTCTTTTCAAAGGGTGTTTTATTTATTGAGGGCATCTCTGAAGAACTTTTAGTTCCAGTATTTGCACAAATTCTTAATCAAAGATTAGAGGATTTCAAAATTGAATTGCTTAATGCTGATGGAACATCTTTCTATCCTTTCATCTACTTGTTCAACTCCACGGATAAATTAAAAACACTGCCTATTCCTCTATCAATCCTTACAGATGATGATAGATTCACAGAATCAAAAAACACAGAATACAGTTTCAAAAATATTAAAGACAACCTACCGAAAGCAGAAGAACTTTTTGAAAAAATAAAAGCCGCTGCACAATCAACAAGGATTAAAAACATTTCAGAGGTAATAAAAAGTGTTCCCGAAAAAATCAGTTTGAATTTCTCAAATAAAACATTTGAGTTTGCACTTGTTCAAACCAACATTTCAAAATCGAAAACTCAAATCGCTGACAACTTGCTTTGGAAATATTTATCACAGGATAAATCAATAGCAAAGAAGTTCACTAAGATAAAAGAGCATTTAGATTCATTTGCTGGAACTGAAATAACCGAAACAGAACTAAGCAAGTTGCAAATTCTAATTTGGAAAGCATTGCCAAGCAAAGCAGAGTTTGCACAAGATTTTTCCGTTTACTTATTAGCGAATCTTGCGACAGCTAAAACAAATTTTGTTGTTCCCCTTTACATTCAAAAAGCAATTACTCATTTAATCAACTACAAATCAAAATGAGTATAACGCTATCAGATGAACAAACTGTTTATGTGCGGACATCAGGAAAAGTAATCCTTAATGCCTGTCCTGGCAGTGGCAAGACAACTACTGTTGCACACAAGCTTTATTCTTTAATTCAAAATTGGGAAAGTATCTTTTCAATAAAGGCAGGAATCGTTTGCCTTTCTTTTACCAATGTTGCTAAAAATGAAATTGCTGAAAAGTTCAGAGAGATAAACGGCTTTTCATTACCTTACCCTAATCTCATTTCAACTATTGACAGTTTTGTAAACACATACATCACACTACCGTTTGCACATAAATTAAAGGACATTGGCAAACGCTACCGAATAATTGATGACACTGGTTACTTAGATACAATTTTCCAATCTAATTGGAAATTGAATAAGGATTTTGGGAACTTGTTGCATCGGTTTCAACCGAGTAAGATTGACTACACTATTGAAAATGGTATTGCGTGGAACGGGCATGACAAATCTGATGATGCTGATTTTGTAAAGTATGGGAAAGCAATAAAAACTACCCAATTTTCAATGGGCTTATTAAAAACAACTGATTCTGCTTTTTTCGCTTATCATATTTTGAAGAAGTATCCCCGATTAGCAAAATATCTTGCAACAAAATTTCCATACCTAATAATTGATGAAGCACAGGACACTTCCGAAATTCAACATTCAATTTTGGAAAGGCTATACAACGAAGGATTAAAGAATATTGATTTAGTTGGCGACCCTTATCAATGTTTGTATCAGTGGAGAGATGCAAGTCCTGAATTGTTTCTTCAAAAGTTTGACGACACAGTAAACTGGAAAGGAATCTATCTGACTGAAAACAGGCGTTCAACAAAAAAAATAATTGATGTTTTCAGTGTTTTGAGACGAAACACCGATAAAGCAATAGTTCCAGTTATTGACACGGCAGCCGACTTATCATTGCATATCATCAAATATGACAGTGAAAATTTCGCAGATGCGATTGGTAAGTATGAACAACTTTGTGTTAATAATAATTTTGCTTCCAACAACATTCTTGTCAGAGGCAATACTTTGAAAAACTCATTGCTTGGAAAGGAAACCAATTACTCACCTTGGAACACTTCGTTACCGTATCTTCTGATTGAATCCAGAATGCACTTACAATCAAATGAAATAAAAGAGGCAGTAAAAAAAGTCAGACGAATTGTTATCGGGCTTTTTACTCCTGACATTTCTTTTTCGGACTTAAAGGAAAAGGAGCAAGAATTAAAGAATGACACAGGAACAAACGCTGCCATCTTTAACTTGATAAGAGGGTTGCCGTCATTTGATTTATCGCTTAAGGACTGGACAATTCAAACACAACAATATTTAAAAACTGTATTGGAATTAGTCAACGAACCTGATTTTAAAATAAGGAAAAAGAATACAGCAGGTTTTGACAAAACCACTTTAGACAATCCTGTAAACAAATATTTCAAGAAATCTACAACAGACAACAACCTTCCTGTAACTACTATTCATCAAGTAAAAGGAATGACCTTTGATTCAGTTTTTCTGATATTGAGTGCAGATAGCAAAGGACAAAATATTTCCTTGAAAGATTTTGTTTTAAAAGAAGCAATGCCAACTGAAAAGCAGCGTCTGATTTATGTAGCTATTTCAAGACCAAGACACCTACTTTGTGTTGGAGTTCCAAATACAGAATCTGACGATGAGCTTATTAAGCAATTTTCAAACGACATAACAATAATATAATTGACAAACGAGATGAATTTAAATAAGATTGGATAAGTTGGGTAAAGAAGTTTATAATTATTAAACACAAAATAAAAACTTTATGCTTGAAGTTAACATTGGAAGAAACGACATTTTACAAACACCTAAATTTGAGGTTGTCATTGAAGGCAATTACATCAACCAATTTTATATTGAACAATGTATTTCACAATTCAATGAAATGAAGATAGCGGGTCAACCCAAATGTAAGCTAAAAATTAAGGCCAAGGATAGAATAGAAGAAGTAGATATTTTATTGGTTGCATATCTTCTTTTATTTAAAACTGAATTACCGGATTTAATAATTGAGGTTGAATTCACTCTAAATTATTATTCAGATGAGGTCATATTTAAAGTTCGACAATATCGTGCTCATTCATTCGTCACCTCGGGAATAATGATTTTTACATATTCTTGCATTGATTTTAAGCAAGATGAACCATTTAATGTTTATAAGAGAGATATTGTTTGCTCTGAAAAATTTATACCTGTATTATTAATTAATGCTAAAAATTTCAACGACTTATTTATTAACCAACCAGGTCATTTAGAAATACAAAATAAGATTGTTTTTGAAGTTAATTGGGATGAACAATACAACGCTTGCAACAACTTTTTAATTGAAAATATTGGACATGATTACACCGCTGATATTAATATTCTGACTCAATTATCTTTTTATAAAGCACTTAGTAATGTCAAAATATTAAGCTTTTATCTTTATAGCCAGCTAAATAATGGGTTAATTATTGATAGAGATGTGAATCTACAAGCAGGAAACCTAAGAAGTAAGGCTTTCGACTATTTTCTTTCAATCAAGGATGTTTTTGAGCAATTAGAGGAAAAACCGCCATTCTTTCAATTTATATATTCTACAATTCTTTCTTCAGATTTGTTAAGTAATGCATTAACAGGTGAAACAATAGAAGAATTTAAACGGTCTATTAAAAATTTATTTGATTTTACCAACGAATTATTTATTGGAATTAAGGAACTTGCTGACAATATTGTGAAACATTCAAGCAATCACATAGGGGTAATTACAGCGAGAGTCTTTAAAGCCGAAAGACTGGACGAACTAAAATCATCGGATCAAAAAAATCTATCAGAAATTATCGAAAAGTATATTCAATTTACCTTTGATAATTGTATAAACTATTTACCGTCTTTTTTAGAAATAAACGTAATAGACAATGGCAAAATAGGTATTATAGAGTCACTAAAAAACAATACTCCTGTTGAAGATTTAGATTATAAAATTATAACCAAAAGAGACATTTCTTTTAAGCATTTTTTGGATCCACAAACAGGTCTAATTCTCAATCAACAAGCAAAAAGGGCAACAGCTCATTTAGGATTATTAATTTTCTCAAATTTAATAAAAATTAATAACGGTATTGTTAGGGCAAGTACGTGGAATCCAAATAATTGCAAACGTGATTCTCATATAATTATTCCATCTAAACTGGAAATTTTGACAGATAATGCATATGCTTGTGAATTTGGAACTAATTACAGCATAATAATTCCATTTATTCCAACTATTTCTTTGTCACCATATCTTCCGCCTACAAATTTTAAACAACCCTCAGAAGTTACACCTCTGCAAGTTCAAAGTATAGAATCTTTGTTGTCTTACCATGTTTATGATTTAACCGATTTGGCTCAAATTGATAATCCTAAAGATGCCTTATTTATTATTAAACCAACAAATGATGCTATTATATCACAGAAAGATGAATTAGAACTTTGGAATGAGGTTTTTATAAAAGTATCAAGCGTTTTTAAAAGAAAAAATGATCGTAACTTAAGAAATTGTTTTTTTTGTATAAATCTCGATACCGTCAAAATTAATCCTAGTCAGATTTTTCGTTTGTTGGGCAAATGGGAATTAGCATTCCCTGGTTATCCAATTGTTATTTTCAATTTGTTTTATGAGCTATTTTCTCAATTATTAGAAATTAATCGGTTCTATTTTGAAAGCTTTAAAAATCAACTTCCCTATTGGAATTTGAATTCATTGGCTTTAATATATAGTTATATAAATGACGATATTGGTAGGTTTTATTTTACTGACGCTTTATGGGGGGTAACGACTGAAGATTTTATGGATGTTAACCTAATAATCCATAAAAGTAATTTTAATACTGTGGTTATTAAGAGTAAAAAGATTGAACCGAATCAATCTTCAAATACTAAAAGCTTAAATCAGTTTGGATTATTTTATAACAATTCCAATTTATTGCCATTAGATTTATTATTGATTAGCGAAGAGGATCTTTCTTTATTTGAGCATAATGCCTTAATATTATTACAGAACGAGTTATCTACAAATTAAAATGAAAGAATTAATTACTCATATTAAACAATTACCTGGATATAAATTGTCTGGCAGACATTTTAAACTTGGTTCAAAGATACATATTTCTGACTTCTTTTATGCCAAACGGTTGTTTCAAAACAGTTATTTTGCAAGTCGTTTTGCATTTATATTGGCGAAATACATAATGAGAACTCACGGTTCCAAAATTGATGAACTTAGAAAAGGAGTTACATTAATTGGATATGGATTGTATTCAGAATTAATGATTAGCTTATGTGAAAGTTATCTAAAGAAGGCTTGGAACATTGAAAAGATAAATCACAATTTAATAAGTGATACTGAAGAGTTGAACTTAATAAAGGGGTATGTGGATCTACACGATATGGTAATTATTATTGTTCCTATCGCAAGTACTTTTTCAACATCAATTAAAATAGAGGAAAAAATCATTAGTATCATTCGAGAAAAGGTCGATTCTAAAAAAATAGAAAAATTGTCTATTCTGCCTCCGCATATTAATGTTCTCCTCATTTCTCACCAAGACATAAAAAAGTATGAAAAAATTAATGATGTTATTCAAATACCTGATGTTGTAAGACAATTTGGATGGAGCGAGATATTTAAAGATAAGACTGTTAAGATTGATCTTTTTACAAAATTGAGTGAGCCTAAAGTTATATCTAAATGTGAGCATAAGACTCAACTCCAAGTGGAAAGTTCAAGATTTCAAAAATATTTTTTAGCTCTTCCAACTTATTGGAATAAGATAGAGAATTGTAGAGAGTGTTTCCCGGGAAATTCAACCTTAGACAAATGCAAATTAATTGATTGTAATACTTGTGATAGGAAAGAGAGTTTAAAATTATCTTGTCCACTAAACGAAAAACCATTATTCACCACTGATAAAACTTCTGTAACCCCAGCACTAATTTTCAATAAACCTTTTGGTAGGACAATCGAACAACATAATCGGAACCAAAAATTCTTACTGGATGAAAAGGATATAAAATATCTTCACTGGGTGCGGGATAAAAGCTGCTATAATTACTATATTGATCTTGAACTTTTTTTTGAACCTAATAAACCAAAAATTAAATTTTGGCTCAATACTGTCAAAAAAAATATTAATTATTCGGATACTGATCATGTGGTTTTATTTGCACCAGGTCATTATACTAACGTCGGTTTTGTAAATTTAATTAATACCGAACTTTTCTCAAACTCCGCGAACATTATTCATTATGAACCAAGAACTGATCATATTCTAAACTTTCAATCCTTTTATAAGAAAGAAATAGAGAAAGCTAGCAAAATAATATATGTTGACGACTCAATAACAACCGGTAATACATTTATTGCTTCAAACCGATTTCTTAAGCTTATTCGTTCAATAATCTTCACTCAAGAAAATAAGATAAATTCAAACGGAAATTTCAATAAAGGGTTCGATGCTTGCATTGTTCTAATGGATAGGACAAGTTATTTTACGCATGAAAATCTTATACGAAAACTTGATGTACTAGATAATAAAGAGCCATCCTTTTTTGCTTATGCAAATTTACACTTACCCTCTTTAAAAAATTTAGATGGTACTTGCCCACTTTGTAAAGAGATCGAAAAATACGACGATTTAATAAAGAATTCTTATTTAGATCGGATAAAATACCCATTGTTATTGCATAAAATGAAAATATTGCCCAAAGACATTAGTGTAGCTTATAATCCAGATTCTAATGCAACCTCAATTGTAAAAAAAATTGAGGCAATACATCGAATTTATGAATGGTTTACAAACAGTTCAATTTCAATAGAAGAATATAACACTTTTGAAGATTGGACAAAGGCGTTGATAACTCAGACAGATTTCCCATTTGAAGCGGACTTCTTAAAAAGAGCCGAAGCGTCTGAAAGAAATGATATTTTTCTGAAAGTAATAACACAATTCCCTTTTAATATCCATCTCCCAATAAAAGAAAAAGCATTTAATTGGGTCATACAAATGGTTTTTGAAAAAGGCATTACTGTTTATAATGAAATTAATAAAAAGAGTTTTAATTATAATTCGTTTAGAGAATTGAAATTTCTAATTCGAAGAGCTGTACTAATTGGATCAAACGTTCTCTTCTCTGACACTTTTTTTGAACTTCTTCATATCTTATATGGACCCAATGGAATAGACTCTGTAGAAGAAAAGCTTAAGAATCCACAAAATCTATTTGATCAATCTAAATCTGACACTGAAACAGCTATAAAAAACCTAAAGGATTTTAATGTTTTTTATGTAATTCAAATTAAGGAACTGCTTCTTGAAAATGAAGCACGATGTATTCAATTAGAATCTCAAATAAGTAAATATTGGCCTAAAGCTATTAATCTGTCATTTAAACAATTATTGAGAATTTTGCAGGAAGAAAATGGATTACTAATTCAAAAGTTTTGGTCTTTTATACAAGAAACTCCTTCATGGCAAGAATTTATCAAATTTAAAGAATTAAACGTTCAGAATATTATAAATATTCTGAACAATCCTTCTATTTCAAATCATTACAGATATAAAGCTTTAGATGAGTTCTTTACAAAAAGCAATCAACCTAAAATAGAGAATAATTCGGCTTTCTATAGGTATTTATTTATAATGGCATATTTATATAAAGAAAAACAAGAAGATTCATATACTCTAAGTAATAAAACTGAATACTTATGTGAAGTCATGAAAGAGATTGTTTTAGGAAATACTGATGTCAATAACGGTTGTTTTCTTATTGTAAAATATCATTCAAAAGGTCAAGACAAATACTTCCAAGCTTACAATAGGGGTTGTTCAAGAAACAATATTGAAACTGCAATTAATTCAGAAAATAGTTTTCTAATAGAAATCATAGAGGGTAAAAAAGATAATACGAACCAATCTTATATTACCCTAATAGAAATAAAAAGAAATCCAAATAAAACCTGGGAAAATTTGTACGCAACCCACAAGCCAAATGAGTTTGTTGAAGAATTAGATTCAAATTTGATTAATAGTGAATGTAATAGATTGATCTTGATCAGAATAAACAAAAGGAAATTTAATGATGGAAGTACTGAGTTAGAGGATACTGCCCAAGGCGTATTTGGCATTTATTTCCACTGTGAGAATGATGAGATTACATCAATTGCTACAATTCGATATTTACTTCTGATTAGACCAGAATTAAGCAATTTTATTGAAAACCATCATGAGAATAATGAATTTAGAGATTGGATTGACTCTGATAATAAAAAGCGCACAGCTTTACTTACTGGACATGGTCGCGAGATGCTTATAAAAATTGCATTAGATTATGGTGAAGAATATAAGAGAATAGTTTCAACTATACTTCTTGTACAACGATTGGTTCTTGATTACGAAGAATCTGATTCAATTAATATTAAAAGAGATAGAATTAAGTCTGTTTTTAAAGGACTGTTCAAATCGAGCAAAGATTTCGTAAATTTGAAATATTTGAGATCATTAAAGACTAAAGTAGAAAACATTTATGATCTTCCGGAAATAGAGAATCCGGAAGATTGTAAAGTTATATTGGAGAAATCAATTAAAGCTGATATAAACTTTCCCTTTTCAATAGAATTGCTAGACATGATCTTTTTTGAACTCATTGTTAATGCCAAAAAAAATAGATGGATATTCTTAAAACAAAAATCTGAAGGAAAATATAAAACTAATTTAATCTGGATAGATGCCCGAGAGGAAAAAAATCAATTAATTATTTCAGTCTCAAATACAGGACCAAAAGTTGATGAGGAAAAATGTTTAAAAGAACTTAATAGGACCAAAAGCGTTAAGCCGTATAAAACAGCTGCAGGAATTGAACTTATTGATACGATATTAACAACATTTGATCTTGGAGAATTGTATTTTAAACAAGAACCCCTTCATAATAGATTATGTAAATTTTCAGTTGAGCTTACTCTAAATAGATGGCATGAAGAAGATATTACTAATTGAGAACCAATTCACTCAATTTAAATTGATTAGCAATTATATTGTTAATTGTGATTTGAATAAGAATGGTGAAGAATATGTAGTTTATCCTAACGATAATTTGTCATGTTTTAAATCATTCATTGACATTGTTAGAATTATACTAAATCCAAGATATGGCGAAAATAAAATCGAATTAAGTGAATTAGTTTCAATTATTAAGGGATTTTCTCCACAATTAATAATCATTGATCATATTCTTGTGGGTAATCATCAGGCAGAAGACGGATTAGATTTAGCTTTAAGTCTAAGAAAAAACGATATAACTGCACCTTTCCTTTTCCTTAGTAGAACTGAGCAAAATAATATTGAGGTTTATAAGAAATATCCTTTGATCCAAGATATTAAAGACTGGGTAACTAAAGGGAATTCCGGTGATGGATTTCTAACCAAACCTCATTTCAATGACTATGTCTGGCCAAAAATTTTCAATCTTATTACTCAGTCTGATATAAAGTCAGTAAATGATTTGATTAGCAAACTACTTGATTCCACTTATTTTGATAATGACGATTTCAAATCTGAATTATTTGTCAATTTAAGAAAATTAGATTCTTTAATTCAACCTAATAAAAAAATAGAAAATATTCTTTCTGATTTTATCTCAAAATTACTTCCTACTTTTAAAGAAAGAAAATTATTTTTTACTGCTATTAAAAAAATTGCTGAATGAAAAATATCTATTACCTTTTATCGAGAATTATTACCCCGAATGTAATATCAATTTTAATTGGAATTTTTTCTGGCCTTGTTATAAATTTATTGACAAATCAGGATTCTTCGTATTACCATTGCTCAATAGGTTTTATAACCATCATCATTGTATTTCTGATTTTTTTACTATTCCTATTTGAGAATTTTAATGAACAATACCATTTAAAAAAAATGAATGATAAATCTAAATCAGATGGTGATTTATGGAGACTTGCAATATTAGACCGGACATATTGGAAGTATTTATTTTTTATTTATTTTACTGTTATAATCGCAAGTACAATCTTTACAATACATTCAATTAAGATGGCAAGTATATCAGTTTCAATTTCAAATCAAAATAAAGAACAAAAACAATCTAATTCTTTTACAACAGTAACTGCTTCTATTAATCAATTGAAAATTGAAATTTTACAACAAAAAAGTGAAATATTACAACTTAATGATTCTATTGCCAAGTTAATGCATAAACGGCCTAATATAAAACCAGGAAAAGTAAAATAATTTTAG
>JAPLDT010000011.1 GCA_026391315.1 Bacteroidia bacterium
AACAGGATAAGCACCAACCGATGTCACAAATCGTAGTAATAAAATTGCTACGAGGAAGTACGAGCATGAAAATTTACTCTCTTAACCTGTTTTATTAATTATTGATTTTTAAAGTATTAGAAATTTATATACACATGAAATGAGCATGATTGTAAATCACCAATCGGAGTGAATATAAACAACATGCGAATTCCATGTGGCAATTAAAAAACAAATTATATACACATGAAACATCTGACAAACAGGGAAGAGGAGATCATGGAACTCTTCTGGCAAAAAGGGGCCTTGTATGTGAAAGAGGTCATTGACGAATTGCCCGAACCCAAACCGCACTACAACACCATCTCCACCATCGTTCGCGGACTCGAAGAGAAAGGTTTTGTGGGTCACGAGCAATTTGGGAATACGCACCGCTACGCCGCCATCATCACAAGGGAGGAGTTCAGCCGGTACACCCTCAAACGCATGGTGGGCAAATATTTCAATAAGTCGTATGCATCGGTCGTTTCCATGTTTGTGGAAGAGGAGAAAATCTCCATCGAGGAGGTCAAGGAGTTGATCAATCAGGCAAAATCCTCCAAAAGTAAAGGCCATGCATAATTTCCTGCTCTACCTCTTCAAATCAACGGTGTGCATTAGCCTGCTCTACATGTTGTTCAGGATCATCATGCGCAAGGAGAGTTTTTTCGCGATGAAC
Source organism: Bacteroidia bacterium (assembly GCA_026391315.1). Lineage (GTDB taxonomy): Bacteria > Bacteroidota > Bacteroidia > Bacteroidales > Prolixibacteraceae > CAINVV01. Next base: position 698 of record JAPLDT010000011.1, read on the forward strand.
AGAATATTGCTGCTAACCATTGTAGTTGCATCTACCATCATCCCACTGCTTTATCTTCCTAAGGCTTACCAACCACCTGTTCAGGTAGAATTACTGCCTGTTTTCGTTCCTGTTAAAACAACTCCCGCAACCTTGCCAACAATGGAAACCAAGGCTGCGGGAAATATTACTGTTCCAGGGAACCCAATACCTGCGATAAAAAGCCCGGATTTGGTTTTCCCTGTGCAGCAGCTTCTTCAATATGGTTATTTAACAGGATTTTTAATCACACTCCTATTCCTTGTTTATAGTTTGACAGCCATTTCGTTGTTTTACAGGAATGCCCGATCCATAAAAATGGATGGTTACAGGTTGCTGATCATCGACAGGGAGATTGCCGCCTTCTCTTGCGGCAGATTTGTGGTGCTTTCGCAAAATGATTATGAAGAACATCGACACGCCATGCTCGCCCACGAGCAGGCACACATCAGGTTGTACCATTTTTTCGATCTGCTTTTGCTTGAAACAATCAGGATTTTTCACTGGTTCAATCCGTTTATCCACTGGCTTATCCGGGACATGAAAGAGATCCATGAGTTTCAGGCCGATGATTATACCCTTACCAAAGGCATCGATGCAATCCAATACAAATTATTAATTATTCAAAAAGGTGTCGGACCACAAATGTTCGCTCTTGCCAACAGTTTCAATCATTGTCAAATTAAAAAGCGTTTAGTTATGATGAACAAAGAAAAACCAAGCAAAGCATGGAGTTGGAAGGTGGCGACCTTTCTTCCCCTGTTCGCACTGCTGCTGATGGCTTTCGGCAGAAAGACGGAAAACGAACCTCAGGGAGTTCCTGGATTGTCTTCTATCGCACAGGTTGTTTCAAAGGATTCGACAAAACAGTGGAGTGAAGCTGATTTTAAGTCTCCACGTGACTATACCACATGGATAGGACCAGACCTTGGATATATTACAAAGGATGGCAAACTTGGATATATCACAAAGGATAGTAAAAAAGTGACTATGCAAAAATCGAATACTTCCGTCTTTAAACATTGGAATGTTCAAATTGATTCAAGATCACAGATTTGGATAGGAAACCATAGTAGTCATCTGAATTGGCATGAATTTCAGGATAGCATAAAGACTTATTTTGATTATGATTTTGCCACAGAACAAACGAAACCGTACTTTCAAAAATGGACAATTGATGGAATCGAGACAATGACCCCACATCGTTTTTTTGAGATTGTATGTGATCAAAGTACACCAGTCACTGATTATCAGAAGTTTCTAAATGCAATCGGAAATACGATTCTTGAGATTAGAGGGAAATATTCAAAGGAGATATACAAAAAAGACTATACTAGACTTACTTCAGAGCAAAAGGAGCAAATTGATATAGTAATTCCATTGATTGGTGGCTTTTATAAAACTCCTGTATCTAGACAAAAACTGACCTTAATGCTGGATTCTCTTTCCAAATCATCTAAAGGAGATGAAAAAATTGAAGTGATTCAGGCAGATAAGTTTGTAACAAATAGGGACAAACCTTCTATAATGAATCTTTACAATGCTCAGGTAAAGTTCAATAAAGGGAAGTTAACGGCAGACTATATTGAGGTAAATAATGACAGTTGTCTGATCTATGCGACAGGAAGGCCAGATTCTACGGGTAAAATCGTAGGGAAACCAGTTCTTACTTTAGGCAATCAGGAAATTACTGCCAATGAAATTAAGTATAATTTAAAGACGAAGAAGTATATTACATTTTAGAGCGATAAAATCTCAAAATTTTAATCAAAAAGCTGCCGGCTTTGGTGCGTCTCCATTGCCGGCAGCTCAATCATTGTCAAATGTTGCATTGCTACAACGGATCAAATATATAAACTAAAAGAGTCAAAAACCATAACCTTTTTCCATGAGTACAATTCGTGCCATTCTCTCTTTTTACAGCTCATTTGCCTTCCTTGGTTTTTTGCTGACGGCGGCCTGTCTCGGAATCATCATCACCAACGGCATTGTCATGTTTACGATTCTTTTCTGGTTTAAGATCGGCACGATGTGGCTCATCTATTATTTCATTGATAGTTACAAGAGAAAGGAGTATTACTATTACGATAATTTGGGAATTTCAAAACGCATTTTGTGGATTCCTGGTCTGGCGTTTGATTTTACGGTGTTTATGGTATCCATGGTTGTTCTAATGCTGAAGATGAATGGTGCACAAGCTGGAAGTTGACAGTATCATTCTGGAATTCGGTTCCCACCGGGTCTTGCAGGATGTCTACGTTACAAATGAGACGGGCAAGATCACCGGAATCCTCGGAAGGAACGGGTGCGGAAAGAGCTGTCTGATGAACATCATCTACGGGGTTCTTCCTACCAACGATAAATCCATTCGCATTGACGGGCAGGCCATTTTTGACGGTTTCCGCAATCCTGAGATTTTCAGGTACCTGCCCCAGTTCAGTTATATGCCCAAAGATTTCAGAATTCGCAGGATATTTGTCGATTTCAGATTGGATTTTGCCCAATTCGCAGCCTATTTTCCCGGGTTTGAGAAATATTACACCATGAAATTGGGTAAGTTATCAGGCGGGGAAAGAAGGATCATTGAAGTGTATGCGATTTTGGCATCCAAAACCAAATTCTGCATGCTGGATGAACCGTTTTCGCACATTATGCCGCTGCATGCCGAAACGCTGAAAAGTATTTTGACCCATGAGAAGAAAAACAAGGGAATCATCATCACGGATCATATGCACCGGTACATCACCGATATCAGCGACCATCTTTACGTGATCACCAATGGCAAAATTTATCTGACCAAGGGAATAGAAGATCTGAAAACGCTGGGGTATATATCATATATAGAGTAGTTTAGAAATTTTTCTCGAGATTTCATATGTTTATAATTTGTTTTTTAATTGCCATATGGAACTCGCCGATCCACCAGCTGGCGGATTCTCCTATGTGCCAAAAGATTTTCCATGGCTCGTTTGGTACTGTCTTAATGTGATCAAGGAGAAGCTCAAGCCTTCTGTCGCAATGTTAATCCAAAATGTTATCTGATTTTATAGATATCAACTGCATCGAGCATAGCCTGATTGATTTCTCCGTTCATGTTTTCGTTGGAAGGCTCGAAGGAGATTGAAATCTGGTGTTTCCCTTTTGACAGCCTGACTGCCAAGGCATTGGTGTATCCCCAGTTTGACCATTCGTTGGTCCCTCTTTGGGGAAGGACAACGGTGCCAGCAAATTTGCCATCAACTTTTAAAGTGCGGATCGCACATTTGTTTTCGGTATTTATCGGGCCGTTGCCGTTTGCATAACGGAAGTTAATTGCGTAGGTTCCGGTAGTATCTGTTTCCACTGGAATGGTAATGTTGCGGTTAATTGTCTTACTAATTTCCACAAAACCTTCCCCCTGGTAGTTTTTGTAAGGTTGAATTGATTTCGGGGCAAATTTTTCAACTTCATAACTCTTATGCAACTTGCTATTGACAACAATCACCGGTTCGGAGGCGAAAGACGAAACGTTGTTCGCATCCTTTGCCATTATCTGATATTCATCAAAATCAGCTACCATAACTTTTAGGGAACTCTCTTCCGTCTGCTGAAAAACCTTTCCATTTTTCAGGATGACGTACAATTTAGCGTCGGCAATGGAATTCCAGGAGAGCTTTCCTTCCGAATAATTTGCAGCAGGTGTTTCTAGGGTAGTGTAATTAGCAACTTTATTGATTTTTGATCCGGTCAGTTCATTGTTGGCCAAAACGATTTTAATGGAATGAGTTCCGGTCAGGGTGCAAGGAATTACTGCATGAACACTGCTTTCCCCATCCAGTTCGAAAGATTTAATTTGGTTGCCAAAACCCTCCAATCCGATGTTCAAAACTGCATTCCGGTATTTGAAATTGGTAAGGGCCCGTTTTCCTGCCAGCGCTTTTGGTACAAATGGATGAAATAACAGGCTGTCCGATCGAAAATCAATGCCGAATAAAACTTTATGAACCAGGCTAAGACTGCCTGAAAGGCTCCAGAGCATGTTGCTGGAATTGATTTGTGTCCCGGCAAAATCGCCGTTATCAACTATAAAATTTTCCTTGTTGGTCAAAAAAAGTGCAGCAGGACGATAAATTGCAGCAATTGACTCCAGCACCGATTTTTCATTACCGGCTTTGGCCGATGCCAGGGCCCAGTATGATTGTACAAACGGCCAAACGGCATTGTTGTGATAAGGTGGGATGGCCGGAATCTGTGGATAAATACACGAAATTCCATAATTGGTCACCGGCGTATTTTCGATAACAGACTTTTGTTGCCGGGCATCAGCAATTCCAAAAAGTACGCTTAAAGCCTCTCCCAACGCTTCGGAACGTGGCGACAAACTTTTGTAATTTCTTCCGTAGAGGTATTGACCGTAGTACCCTTTATCGTTCATCCACAAATAGGTATTGACACCTTTTTTGATGGAGGCCGCAATCAGACTGTATTTTTCCGCTGCCTGCCGGTCATTGAGCAACTTCGCCATTTGCGATAGCACTATATTGGCCTGATAATGCACGGCGTTGGTCCCCAGATTTTCCGATTCGTAAATATCGACCGGCTGCATCCACCTCGGGTAGGTCTGTTCGCGCCAGTCGAGAAACGACGATTCGCCATGCATCATTCCGGTGACTAGGTCGAAAGCATTGTTCTGATCGTCCTCAACCGAGTTTTTGATAATAGCATAAGCCTGGCGCAACCAATTCTGATCACCGGTCGCTTTGTACAATTCCCATGCCGCCACTGCCCAGATCATGCGATCGGTCGATGCAGGATAGGCGCCACCGGTACCGGTATCCTGGATAATACGTCCGTTTTTCACCTTCTTGAGCAAACTGTATTTCGCCACTTTGGGTTGCAAATACGCCATCGACAGAATAATGCTGTAACTGATATCGCGCGTCCAAACCCCTGCCCATTCCTTTCCGGTACGAAAGGTACTGTCGGGTTCAACCGCATTGATCATTTCATCAATGGCCAGGTTGTAAATGGCATCAGAAATGGGGTAATCTGAATGATATTGTGGGAATGCCGAAATATCATGAAATTGTTTCCATTGTGCGGCGGTCTGCTTCTCATTGCTTTTGGCATTCATAATCAAAGTCGTTTCATAAATGCCGTCGCCATCAGGATCTTTCAATTGCAGTTCGGGACGGGTGTGCAGATTGTTAAAATCCCACATTAGAGGAGCTGCATTCCCGGCAACATAAACGCCATTAAAATCAGCCTGATCTAATTTATCTCCGTTGTATAGGATGTAGAATCCTTTCTCTTTGAAGGCTTTCAGTACTTCCCGCATATCAAGCCGAATCGTCCAGTGGGTGTTCGGAGCCAAATTAACCCCATCTGCAACCGCGACAGTTTGGATAAGTTGTTTCCCAAACTGAACGGTTGTTACGCAATTACCATTTTCTGGCTGAAGCGTTACATGGTGATCCTGCCCGGAAACCATCTCATTGTCATGCAGGTTAATGCTGAATTTAAAAGTAATGTTTGGACTGTATTTGTCGGCATCAGGACTTCGGTAATTCGAACTCATTTCTCCCGGGGAGATGGCTATCGCTTTGAAATTGGCTTGTTCCACCCGATTATTGAAAATGCTGTATGTATCAGATTTATAAATTAATCCGTCTCCGGTTTGTGAGAATGCACATATTTGTAATCCGCAGAAAAGCGCTGACAGGTATAATTTTTTTGTATCCATTTGATCTATTTATTGATTACAATTTCAGTTGGTGTGCCGTTATCCTGCAATTTAATCGAACAGGTATTGGTCCGTTTATCCCAATTCCAAACAGCTTTTTCCGAAATTTCATACCAGGATTTCTCTAGCTTATCTGGATTGGTCGATTTTAGTTTCCCTGAATTCAATAAGATCGATTGCGGAGCCTGTTCTAAATGTATTTTGATCCCAAAATTCCGGTCAGTTTCTGGATTACGTCCGCCTTCGTTGTGCCTGAGAATACTCACATTCCAAGTTTCTTTGGATGATACGCATTTCACCTCTGTTTTGCTGCAAATGTCCCTTTTGTAATTATTCGTTTCCCCATCGTCTTCATACAAAGTAAAAGTTGCAATACGGCCTGCTGTTGCAGGGAAAACCTCGAACCAAACCGGCGCATTTTTCTTTTCTCCAATATATTGCACAACCGGCATTAGAGGAATAATTGAACCGCGTTTTACAAAAACCGGTGTTGTTTCCAAAGTTACGGGAAAATCAATCCACTGCTTGCCCTGATAGCTTTTTTGAGGATGATTAAAATCGATCCATTCCCCTTCGGGCAAATATATTTTTTTTGATGCGGTTCCTGGTTCTACAACCGGAGCCACCAGCAATTCTTTACCAAACAGAAATTGTGAATTCAGGTTGAAGGTTTCGGGATCATCCTGATACTCCAACGTCAGTGCCCGCATCAGTGGCAATCCTGTATCATAGGCTTGTCGGGCATAAGTATAGATGTAAGGGAACAATTGATATTTTTGTTCGATGGCCTTTTTACAAATTGTTTCAGCTTCAGTTCCAAAGAGCCAGGGCTCGACGGCATTGTTCCCTTCGTGGTGAGCACGGCTGATAGGGTTGAAAACGCCAAACTGCATCCATCGAACATACAATTCGCTCATGGCTTCGTAATTGGTAATGTCGCCGCAATAACCGGAGATATCACAACTCCAGAACGGGATTCCGCACATTCCGGCAGAAAGGGCCACCGGAAGCTGATTTGCCAACTTTTCCCAGCCATTCAGCACATTGTTGCCATCACCTGTATCGCCTGACCATCCAAACGTGTAACGCTGCATTCCGGCAAAACCAGCACGGGTCATCTGGAAAATGCGGATGTTGGGATTTCGCTTTTCAAACTGCTCAGTGACTACTTTATCCCAGGTCAGTCCATATACGTTATGGATTTCATTATGCATGCCCAAATGGTGCTTCATAAACAGGCGATCGGTGCTTTCTTCATTGCTCCAGGCTGGTTCGCCCATATCAGTCCAGAACCCCCGGACCCCATCATCCAATACTTTTTGCTGATATTTACCCCACCAATCTGCCACTTCAGGATTGGTGAAATCAACCAACCCGCAATTTCCCCCCCAGGGCCAGGGCATATCATAGGTTTTCCCGGTACGTATATCTTTGGTAAAGTATCCAAGCGAATCGGCTTTCTGCCATTGTGTCATCGAATCATTGGAATCTGCAGTGTGCCAGTCTGGCGAATTACCTTTTGAAACAACAGGATCCTGTGAAACAATGATTTTAAAGCCCATTTTTGAGAGATCAGCCACCATGCCACGGGGATTTTCATATGCCCGGGGATTCCAACAAAAATCCTGAAGATGCTGCGTCCAGCCAATGTCCTGATAAATAATGTCGCATGGGATTTGGCGATCACGGTAACCCTGAGCAATTTCGCGGGTCAGTTTTTCATTGGTGAGCAAGCCCCGGCACTGCGAAAATCCCAAAGCCCAGGCTGGCGGCATAATTGGCTTCCCTGTCAACTCCATATATCGGCTGATCATTTGCTTGTAGGTTGGTCCATAAATGAAATAATAGACCATTTTACCCCCTGGCGATGAGAAAGAGTAATAGTTTGCAGCTCCAACACCAAAGTCATATTCCGTTTTGTAGGTATTGTCGAAGAAAATGCTGTAACCGGCGCTGCTTATGAAAAATGGAATGCTTTTGTACAATGGATCTTCATGAATGTCATAGCAGGGCTTATCGCTGTTCCACATTTTGAATCTACCTCCCAACCTGTTGATCGAACCATTTTTTTCGCCCAGGCCATAAATGCGTTCACCAGGACGTAGTGTTTTATAACTGCTCATTTTCAAGGAGTCCTTCTCAAACCCACGGTTTTGAAAATCTTCCATCAACAACTTCTGGTACTTGTCAAAAATCCGGATTTGAAATGGTGATTTATTGATCCGGACAATCAGGTCGCCGGTATAAATTTCGAAACTCAATGGTTGCTCCGAAACATTTAATTTTGCCGATTCATCTCCTTTTTTGATTACAGCAAACGATTCGTTGTTTTGTTTGAAATTATCCTGATCATACCAGATTTTCAGGATGCCGGAGCTAACCTGCTCCAGTTGAACTTTTATATTGTTTTCGCAGGAAAATACTGCTTTGTTGCCCAGCACTTCGTATGAAAGACATTTGCCAGGAATAACAGCACTTTGGGCTGATAAAGCGAATGTCATACTAACCAATAAAAACCAGAGTTGAAAAAGAAATCTTAAATATTTAGACATGGTACTTATCCATTAAAAGATTGCTACTATTATTTTCCTTCAATTCTTAGAATAACACAACCATGGGCGGGAATACTTTTCGAGATGGAAGACATCCGCCCCAAATCTACATGAAGCCACATATCCCGAACCGTTGCCGACTTTAATCCGAGTTGGGCCATAAAGTCAATGTTACGGGTTTGTAAACTGTCTTCCCGGTTGAAAAGTCCTACGACCCAGTCGCCATTGGATAGTTGTCCTTTCCAGATTTGGCTGGAAGGATTTGCGGGATCACCGGACAGTGGTTTTCCAACAAAGCCGTCTTTGTTCAACTCGAGCAATTCCGAATTTTGGTAGAATCGGGCATTGTCGCCTATCGAACTGCTTAAATCGGAAATGGCCACTGGTCCACCTGCCATCAATTGCCAGGATACGGCAGATTTCTTCTCCTCATCGTTACCAAATGTATTCATGCGTGTAAAATCCCCATCCAGAATCATTTTGCCACGCCCCGAAAGTCTGGACCAATAAATAAATCCATCGCATGGGTTGGCATAAACTGACCACCATTGACGTTTTACACCCCGGTACAGTTCGCTGAACCGCTTCCAGCCCTCGGTCGCAATATCCTCATTGATGCGAATCATGTTGCCATATTTCTTTTCCACCCGACCATCGTCTTTCAGGTGTGGCATGACCAGACTCAGGAAAATATGATGCTTGTCGCAGGCCTCTTTCATCCATTTCAGCTGAAGCTCGTAATGCGCTTCGGGCCGGTCGGGACGGCCAACCAAGGTGCCCTTATCGATGCCGTCTTCATACCATGAAAGAAAATCGACACGTAAAAAACTTACTCCGCAGCTTGCAAAATAATCGATATACCCTTTCACAAACTCTTCTGCTCCCGGCTTAGTTACATCAACCCAATACAAGGTATGGTCACCACCATTGTACCCAAACCGGTCGCCTTTCAGCCCCCGGGCATTGGAGAAATGGTAGGTGGTATCAACAATATCACAGATTTTAATGTTGGTGCCGATTACGGTCTTTGAGGTATCTGCAACGGCTGCCGGAGTCACCCACATGGGGTTATAATACACCCCGAATTTCAGGCCTTTGGCCTTCAGGTATTCCCCCATGTCTTTCCAGGTCATGATCCAGCTGTTATGATGTTTTAGTACGTAGCCGTTTGCATTGGTCTGGCTAGAGCCTTCAATCCATCCATCAGCGACAATCATATCATAACCATAGGATTTAAAATTCTTTTCAACCCAATTCGCCTGTTCTTTCCAGACATCCTGCGGAAGATAATCATTGTGTGTATATTGATATTCGTAACTGTCCCAGTAGAGCGGTGCCTTGTATGGATTATCTTGCGCAAGTACCTCGATGGTTGAGCAAACAACCAAACATGTACATATTAATATTAAACTATTCTTGCTCATTGACATAAATGGTAAATTGTAAAGGCAAAACATTGACGGAGAGACAAAAATTTGTCTCTATAAATTCATCTTCAAAAATTTATTCAACCAAATTATACTGGATATTTCCGATTGTAGTTCAAAAGCAGGAGGTTGCCTCACAAGTCATCATCTTCTTTATTCCTGTCAACCTGAATTTGTTTCGCTAACTGACACTCAACAAGGTCGTTCTGGATAACTTGGCTTTGACTTTTGGGACAACCTCCTAAATACTTTTCCTTATTGCTTCTGAATATTTATTGAGAGAGCCTCTACATTCGCCATAATCATATAATTTCCGGCTGAAGTGATGTTCCATTTATTATCGTCTGAAGCTCCTCCTTTATGAAGATACATGTGCGTATCATCTACTCTCATGTACATATCCTGCCCCCAGCTGCTATCACGGTTTACCGGAAACTTAAATTCTCCATCCACCATAGGTCCGGTATAGGTAAAGATGCATCCGTCAGTAGCGTTTTCTGTTAATTCAATCGCTTTATCAATGCTCCAGCCAATCGGTGTTGCACTGCCTACAAAGTATAGTTTCAATCGATTGATTGAAATCGTCTTATCTAACAGATTAAGTGTTATGGTATAAAATCCCTTTTTGGCAATTGTCCATTTATTGTCGTCAGAAGCTCCGCCTTTATGCAGATACATGTGCGAATCATCTGTTTTCATATACATATCCTGACCCCAATCAGTATTGCGGTTCACCGGAAATTTAAATTCACCGGGCAACATCACACCTGAATAGGTGAAAAGAAACGGATTTACTGTACTTTGTATCATTGGGACAGCATTCGCAATATCCCAACCAATTGGAGAAGAACTGCCCACCATGTAAATCTCACTATATGCCGGCAAGTCCACTTTGCTGATCGTTATTATTAGATCGAGTAAGCTAACGGTTACTTTGTAAACTGCTGTTTCGTTGATAATAAACTTGTTATCCGCCTGACTATCCAGAGTGCGGTAAACAATATGTGCATCATCGGCACCTTTTTGATAAGATGGCAGGAGTTGGCCCTGTGTAGTTATAAATTTGAGTTCACCGGCACTCAACGTTCCCTGATATACAAAGACAGTAGGATCGCTCTGAGGTTTCATTATTAAAGCTCTACCAGCATCCCAGCCTTTGGGGGAAGCGCTGCCTATCAAATATAAGGTTTCGCTTACAGGCTGATAGGCAGTTGCAGAAAAACCGGATAAAGCCGAAACATCTTTCATCTCTGTATCTGCGTGAATTACAGCATTTATCCGGGCTTCAAATTGTGTCGCCGTGTTGGGCGCTACTTTCCAGAAATTCAGAAGGTAATCATTCAGTTCAGCCCCGGAAAGATTCTTGGCATATACTCCTTTTCCCAAATCAAATTTCACAGGATTAGCGAAGCTATTCCCTTTTTTATCGATTTGCAGTTGATAGGAGATGGATGCATCTGTTCCATGGTTATTCCCGGTAGTCCATGTGAAATTTACCGCGCTTTCAGCTGCTGCCTTCTGGGTAAGTATCACATTGCTTTTTGATGCTGAAAGAGCCAAAGGTCCTGCCAGTTGAATTTTGAAGTCATCGTACGGCTTACAGGAGGCGACCATTAAAATGATAGCCGCTGCTAACCATGTCTTTTTATATAACCGTTCAGTATAATGCATAAAAATGCCTTTCATATTTTGATTCTTCATTTTGCAGTGTTTTTAATGTAGTTCAAACAGGATTTAATAACCGGTATTTTGAGTCAGATTCGGATTGGCATCCCTCTCTTTTTGAGGAACAGGGAAAAGTAAGAACTTCGAACTCATATTCGATTTTCCGATCGAATGCAGGAAGTTGATACCATACTGCCCATTGCTTACCCGAATAAGATCAAACCAGCGCTGACCTTCGAAAGCCAATTCCATACGTCGTTCGTGCAACACTTTTTCGCGGAAGGCATCTTTCGCCAGTCCGCTTACGTTTCCTAAACCGGCACGGGAACGAACCTGGTTCAGGGGAGCCTCAGCTTCGCCGGTCCGGTTAAGTTCGTTTAAAGCTTCAGCTTTCATGAGCAGCACATCGGCATACCGTAAAACCGGAAAATTCAATGGGCTATTGTCGTAAGAAGGTACAGCTGATAAGGGCACTAAAAACTTGCGGAGGTTGTATCCAGTCAATGAATATGATTTTTTATAGTCTTTCCCGTCAAATTTCGGACAGCCTTCATACAATACGGTAACATCTTTACGCAAATCGCCGGTTTCGTATGAATCCATAAACTCCTGAGTGGGCTGATCCCATCCAAAACCAGCGGCAACCAATCCGGAACCACGCGGCCCTGTAAAGGCGCTGAGCCACGATGCCTGGTTTTCATTATCCCAAAAACCAAAACCGCCATTGCTTGCATACTGAATTTCGAACAGCGATTCATTCGAATTTTCAGTTGCTGAATTAAAGTTGTCGACATAATTGGCATTTAACGAATAACCCAAACTTGTTACCTGGCTGCATAAATCAACCACTTTCTGCCAGTTGCCGAGTGTTAAATATACTTTGGCCAGCATTCCGGTAGCCGATCCTTTGGAAGCGCGACCCACATCAGAACCCGAATATTGCTCTTTCGGAGGCAATAAGGTGATGGCCTGGGTCAGGTCCAGAATAATCTGATTATACACATCTGTTTTGGAAGTCCTGAAAGGTCGAAGGTCATCTCCCGGATTAACAGGTTTCAGGGGCAAAGGTACATCGCCAAAAAACCGTACCAGGATAAAATAGTACTGAGCACGTAAAAAGTAAGCTTCGCCCAGCACCCTGTTTTTTATACTCTCACTGATGTTCATTCCCGGAACCTTCTCCAGGACAATGTTGCACCGCAGGATTCCCGGCCAGGGACCACGCCACAAATCCAAAACGCCCTGGTTGTCGCTTGCCGTTACAAAATTGGCTTCATCCTGAGTTTCGATACCGTCGGTTCCACCACCGGCACCCACGATGCTGTTTCCGGCCATGATGTCGGGAGTCCACATGCGCATGTTGTAAAGTTTTGGCCATTGCAAAGGTTGGTAAGCCCCGTTGATAGCTGAAATCGCATCACTTTCGGTCTGAAAGAAGTTGGAAGTATTAATAGAATCTTCAGGCACTTTGTCCAAAAAGTTTTTACCACAGGCATTGAACAGTATTGCCATAATAGCGATAAAAAAATATTTTTTGAGTTTCATAATATTTTCGTTTTTATTGATTAGAATCCAAGGTTAATCCCAAGGCTATAGGTCTGGGTAACCGGATAAACATTGTTGTCGATGCCACTTGGACTAACTTCAGGATCAAATCCTTTGTATTTGGTGAAAGTAAAAAGGTTTTGTGCTGACAAATAGAATCTTACAGAAGAAATTCGCATTTTTTCCAACAATAATTTCGGTAAAGCATATCCCAGTGTAACATTCTTAATCCTCAGATAAGAACCATCTTCGATATAGCGGTCTGAAGGACGGGTGTTTTTATTCGGGTCATTGAAAACGGCTCTTGGCATGATATTACTAGTGCCGTCGCCAGTCCATCGTTTCAATACTTCTGTGGTTTGGTTCTGAGCAACAGACATAGCTTCGCTCCAGAAACGGTTGGCATTGCATATCTTATTTCCGGCAACTCCCTGCATGAATATGGTCAGGTCGAATCCTTTGTAGGAGAAACTGTTATTCATCGCAAATATGAAAGTCGGATTTGGACTCCCCAAATAGGTACGGTCTTTATCGTTAATAACCCCATCATTGTTTAAATCCTTGAAACGGATATCTCCTGCGGAGGTACGATTGTAAGGATCATTTCCGGGCACTTGAACTGCATGTGAATCCACTTCAGCCTGGGTCTGAAAGATTCCGTCTGTTTTAAACCCATAGAAGAAATTGATTGGTTGGCCTGCCTGAATTAAAGCCAGATTTTGGTTTAGTCCAATGCTTCCGCTGGACATCGGTATGGTGTCGTTTATGCTTACTACTTTATTTTGATTGTAAGACAAGTTAAAATTTGTGTTCCATGTCAATTCCCCTGTCAGGTTCCTGGAGTTAACAGTAATTTCGATCCCCCTATTTTCCATTTTACCGGCGTTGATTGGGGGAACAGAAATGTCGGAATATCCGGTAGAAACCGGGACTGACATAGGAACCAACATTTTATCAGTTTGTTTCAGATAGGCATCCACTGTTACATCTACCCGTTGATTAAATAGGGTCGCATCAATACCGATATTGGCTTGTTTCTGTTGCTCCCACTGAACAGACGGGTTAGGCATGACTTTGGGCACGACCGCGGAAACAACACTATTATTGAAGTTGTATTTGATCGTATTCAATGAAGAGGAAAAAGAGTAGTTTCCAATCTCCTGATTACCGGTTACACCATATCCGGCGCGGAGTTTCAGGTCATTAACAAAGCTTGTCTTCTTAAAGAATTCTTCCTGGGAAATACGCCACGCCGCTGAAGCTGAGGGGAATAATCCATATTTGTTGTTTTCGCCAAATCGAGACGAACCATCCCTTCGAAGAGTTGCTGTAACCAGATATTTGTCTGCATAAGAATAATTTGCACGCCCCATTAAAGAGAATAATGCCCAACTTGAAGCACTTCCGCCCACGGTGGGCTGCAGTATCCCATTATTCAATTGTTGTGTCACGTCGCTGGCAAAACTTTTTATGGAACCATTTATATAATTATACTTATTCTCCTGCGCACTGGTACCGGCCATAAAACCCAAACGATGTTTATCAAAAGCTTTTTCATAGGTAAACGTGTTATCCCATAACCATGTAAGGTTCTTGTTGTATTGTTGTGACAAATAAGATTCAGTATTTATTTGTGAATCCCAGTTGTAATCTGGAGCCCAGGAGCGTAAATCATAGAAATTTGCCTGAAGTCCAAAAGTAGATTTGAATTTCAATCCCCTAATGATTTCCAGCTCTCCAAAAATAGAACCCATCAAGTTATACCCTTGTGTAGTATTTTCTACTGTTTTGGCCAGACCAATCGGGTTTACCAGATCACCATCAAAAATTGGTTGAGCTATCGGTCCTGAATAGTTGCCATTATTGCGTAAAATGGGTTGCGTAGGTAATGCCAACATCGTATTCTGGATGTTATAAGCTCCGCTTGGTTTAATATCATGATTCAATGTCCAATTATTTCCGAATCTAAGTTTTGATGTCACTTTACTTTCGGTATTTAATTGAAGGGTAAAGCGTTTGAAACCAGTATTGGTCACAATTCCCTGCTGATCAAAATAATTTGCGGATACATAGTAACTGGTTTTTTCGCTGCTACCTGAGTAGGACAATGAGTAATTCTTCATGCTTGCAACGCGGAATAATGACCCTAACCAATCAGTTCCTGCTCCAAGGCTTGCCGGATTAGCATTTGCCGGATTTTTAGTCAGCCCTGCATTGTCCATGATTTCGTTATGTAAAGAGGCAAACTGGGATGAATTGAGCATTTTAACCATATTTGTCGCTTGCTGAACGCCATAGGAATAGTTGAAATTCACTTTTGACGGGCCAATTTTACCGTGTTTGGTTGTTACAATTACAACCCCATTGGCTCCGCGTGATCCATAAATAGCAGTCGCAGAAGCATCCTTCAAAACCTGAAGCGACTCAATGTCATCCATATTCAGCTGATTCAGACCACTGGAAACTGGCAGACCATCTATCACGATAAGTGGATTACTATTGTTGATTGTCCCTACACCGCGTATGCGGAACGTAGCATCACTACCCGGCGTTCCGGCTGAAATTACCTGCACACCAGCTGCGCGTCCTTGCAGCGCATCGCTCACGCTTGGAACGGGTAACGAGCTGATATCTCCTGTTTTAATCACAGCTACTGATCCGGTCAGGTCTTTCTTTCGTTGGGTACCATATCCAATAGCCACTATCTCTTCAACAACCACAGTTTCTTCTGTCATTACCACATTAATTGCGGTTTTATTGTCAACTGCTACCTCCAGCGACTTCATCCCGACAAATGAGAAGACAAGAACTTTAGCATCTGATGGGATAATTAAAGAAAATTTCCCTTCATTGTCGGTAGTTATACCTGTTGTAGTCCCTTTTATAACGACCGATGCTCCCGGAATTGATGCTCCTTTCGAATCTGTAACTTTCCCGGCAACCTTTTTGCTAAGCTGTTCGCTTATAAACGGTTCCATCTCGTTTTTATCGTATAAGGCAATCTGACGGCCAATAACCTTGTATTTAACAGAGGTGTTTGCCAATACTTTGTCAAGGATGTCGACAATGGATTTTTGGTTTACCTCAACAGAAACAGGTCTGTTAACATCCACTTTTTCGTTGTAGAAAAATTTAAATTCACTCTGTTCTTCGATCGAACGAAGGATATTAAGGAGCGTTGAGTTATTCTCATTGAGAGTCAATTTTGTTGTCTGCGAATAGGTTTCGGCAGAGAAACAGCTTAAAATTGACATCGTTACAATTAAAACAGTTAGTTTCATTTTTCTAAAAAATTGATAAAATAATGGCAGATTGCCATCTTTTTGTAGCAATTTATTCATAACTTTGCAAATGGTTTTATTAATTTATTATTTTAAAATCAAATCTGAACTAAGGGTGGGAACTGCAATTCTCACCTTTTCTTTTTATGATTGTTTTTTTTTCTCCATATTTAATGTTTTAAGTTGACAATCTGGTTTAACTTCCGAGTTGGGATCTATCTTCCTGAAATCTTTAAGATCCTTGTGCTTTTATCGAAACTTGATTTGATAGGTGTTGTTACGTTGATCAGATCCAGCACTTCTCCAAAACTCTCCATCTCAATTGTGCCGGTATAGCCAAGCTTCTTCAACCTTTCTCCCTGTAATTCAATTTTCACATTGTACCACCGCTCCAGTTCCTTGGCTACTTTAGAGAAAGGCTCTTTCACAAAAATCAGTTTTCCCTCTCTCCAAGATGTAATCAAATCTGTATTTACCTCATTCAGGGAAAATTCATTGTTTGTTGAGATGATGGATCGTTGTCCGGGTTTTAAAATGGCTAACCGGTTGGTTTTGTCGCTCACTTTAACAGATCCTTCAACCAATGTTGTTTCGAAATTATCATTGTCATAAGCTTTTACATCGAAAGAGGTTCCCATCACTTCAACAGAGCCATATCCCGTTTTCACAAAAAAGGGCTTTCCATCCTTTACCACATGGAAATACGCTTGTCCGGTGAGTTCAACATCACGGACTGCTCCATATTGTCTTGGGAAAGAGATTGTTGATCCGGAATTCAACCATACCTCTGAACCGTCGGGGAGTTTAAAGTTTGTTCTTGCCCCGTAAGGCGTAGTGACAGTCTGAGTAATCTCAGCGTAAAGATCCGTTTTCGGTTGAATGAAAAATAGTGATGTGGTGACTATTAGGCCGATGATTAATACTGCTGCAACTTTTAACAGGTTCTTGTAAATTGTAAACTTGCGGGCAACTGACCTTGATTCTTCCAAGGCAATGCGGTGGTGTATTTTATCAAGCAACCTGCTGTTCTCCTTGCTCTCGATCGCTGCAGTTAAAATCTCTTTCCAATGTTTAAGGAGTTCTGCCGACACTTTGCCGTTGTTATCCTCTGCACATAGAGCCGCCAGTACCTCAGAAAATTCGTTCGGGTTGGCTGTGCCATTCAAATATTTGCTGATTTGTTTTTCCATGTTATATAGGTAATACACAAAAGGGCAGGGTATCCCCTGCTCCAAAAGCGAAGAATTATAAAAAAAGATAAAAATAGAGGATGGAAAGGATTCCCATCTCTTTCATGGAGCGTTTTATCTGCTTAATAGCGTGGGTGATATGATCTTCGACAGTTTTTTCTGAAATGTTCAGTTGTTGGGATATTTCTTTGTTGGAAAGTCCATCGGTACGGCTCAGAATAAAAATCTGCTGTCTCTTTTCCGGCAGTTTTGCCACAATTTGATCGATCCCGACTTTAATCTCTTCAAATTCCAACTGATTTTCAGGTTGATATTCTTCAGCGACTGAACGATGGAAGAGTTGATCTCTAAAGGTGTGATCACTAAGATTTTTTCTGATTAAATTAAGGACTCCATTTTTTGTGATGGTGAAGATATAGGCATTAAAAGTCTCAGCATTTCCTATCTTTTGACGATTCAACCAGATCTTGACAAATACATCCTGAAGAATATCATCAATCTCATTTTCAATTTTAAGGATGGATTTTGAAAAATGGTGAAGACGTGGGTAATAATATCCGAATAAATCATCTAGAGCTGATTTATCATCCTTTTTTAACCTGCGAATGATCTCTGCAGTTTCATCATTGGTCATTACACTTTTTTTCATCATTTAATTCACTACCGGATGGAACTTTCAGTAGTTTTGATAGTCGATCAAAAGTAACTATTTCCCGCATTTTTCCAATTCAGCTAACCTGCGATGGGCTTTCTTTTAAACATTCACCGGAATTAGGATTCCCGATTGCCAAATATCGATACCCTCTGTGATCATTCGTCAACTCATTTTACGACTCATCCGCCTCATTCTACGATCCGGTAGATTATTTTTTTTCTCATGCGATTTTCAGCTTTTATTTGAGGGAAAATTTATATTACCATGAAGACCGTCATCTGTACACTCCCTTTTCTATTGTTGTTAGCTAACCTTTCGGCCCAGGTTGCTATCTCCGGTAGGGTGTTGGATCAAAAACAAATGCCGCTCACCGGAGCCAATGTTTTTCTTCAGGGGAGTTACGACGGAACGACTGCCGACAGTCTGGGGAATTTCAGTTTTAAATCCAAGTTGAAAGGGACTCAGATCATTTCAGCCACTTTTATCGGGTACAAACCCTTTTCCCGGAAATTAAACCTGGACAGTACGAAAACCATCGTACTTAACCTCGTTTTAGAAGAAACCGGAGGACAAATCGATGAAGTGGTGATCAACGCCGGAGCCTTTGAGGCCAGCGATGAGAAGAAAGCAGTTATTATGAGGATGTTTGATGTTGCAACAACTCCCAGCGCCCAGGGCGATATTTTTGGCGCTCTCTGTACCCTGCCGGGAGTTCAAAAAGTGGGCGAAGATGGTCGGGTGTTTGTCCGAGGAGGCGAAGGCTACGAAACAAAAACCTTTATGGACGGGATGCAGGTTTCATCACCATATATGTCTAAAATGCCTGATATGCCTACCCGGGGACGCTTCTCACCCATGCTTTTCAGCGGAACACTGTTCAGTACAGGCGCCTATTCGGCCGAATACGGCCAGGCATTGTCCTCGATTGTGGACATGAAAACCAATTCGATTGAGACCGAAGAAAAATCGAGCATTTCGATCATGACGGTTGGAGTGATGGGATCAACAACCAAATGCTGGAAAAAGGCTTCCTTTTCGCTGAGCGGGGATTATGTAACTTCCGGATTGTCCAATGTAATTAATAAACAGCAGGTTGACTGGATTAAAAATCCGGCAGGAGTTGACGGAACCCTTATGTTTCGGCAGAAAACAGGAAAGACGGGTTTGTTTAAAGTTTTCGGAACATTTAACAACAGCGCCAGTGGCCTGAACTATCTGAATACACAATCGGGCGTAGAACAGGCTATTCTACTGAACAGCAGCAATGTATATCTTAATAATACCTACAACGGCATGTTGGGCGAAAAGTGGATGATCAAATCCGGCCTCGCGTGGAATTGGGACATTCAAAAGTTTGATCTGGATAAGGATCAGGTAGCTACGACCCAAAGGATGACACAAGCCAAACTTGGATTCAGCCATTTTTTGAATGAAAAGACTGAATTGAAATTTGGCACCGATTGGGTGAACTTTTCCTATGATCAAAAAATAAGAATGAATGGTAATTACAGGTTACCGTTTATCAACAATCAGCTTTCGGCCTTTGCCGAACTGGAATACAAGCTCACCAAAAAATTTGTAACCCGGTTGGGAGCAAGGCTGGAAAACAGTTCACTTCTGAATGGAACAACGCTCACGCCGAGGCTTTCTGCTGCATACAAAACAGGCAATCACAGTCAGGTATCGCTGGCATTTGGCCAGTTTTACCAGAATCCGGGAAACGATTACCTGAAATTTGCACCTCAGTTAAAACCTGAAAAATCGGGCCATGCCGTGATGACCTGGCAATATCAGACTGACTTAAAAACATTCAGGGTGGAGGGTTACCTGAAGAAATATTCAGATTTGGTGAAATTCACCAACCCATTGGCAACCAATCCGCTCGATTATTCGAATGCGGGCAGTGGTCATGCAGAAGGAATAGACCTCTTCTGGCGCGACAAGGAAACATTTGACCTTACCGATTATTGGATTTCCTATTCATGGATCAATGCCCGTCGTGATTACAAAGATTACCAGATGTCTGCCACTCCAACGTATGTTTCGGAACACAATTTGTCGGTGGTGTACAAACGTTTTCTGGAAAAATTCCGCACGTACGCTTCACTGACTTACTCATTTGCAAGCAGTCGCCCTTACCATGATCCGAATCTCCCGGGATTTATGAATGCGAAAACCCAGTCCTACAACGATATCAGTTTGAGCCTGACTTACCTGATGAAAATCTTCAGGAGACAGTCGGTTTTGCACCTGATGGTCAATAATCTGGCTGGATTCGACAATGTTTACGGATACAATTTTTCGGCCAAACCGAATGCGGCCGGATATTATGAATCGACCCCCATCAAATCGCCTTTTGTGCGGCAAACCATTTTGCTTATATCTATTATGTTTTAATCGGAATATTGAATATTAAAAACACAAAAAATGAAAAAGTTAATTGTTACCCTCGTATTGGTTTCGTTATTCAGTAACCTCATTGCGAACGAAAACTACCAGAAGGCCATCAACCAATCGGTCAAAGCGCTCTTTCAGTCTAAAACAATTCCTGAATATGTTGAAGTTGCGAATCAGTTCGAGCGAATTTCGAACATCGAAAAGGGGGAGTGGTTACCCTTGTATTATGCCTCCTTTGCCTACATCATGATAAGCTTTCGGGAAACCGAAAATGCAAAAAAGGACCAATACCTCGATCAGGCACAAAAATACCTGGATCAGGCCTTGGCAATCGATCCTAACGAGTCTGAATTGCATATGCTGCAGGGTTTTCTCTATCCATCACGGATTAACATTGACCCGATGACCCGCGGAATGACCCTTGTGTCGGTCATGAACAAATCCCTCGACAAAGCTTTGGAGCTGAACCCGGACAATCCGCGTGTTTATTACCTTCGGGCTACCATGACTTTTCACACTCCCGAAGTTTATGGTGGCGGGGCTGCCAAAGCGCTTCCAATGTTTCAGGTTGCTGACGAAAAATTCAGGATTTTCAAACCCAAAACTGCGATCTCACCCAATTGGGGAAAAGAGATGAACGATTCCGAATTGAAAAGTGTTCTGGAATTGGTGAAGAAGTAGATTAATTCAGTAAATTCGATCAACCGGAACGATAAAATAGGTGATAATGAACCAGAAGATTAATATAAAGAAACTGATATGGCAGGTACCTGCCTTTATGCTGTTGCTAATTGCGATGGGAAACCTGATTATGCTGACTGTTGCTAAATTGGAGTATATTACCCCACAGATGGTCATTCATGGTTCGATCAGTTCGGTACTTATAGGTGGTTCGTTTATGTTCGGAATAAAATGGATGATCTGGATTCTTGATCGGAAACTTCCCTGGTTGCAATTTCCGCTTAAGCGGTTGATTGTTCAATTCTTTGTTACCATTGGGCTCTCTGTGGTAATTATTGTGCTTGCGATCTTTCTGACCAGTTTATTATGGCACCAGAAAATGAATTCCGACTTTTTTATTGAAACAGGTTCTTTCATGGTAAAGGTTGCCTTTACATTCGTTTTTCTGGGCTCGCTAATTTCGAATGCGATCATGTTTTTTAAGAACTGGAAAGAGGCGGCAGTTCAGCAGGAGAAACTTAAAAGAGAGCAATTGGCCTTGCAATATGAAACATTGAAAAGCCAGGTGAATCCTCATTTCCTCTTTAACAACCTGAATTCACTCACTTCACTGATCAGCTCCAATCCTGATAAGGCGATCGATTTTGTGAAGAAACTTTCGGAAGTGTATCGCTACGTGCTCGACCAAAAAAACAATGAACTGGTGGACCTCGATACTGAATTGAAATTTCTGGAATCCTATGTTTTTCTGCAGAAAATTAGGTTTGAATCAAATCTGGATGTGCAAATTACCGTTCAGACAGGTAACTTCAAAGTCATCCCATTATCCATTCAAATGCTCGTCGAAAATGCCATCAAACACAATGAAATTTCGGATAAAAATCCTTTGATTATTCGCATTTTCTCCACGGAAGATGGTTATCTGACCGTTGAAAACAAACTTCAGCGAAAAGTTGGATCGGAGGGAAGTGGAAGCGGCATCCAAAATATCAAAGAGCGGTATCAGTTTTTCACAGAAAAAAAAGTGATGATTGCTGAGAGCAGTGGCAATTTTGTAGTTCGTATTCCTTTGCTAACTGACTGAGATGTATAAAGTGCTGATCATAGAAGACGAAAAGCCTGCGGCTGAATGGTTGAGGCAACTGATCCTGAAATTTGATCCTCAGATTTCGGTACTTGCCGTCATTGATTCAGTAAATGGCGCCGTTGAATGGTTTCAGCAGAATCCTGCCCCTGATCTGGTTTTTATGGATATTCAGCTTGCCGACGGATTAAGCTTCGGGGTGTTTGAGCGTGTGAATATGACTTCTCCGGTGATTTTTACGACGGCCTATGAGGAATATGCCATCAAAGCTTTCAAAGTAAACAGTGTAGACTATTTGCTTAAACCAATAGCTTACCAGGAGCTGGAAGCGGCATTTCAAAAATTCAACGATAGGATCAGGCATTCACAGTCAACTCCTGCAGTTACGATTGAACTGTTGAATAAAGTGAAGGAAATGCTCCAGAAACAGTACAAAACCAGATTTGTAATTAAAGTGGGAGAGCACCTGAAATCCATCGCTGTTGAAGATATTCTCTTTTTTTACAGCCTCGAAAAGGCCACATTCCTGTGTACCTCTGATTTCAAAACCTACCTTGTTGATTATTCGCTCGACCGCATCTCGGAGATGGTGGACGAACAGCAATTCTTTCGCATCAACCGCAAGTATATACTGAGCAATCGATCCATTGCAGACATTGTTTTTTACTCCAATAGCCGGCTGAAAGTCAAATTGAAGAAGGCGGACGAAGAGAGCATTGTCGTTAGCAGGGATAAAGTTTTTGCATTCAAGGAATGGCTTGATTTGTAGGTGTTTAATAGGCGCAAAAATAAAAACTGACGGGGTGACTCTGAGTGACCCCGTCAGTTTTAATAAGCTGCCATTACCTATTCAGCCAATTCTTGAATTCCTGAACCCGCTCCCGGGCAACAAAGATATCCGGATCATCAATCCCCTCAATTTTTAATCGTAGCCGCGAATTGGTCCAGGCCAAAATATTGGTACAAGTTTGAATGGAAACAATGTATTTTCGGTTAATCCTGAAGTGAATTTCCGGGTCAAGCATTTGTTCTATCTGATCAAGCGTATATTCAATGTTATAGTTGTGTTTGTCGGACGTCAGGAGATAAGTTCCTTTCTCCTGGCTAAAAAATGCCAGAATTTCTTCGACAGGAATACTTTTGATTTTATCGCCAACCTTGACCATAAACCGTGACTTATAACTTTTCCCATATGATGGATTGTTCATTCTAATCATCTTTTCGAGGATCAGGCCTGGAGAAAACTGCCTGGCTTTTTCAATGGCTTTGCTGAGCCTCTCTTCCTCAATGGGTTTTAGCAAATAATCGATACCGCTTGTTTTGAATGCATCGATGGCATAGTGGTCATAGGCAGTAGTAAAAATGATCGGACAACGCACATCGAATTGATCGAAGATCTCAAAACTCAACCCATCGGCAAGTTGGATATCCGAAAAAAGGAGGTCAGGCTCAGGATTGGTCCGTAGGTATTTCAGACCATCACGAACTGAATCCAGTTTGGCAATTACGATCATGTTCGGGGCGACCTTTGCAAGTAAACGCTCCAGATGATTGGCCGCTCTTGGTTCGTCTTCCAAAATAATTACCTTCATTTTTCCGTCAATTTTAGAATGGGTATCCGAACCATAAATTGCTCCTCAGACGGAAGGATTTCAATGGGTCGGTCGCAAAAGAATGCAAATTGTTGAACAATGTTTCTCAATCCGGTTTTCTTTGAGTCTTCACCCACATTTTTCGGTCGCAACACATTTGTAACTTCCAGATAATCTTTGTTTTTCCGGATAGTAATTCGAAGGGGATAAGTCTCAGAAACCTCGTTGTGTTTAACTGCATTTTCGATCAGCAGTTGTAAGGTCATTGGCACAATGTAATCTGCGCTATCGGGTTTAACATCAATGATTATTTCCAGCTTCTCTTCGAACCTTGTTTGAAGCAAAAAGATAAATGAACGAATAAATTCCATTTCATCTTTCAGTGGAACCAGTTCTTTGTCGCGACTATCCAGTACATAACGAAACAGATCGCTCAACTGCCGGATAAACTTTACAGCTGTGGCCTGGTCGTCGTAAACCAGGTCGCTCAGCACATTCAGGCTGTTAAAAAGGAAATGGGGATTGATCTGATTACGCAAGGATTCATATTTGTACACCATCATTTCCGCTTTCAGTTTTTCAGCCTGGATCAACGAATTCTTCCATGCAAAAAAGAAGCCGATTGCGGTAAAAATTAATGAAATAAACAGTGAAATCAATACAGTGACAGGAATGGATGATACAATCCATGGCCATGACTGGGCGGGTAATATGCCTCTCCAGATATAGTAATTGGCAAATTGCATGACTACATAGGCAAATATTGAATAAGCCAGAAAAGTAAAGATTTGAACAAGAACCTTTTTTACAGGAGCTTTTATCCAGGAAATCTTTCGGTCGATTAACCTGTAAATAAAACCCAGTCCAATCCATTGTGTAATGCTGATGCTAAAGGTCCAAACAAATATTACAAAAGATGTTTTTAAATCTTGCAGCGCATTTGCCATTAAAACCAACATTAGCAGGATGCTTAAGGCTGCATTGGACAAAATGAGTTTTGCCAGCTTGATTGATTTTTCACGTAATTCCGGAATCGTCATTTGGAATTTAGTATTTTGGATGCTGGTAGTTATGTAAATGTAAAGATAAATCCGGTTTCGGATGAGCCAATTTTCAGAAATCCGGTTTTATTCATTGTTGAGTTTTCAAATTGCATCATGGCACCGAGATTGTACCAAAAGCGAAAATATTTGACCACGAAGGTCTCGGAGGTAAAACACAAAGGTCACAAAAAGATCACAATCAATATTATACGGTTGTGTCCTTTGTGCATCCTTTGTGCCCTTTGTGGTTAGATGCGACTTTTAAGACACACACAGGAGTTTCGCCCCGTGCCCCATGCTCTCCGCCCTCTGCTATTACTGGCATCCTTTCACTATTCCCTCAGCCTGATCTTTTCCCCATGCCGGATCTATTGGCGATTTTGGTTTGAAGTTATCCCATGTGGCCAGCAGTTCTTTTGCTTGCGGACAAAAAGTTTTCGGATCCTGGCCAAAAAATCTTGCTGAACCCATATCACCTTGCAATTTGATCAGGCGGGCGCGTGGATTGGTCGGATCCAGAGCCAGCGCTTTGCCTACAGCCTGCCCGGAGAGCGCGCTATACTTCTGTCCGCGTTCCATTGGATTGACTACCAACCGTGCAGTATAGTAAAACGACTGGAGGGCAAAAACTTCCGCTTCGTTTGGAGCCATGGCAACCAACTTGTCAATAGATTTTTCTGCCTCATCCAGGTAACTATCTTTTTTTACTGCATCACCTTGTTCCACGAAACTCATAATGATGAAACAATGTGCATGATAATACAATGGCGACCATTCCGCTTTTTCTACATTGGCAATCATCTGGAATTTGTTGCCCAAAGCCTGAAAATCGGCTACCGTCCTGCAAGATGCATATTGACCGAGCGTTTCGCCCATGGTTTGAAAGAACTCCGGTTTCTGTGCGATAGAAACCATGTTAACTAACAGAACTGCAATCACTAAAATAATTTTTTTCATAGCATTTTAATTTTTAATTTTTAATCTGTAATTTTTATTTATTCCTGTTTTTACTCAATTTTATCGAGCTGATTGGCTTTTCCCTTTTTTGTCAGTGTAATAAAACAAGCCACTACGAAGAAACGGTTCGAACCAGGCTTGATGGATGAGCTTGGATATTGTCCGTTGGCATCAATCGTATCAGCATATTGCCGTCCGAATTCATTTTTAAATCCGGTAATATTGGTGACTGCGCCATAAATAATGATGTTTTGCCGATACAGGAAACTCCAGCTCAGGTCCAGGCTTCTGTAGGGTTTCATCAGCTCTCCATTAAAAACCGACGAGTTGGGATTGTTGTACACACGAGGTGACGAATACTTGAAATTTGCCCCTGCCAGCGAACGTAAACCTGCGAACCAGTGTTTGTAAACCACCGAGAAATTGTGTTTACTGGCAAATGTTGGGATAGCCTCTGTCGGAAAATTGCGGTAATTGCGTTTGATATCCAGGTATGAATAGGATATCCAGTAGTCGCCATTTTTTATTGTTTTATTGTCTCTCCAGAAAAAGTCGAGCCCTTTGGCGTAGCCGTTACCCAGATTGGAGTAGCTGGTTGGTAGATAAAATGCATCACCGTTTTGTTTAACCAGGTCCCTGTAATCTTTGTAGTACAACTCTACTTTAATGGTTCGTTCATTGATGGTGGATTGATAGCTAAATGTATAATGATCTGCCCTTTCCGGCTTTATTTGGTTGGTGTAGAGCAAATAATCGTCCAGCGGATTCTGGTAAAACCAACCATAGGCCAGGGAAAACTGACCGTTTTCGCTTATTTTATAGGCTGTCGATAAACGTGGTGATACTTTAAATCTTTTCAGGTAATCTGAATATTCCATGCGAGCTCCGATACGCGTCGTAAAATTTGAGGAGGCATAGACCTGTGCTTCGGTGAAACCCGAGAAATTGTTATTGATAAACCGATTGTCATGCGTTTCGGTTGACGTTACTACATTTTGCCCGAACGACTTTGCAGAAAATTCCCCTCCAAACTTTAAGATGAATTTGTCGCTGAATGGATGGGTAAACACATTCTTCAGAAATATTCCCTGAATTTTTTTGTCAACAGTTGTTTGGTCAAATCCAATATTGTCTTTGTTGTTTGTAAACGAAGCAGCAGAATTCATGCTCCAGTTTTCACCCAGTTTGCCATTCCATGATGCATTTAAAAAATAATTGTTGTTGGATAGTTCATAGTCAATGGGTTTTCCTCCCTGATTCAGGTCTTCCTGATTCAGGTTAAAACTACTCCGGCTGATACTCGAATAAAGCTTAAACATGCCTGTTTTACCTGTTTTTTGACGAAGGCTTATTGCTGCGTTGGCCGATTCCGGAGCCTGAACCCAATGGTAATTTTGGGGGGCAATGCTCATGTATGGCTGAAGATTGTTGTAGCCGAATGATCCAGTCACGGCACCATTTTTCCATAATTTTGATCCTGCAACTTCTGCACCAACCGAAAGCACGGATAAATCGAGCTGATCTTCAGCCGGCATATCGTTTGTATTGAGCAGGAGCACCGAAGATAGCGCCTGACCGTACTCTGCCGAATATCCACCGGTACTGAAAACCATTCCTTTGAACATGAATGGATTAAATCTACCTCGGGTAGCCAGATTGGGCGCGGTTGAATTGTATGGAACTGAAACAAGCGATCCATCGATGTATGTTTGTGATTCTTCGCTGTCTCCACCTTTTACAAATAACCGGCCCGACTCACCATTGGTTGTCGTACCGGGCAACGTCTGCAGGGCTCCGTACATATCGCCGGCAGCGCCTGCAGTGGTCATCATATCGAGAGGTGTTATGGTTACCGCGCGTTTTTTATCGCCGGCTTCGAATGTTCCTGCCGTGATGGTCACTGCATTCAACTGGTTAAATGCCTCTTTTAATTGAACATTGATCCGAATGGTATCGCCCTTCAATTCCACTTTGCGCGTAAATTGTTCGTACCCAACTAGTCCGACAACCAAATCAAAGGAACCGGTTTTGGTCGATTTAAATTTGAAAACACCTTTTTCGTTGCTTGATGTTCCATCATAGGTTCCTTTTAAATAGGCATTTGCCCCTGCCATTGCCACGCCATTTTCTTCGGTCACTTTGCCGGTAATGACGGTTTGTGCAAAAACATGTAAGCCGGCCAGTGAAAAAAGCAGATAAAAGAATAAACGTCTCATGGCAATAACTAATTTTTGATTTACGATACAAAGGTGGCACAACACCAATAAGGTTCAAAAATTAAGGTGACGAACTGTAAAATTTTCCGGATGAATAGCGGAAATTGTAGCGTATATGTTTTTTGCCAGATGCTTCTGCTGTATAGATTCGCAACAGCCATCTCAGGAAATTTACAAAAAAAATTCCCACAAGAAATGAACGAACTTCACTTCTTGTGGGATGAATGTTTTAATCAACTGACGGGGTGACTCTGAGTCACCCCGTCAGTTTTACGAATATGGCCATATAACATCCTATTAATCTGTGATTTGCGAGTCTAATCTCAATTTATCCCCAACAACTCCAACAGCAGCTCCATTTGCGAAAAATCAGAGATGATGATGTCTGCTCCTGCTTTGATCAGACGGGTGCGTTTGTGGGCATTTAAGCCGTACCTGCGCTGTTCGTTGCTTGCCAGTCCGACGGTGATGCCGTTACGTTTGTGGGTTTCGCGGATCTCAACGGGACCGTCCCCGAAGGTGATAATCTGTCCTGATTCGGCGGTGCCAATTGAGTCGAGGATGCGATCCAGCACGATCTTTTTCGCCTCTATGGTGATATCGCCTACGGCTCCGTAGATTCTGCCTTCAAAGAGGTATTCATATCCGAGAGTTTTGGCTTCACTTTTTGCATCTTCGTCATCGGTACCACTCGCCAGATATAGTTTAATACCTGCCTGGTAAAGTCGTGTCAGAAAGGGAACCGCATTCTTGACCGTGAAATCTTCCAGTGAAAGTTCACACCGCTGCAGCTTTTTCTCCCGTTCTTTGACCATCAGCAACAATTCGTCGTTGTAGATTTTCTTGTAGCCGAAGATATCCAGTATCTCCTCTTCAGGGACACAGCCAAACTCTTTGACCAGCGCTACCAATCCCTGCATCTGAAACAGGGTCTGGACACCCGTTGTTTTGTCAATAAACTCGGCAACACGGGCTTCCACCTGGTGGTATAGGTTATCATCCGTATCCTTGTAATTTTTGCCTAAGATGGCTTTGATCATCATCGGATTCATGATCCCTTCCCATCCTTCACGCAAGGTAGAGATGGTTCCGTCGTGGTCGAAAATGGCATACTTTGGACAGACATCTTTACTCATGAGCGTTTGGTCGACGATTTCAATTTCGCTATCTCCTAAATATTTAGCCATGCGGATTTCTTCTGCTAGCTCGTGGTGGTAGATGAAATCGCTGTTTTCTCCCAGGTGCAAAATCTCTTCTGGAGTAGCCGTACCGCACTGGAATAACTTTTGAACGGTGACACCGGCAACGAGTGCTCCCAGTTCTGCCCCTTCCTGCATGGAATATCCTGCTGCCAATGCGCCTGCCGCACCAGCCAGATAACTGTCGCCAGCCCCCACGGTATCAACTTTAGACATAATCATCAATCCGGGTACTTCAGAGATGCCATTGGCATCGATGGTGAGCGAGCCTTTGCTTCCCCTGGTGACAAACAATGGTTTGCCGAATTTGCCAAACAATGTTTTGGCTGAGGAGACGACCTCGGAATATAGTACCACTTCATCCGGTTTCTTGTTGAGGCCGCAAAGACGTGCAGCTTCTGTATCGTTCATTTTCCGAATCGCTCCGTCGTAAAAGTCGTTGAAATTTCGGCTGTCAACGATAAAGCTCTTTTTTGGAAACTTTTGGATCACCTCTACCAGCCGCTTCCTGAAATATTCGGTGTGAATGCCGGAGGGTACCTGCTGGTTGATAATCACGAGATCCACCTCAGGAACTGCTTTCACCAGACTATCAATCAGACGGTCAGCGGTAGCTTGGGACAAAACGTTATAGTTACCAAAGTCTACACGATTGAGTTCAAAATCGTCGATGTATGGCTTGGCGTAGGTGTGGGTGTACCACTCCTCCTCCTGCACCAGCAGGTTGGTCGGATCGATACCGGTGGCCGTCATGAGCCGCTTCATCTCGGCGCCAAAGGGATCGGTTCCTATCACACCAAAGGCGCGGATCTCTTTGATCCCGATAGCTGCCAGGTTGTTGGTGACATTTCCTGCACCACCCAAAGAGTAGCGTTGTTGTCTGACAGGCCTGGTTGCCTGGTTTGTTTCGACTGAGATTTCGCTCATCGCCTCGTCGATGAACCAATAGGCATCGCAGCAGAAATCCCCCAGCACCGCAATCTTCACCGCACTTATGTCCTTCAGGATTGTTTGTAATTGTTCTTTTTTCATCAGATAATAATTTGTTATTTATACTATTTAGTTGGATACATGTAAATGGCTGCATCACCAGCTTCTATCTCTGTTGTGCTGGTGTATTCGCTGTTGGGTATTAAAGTCCCGTCCTTGAGTACTTTCTTTACCGTTTCATCCGTGCTGATAATTAACTTCATCGGATTCTTATAGTCCCTGTTGACTATTACCAAAAATCTGTTTTTACCGTTTTCAAGAACCGAGACTACGGCTCCTTCCCCTACTGTTTCAAGTAGTTTGATCGGTTCCGGCAGTTTCCCCAGCCTCTTTGTTTCATTCGGGATAACTGACCCGGTTTGCGCAACAGAGATTAACTTCGCACCCATAAATACACCCGAAAGATTCTGAATTTCATTACTGACTTTTTGCAATCTGTCAAATACCACCGTGCGTTTGCCCGCTCCGTCAAGCGGAGACCCGAAACCCCTGAAGCTCCAATATTCAATTCCCTGGGCGCCATAGGCAAGATTCACATAAATCTGCAATCTTAACCCGGCCAGTGTTGGAATATCGTGTAAAAATGTTTTTTCGGGTTTGTAGGTTTTATAAAGTTGATAGAAATCATTTAAAGCAGGCTGACCTGAATCGTCGGAGTAGGCAAGATAAGAAGTGGTGAGTGCAAATGCCCAAAAAGGTCTGCCGCCGGTCTTGTACTTATTGCCAAAAAACTCCATGTTTTCGTACCATCTGGGATGTATTGTTCCATCAACCAGCGGATAAAAATCGAACGAGAGGTATGGGGCAGGGAATAAGTTATCGAATGTTTCAATATACTCCTTATAATCCTTTGTCCCGAATTTGCCCTGGTTGGAATTAATATTTGGAAATAGGTTTACAAAACTGTAGTGTTTGTCATCAACTGCTTTCAAGCGCTTTGCCCAATCTGCCAATTCCTGAAATTGAGGACTGGCCGGCTCGTCTGCGAGATAGTAACCTTCCAGGGCCGGATGTTTTTTGAAACGTAGGGCAGTTTTCTCCGGATAACTCCTGAGTTCAGGACACGAAATCATCAATTTTACCCCTGCCTTACCGGCTGCATCAAGAGCTGCAGCAATGGCATCGGCGCTGGTGAAAAAGGCTATGTCGATGTTCACTCCAACTTCTTTCAGCTTCTTGTAGCTTTCGACGGATACTTCCGTTTGAGGAATACCACCCCACGACATTACCGGGATCACCCCTCCAGATTTTAATTTTTCCTGCGACTTTGCTTGACCAATACCTATAATCGAAAGAATGGCAATTATTATAATTTTTCGCATACCATTTTTATTTTTTAGTTGGGAAGAGGTAAACAGCCATATCTCCGGGCTCTATTTCAGTCGTATTCGCGTATATACTTGCCTTTACGATGGAGCCATCTTTCAGCACTCTTTTCAGCGACTCATCGCCAAGTATTGTGATTGGCAAGCTTTTGTTCAGATCTCGATTGACCACCACAAAAAACGAATTGACTCCATTCTCCAAAATAGAAACCAGCGCTCCGGATCCCTCTGTTTCAAAAACCTTTATTGCCCGGGGCAAGGTGCTTAACCGGGAGGTCCCCCTTGGGATAACTACCCCGGTATGACTAACAGATACAACTTTTGATCCAACAAAAACCCCGGCAAGATCCTGGATCTCTTTGTTTATCGCTTTGATCCGATCGTAAACCACTGTCCGCTTTCCATCCAGCGCGATAGGTGAGGTGCGATTATCCGGCATCCAGTATGGCCAATACTCCAGTCCTTGCGCACCATAGGCCAGGTTGCTGTAAAGCTGAAGCCGCAGGGCAGGAATGGTGGGTATTGGATGTAGTTCATTGTATGAGCAGGCAAGGGCAAAAGCCCAGAATGGTCTATTCAGTTTTCTGGCCTCTGCCGAGAATATCTCCAGTCCTTCGTACCATCTCTCATGAATGCCATCAACCAAAACGGGATAAAAATCGAAGGAGAGGAGTCGTGAAGAAACCTCTCTGGCGAAGGTGCTTACGTATTCGGCGTAAGTGGCTGTCCCCAAAGCTTCGGTTTTGGTGGTATGAATGCTTGCGATCAGATTCACGAAACAAAAATGGTTGCTGTCGACCGCTTCTATCTTTTTGGCCCAGTCGCCCAACTCTGCAAAATCTTTGCGAACAGGCTCATCCCGCAAATAATATCCGGCCAGTGCCGGATGGTTCATAAACCGACTGACCGTCTTTTCAGGCTCTGTCTTCAATTCAGGGCAGGAAGTAACCATCCTGATCCCGACCTGCTGTGCCAGATCAAGCGCTTGCTGCATGGCCTCAGCATTCGGATAGTTGGACAGGTTTACATTAATTCCCATTTCCTTTAGCTCCCTGAACCGCTCAACATTCGTTTCTTCGGCAGGAATGCCCGCCCACGCCATGATTGGAAGCGGTTTATCTGATGTTATCTTTTCCTGAGCTATAACACTGACCATAATGATCATCGTAAAAAGGGATAGCAATACAATTTTTCTCATTAGGGCAATCTTGAATTAGTATATAGTTGTTGACATTGATGGTGGTGCAGCTGCCTGTTCACTTCCCCAATTTTTATTCGGTTGAGCTCCCATCTGGAAGATTAAAGTTCCTCCGTTTTTAATTTCAGCATGGTCGAACCACGCCTTGTTCAGCGGTTTGCCATTTAAAGTAGCAGATTGGATGTATTTGTTTTCTTTGGAGTTATTCCTGGTCTCAATAACGAATTCATTTGCCTTATTGAAAGATTTATCCAAGTGAAGGATTACTTTGCTGAATTCCGGACTTCCAATTGCATAGACATTCTGTCCGGGTGCAACAGGATAAAAGCCCATCGAGCTTAAAACGTACCAAGCCGACATTTGACCCATATCCTCATTGCCACATAACCCCGCAGGTCCGGAGCTGTACAAACTGTCAACTACGGTCCTGACGATATTTTGTGTTTTCCACGGAGCGCCTGCGTAATTAAACAGATAGGCTGTATGATGACCTGGTTCATTACCATGAGCATATTGCCCGATCAGTCCGGTAATATCTGAAACACTGCTTTTAACTTCAGAACTGATCGTAAACAGAGAGTCCAGTCTCTCGATAAACCGTTTACGTCCACCTTCCAGATTTATCAGGCCCTTCACATCATGAGGAACAAACCAGGTGTATTGCCATGCATTCGCTTCGGTATAATGACGGTCCTTTCCATGTCCGACAAAAGTAGGGTCAAAAGGCGAAAGCCACGATCCATCTTTGCTTTTTGGCCGGGCAAATCCGGTAGATATGTCTATTATATTTTTGTAGTTAGCGGCTCTTTTCATAAACATTTCGTAGTCGGATGTTTTACCAAGAGCTTTTGCCAACAGTGCATCACACCAGTCGTTGTAAGCATACTCCAACGTTTTGGAGACTGATTCTTTAACCTCTTCATAAGGGACATAACCTAACTTCTTATAGGATTCCAAACCTGTGCGTCCTTCAGATCGACAGTCAGCAGGTGGAGCTTCCATCGCATTTTTTCTGGCCGCTTCGTAGGCTTTCGCCAGATCAAAATTCCGGATTCCTTTCTGCCAGGCGTCCAGAATGGCAGCTACCGGATGATCGCCGATCATATCATTGGTATAACTGTTTCCAAACTGCTGGGGTGTTGGCATCCAGCCACCCTGTTCGTACTGCGCAATCCAGGTATTTATGGCATCATTGTTTCTTTCAGGTTCTATCAAAGTCAGCAGGGGCATTTCAGCCCTGAAGGTATCCCAAAGCGAAAAATCACTGCGATAGGTATAACCCTTTGCCGTGTGTACCTTATCGTCAAGACCCATGTATTTTCCATCAAAGTCACCGAAAGTAGCCGGAAACAACAGGGAATGGTAGAGCGCTGTATAGAAAGTAATTAGCTTATCTTTTTGATAGGTTTCACCGTTGCTATTGTTCATCTGGACGTCAATCTTACTCAAAGCTGTGTTCCATTTTGTCCTGGCATTTTCCCTAATCCGGGCGAAATCCCAGTCCGGTATTTCTTTGTCCAGGTTCAGGCGTGCCTGGGCAATACTGGTATAGGAGATTCCAACTTTTACTTCAATGTTTTCGTTTTCTGAAGTGACGTAATCGACATAAGCCCCAATCTGTGGTCCGGAATCTTCCTTTGATCCTGATTTGATATTTTTCCCATTCCAGGTTCCGGATGAATGAAATGGCTTGTTGAATTTAGCGCAGAAGTAGACATTCTGATTATCGATAAACCCATTTGACAAGCGGTGTCCCTCAATTTCGGTGTCATTCACAATTTTGATCTGAGCATCTGTGCATTTATCGCCAATGCCGTGCTGCATGTCTATCAGAATATGCGATGCGTCCGATTTCGGGAAGGTATATCGGTGGTATCCGGCCCGTTCCGAAACCGTCAATTCGACTTTAATTGCGTAATCTTTGAGGGTAACGGCATAATATCCAGGTGATGCCTGCTCTTCCTGATGCGAATACCTTGACCTGTATCCTTCTCCGGGTTTGTCTTTTGCACCCGGCAGAATTTTCAATGATCCGGTAGTGGGCATTACCATGATATCGCCCCAGTCGCCGGCGCCCATTCCACTCCGGTGCAGATGACTGAATCCCATAATGGAATTGTCGCTGTAATGGTATCCCGAACACCAGTCCCAGCCGCTGATATCTGTGTCGGGACCCAGTTGAACCATTCCACCTGGAAGCGCAGCTCCTGGAAAGGTGTGCCCATGGTAATCCGTTCCAATGAATGGATTCACCAGATCAACATGGTTTTTTTGGGCAAATGATGTGTTGATCAGGCCGATTAAGGCAAGTACCATGATCAATCTTAATGGTATGTATTTGAGTTTATTACGCATCTTTTTATACTTATTTCTGTCTTTATTTTATTCCACCAAAAGCGCCAAAACACATATTTTTATGTAGAATTTCAACGCTCGTAAAGCCAACTTTTTTCATAAGTTCCAATTGATAATTTATTGACCTTGGTGAGTCTTCTTTTGCAACATAGTCTAACACTTTTGTGCGATAATCCTTTCCGCCCAATTCTTCCAAATAGTCGCCATATCTTTCCCAGGTATAATCGTTTAGTCGTTCATTATCCTGCGTTATCAAATCTGAAATCATTAAACATCCACCTGGTTTAAGTAGTTTGAAAAGTTTACCAAAGGTCGTTTCCCAATCTTGGTCATCTCTTAAATGGTGCAAGACTGCTCCTGCTAAAATAATGTCAAAATGATTTTCCTTCAGCCTAACTTCTCTAATGTCTCCCTGTAAAATCTCTACATTTTTACTTGTTTGTTGTGATACCCTTTCATATGCTTTCTCCAACATAGGCTTACTCAAATCTACCAAAGTACAATTTAGGTTTGGAACTTTTGTAAGCATCATTAATGAGTAGTTTCCGCCACCGCACCCTATGTCCAATAAGTTTTCAGCGTTTGGGACAATTCTTTTGGAAGCTTCAGTAATAAGTTCCAATGAAATTTTGGCGTCAATAGTTGAAAGTTGACCTGTCTCAAGGTTTGAAAATCGTTCTACGTCATTGTCAAACCTTTCTTTAATTTCTTCTACTGTCGATTTATTCATTTTCTACTTTATTTTATTGGAATTCGGTTGTTAATGTGTGTTTGCTATGTTGGAAGGAAACATATAAATAGCGGCATCACCCGGATCCAGTTCGATTGAACTTTCGTAAGCGCTGGCTGGTACAATTGTTCCGTCTTTCAATACTTTTTTTAACGTTTCGTCGCCGGCAACAATCAGGTTCATTGGATTCAGAAAATCCTTGTTGACTACCACGACAAAGGTGTTCGCTCCATTTTCCAACACAGATACCAAAGCCGGCGCACCATTGGTTTCCAATACACGAATTGCTTTCGGAAGGTTGATCAAACGACTGGTACCTTTTGGAATCATCGCTTTTCCAGTATGTTTTACGCTGATCACTTTTGCACCCAGGAAAACTGCTGAGAGTACTTGAATTTCAGCGCCCATTTGCTTTATCCGATCAAATACGACGGTTCTTTTGCCCCGGGCGTTGATTGGTCCACCCCGATCATCCTCTGATGCGGCCGTATTTGCAGGAGTTCTGTCCCAATACTCATAATAGCAGATTCCTTGCGCTCCATAGGCTAAATTGCTGTATATCTGAACTCTTAAAGCGGCCAAAGATTGAGGATTCAGGTGCTCTTCGTCATAATTCGAGGTCAGGGCAAATGCCCAAAATGGCAAACCCGCTTTTTTGGACTCTGCTGAAATCAACTCCAGATTTTCGTACCAGGTTTTTGACAACCGGTTATACATGACCGGATAATAGTCGAACGAGACAATCTGAACAGGCATTTGCTTTAGGAACTCATGCACATACTCCACATAACTTTCAGTACCCAAAACTGAAGGGCTAGCAAAGTTTGGCCAGATATTTACATACCTCAAATTCTTGTTGTCGACGGTTTGAATCCTTTTGCACCAACTGGCCAGTTTAGGAAAAAGGTTCATGCCCGGTTCGTCATAAATGTAGTAACCACCCATCCCCGGATGATCCTTAAACAATTTAGCAGTCTTCTCCGGTTCGCTTTTCAATTCGGGACAGGAAACAAGTAGTTTAATACCTGCTTTTGCCGCCAGGTCCAAGCCATTTTTCATGGCGTTAACATCAGGAAAATTATCTATAGCAAGGTTTATACCTGCCTCTTTCAGCTCATTGAAACGGGCAAGATTGACTTGGTCCATGGGGATGAAAGCGTAGGCTAGAACCGGCATCACCCCCTTGTCAATTAACTTTCCCTGAGAAAAAAGTGATACGGAGAAAAGAAATGAAAATACGATCGTTGAAAAGGTCTTCTTCATGATTTACTTTTTGGAAGTGGGGAACATAAATATGGAGGCGTCACCTGCATCAAGTTCCATGGTGGTTTCATAAGCGCCGGCCGGAACAATTGTACCATCTTTCAATACCTTTTTTAGTGTTTCGTCACCCGCAACAGTAAGATTGATTGAGGCAAGGTGGTTCTTGTTGACTACCACGACAAAGGTATTTGCTCCATTTTCAAGTACCGAAACCAAAGCCGGCGCCCCGTTGGTTTCGATCACGCTGATGGCTTTTGGCAGATGAATCAGGCGACTGGTTCCCTGTTACGCTGACAACCTTTGCACCCATGAAAACGCCGGAAAGGTCTTTGATTTCCTGGCTCATCTGTTTCACACGGTCGTAAACAATACTTCTCTTGCCTGCAGAGCTGATCGGGGCCCCCCTTTGATCCTCTCCCGATGGCCCGGATGAGGTTGCCGACCAGTAGGTGAAATATTGTATACCCTGCGCTCCGTAAGCCAGGTCACTATATACCTGAAGCCGCATGGCAGCAAGCGATTGAGGAGTGAGGTGATCTTCATCATAATTGGTCGTCAAAGCAAAGGCCCAAAATGGTTTATTTGACTTTGCAGCCTCTTCTGAAATCTGCTCCAGATTCTGGTACCAGGTCTTTGAAAGCCGTTCTTTTAATACCGGGTAGTAGTCGAACGACATAAATTGTATCGGTAATTGTTTGTTGTATTGCTGGATATACTCCAGATAGCTTTTGGTTCCCAACTGGATAGAATCGGCGTGATTTGGGAATAGGTTTACATAGCAAAAATGCTTTTTATCAACAGATTGAATTTTTTGTGCCCAGGCAGCCAGTTCCGGATAGAGTCGAATATTTGGTTCGTCTATCAGATGGTAACCGGCCACAGCCGGATGGTTCATAAAACGTCTGACAATTTTCTCTGGCTCAGTTTTCAGCTCAGGACAATAAACTACGATTTTGATTCCCACTTTCGCCGCAGCATCCAAAGCTTTTTGCAGATCATCTGCATTTGGGAAAAAACTGAGAGAATAGGTTATCCCTGCATCTTTCAGCTCCTGGTAACGGGCAACAGAAGTTTCGTCTGCTGGAATACTGTACCAGGCCAGGATGGGTAACTCTCCATTCGATTTCAGCTTTTCCTGAGAATTCGCATATCCCGAAAAAAGGAATAATGCAAGAAGAAGTATATAATATTTTTTCATGTGTTAATAGCAATAGTTTAAAATTCAATGTTGTACAGTTAATTAAACGAAATAGGTTTAAGATTGTAAATTGTTATTGCATTTTCCCGAAGGATTTTTTTTGCCACATCCAATGCCTCCGATTCGGTCAGATAAGCCTCTTTGACCATCTGAATCAAGGTCGAAGCTACGGTTTCCCTTGCCAATACCGATGCTCCATAGGCTCCTTCTACCGTCTGGCTATCTCCGCCATAAGCCATGATTTTATTGTTGGGTACGGTTTCGATAAACTCCTGCAGGTACCGACTGGTATAAGCTGGCGAAATCAGCGCCGACCAGGCCATGTCAATGAATACATTCGGGAAATTTTTGGCAAGGGTGGCCATCTCGCCACCATAAGGATAACCGGCATGAAGCAGACAAAATTTCACTCCCGGAAATTTGAAGAACGCCTTGGCCAGTCCGGTGGGATTGGCGTTTGTTATTTCGTTGCCGCTTCCGGTTTGAAGTCCTGTATGAATCTGGACCGGGACCTTGTACTTTTCGCAGAGGCCCAGAAGTTTGAAGAAGATGAAATCCTGCAAAGGTTTGGCCTCTTCAAAGGGGTAAATGTGATCGGGATTTGATTTCATCTTCTCAAAAACAGTGGTGGCGTTTTCTCGGGAAACCTCGTCGAATTTCAGGGTACGGTAGTAGGCAACTCCAAATTTTGCTCCCTGGATACCGAGCTTTATATCCTGTTCAAAAATGCTGTCGACCAGTGATTCGTATGCCTTCAGAGAAGTGATCTTCTTCCCGCTGGCACCAAATCGGCTGTTCATCTTGTTGTATCCGAAAAAACTTACATACCTGTCGTACACAAAGAATCGCCTGAAGTTGCAATTCCCTTCGTTCACCACATCCCTTGGATTGGAGGTGTTGTACTCCATAATCAGGCAGGCATCAATTTTGGATTTCTGTTTCAGGATGGTTTCATAATAGCCTTTTTTATGGGAATCCTTGATACGTTTAGAGAGCTCAACGTAGGTCTGATCGTTCAGATCATCCATCCCAAAGAGATCTTTGGCTGCAATCAGCACGGATCGGCCGTATGCGGTGGTCCGCATGTTTGCCCAACCATCTTTGGCAGCCAACCATTTTTCTTCTATACTTTTATCCTTGCCTTTCAGTATATTGTATATTTTGTCTGAAGGAGATCCGGATGAAATAAGATCCGACTGCTGGTAATTGGTAAACAGCGTGCTAAAGTCTGCCGGACCGGCAAGAGCCTCAGTTTCACTCATCAGATGTTCGTGCGTATCAATCAGTCTGATAGCATTCACGGCGTTTTGAATTCTCTTTTCGAAACCGGGTTTAGGCAATGCGCTGATAGATGATTGCGCATTTAAACCCAGTGCAAGGAATAAAATCAGGACCGAGATAATAGTCGTTCGTGTTAATTGATTCATGCGTATATATTTTTTTTAAAGGTCGCATGGAATACCCAAAGATTCATTTTCGGTTGGAATGAAAATTTTCTCATGGGTATTTCATCAGGATAATTTAATAGTTGAAAATGGATGAAAAGTAAAAGGTTCACGCAAAGAACGCATAGAAGAAGCTTGTTATTCAGTACTTTACGATCTCTGCGTCTTTCTTTGCGTCCTTTGCGTGAACCTTTTCATTGTAATTTACAAATCAGCTCTTCCGGACGAAAAATGAGACCCAAAGGATATAAAGCATGCAGCATCCGATAACGGCCAAACTGACCAGAGGTCCGAAGGCTGTGCTTACATAGCCCATTACCAGCGGGATAAAGGCGCCACCCGAAACAGCCATGATCAGCAATCCGGAAATTTCGTTGGAACGAGTTGGCATTTGGGCCAGCGCAAGTGAAAAGATAATGGGAAACATGTTTCCGATGCCAAGTCCGATGACAACGATCGAAACATAGGCGAACATGTTTACCGGGGCCAAAAAGACTCCGAGAATACCTGCAAGCGCTACCAGTGTGGTAAGCAACAGAAAAACCTGTGGTTTTATCCAATTCAGGATGATTGCACCCAGAAAGCGTGAGACTGTTTCTCCGAAAAAGAACATGCTGATTCCCAGTGCAGCTGCTTCCATGGTCAATCCATATTTGGCAATCAAAATGTTGGCAATGTTGGTGTTGATGGCCACTTCCGTTCCTACAATCAGAAAGATGGAGAGCGCCATAAATGCCACAAACCTATTTTTAAGCAGTCCGAAGCAAGAGGCAAAGGAGGCCGGTTTGCGGTCAGGTTTCGACTCCACAATTGGGGTCATGGAGAGCCACAGGGCTGCAAGAAGGGAGGTGATGCCATAAACGGCGAATACCAATCTCCAGTCGCCCATATATTTGGCCATGAAGGTGGCAATAATAGGACCGGAAAAAGAGATGATGGCCTTCACAAATTGGGAAGTACTCAAATAGCTGGCAAGTTTTTTTTCGGGTGAAACAT
The DNA here is from genome assembly GCA_026391315.1 of Bacteroidia bacterium. Classification (GTDB taxonomy): domain Bacteria; phylum Bacteroidota; class Bacteroidia; order Bacteroidales; family Prolixibacteraceae; genus CAINVV01. The sequence goes on from JAPLDT010000011.1 coordinate 41,422, forward strand.
CCTGCAGCAGTGGGTTTGCAGAAACCTGAATCACCGTATTACCGATTCCAAGGAGAATAAAAGAGGCCAACATCATTCCGAAAGAGTAGTGCACGAAGGGCAGTCCAAGTCCGAATGCCTGAATGACCATCCCGATGTTCAACATGTTGCGTTTGCCATATTTGTCCTGCAACACACCAACCGGCACCGATAGCACGAAGAACCAAAGCAGCACCATCATTGGCAGAAACTGAGCCACGAAGTCGGTCAGTCCGAAGTCTTGTTTAACATACCCGGTCGCCACACCGATGATATCCACAAATCCCATCACCACGAAGGAGAGGAATACGGGAAGCAATTTTTGAAGTCCGATGTTTTTAGATGTCATGGGGAATAGTTTATTTAGTTTGAAATGTTTGAAATGTTTGAAATGTTTGAAATGTTTGAAATGTTTGAAATGTTTGAAATGTTTGAAATGTTTGAAATATTGACAGACACTGAGCCTGGACTCCCCTGAGCTTGTCGAAGGGCGAAGGGTCGAAGGGTGATGAAAATGTCAGAAATTTAAGGGTGCCATAATCTGTAATTTTTAATCTGTAATCTGTAATTTGTTTTCATTTCCCAAAGAAATGATGTTCCACCGCTAAACAAAGCACATGATACACCGGCAAATGCAGCTCTTGTACAAAATAAGTGCGCCTTCCGGGTACGTTGATCAGGATGTCGCATAATGCTTTCATCTTTCCGCCTGTTTCGCCGGTCAGACCGATCACTTTCAGGTTCATGGCTTTGGCTACCATACAGGCATCCAGCACATTTCGTGAATTTCCGGAGCTGCTGATACCAATAAGGATATCATTTGGCCGACCATAGCCAATTACCTGCTGGGCAAATATCACCTCGCCGTCAATGTCGTTGGCAACTGCTGTGATCAGCGCTGTATGGGCTGTCAGGGAGATAGCGGGCAAGCCCTGTTGCAGGTGGCTGGCCAAGTAGCTTCCCCTTTCAGGATCGATGGCAGCCAGTTTCTCCTGTAATTCGGAAGGTATGTGTCTTTTCAGTTCGAAACTTTTCATTAGCTCACCGACGATATGGTCGGAATCCGAACAGCTTCCCCCATTGCCGCAAACCAGTATTTTGCCTCCATTTTCATAGCAGGCGATCATTTGGTTGCACGCCTCTTCGATAGCAGGCTTCACGGTAGTTAAAGATGGATATCTTTCGCAAAGCTGATCAACTAAAAACAACGTAGTAGGTGTTGTCATAATAGGTTATATTTATTCTCATAGATCGCCACACACAATGCGGCATAATCGCCAATGGTGTCCCCGAGGGCTGCAGGCACAATTTTGCATACTTTCATCGATAACGGAATGGCCTCCTGTTCCAGAATCCTGTCGATATGCGGGCGGAAGAGATCTTCATTTCTGGTATAGATACTGCCAATCACGATGCACTGTGGATTGAGGACATCCACCAAAATTGCCAGGCCACGGCCCAGGTATTCGCCCGAGATCCGAATGATTTCGAGGGCCGTTTCATCACCTTTTTGCGCAGCGATGGCAACAGTTTTAGCATCCAGATCATCGGCAAGCTCAGGTGTAGGACAAAACCCTACCGGGATGTTGTTGGCCAGCTTTTCGAGCACGACTGTTTTTGCCAGTTGGGCGATGCCGCCGCCGGAGCAAAAACCTTCGAAGGAACCTGCTTTCCCAAATCCGACCGGACCGGAATCCGCTAACCGCATGTGTCCAACCTCGCCACCAAGGTCGTTGGTGCCGGCATAAAGATTGCCGTTGAGGATCAATCCCGAACCCATTCCGGTACCAAAAGTCAGGAAGATCATGTTGCGTGTTCCTTTGCCGGCGCCCATCAGCCATTCGGCCAGGGCACAGGCATTGGCATCATTCTGGATGGCAGCGGGAACACCATATGTCTCTTCAAATATCTTGACGATCGGGACATTATCCCATCCCGGAAGGTTTGGCGGGGAATAGATTTCACCTTTGACAGAGTCGAGTGGCCCTCCGCAACTGATACCGATTCTTTTGAGCTTTTCCCTGGGGAATTCGAGTAGCAAAGCGTCGATATGTGATTTGAATTCATCGAGAATCTCGACATATCCCCGCTGATCCGTGCGGGTTTCAAAAAATATTTTTCGCAGAATTGTAAATTGGTCGTTGCCAATTACAACGGCGCATTTGGTCCCGCCTATATCGAGACCAATGTAATAATGACCGGAGTTCGATTCCATAATAGTTAATCCTTTAAAGAACATTCAGTACGGATCCGGTTTGGATACCCGTACACATTGCAGTAGTAGTTAATATGGTTCCAAAAGTAGTTTTTTTCTGCACTTTTTTGTATATTAGTAGGATAGAATATTGATTCAATATTTTTTTCACCTCATAGTTACATAGGTCACAATAGATTTTGAGAATCCTTACCTTTGCATTTATTTCAAATCAACACGATACATTACCATGAAGCTTCTATCTCAATGTTTTGCCGCACTCTCACTCTTTTTTCTGATATCGTGCCACAAACCCGCAAAGGTAGGGGAGCAACTGCTTTCTGACAACTGGTCCATCATCTCATCAAAAAAAACAACGCTGGACGGGGCTGCCTTAACCAGCTCCAACGCTTTTGACCAGTCACAATGGGTCAAAACAAAAGTACCCGCGACCGTGATGGGTGCCCTGGTAGATGCCGGGGTCATCAAAGATCCCTTCTTTGGGAAAAACCTGGAAAGTATTCCCAAAACTGACTTTAAGGATCCATGGTGGTTCCGCACCCCATTTGACCTGGATGGGTTCAATGCGAACCACGAAGTGGCGAGACTATTGCTGGACGGAATCAACTACCGCGCCAATATCTGGCTGAACGGATCGAAAATTGCCTCACAGGACTCCATTTACGGCGCTTTTCGTCAGTTTGATCTCAATATCTTCAAACAGGCCAAAGCCAAAGGCAACCTCCTGGCCATCGAAATTTTTCCTCCCAAACCACGCGATTTTTACATGGGATTTGTCGACTGGGCGCCTACACCACCTGATAATTACATGGGGATCTTCCGCGATGTTCATGTTAAAAGAACAGGAATGGTCTCCATGGACAGAATTTTCGTAGCTCCGGATGTTGATCTGAAAACTTTGAAAAATGCGACATTGGCTGTTACTGCTGATGTGACGAATTACTCGAACGAAAAGAAACAAGTAGAAATAAATGGAAATATTGAAAATATAACTTTTAGTTCCACCTTTCCGCTTAACCCCGGTGAAACAAAACCGGTCAAGTTTGACCTGAAAGTGGAAAATCCCCGTCTTTGGTGGCCCAACGGATTGGGTAAGCCCGAAATGTACGACCTGAAGATGGAGCTGAAGGATGGATTTCAGGTGGCCGACCGGCAGTCAAAAAGATTTGGTATCCGTAAAATTGAGACCTACCTCACCAAAGATAATGTGCGCGGTTACAAGGTGAATGGTCGCGAAGTGCTGATCAAAAGCGGTGGATGGGTCGACGATCTTTTTCTGCGTTATATGCCTGCAAAAGATGCAGACCAGATTCGGATGGTCAAAGAGATGAACATGAACTCGATCCGTTTCGAAGGCATCTGGGGAAACAATCACCACATTTTTGACCTCTGTGATGAAAATGGAATCCTGATGCTGGTTGGCTGGAGTTGCCAGTGGGAATGGCCCGATTACCTTGGTGTGGCGCTGAAGGTAGTGGAGGGTGATGCCAGTCAAACCATCGCTGAAGGAGTTGAGCAGAACGGGGTTAAACTGACTCCAAAAGAGCAGGATCTGCTGGTTCTATACCTGAAAGATCAGGTATCCTGGTTGCGAAACCACCCCTCTATCCTGACTTGGGCAACAGGCAGCGATGCCTATCCGAAAACAGAACTGGAAGCAAAATACATTGAGGTATTGAAAAAGATCGATACCACCAGGCCTCTGCTCATCTCTTCGGGCAATTTCACCAGCAAGATTTCCGGTCCTTCGGGGATGAAGATGAATGGTCCATATGAATATGTCCCTCCGGTTTACTGGTATGAAGACAGGAAAACAGGCGGCGCTTTTGGCTTTAATTCGGAAACCGGTCCCGGCCCGCAGATCCCGCCAATCTGGTGCATCAAACAGATGATGCCCAAAGATAAGCTATGGCCGCCGCTGAACGATCATTGGGACTATCACTCAGGCAGGAAGGAATTTAGCTCGGTGAAGGTTTACCTCAATGCCCTGAATAAAAGATACGGCGAACCAAAAAATCTGGAGGAACTTGCATTAAAATCACAACTGATGAATTACGAAGCCATCCGGCCCATGTTCGAGGCATTTGTGGTGAACAAGCCTGTCTCAACCGGCGTGGTTCAGTGGATGCTCAATTCGCCCTGGCCGGAGTTTTACTGGCAGTTGTACGACTACTCTTTGATGCCGACAGGGGCGCTGTATGGCACCAAAAAAGCCTGTGCGCCATTGAACCTGATGTACAACTACTTCGACAAAAAGATCTATGTCAGCAACGATGGGGTGGGTGCGATGGAGAATTTCGATGCAGTTATCTCACTATATAATATCCGTTCAGAAAAACTTTTTGAGAAGTCTGTAAAAGTGTCAACTCCTGAGAATAAGACTGAATTGGTTAGCGAACTGCCGGCGATTGTAGGCGACCGGGAAGTTTATTTTCTGGATTTGAAACTGAAAAAACCTACCGGGGAAGTTGTTGCAGACAATTTCTACTGGTTGGCAACCCAAACCGATCAAATGGCCTGGGACAAGTATCTTTGGTTCTACACACCTCAGAAATCCTTTGCTGATTTCACAAAGATCAACACGATGACGCCTGTGAAGCCTGAGGTGATGAAGGTTGAAACCACCGAAGGGGAGGAGGGGAAGATAACATTGATGTTGAAGAATCCGGCGAAAGCGATCTCTTTCTTTACCGAAATTGTATTGGAGAAAAAGGCTGCAGGCGCGCCGGTTTTGCCTCAGTTTCTGAGCGACAATTACATTTCGCTCATGCCGGGTGAGACCAAAATTGTAGTCATTAAATACCATTTGAAAGATTTGTCGGGCGATCAACCGGTGATCAAAATCCAGGGGATCAACCTTCCTGGTAGAATTGTGCTGTAAAATTTTGTTACACAGAGGAACACAGAGAAGCACAGAGTTACACAGAGAAATATTTAAAAGGTTTGAGTTTGAAATATTTAAAAAGTTTGAAGGGTTACCCCTCCCTGAGCCTGTTGAAGGGGAAGTCAACATGATACAATTAATTCAATCCCTGAGCTTGTCGGAGGGTGGAAATTAAGTATCTGAATACCTCAGCTTTCCAAACTCTTTATACAAAAAAACTTTTCAAACTATTTTTTTCTCAGTGTAACTCTGTGCTTCTCCGTGAAACTCTGTGTAATTTTGTAAAAGTGCAAATCTCGAAAAATGGACGCGATACAACCTAATAACCCCCTCCACGGTAAAACCCTTGAGATGATCCTGACTGAACTGGTCGACTTTTACGGCTGGCCACAGTTGGCTTACCTGATCCGGATCAACTGTTTTGCAAACGATCCCTCCATCAAATCCAGCCTGACCTTTCTGCGCAAAACCCCATGGGCCAGGAAGAAAGTAGAAGAACTGTATATGGATAGCCTGGATGTCAGGAGCAGGAGGGGGCTTCACTCACGGGGTGAAGGAAAACTTGATTAGCGTTAGTAATTTGCATATTAGCTGATTCACCCCGTGAGGAAGCCAGAAAAATTGTTACCTTTGCGCAGATTTTCATGCTATATTAATTTGTTTTTCAATGGTAGCATGGAACTCCATGTTGTCGAATATTTATTTCATTCGATTGGAAATTGTGAGGCAACATGTTCGTTTCAGACAATCAGCAGGAATAATGGGACATAAGTCAGGTTTTGTAAATATTATAGGTAATCCAAACGTAGGCAAGTCGACCTTGATGAACGCCATGGTGGGGGAGAAGCTTTCGATTATCACATCGAAAATGCAGACCACCCGTCACCGCATCAAAGGAATTGTCAATGGTGAAGATTTCCAGATTGTTTACTCTGATACGCCCGGAATTTTAAAACCTGTCTACAAGCTTCAGGAGAGCATGCTTAAGACGGTAGACACCGCCCTGAGCGATGCCGATGTTTTGCTTTACGTCACTGACATGGTGGAAAGCATCGACAAAAACATAGAATACCTAGATAAATTGAAGATGGCGGAAGTACCGGTCATGATTTTGATCAACAAGATCGATTTGACCGACCAACCCGCATTGATTAAGCTCGTGGAACAGTGGAAAGTGCTGGTACCTAATTCGGAAATAATTCCAATCTCGGCCAAGGAGAAGTTTAACCTCGAATATGTCTTTGCACGTATTCTGGCCAACCTTCCGGAGGGATTGCCCTATTTTCCGAAAGATGAACTGACCGATCGCAATGAGCGATTCTTTGCCCAGGAGATTATCCGCGAAAAGATTCTTCTTTTCTACGATAAGGAGGTTCCGTACTCGGTAGAGATCGAAGTAGAATCCTTCAAGGATGAAGAGAAACTACTCAGAATTGCAGCGGTCATCCATGTGTCGCGCGAAACCCAGAAGGGGATCATTATTGGTCACAGGGGAGAGGCTTTGAAAAGAGTCGGAACGGCTGCCAGGATAGATATGGAAGAATTTTTCAGCAAGAAAGTTTTTCTGGAACTGTTCGTAAAGGTGACCAAAGAGTGGCGCGACAAGGAGATCCAACTCCGTAATTTTGGATACGAACAACAATAAGGCACTATTCATTTCATGAGCAACATCATTGCAATCGTTGGACGCCCAAACGTAGGCAAATCCACCTTTTTTAACAGGCTTACCGAGTCCAGAATGGCCATCGTTGATGATGAGCCGGGGGTAACCCGTGACCGTAATTACGGTAAATCCATTTGGAACGGCAAAGAATTTTCTGTCATAGATACCGGAGGATACGTATCCGGATCAGAAGATGTTTTCGAAGAAGAGATCCGTCGTCAGGTTAACCTGGCCATCGGAGAGGCCGACCTGATCATTTTTCTGGTGGATGTCGAAATGGGAGTCACCGACCTCGACATGGAGGTGAACAACCTGCTCCGCAAAAGCAAGAAACCTTACATGACGGTGGTCAACAAAGTCGACAACCACAAACGCGCACTAGATGCCAACGAATTCTTCACCATGGGAGTTGAGGAAATTTACTGCGTCTCCTCCATCAATGGATTGGGAACCGGCGACCTGCTCGACGAAGTGGTGAAACATTTTCCCGCTCCTGTTGAGGAGCCGGAAGAGTCACACATTCCGGTTATCGCCATCGTTGGACGACCTAACGTTGGAAAATCGTCTACCATCAATACCCTGATCGGAGAAGAGCGCCATATTGTGACGGAAGTCGCAGGTACAACCCGTGATTCAGTTGCACAACGCTATACCAAATTCGGTTACGATTTTATCCTGATCGACACCGCCGGATTGCGCAAAAAGGCCAAAGAGAAGGAGGATGTAGAATTCTACTCGGTGATGCGTTCGGTAAGGACCATTGAGAATGCAGATGTATGCGTGATGATGCTGGATGCTACCCGTGGCGTTGAGGCCCAGGATGTTTCGATTTTCCACCTCATTCACCGAAACAAAAAGGGGGTTGTGGTTGTCGTGAACAAGTGGGACCTGATTGAGAAGGACAACAAGACCATGAAGGAGTTCGAGGCGCAGATTTACGAGAAATTTGCCCCTGTCACCGATGTTCCGATTGTCTTTTCCTCGGCAGTAACCAAGCAGAGAGTCTTGAAGATTCTTGAGGAGGCGATGCGTGTTTACAACAACAAGACCAAGCACGTTCCGACATCCAAATTGAACGAACTGTTGGCGGAAGCGCTTGAGTCATTTGCGCCTCCTTCCTACAAAGGAAAATACATCAAGATCAAATATGTTACGCAGTTGCCCAGATACAAGACTCCCTGTTTTGCGTTCTTCTGCAACCTGCCGCAATATGTCAAAGACCCGTACAAGCGCTACCTTGAGAACAAAATCAGGGCCAGTTTCGACTTTACGGGGGTACCTATTCAACTCTTCTTTAGACAAAAATAACTGATTCAATGTCGTTTAGACAGCAAATTACTTTGTGATTCCTTCGTGATATCCTTAGTGACTTTTGTGGTGAAATTTAAGACTTAACCACAAAGTACACAAAGGATTGCACAAAGGACACTAATAAAAAATTACAAATTACAAATGAAGGTGCATATGAGCAATGAGCCATCTCTCCTTCGCAATACACAAAAAAATGCAATTCAATGAAATGGGGCTTGACCCCCGAATCCTGAAAGGGATTGAAGCAATGGGCTTCGAAACGCCTTCACCGATTCAAGAACAATTTATTCCGGTTTTCTTAAAAGAGCCGAAAGACATCGTCGGACTGGCACAGACCGGCACCGGTAAAACTGCCGCATTCGGACTGCCGATCCTGCAGACGATCAATCCGGCAAATCGGGTACCACAGGCATTGATCCTGAGTCCGACCCGTGAGCTGTGCGTACAGATTGCACGGGAGATCAAAGAGTATTCACAATTTTTACCCGAAATAGTCATTACTCCGGTTTATGGAGGCGCCGATATGGGTGCACAGGTGAAGGCGCTTCGTGCCGGAACCCACATCATCACTGCCACTCCGGGCCGTATGCACGACATGATCCGCAAAAACAAAGTGGATCTCTCACATGTTTCGATCCTCGTTTTGGACGAGGCCGACGAAATGCTCAACATGGGCTTTCAGGAGGACGTAGATGCCATCCTGGCAATGACCCCCAAAGAGAAAAACACGCTGCTCTTCTCGGCAACCATGCCGAAAGAGGTTGCCGCCATTGCCAAAAACTACATGACCAATCCATTGGAGATCGCGGTTGGCAAGAAGAACAGCGGAGCCGATAATGTGGAGCATGTCTACCACATGGTGCATGCCAAGGATCGCTATCTCGCCCTCAAACGGGTACTGGATTTCGTTCCGGAGGTATATGGCATCGTTTTCTGCCGTACCCGTCAGGAGACCGGTGAAGTGGCTGCCCAGCTGATTACAGACAACTATAGTGCAGAGGCGCTGCATGGCGATTTGAGCCAGCAGCAGCGTGATTTCGTGATGGATAAATTCCGTAACCGAGGGGTACAGATTCTTGTGGCTACCGATGTGGCAGCCCGCGGACTGGATGTCAACGACCTGACCCATGTAGTTAACTACAATCTTCCCGATGACTCGGAAAACTATATCCACCGAAGTGGCCGTACCGGTCGGGTTGGAAAGTCAGGCGTGTCGATTTCGATCATCCACCTGAAAGAGCACGGTCGTATTCGTATGATTGAAAAGAGTATAGGAAAAAAATTTGTACGTAAACCGGTTCCATCAGGTAAAGAAATCTGCGAAAAGCAGCTTTTTTATCTGACAGACAAGTTGCAGGAAGTTACTGTTAACGAGGAGGAAATTGCACCTTACCTTCCGGCCGTGTATGAAAAGTTTTCCAATTTGTCCAAAGAGGAGCTGATCAAACACATTGTTTCCCTGGAGTTTAACCGCTTTTTGGATTATTATGGCAGTACGCCGGACCTGAACATTCCGGATGGTCATGAAGAACGCAGAAGTCCGCGGGTGGTCGAAACTGAAGGATTGACAAAATTCAGGTTAAACGTAGGATTGGCCAAAGGAATTTCGCCCAAAGAGGTGATCAATTTCGTGGTGGAAGCTACCGGCCGAAGAAATGTCGAGATTGGCAGGATCGATCTATTTGGGAGCTACTCAGTTGTTGAGGTGGAAGATGCAGCTGGAAAATCACTGCTCCGCAATTCAAGGGGCATGTCTTTCCGCGGAGCCTTCTTTGATGTCGAAGTTTTCGAAGAGAACCGCGACGACCGTTCTTTCCGTGGCCGACGCAGCGGCGGATATCCAAGGGCGGCAGAGGGAAGGACCGATTTCAAAAGGATGGAGCGAAAGAGGCGTTACTAATTAATTTGATAACTTTCCCAAAGTTGATAGATATGTACAATTATTGCTCATATCTATCAACTTTGGGAAAGTTCTTTTAATAAAAATCAATATTTGCAAAAGTCCGTTTCACTCCCCTGGCATATTTCACCTTCGGATAACCCACAATCAAAACAAGTCCCTCGCGACTTTTGAAACGAATCTTGTATTTGTCCCTGAACTCCTTTGCCCCAAATCCAAACTGCAAAAACGGATGGATGGCGCCCAGCATGCAGGATCCAAGGCCAAGCGATTCGGCGGCAGTCATGGCATAGGTCGCGGCTATGATCGGGTCGGCCGGATCGCAATAGGGTGTTCCATAGAAATAGAAGGCCAGAGGTGCATCGTAAGTTACATGGTCTACTCCTTTGTTCATCGAACCAATGTAGATGTCGTATATGGGACGGATGAATTTCTTAAAAAAACGGATGGTCCGCTTGTCGTAGAACGGGGTCATCAGCGCCATGAACCATCCTGAGACAAACCACCTGTTTTTATCAAGCAGGTTGCAATAATCGGACGAAAATTGTCTGACTTTTTCTTTTCCCTGCAAAATAACCACATTCACATCCGATGGAGGAACCCCCATGGGCGCTGTCTTTGCAGCCGTGAGGATAAGGTCGATGACCTCCCACGAAACGGGTTGATCCTTGTATTTGCGGATACTCCGGCGGGACTGGAACAAATGAAGCAGGGAGTTGTAGTCGGGTTTGACAGATGGTTCCGTAAACGGGAAAAGATCGTCGGGTGTAAGGCATCGGCCTGTCACATCAATGGCATTTTCAGGACAGATCGCCATACATTGGCCGCAGGCCATGCATCCGAACAGTGGATCCTCCGATCTTGTAGCTTTTCCGTTGACAATCTTAAATCCGTAATCTGAGCAAACGGTGACACACTTTCCGCACCCGTTGCACTTTAGCTGGTCGATGGAAACCGTTGCAATCTCTTCGGTTCTACTGGTAGGTATAGACATGGTTTTCGGGGTTAAATGGGTACCCCTAAGATAATGAAAAAGTGACTAAGGTGAGCTAGAGTGAACTAAAGTGACTAAAGTATTTCGCTGCAGACATGATTGTAAGATTTACAACGAGGGGTGAGCATAACTCCTTGGATGAGAATGAAATAGTTGTCTCAGTAAAGACCACTTCCAAGGACAGGATGGGGAAAATGTTTATCGACAAAATTTTATTGGAAAGGTTCGTTGAGCACCCTCAGAAGGTCATATGCATTTTTTTAAATGATGTCCAAAGAAAGGAAAATGACAATATTAGTTTTACTTTAGTCTCAGGATTATTTATGGTTTATTCAAAGTTTCTCACAAAATTGGAGGGTATATATTACTTAGACTCGCCTCCAAATGCAACAAAAAAACCGTATTCAGACTATATGAATAGATTTTCAGAATTGATTTCAGGGGATTTTAGAACCTTGCTAACCTCTTAATTTCTTCCTTCGTTGATTTGAGGCCTGTTCGTCTGCCGCTTCTAATATTCTGGAAATATGATGTTTATCTATTAGTCTGTTTTTGATTATTTTACAGTATTCTAAATCCAACTCGGTTCCGATCCATTTTCTTTTATAAGCCTCAGAAACTGCAAAAGTTGTTCCTGAACCACCAAAAGGGTCAAGAATTACACTGTCTGAATTCGAAGATGAAAGAATAATTTTTCTAAGCAACTCAACTGGTTTTTGTGTTAAATGGGGAAATTTTTCCCATGCACCATTCGATATGGTGGGTATTTCAAATACGTCTTTTGGTTTTGCTCCCAAAGGATTAGGTTCCCATAAATAATCTTTTTTATTTCCGTTAGAATATTGGGATGTTTCCGCTTGAGTTCTTTTGGGATATTTTAGAGTATGTTCATTATACCGAATCCTTACTTCGTCAATGTTTAATACAAATTCTTTTGATTTTCTGAAGTGTAGTATACTTTCATGAGAACGCCCCCAGTCGTTTCCAAGGTTAGCTTTGTTTCGATAAAACCAAACTAGCCATTTGCACCCTTTAAATAGAGGGGAAGCAGACCATTTTATATCAGCTAGAATTTCGGAAAACCCACAAATATATAATGATCCAGTTTTTTTCAAAACTCGATGGGCCTCTGAGATCCACTCCATGCTCCATTTAATATATTCTTTTTGATTGGCGAATGTATCCCATTCTGCTTTTTTAATATTGTAAGGTGGGTCGGCAAAAATTAGATCAATCGAGTTTGAATCTTGTTGTTTTAAAAATTTAATAGCATCATAATTATATAATTCCCCAAATTCAGTTTTAAAATAAGGTGTAATAGATTCCCTTTCATGAATTCTTGGTCGATATTGTATTTCAAGTTGGAGTTCTTCAACTAATAGGGAAATTTGTTTTTCGGAGTAAACACGATAGTTATTTATTGGGTGTCTGGAGCATTTATATTTGCCACTTTTATCCCATCTCCTAAGCGTTTCAGAACTAATATTCAAAATATCAGCAGCTTGACTAATTGACAAATACTTATCCATATCCTTAAACAACCTTATACATGATTGCACAGCAAATATATAGGAAAAAGATTGGATTATTTAGTAAACTTAAATAAAATTTGGAAAGAATATATGCAATTTTTAATTTTGTCTCCCACTTGCAAATCCTCTCTTGATATTTGTAAATGAATTCAGAAATCAATACTTTTTATACAAATGATCAGTACCATCATGCCAGGCTTAGGAGCTTCGATGACAGGAAACTAATAATTTGAAATGAGATTCTTGTCTGTAAGTTCATCGGTTAAATCCCGCCCTGCATGTAGCTACGAGACGATAATGTGTGCAATTTTATCTGGACAAAATCCCAAACAAAAATGAAAAAAATATTTACTTTATTTATTATTTTATATTTCCACAGTGCAACTTTCTCACAGCAGATTAGCAGAATAGAACCTCAAAATTGGTGGGTAGGGATGAAATATAATACCATAACCCTATTAATTTATGGGAGCAATCTCACTGACTTAAAACCGTCTTTAAATTATGCAGGGGTTGAACTTATCAAAACAGATAAAGTTGAAAACAAAAATTATTTGTTTGTTACATTAAAAATCAATCCCACAGCAAAAGCAGGAAACATAAAAATCGACTTCAGCAAAAACAACAAAATTGTTTTGTACAAGTACTTTCCTCTTCTACAACGGGAAAAAGGTAGTGCAAACAGAGCAAGTTTTACTCCGAAAGATGCAATACTTTTAATAGTTCCTGACAGATTTTCAGACGGTGATGCCAAGAATAACATCATTCCCGAAATGAAAGAAACCAGCCTAGACAGGAATGATGAAAACAAACGACACGGAGGTGATATTCAGGGCATTATCAATAATCTGGGCTACATACAATCATTAGGGTTTACGCAAATCTGGAATACTCCTTTAATCGAGAATGACCAGCCGGCTTATTCCTATCACGGTTACGCTGCTACAGACTTTTACAAAATTGACTCCCGCTTCGGTACTAACGAACAATTCAAATTATTGGTAGAGGAAGCAAAGAAAAGAGGCATTGGTATAATTTGGGATGTTGTTTTAAATCATTGTGGCGATGAATATTATTTCATTAAAGATTTGCCTTCAAAAGACTGGGTCAATTATTCCGGGACAAGAACGAGAAGCAACTTCTTAAAGACTACTATAACAGATCCTTATGCTACGGAAATAGATAAAAAAGAATATACGGATGGTTGGTTTGACACGCATATGCCGGATTTAAACCAAAGAAATCCCCTGTTGGCAAAATATTTAATACAAAATACAATATGGTGGATTGAGTATGCTGGCATTTCTGGTATTAGGGAAGATACCTATTCATATGCGGATAAAGGTTTTCTGACGACCTGGACAAAGGCAGTTCTGGATGAATATCCAAATTTTAACACCGCAGGAGAAGAAATGTCCAGAAATATATACCTGACATCGTATTGGCAAAAAGACAAAATAAATTCGGATGGCTACAAATCCGATTTACCAACTTTAATGGACTTTGCCTTAAACGACAATATTGTTTCCACTCTTAACAGAACAGATAATTGGTTTTCAACCTGGGTTGATACCTACCAAAGTATTGCTCAGGATTATCTGTTTCCTCACCCGGACAATCAACTAATATTCCCTGACAACCACGATTTAGACAGGTTTTATTCAAGACTGAATAAAAACTTTTACAGCTGGAAATTGGGAATTGCAATGTATATGACTATGCGGGGCATTCCCGAGTTTTTGTATGGAACAGAAGTTTTGATGACCAATGAGAAACCCGGGAGCGATGGACAAAGACGGGGCGATTTTTATGGTGGTTGGGAAAACGATTTAAAAAATGCGAAAACAGGATCGGGGCTAACGAATGAAGAAAAAGACGCCCAAATATTTTTTTCAAAATTGTTGAATTGGCGAAAAACAAATACAGCAATACACAATGGAAAGTTTAAACACTATGCACCGCAAAAAAACGATGTGTACGTTTATTTCCGGTACAATGAGAAACATAAAGTAATGGTCCTTTTAAATAAAAACAGAGAAAGTGTAAAACTTGATTTGATGAGGTATTCCGAAATGATACCTGCTAAATTTAAAGCCAAGGAGATCATTACGGATAAAGAGTTCGTTGTCACTAACACACTTGAAATGCCGGCACGTGCTGCTATGATTTTGGAGATAAACTAAAAAGATAATGCACAAAAGTGAACTTCCTGCAAGCGTGAGTTCGGTGCTTCATTGTCAGGGAATTAGTGAATTGAAAAGCAAGCACTTCGTAGGGAGTATATATGTTAAATCCCGCCCTGCATATAGCCTTTTCCGTTAGCGGTCATTGTATAGAACAAACAGACGAACGACAAAAATAGTTTAGAAAAAAAAACAAAAAAAGTTAAATAGTGAGAAATACAATTTTATTATTTGTTTCAATATTTATTATCTCGTCTTGTAATAAAGAGGAGAGTAATCCCCACAACGAAACAGAATATAAACAAAAAATGCGGGAATTTGTAATCGGGATAAGTCAATATTCTAAATCTACAAACCCTAATTTTTTAATCATACCTCAAAACGGAATTGAATTAGTAAGTAGTAATGGAGATGTTTCAGGGCAACCACATAAAGCCTATTTAGATGCAATTGACGCAAATGGACAAGAAGACTTATTTTATGGTTATGATAAAGACGACCAAGCAACATCCGAAACGGTAAATTCCTATTTAAAGGAGTTACTTAACATTTCAAAAAACCACGGTAATAAAATATTAGTTACCGATTATTGTTCGACACCTTCAAAAATGACTAATTCATATTTTGAAAACAATAATGCCGGTTATGTTTCATTTGCGGCAAATCGAAGAGAACTTGATAATATTCCAACTTTCCCAACATCAATCAATCAAGAAAACAATTCAGTTATAACTAATATTTCTCAAGTAAAAAACTTTTTGTATTTAATTAATCCAAGTAATTTTTCATCTAAAACAGATTTTATTAATGCTGTAACAGCAACCAATTATGATTTATTGATAATGGATTTGTTTTTCAATGACGTTAAAGCATTTACATCATCAGAAATAGCACAATTAAAAAATAAGGCAAATGGAGGTAAGCGATTAGTTGTTTCCTATATGTCTATTGGCGAAGCAGAGGATTACAGATACTATTGGCAAACCTCTTGGAATACCAATAAACCTGCTTGGCTGGACACTGAAAACCCAGACTGGGCAGGAAATTATAAAGTAAAATATTGGAATACTGAATGGCAAAATATCATTTACGGCAATGACAATTCGTATCTAAAAAAGATATTAAACACAAATTTTGACGGTGTATATTTGGATATAATAGACGCTTTTAAATACTATGAATAATACCAACGAACCGCTATCACGCGGTATTATGCTGCTATTCCTGAAATATTGCAAGACAAGCATTCTCATTTTGGGTGGGTTAAAGTCAAAAGCAGTATTGACGATTTTTAATTCAGAAATTACAACCTGATGCCCATGGGCAACGGCCAACTCTTTTTACCGGTAAGGGCGGAAATCAGGAAAAAGATTGGCAAAAAAGCGGGTGATTGGGTAAATGTGATTTTGTTTTCAGACAATGGTCCGGCTGAAATACCGGAAGAATTCATGGTCTGTTTATTGGAAGACCCGGTTGCCCACAAAACATTTATAAGCCTATCCGACGGGCAACAAAAGAAATTGATCGACTGGATTTATTCAGCAAAAACAGACGATACAAAAGTTGAAAGGATGGCCGAAACACTTAATCGTCTTGTAACAGGAAAATTTTTCGGAGACAAATAAATTTATAATCTAAGCCGTATTTTAGTTAAGAATGGTATGAAAAGAGTTTTACTGTTATTGGCCAATGGATTTGAAATGCTGGAAGCCAGCGTATTCATTGATGTAATCGGATGGAACCTTGTGGAGGGGGATGGTTCGACCGAATTGTTTACTTGCGGAATACAAAAGGAAGTTAAAAGTTCTTTCAGCCAGAAGGTTATCGTTGATTTTCTGATTGGCGATATCGATATTGATTTGTTTGATGCCTTAGCCATTCCGGGCGGATTTGAAGTATATGATTTTTACAAAGATGCCTATGACAACAGGTTTCTTGATCTGATCCGTAGATTTAAAGTAAAAGATAAAATTATCGCTTCCATCTGTGTTGCAGCTTTACCCCTCGGCAAAAGCGGAGTATTGGAGGGTAAGCGTGGCACAACCTACAATAAAAATACCGTCAGACAGGAAACATTGAGGGGCTTTGGTGTTACCGTGATGAATGAACCGATAGTCATGGATGATAACAACATTACATCCTGGAATCCGTCGACGGCTACAGATGTAGCATTTTTGTTGCTGGAATTGCTCACTTCAAAGGCTAATGCAACTTATGTGAGGCAAATAATGGGATTTGAGTGAAAAAAATTTCCAAAGTTTTAGTTACGAACAAATTTTGCCCGTAACGTGAAACTTTGGAAACTTTTGTACCATTATAATTATCAGTCTTCAGGAAAAACATCGAAAGAAACCTGTGCGGCGGATGTGTTTCGAAACTGTGATTATGCACCGTGAGAACCATTCAATACAGTTCATTTTTATTTTTATATCTTTACTAAAAAAGAAAGCAGATGATAGACTATAAACAAATAATAACCATTGAACCAGGAAAGCGGGGAGGAAAACCATGCATTCGTGGAATGCGGATAACGGTAAATGATATTCTCGGCTGGCTTGCTTCAGGGATGACTACTCAAGACATTTTAGCTGACTTTGAAGAATTGGTCGAAGAAGATATCCTGGCTGCATTAAGCTATGCAGCCGACAGAGAGAATAAGATTTATCAGGTAGCTGTATGAAATTTTTGTTTGATCAAAATATTTCCCACAGAATCCTTCGGTTGTTACCGGATAAGTTCGTTGGCTCCAGCCACGTAAAAACCGAGGGATTAATAAATGCCCCGGATATGCAGATTTGGGAATTTGCAAAACAAAATGGTTATACGATTGTCACCCAAGACTCAGATTTTAACGAATTGAATTCCCTGTTGGGATTTCCACCAAAAATAATTTGGATTCGAACGGGAAATCTCAAAACTCAAGCATTGCTGGAAATCTTGATTGAACATTATATTGAAGTTCAAAGATTTCTTGAAGATAAAAGCTTTGGTTGTTTCGAAATCATTAAAATGGGAAAATAATATTGCCCGTGCATAGCATATCTACTCAATTCAATGATTTTCAAGATTTAATTCTTCATCAATTTTATCAGGAAAAAAGCGTCAAAAATCTGTGCGGTGGGGGTGTTTCAAAACTGAGCTCTTCTCCGGTTATCGGGTGTTTGAAAGCCAGAATATTGGCATGCAGGCAGGTGCGGCGCAGCGGATTCATTTTGGAACCATATTTTTTATCGCCAGCAACAGGGTGACCCAACTCTTTCATGTGAACACGGATCTGGTTTTTGCGTCCTGTTTCCAGTTCTACCTCCAACAATGAAAATTCCTCGCTGCGTTTCAGTACTTTGTAATGGGTGATCGCCTCATCTCCCTCTCCCGGAACCTTGGTGGAGTACATGAAGAGCATCTTGTTCTCTTTCAGGAAAGAATGGATAGTATCCTCGTCTTTTTCAACAATGCCCTCAACAACAGCGATGTACGACCGCCTTATAACTGCCTCCTGCCACTCTTTCTGCATGATCTCCTGCACCTTTTCGCTTTTTGCGAACATCATCACGCCGGATGTATCTCGGTCGAGACGGTGCACGACAAAGATGCGGTTAGTCGGATCTTCCTTCTTGACATGGGAACTCAGAATGGAATAGGTGGTTAGCAGCTTCTCCTTGGCGGTAGCGATGGAAAGCATGCCGGCCTCTTTATCAATGACAATCAGGTATGGATCCTCAAACAAAATTCGGACTCCGCGAAGGCGGGTTTGTTCGGGCACAACCCCCCAGTTAATTGTGACAAGCTGATTTTGTTCCAACGGAAAGTCGAACTGGGTAATGGTATGGGTTCCAACTGATATCTGCCTATGAGCCAGGAGCGACTTGACCGTGGTCCTGCTTTTGCCTTTGAGCTGTTCGATGAGAAACTCCATCAGTCGTGCAGGCTTGGTTACCGTCAACTGAGTCACTTTGGCTTTTTGCTTGTTGGAGGGGGCTGTACTCATTTCGGGTTTTGGTTTGGGATAAAATTGACTTCCGGAAGGAAAGAATCCAGTGATTCCTCGTATTTAAACCCTTTTGATGCAAGCAAATCGTAAAACTTCTTTACAATTTTGGTGCTTTCCCGATTTGGGTACTTTTCAAGGTATTGAAGGTAGGAGTTTTGGTAAACATGCTGCAGCATCTTTGTATTGGGATCGAACAGTGGAAACTGCTCCGTACCTGACAGATAGGTTGTAAATGCATCAATGTATTGAGCCTGAATCTCATCTTTCGAGACATATTCCGGATTATTTACCATGAAATCCTCCCAGGCTATTATCTGACGGGCAATTGAATCAGCCGGTGAAACTGGAAGGTTGTTGTCGTCTAAAAGAACCTTTGACAGTGAGATTTTGGTTTGAAGGTAGTTGCGACTTCCAGTCGTGAGTGCGCCTTCCAAATGGTTGAACACAAATGCAAGATTGGGTTCCAGGTAAAAATCACCTTCACGGTAGGTAATTAGGATGCCATGAGCTGCCAGTGTGGCGATCAATTTTTGTGCTTCTACCGGATCTTCCTTGCTCTCGAAATGATCCATGAGCTGACGGTTGCCCAATAACTTGCCCGAATAGTACTCCTGCATGACGGCAGTCATGTACTCATTGAAGGAGATAAGCATTGAGTCGCGGCTCAGCGAATCTGCCTTGTTGTTGGCAAAAACAGCGAGTGCACGGTTGATATTCTGCAGATCGCTCCTGTCGAAATCATCGAGAACCGAACTGTAGGCCGCATTGGATGGCACGGTCAATTGTGAAAGTCGGAAAGTATCCGTTGTAACGCTCTTTGCTGCAGATTTGTCATCGGTTTTCAGCTTATCCTGTTTCCCGGAAAAGCAGGAAGCTGCCAACAAAGGAAGAGTAATCAGGAACAGAAAATTTCTGCCTGTCGAATTCCAAGTCCGATTTGGGATGCCACTGTTTTTAACCATTATTGCAATCTTTCCTGAATGGCTTTGCTCTCTTTTTCGAAGCCGGGCTTGTTCAAGAGTGCGAACATGTTTTTCTTGTAACTTTCGACACCTGGCTGGTCAAATGGATTGACATCCAGGATGTAGCCACTGATTCCGCAAGCGATTTCGAAGAAATAGATCAATTGCCCCAGATAGTATTCGTTCAATTTTGGAACAGAGATCCTGATGTTTGGAACGCCGCCATCGACATGCGCGATGGAGGTACCCAATTCCGCCATTTTGTTCACCTCATCGACGCGTTTGCCGGCAAGAAAATTGAGTCCGTCCAAGTCTGCTTCGTCTTCAGGAACAAGTACTTCATTGTCAACTTCCTCAATGGAGAGAACTGTTTCGAACAGGGTTCTTTCACCTTCCTGGATGTATTGGCCCATGGAATGAAGGTCGCTCGAGAAGTCAACGCTGCTTGGATATATGCCTTTGTTATCCTTGCCTTCGCTTTCGCCATAGAGCTGTTTCCACCATTCGGCAAAGAAGTGAAGTTTGGGATTGTAGTTGACGAGTATTTCAATTTTCTTTCCCGACTGGTAGAGGGCATTTCTGGCAGCTGCATATTGGCAAGCCAGGTTTTGTTCGTACGGAACGGATGAATCACAGGCTTTTTCCATGTCGATAGCGCCTTTGACCAGTTCGCGGATATTGAAACCGGCCATCCCAATGGCGATCAGACCGACAGGGGTCAGCACGGAATAGCGGCCACCAACATCATCAGGAATGATAAACGTTTTGTACCCTTCTTCTTTGGCCAGTTTCTTCAAGGCTCCTCTTTCAGCATCAGTTACCGCGATGATCCTCTTACTGGCTTCATCGATGCCATATTTCTCTTCCAGATCCTGTTTCAGTAACCTGAAGGCAAGGGCAGGCTCGGTTGTGGTGCCTGATTTTGAAATGACCGTACAGGCCCAATCTTTGGTGTCGAGCAGATCACGCAGTTCGAATAGATAATCTTCGCTGATATTTTGTCCGGCGAAGACGATCAGCGGTGCCTCGAAAGATCCTTTGATGGCAGCAAAAGAGTCGGAAAGGGCATCGATAACGGCTTTTGAACCAAGGTAGGAGCCGCCGATTCCAATTACCACAAATACTTCGAGGTGTTTAACCTGAAGCTTTTGAACCGTTTTTTCGATATCAGCTAACTCGTATTCACCGATCGACCCCGGTAGATCGACCCATCCGAGAAAGTCATTGCCTTTGCCCGTTTTTTTGTGAAGGGCAAGGTTGGCGGCTTCGGACTGAAGTTTGAAACCGTCTATTTTTGCTTTTGGCACGAAGCCGTATACGTTTTTGAGATTTAAGGAGATGTTCTTCATTCTTTGTTTTGTGTTATGTGTTGTATTAATATTCAGGCTATTAGCTTTTAGCTGTTGGCTTTTTGCCTGTGGTTTTTTTATTTATTTGTTCCTTCCGTCCGAAGGAGGTATTAAAACATCCTCTAAAATGCTACCGCGGACGGTGGTCTTTATTCATCTCTTTACCCGGGGTTACGCTCCTTCGTCGCTCACCCCGGGTTATTCATATTTAACCCCTTCGGGGTAGGACTCGAGAAGTATCCACTGGGTGGTCAGGAAATTTAGGATTGTGAAACTGCCAATTTTCACATTTTCACATTTCCCAATTTTCACATTCCCTCAGTCGTCCAAGTCGTCCCCGTCGTCTCCATCCTTTCTATCGCAGATACTCCGTCAGCAGCCTCATCTCAATCGCCGGTGAGATATTCTCGTAGATGATGTTGTAGACGGTGTCTGTGATCGGCATGTTGATACGGTACTGTTCGTTGAGCTCTTTGATGCTTTTGGTGGCATAGTAACCTTCAGCGATCATATCCATCTCAAGCATGGCCGAACGAACGGTGTAGCCTTTGCCGATCATGGTGCCAAAGGTCCGGTTTCTCGAAAAGTGGGAGTATCCGGTTACGAGAAGGTCGCCAAGGTATGCCGAAGACTTGATGTCGCGGGTTATGGGATGCACTGTGTCTACAAATCGTTTGATCTCCTGGATGGCATTCGACATGAGTACTGCCTGGAAATTATCGCCGTAACGCAGGCTGTGTGAGATACCTGCAGCAATGGCCATAATATTTTTCAGTACAGCTGAATACTCAGTTCCCCAAATATCGTCCGAAATATGCGTACGGAGCGAATTGCTTTCCAGTAACATGGCAAATTGCCGTGCGCGTTTGACATCCGGACTGGAAATTGTGAGGTAGGAGAGGAGGTCGCGGGCTACCTCTTCCGCATGGCATGGACCGGCAATGACGCAAAACTGTTCAAATGGAAGGTCATAGAATTCATGAAAAAATTCACCGACAAACAGATTTCCTTCCGGGATGATCCCTTTGATGGCAGAAACAACAAATTTGTCGCCGATTTCAGCGGTCATGTGACGGAGTGTATCCTTCAGAAACGCGGAGGGAGTTACGAAAACCAGAATATCTGAATCTTCAACAATCTGGTTGATATCATTGTAGAAGTTGATTTTGGAAACATCAAACTCTACCGATCGGAGGTAGTTGGGATTGTGCCGGAATTTTTTGAAAAGTTCGATGCTCTCCTTGTTGCGGATGTACCAATT
>JAPLDT010000008.1 GCA_026391315.1 Bacteroidia bacterium
CTGAAATCGCGCGTTCCTGAAAGCGATCCAGGGAAAATGTATGTCGATATAGTTGAAATGTTCAGAACCCGTAAAGAGCCACGCAGTCACCAGAGTATCCTAACCGAAGTGGCTGTACTTGAAGCATTGGAAAAATCGGCATCGAACGAAAAATGGGAAGAAGTAGTCATCTAAAAAAAGTGACAACAAACTGGTTAATAATTATTTAAATAGCCATCACATGAAAAAGAAGATAGAATTGGTACATGCAGGTTCGTTGTCTACTCAGAACACAGTCATCTCAATAATGATCATTGCATTGTTGTTCTTTATTTTCGGTTTTACTACATGGATCAATGCGATTTTAATACCCTATTTTAAGATTTCATGTGAATTAAATAATGTCCAGTCTTTATTGGTAGCTTTTGCCTTCTACATCGCCTATTTTGTGATGGCAATACCTTCCGCACACCTATTGGAAAAAGTTGGATTTAAAAAAGGGATAATGATTGGTTTCTGGATTATGGCCCTTGGCGCCCTTATTTTTGTACCTGCCGCTTTGACCAGGACTTATGGGATATTCCTTTTGGGGCTCTTCTCAATCGGGACAGGCCTGGCCATATTGCAACCTGCTGCCAATACCTACATTACCATGATCGGTTCAAAAGAAAGGGCAGCACAGCGAATGAGCATTATGGGCGTTTGTAATAAAACTGCCGGGATCATTGCCCCGTTATTATTAGCTGCTGCAATACTAAGGCCAACTGATACTGAGTTATTTAAACAGTTACCGCTGATGGACGAAGTAACAAGAAATGCTGCATTGGATGAATTGATACGACGGGTGATTGTCCCCTATGCCTGTATGGCAGTTGTTCTTTTCGGACTTGGATTGATGATCAGATATTCCATATTGCCGGAAATAGATACCAACAATGAAAATCCTGCGTTGGCTGATGCAAATTCAGTTAAAACCAGTATCATTCAATTTCCGCATCTCATTCTTGGTGCTATCGCAATATTTCTGCATGTGGGATCACAGGTTACCGGTATCAACACAATCATCGGATATGCCCGATCGCTGGACCTGCCATTACTGGAAGCAAAAGTATTCCCATCCTATATCCTGGGCATAACGATGTCAGGGTTTTTACTGGGTATTGTCCTTATTCCAAAATTCATTAACCATCTCAATGTGCTGCGTGTATGTACAACATCGGCCATTGTGCTGACCCTGTTGTTTTTCATTGTGCGTGGCCAGGTAACTTTTCTTGGTCATACTGCTGCTCTGTCAATATGGTTTCTCGTGATATTGGGACTTTCCAATTCGTTGATGTGGTCGGCTATATGGCCACTGGCGCTCAATGGACTGGGACGGTTTACCAAAATGGGAGGATCAATTCTAATCATGGGTTTATGCGGAAGCGCTATCGTACCTCTTATATACGGATATTTCGCCGATCGTTACAATCCACACGCCGCATACTGGGTGCTGTTGCCCTGTTATATTTATCTGTTTTATTATGCCTATTACGGTTATCGTGTTAAAAATTGGTCATTAAGAAAAGTGGTATAAGCATTAAACTGATAATAAATCGCAAGAAAATTATGGGCTCAGATTGTAAATTCTTAAAAATATATAACGGGCTGGCAGTATCTCCATCGGGCATTATTAAAAATGCAACTGTTTTAGTAAGGTCCGGCATTATAGAGACAGTTTCTGAAGGCAACCTGAAAGTTTTTCAAAAAGCGATTGCAGACTTTGGAAAGCCAGAAATAGTAAACTCGGATCAAGGTTCTCAATGTACTTGTGAAGGCTGGGCTGAATATCTTACAAAACAAGGGATTATAATCAGCGTGGACGGAAAAGGAAGATGCCTGGATAACATTTGGATTGAAAGACTTTGGAGAACAATTAAACAAGAGTATATTTACCTTAACCCAGCAGGAGACTGTAAAGTCCTTTTCAAGGGGTTAAGAAAGTTCCTTGATTATTGTTCCCATCGAAGCCTTGACCGTAGAACACCATTTGATTGGTACGAATGTGCAGCTTAGAAAATGAGCAAAGAAACGAAAAAAGGCGTTTATGAGGTAACCCCTCTAATCTTAAAAACCAACTCCGGTGGTTGAACAATCGGGAGTATTAAAGAATGCCATAGCGCCTGGAGCTGTTCCGGTTGAAAACCAATTCAAAATAGCAGATACTGACGATTTTAGTAGTTTGGGAAATCTATTCCCTTGTGGTTTTCCGGGTACACCTCTCGATATTGCCAAGGTGGCTATTTTTCTGGCTTCCGATGATGCAAGATATATAATCGGTCAAACAATAGTAGTTGATGGTGGAACTACCTCGTGGATGTCTTTCAGCGAAGGTTACCGCGAAATTGGTCTGCAGTTAGGAAAAGGGTACGTTCCGGGACTATAAACAAATAAATTTTGATACAAAATTGAAGGCAATAGGGTACAATTAATTCTTGTATTTATTTTAAGTTGAAAGGGGGAACAGATGAGAGTTGATTTAAAAAATAAGGTAGTAATTATCACTGGAGCAACATCCGGTATTGGACGTGGTATGGCGTTCATCTTTGCTGATAACGGAGCGACAGTGGTGATAAACGGTATAGATGAGGAGGGAGGAAACAAGGTTGTGGAGGAAATCAGGTCAGCAGGTGGGAAGGCAATCTTTATTAAAGCCAATGTGGGCGATGCAAATGAAGCTCAGGCCTTGGCAGACAAGACTATTGAAGAATTCGGTAAGATTGATATCCTTATTAATAATGCCGGAATAAATATTGGTTTGAAGGACAGGGGCCCAATCCATGAATTTCCTGATGACATGTGGAAAAAGATCATAAATGTTGATCTTGACGGCGTCTACTATTGTAGTAAAGCTGTACTTCAAAGCATGACCAAAAATGGATATGGGAAAATTATCAACATCAGTTCCATTGTCGGAGTAGTGCCATTAAGAAATCAATGCGCCTTCGCCGCAGCTAAAGCAGGAGTTATTCAACTCACCAAAGCGATGGCAATTGAACTGGCCCCGTTTGGAATAAATGTGAATGTTATTTGTCCGGGTTCAATCCAAATTCCCAGCATGATGGAAAGCGGCGGAATGTACAGTGACAACAGGTTTGAAAGTATCATGTCGCATATTCCTATGAAAAGACCCGGAACACCCCAGGATATAGGATATGCTGCTCTTTATCTTGCGTCAGATCAGGCGAACTATGTAACCGGCGCGGTGCATATCGTTGACGGGGGCTGGACTTGCGGATTTGGAAGGGATTGGTAAAAATGAGATCCTATTTTGAAAATATTATTTAAATAATAAGGAGGTATAATATGGGCAAAGGTAAAGTTATAAACTCGTGGGAGGTAAAGTCTTTTGTTGTTGACAATACCTATTCTTCAAAGATGCTTATGGATAATATTGTTGCAGGAGGGAAGTCCATCCACATCAATGAAGGTACTTTAAAAGCAGGATGCAGTACACCAGGAGGAACACATCCCGTAACAGAAATTTACTACATAGTAAAGGGTGAGGCAGTTCTTCATCTCGGGGAAGAACAAATCGACATCAGACCTGGCAGCGTAGTGTATATACCGGCAGACGTTTTCCACGCGCTTGATAATAAGAGCCAGACTGAAGACTTTATATTATTAACCTTCTGGGAAGATGCAAATGATAATGAACTATATCATGAACGAATAAAAGTGTGGGGGAAATCTTTTAAAACAATAAACGAAGATTAGCAAAATAAAAAAAATGGAAATAATTATCGGATTAATTTTTGTCACTCTTGCCGGATTTGGCACCGGGGCAGGTGCCTGGCCGATGAAAATCATTAAAAATATTCACTTTGAACAATATGTGTTTTATAGCATGCTTTTTGGCATTGTGATATATCCATGGATCATCGTTTTAATAAATGTTCCGGAACCCATTCTTTTAATTAAAACTGTTGGGTTTAAACCGTTACTTATCTCCAATCTGTTAACAATGGCCTGGGGTGTAGCAAATTTATTGTATATGATTTGCGTTATTAGAATAGGGGCAGCACTCACAGGAGCTATTTTGTCTGCACTTGGAATGTCAGTCGGAGTTATTGTCCCACTTGTGTTAAAAGGTAGCGGACTATTTATCAATGCTCCAAACCTGATTTCAGTACCAGGTATTATCATTCTGATTGGGTTATTTGTAATCATTGTTGGTGTGACATTGGTAAGTATTGCAGGATTTGGCCGGGAAAAGATATTAGGAAGTCAAAGTAAGCAGATAAAAAAAGAACAGGCATCAGGAAATTTCCGGCAAGGATTACTACTGGTAATAGTCGCTGGAATTCTCTCTTGCGGTCTGGGACTCGCGTTTGTTTATAGTCAGGGACCAATTATTGAGGCTGTAAAGCAACAGGGTGCCGGTGAAATAACTGCAAATTTTACTGTTTGGGCATTGGTTTGTATGGGAGGTGTTTTAATTAACCTTATGTATGTTGCCTTTATGATGACAAAGAATAAAACCTGGAGTCTGCTTTTTGCCCGAAAGGATGAAATTTTATATGGCGCCATAATTGGCATTCAATTTATTGTCTCAATTATACTGATGGGCAGAGGAATGGTGTTACTGGGTATTCTTGGCGCATCTGTTGGTTATGGAATCCAACAGTCAATGCAGGTTGTTGGTAACCAGGTTGTAGGATTTGTGAGCGGAGAATGATGGAAAGGAGTAAAAGGCAAGCCAAGAAAAATGATGTATCTCGCTTTAGGCGTTATACTGATTGCCGTGATTATCCTTGCATACAGTAATACAGTTGTTTAAAATATTTTTTAGCAGTTAAAATAAATTAAAGGATGATAAACAATACACAATTTAAACAGTTTCTAACTATTCTGCTTTTTGTTTTAATCAGTTCAATCGTACAGGGACAAAGCAAACCGAAGGAGGACCGCTATATAGGCAAATATTGTGAAGGTACCGGTGATGCTGATTTTCTTCGTCTGATTGACGAATCGTTTGCCTTTTTCCACCCCAATCCGGTAGTTCCAAACCTGACAATGGTATATAAACCCGAGTGGGATACCTTCACTGAAGGCGCTGGCTGGGGAGCCTGGTGGATTCAAAACAGCTATGGATTTTCCTATGCTTCTACTCCTTTTTTGCAGGAGCCCTGGTCCTCAATGCTACAACGATCCTGGGATATTTTTTGGGACAATCAGGGCGATGGTAAGCGTAAGGGTCTGTGGGGTGACGGTAAACCAAATAATCTTTCAGAATTAATAGC
Organism: Bacteroidia bacterium; assembly: GCA_026391315.1. Classification (GTDB taxonomy): domain Bacteria; phylum Bacteroidota; class Bacteroidia; order Bacteroidales; family Prolixibacteraceae; genus CAINVV01. The sequence continues at coordinate 5,262 of JAPLDT010000008.1, forward strand.
TCCCGACGGCTGTCTTGGAGATGCAGCAGCTCCCGGAAGAATAGCCTTTAGGCAAGGCGACGGCAATGTGGAAATACACGACTGGTTCTATGAGGCTACAGCAGCTGGTGTGGTAATGCAATCAGAAATTTTACTGGTTGGCCGCGATTTAAAGACGATTAAGCATTATTTGCCAAAAATGGAGCGTGCCTGCAATTTCATCGAAAAGGCCCGGGATACGACGAACAACCTGTTTCTTGTCGGTCCGGCCTGCAACTTGCTGGCGCCGAGCTACGGCGGTGTCAAACAGCCCTATGGATCTTTCGGCAAAGGCTATTTGGCAGGCCTTACAATTACTTATCTTGCGGCGCTGGACCGGATGACAGAACTTTACAAATTAACAGGCGACAAAGAAAAACTAGCCGAGTACGAATACCGAAAAAAGATCACCTGCCAATCTCTGCCAAAACTGATGACTCCGGATGGATATTTCGTAAAATCGGTCGAACCCGGAGGACTTAAACACGGGGTGTTGGGTCAAAAACAGTTTGGTTACCTGGAAGGGGTAGCCAATGCAGATGCAGTCGCATTGCGGGTTGTCGATGATAGAACTGCTGAAAGTATCTACAAACAGATCGCTGCGTTTCCGGCAATAAGACCTTTCGACTTTCTCCTTACAAACGCGCCGGGTCTTGACGATACCTATTGGAACTACGGCAATACAACTGGTAAGGGAATGGGAGGAATAAATGAATTTGGTTGTTGGGTCAATGGGGGAGTTTGGGGCACTGTTGAAGGCAGGGCTATTCTAATGTATTACCGCCTTGGAAAATTTGAGGACATTCGCCGTTCTGCTACCAGGGCGATGAAATGGGCCAAAGACTTCCGAATGGATGCTCCCTGGTCGCAATCAGGAGAAAATAGCAACAACATATGGTCTGATTCTGGTCAGTTTCGGGTCGGCGGTGTTGCCGTGATGATCGATAATTTTGCCATTCCTGCCGCAACGATCCGCGGACTGTTTGATTGCGAATATCGATCCGATTGCCTCATTCTTCGTCCCCGGATACCCGGATCGATTACCCGGTACACACAGAAGGAGCCAATCCGATTTGGAGAGAAGAGACTGTATCTTTCATGCATGAACGGCGGACCCAAAGTCAAGTCATTAAAAATCAATGGTAAGCCAGTGAATATCAAATCTTCTAACGAAGTAATTCTTCTGAACAATGAATTGCCAATGATGGCAAAAATTGAAATCACAACGGAGGGAGGCTGGACAAATGAGTTACCGACAACGGTTTACCCTACAGTTCCTGCCCTCCTGACTGAGAACAGCACTAAAACAAAGGCTTCCGCCGAATTACCGGATTCATTGAAAAGGCCATTCGCTGTTCTTTCTGCGATGAAAAGCCTCCTGACCAATGAACCTGCTGCGGACTACGACAGGGCGTTCATCACTGCGGCAATTGAAACGTGTGAGGACGCTCGGCTGCGTGTGACGATGGATCCCGGTCCAGGCTATTTCCGTCCCATCACGGTAGAACGCAAATCGGGTATCAATCAATTCTATGAGAAAACCGCCCTCTCCATGTACAATGGTTTCAGCAATCGAATGGCTGGTTATGCCGAAAAGGGCACCATGCAACAAAAACGCGTAGCAGCTTTATTCTCAGAAGCGCAGAAGTAATATTTCGCTTTCTCTTCGTTTATTTGCCTGAAAAAGGGTAACTTGTAATACAACGGTTTTGTACTTCAATCCATTGTCTCACAACTAATCCGATTGATATGGCAGTTGAACGGACTACGATTTTGATACCTGATGAGCGGATCATGGACAAAATATATCTGATCAGAGATCAGAAAGTAATGCTTGACAGTGATTTGGCTGATTTGTATGGCGTTGAAACGAAAGTTTTAAAACAACAAGTCCGCAGAAATTCTGATCGTTCCAGGTTCCCTGGTCTCTCTGACTTCTTTTCTCCGTCTCATTGTTTCATCGTTTCCCATTCCCCCAATCTGAGAATGGTAACTAATGCTCATCTACAAATGATATTTAAAAAACTATATTTGTATTGAACTAACAATAACAAACAAACTTTGAAGGTATTTCCGGAGGATATAGCATTTAAAAAACTCCTTTCATCGGGAATCGATAATGTACTGAGAGACATTTGTGGCTTTAATGAAATCTCTGATTATATGTTATTCAAAAAGGCTGCTAAGATTGAAAAAATTTTAAAACAGGTAAAAAATATCTCCTATAAATCTAGTTCCTTCGGATCTGAGCAATAACTATAGTAAGCGGGTGCTAATTTTACAATAGCCAGAAACTGTTTGGCAGTTGCCGAGGAAATTCTTGCCTCTCTGGCCAGACTGGAAGAATTTCCCGATTCCGAAGGATACAACAGATGTTAATCCTGAGGAACTCAAAATCCAGGTTATATTAATTGTTTGAATTTTTTTATATTTGAGGTTGCTCCGAAAAGGCTGAATTCAAAGTTACGCAATGCGGAATTAGGAATTCCGGACTTTTCGAAGTTCACTTAATAGTAAAGTTATGAAGAAGGCAATGGCATCAATCTTAATTTCCGGAATTATCTTGTTCTCCATGATTTCTCAGAGTCCGGGTCACGGTGTTTCAAAGACCAAAGACCAAATTTCGCAACCAAATGGAATCTCCTTGCAAAAAGCGGATACAAGTCCCTGGCGGCAGTTATTCAATGGAAAAGATCTAACCGGGTGGAAACATGTTGGCCCTGGCTCGCAGTATGTTGAAGATGGCTTGATAAAGTCGCACGGCGGAATGGGTTTGCTTTACTGGACGGGCGAAAAATTTGGAAATTGTACGATTAGGGTCGTTTTTAGAATGCGCGATACCAACAGTAACTCCGGAGTATTTATCCGAATACCAATTGAACCGTATGAAGAATGGATGCCGGTTTTTTATGGTTACGAGGTTCAGATTGATAATAAGCCAGAACTCTCAGATGAAGATGATTATCATTATACCGGCATGTTGTATTCATTAACAAAACCATTGGCCAAAACAGGTAAGCCAGGTCCGGAATGGAATACTATGGAAATCACTTTGGACGGACTCCGGACCATTATTTTTTTGAATGGGGTAAAAGTGACTGATTTCAAAGAAGGCGATCCGGTACCAGAACGTAAATTTAACTTTGAACCTTACCATGGTCCCCGTCCTGAGTTTGGATTTATGGGATTGCAAAATCATGGAGATAAAGATGTTGTTTTCTTTAAGGAAGTTGCAGTTAAACCGCTTCGCAAATAAAAACCGCTAACGAATAATAACATGGAAGACAATATCAATAAAAACGATAAATCTGAATTGACCCGAAGGCAATTCGTTGGATTGGCAGCATCGGGAGCCGGGGCCTTGACCATTCTTCCAAGTTTTACCATTGGCGGACTTGGACATGTTGCCCCAAGCGATAAATTGTATATTGCTGCAGTTGGATGTGGTGGTGAAGGTGCGGCTGATATCCAGGCGTTCATGAAGACACCGAAAAAGAATGCAGTGATTTCGCATCTTTGCGATGTCGATGACCGGATGGCTGCCAATCGCCGGAAAGAATATCCAAAAGCGCCATTTTTCCATGATTGGCGCGAAATGTTCGATAAGGAAAGTAAGAATTTTGATGCAGTTACTGTGGCAATTCCCGATCATAACCATGCAATTGTCGGATTGAGCGCCATGCAGTTAAATAAACATTTATACCTTCAGAAACCATTATCGCATGATATTTACGAAGCCAGAATTTTAACTGAAGCTTCGAAAAAATACAAAGTAGTAACCCAAATGGGCGACCAGGGTGCATCCAGTGAAGGAATGCGCACTTTGCGCGAATGGATCGAAGCAGGAATACTCGGTGACATTGAAAAAGTTTACTGCTGGACCGACCGGCCAGTTTGGCCACAGGGAATTCCCTGGCCAAAAACCCATCCCCCGGTTCCGAAAGAACTGAATTGGGATCTGTGGCTCGGAACTGCCCAACAGACAAATTACATTGAAAATCTGGTGCCTTTTAACTGGCGTGGGTGGTGGCAGTTTGGAACCGGTGCGCTAGGCGACATGGGCTGCCATATCATTGGGCCACCATTCAAGTTGCTCGGGTTGGGCTATCCAACTGAAGTTTCCGGAAGTGCAAGTACTGTGTACAATGGAATTTTTTCAGAAGCACAGTATCCTGAAAGCGGACCAGTATCCAGCTCAATCAAGTTTAAATACAATCTAAAAAATGGTAAAAACCTCGATCTTTACTGGATGGATGGCGGGATTACCCCGGAACGCCCGGCTGAACTGGATGGCAATGGGAATATGAATGATATCCTGGGTGATTTTACCGGTTTGAATGATTATGAAGGCAGTACTTTGTTTGTTGGAACTAAGGCAAAAGCGGCTTGTGGCTGGGGTGGACGCAGTCCAGTATTGTTACCGCTTACGTTAAATAAACAAATCAATGTTCCTAAAAAATACCCGCGCGTCGAAGGTGACATGGATGGCCATTACTGGCAGTGGATCGATGCCTGTATTGCCGGTTATGGGAAAGCTGAAGTAGATTCACCCTTTGAAGGTTATGCTGGTCCGCTCACTGAAACCGTATTGATGGGAAATTTGTTGTTACGCAGTTTTAATATCCGCGAAAAGATAAAAAGGAAAGATGCGGTATATGGAGATATGGAAGGATTTATTTTCCCCGGCCGGTATATTAATTTTAAATGGGATGGCCCCAATATGCGGATAACCAATTTTGAAGCAGCCAATCAATTTGTTAAAAGGGAATACCGGAAAGGCTGGGGAGAACTAAAATTGTGAGAATTGATATTTTAAACTCATACGGAGAGTTAAGCCGGAAAGCAAAAGATATCATTATTCAGGAAATCAAAAAAAACCATAATCTTTTGCTTTGCACGGCTACAGGGGGAAGTCCAACAGAAACGTATGAACTTCTCGGCAAAGAATATCAGGAACAACCGAAATTATTTGCCCGGTTGCGGATTATCAAACTCGATGAATGGGGCGGAATACCCATGGATCACCCGGCAACCTGTGAATCCTATTTACAAACCCACCTTATTCAGCCACTTCAGGTTTCCGGATCACACTATACCGGTTTTAACAGTAACCCGGAAGATCCAATTCAGGAATGCCTGAATATTCAGGATAAACTGAACATGGAAGGACCAATCGATCTTTGCATTTTAGGATTGGGGATGAACGGGCACCTTGCTTTTAATGAACCAGCAGACTTTTTGCAATCCCATTGCCACATTGCCGAACTTTCAGCTATGTCGCTAAAGCATCCGATGGCATCTGAAATGCAGATAAAACCGGCTTATGGATTAACCCTGGGGATGGCGGATATCTTACATTCGAAAATGATACTTATTTTGATTAACGGGTCTCAAAAAAGAACTATCGTAAAACAATTTCTTTCAGGAAAAATATCCAATTTAATACCCGCTTCATTCCTGTGGCTGCACCAAAATGTTATTTGCCTGATTGAAAAAGATGCGATGGAGAAAATGAATAACCCCATTTAAACCAGTCGTCCTCTCACTCCCTTCCGGTTAGCGCCAGCAGCCCATTGATCACAGTCAGCGGATGCGTCGGATTTCCTGCAATATAGAGATCTACTTTGTGGCTTTCAAGAAAACTGCGGTCCAGGGCGGGGGAGCCTTCGAAAATGCCACCGCTGATGGCATCTGTGCCAACAAGTACAACCATCTTAGGATCCGGGGTCGCATCATAACAGATCTGCAATGGCTCGGCCATGTTGGCAGTGATCGGACCGGTTATGACGATTCCGTCGGCATGCCGGGGGGATGCAACGAACTCAATTCCAAACCTGCTCATGTCGAACTGCACATTGTTCGCGGCATTGAGCTCCCATTCGCAGCTGTTGTCGCCGCCGGCAGATATCTGCCTGAGTTTCAATGAGCTTCCAAAAAGAGTCTTGAACTCCTTCGCGATCAGATCTTTGTCCAGGTCGATGGGCTGATCAACGCCTTCTTTGACAATCAACCGTTCCCGAACATTGGTGGAAAGCTTGTAATCCGAAGTAAAAACAATCTTCTGAGGGAAAATGCGTGCACACTCCCCGCAAAAGGTGCATTTCCCAAGATCAATGGATACTGGCGCGGTTGAAATGGCGCCAGTCGGACAACAATTTACCAATGAGGTTTCGTCTACCTTTTCCGCAGATATCACCGGTCGTCCCCTGAAAATCCCGGGTACTTTGGCATTCCTTACATCAGGAATAAACTGTTTGCCCTGATGATACCAAATCTTAATATTACTGAACATATTTTCAATTTTATATTTTTAACCACAAAGGACCCCAAGTACGACACAAAGGAACACAAAGACTTAAAATATAGATAGTTGCGTTCTTTTAGTCTCTCCGTCCCTTAGTCTCTCCGTCTCTTCATCATCTTTGCTTCTCATTTTCATTCTTCTCTCTTCGCTAACGAACCTGAATTCCGTCCGATCCCAATGCCATCTCATTTTCAGACATTTTATCGCGGACGGTTGCCATGCGTTATCCATCTACCCCGGGTTCCGCTTCGCTCCACCCGGGGCTATTGATATTTAATCCCTCCGGGATATAACCCCAAAACTACGATCACTCACAGAGTCAAGCCCGATCCCCGCTTAATGGTTTCAATTACTCTTTTCCAATCATTTTCACATTTTCACATTTCCCAATTTTCACATTTCTCCCAGTCCCCCTGTCTCCGTCCTCCATGCTCTCTGCCCCATGCTCTCTGCCCTCACAGATCATGCCCGCAATACGAAAGATTAAAGCTCTTGTTGCAGATTGGAAAATCGGATATTTCGTTGTTTCGTACCGACAAAGCAAGCGCCATCCAGTTATGGAAGGAGGGATCTTTGATTTTGTAATGAACCAATTCTCCTTTGGATCCAGTTATGGCACAGTGACAGATCTCGCCACGCCATCCTTCTACTAGCGTGAGCGTAAAAAGGTTTTCACCCGGGGATGAAAGTTCACTGATTTCACTCTTGGCCGGAAGTTCGGCGATCAGCTTTCTCAGGTATCCTATTGACTGCATAACCTCATTTTTGCGTAGCTGAACGCGCGAATAGACATCTCCGTGACGTTTTACTTTTGCTTCGTGCTGAAGTTCGGGATACAAACTGTGGGGATGGGAGGTACGTATATCCCTTATGACTCCACTGGTTCGTGCTGCCATGCCAACTGCACCAATGGCCGTTGCATCTTCCATGGAAACCACGCCTGTTCTTTCAAACCGCGAAAGGGCGCTGGGCAAACTGAACAGTTGGGTATTCATCTCAACGAAATCACGCTCGTAAGTATCCAATATCTGGATAAGTCTTGCCGCCAATTCCGGTGTAAAGGGAAAACGATCAAGTCCCGGGCGGATCAAGCCCTTTGAAAGCCTGTTTCCGCACCATTCCTGCATGAAATTGATAATGGGGGTACGTAGCCTGCCAAAGACAGAACTGCCCAGCTGGTAGGCAATATCGGTGCATATAGCGCTCAGATCACCGGTATGAACGGCAATTCGCTCCAGTTCGAGTGCAATGGTACGTGAATAGTCAATGTCCCTTGTGGTTTTGAAGCCACAGAGGCTTTCCCATATCTGGGCAAAGGCGGTCGCATGACCGACAACAGTATCCCCGGCAATGTTTTCGGCCAGTGTAACCAGTTGCGAAAGATTCTGCTTTTCCAAAAACAGCTTTTCGATGCCCCTATGTTGGTAACCAAGCTGAATTTCCAGGTGCAGGATCTGCTCACCATTGCAAATAAACCTGAAATGACCTGGTTCTATGACTCCCGCATGTATTGGACCAACCCCAACTTCGTGAAGCTCTTCACTATCAATAGAATAGAAGGGGTAATTGGCAATGGTTGATTGCTTGTCAGCACGGTCGAAGGGGTACCTTACCGGCTTAAGCCATGGGTGATCGCTGTAGTTCAATCCGAAATTTTCATGAATTTCACGCTCGAATTTTTCGAAGCAGAGCAGTCTGGCCGTAAAGGATGGCAATACATCTGTCGGTAGCACTTTGCAGGATGAAAGATGAATCAGATGTTTTACATCGTCGGCAATGCAACAGATTAGCTGTAGTTGCTTTCCATTGGCAACGCCATAATAGTTAACGCAATGTCTGTCAGAGGTATCTGCAATAAGCCCGGTATTTACGTCCAGAAACGATCCGTAACTCAATTCAGGAATTGATGAGAGCGGAACCGATTGATTATTTTTTATGATGATTGTCTGCATAATCATTGAGGTAAGAGTATGAGGCTCTCTTTGATAAGTTGCACAAAAATTGGTGGAGGATTCAATCCCAGATAGACTGCCGTTGCGAGCAACAGAAATTGAGAGAGTGATTCCCAGGGAGAGGTTCTTGCCACCCTCGAATCATCGAATCCTTCAGCTGGAACAAAGAGAACCTTGAAAATGTTTTTTCCAAACGACCAGATAATCATGGTCAATAGCAGCAAAACAGCGATGAGGACAAAGATCTGCTTCGCATCAAACAATGATTTAAAAATCAGGAATTCGCTCACAAAAAGCCCGGATGGCGGCATCGCTGCTGAACTGATAAAACCTAACAGCAATACCATTGCCCCGGTCGGATTGTATTTGAAATAGTTGCCGATGTGGGTAATGCTTTTGTTTTGAAATACGCGGTAAAGTTGGTTGTATTGGAAGAAGAGGCTAGATTTCACAAACGCATGCAGTACAATGTGCAGAATGGCAGCGTAGTAACCAATTCCACCCGCAGCTACGCCAAGCATTACGATTCCCATGTGTTCGATGCCGGAGTAGGCGAACATCCGTTTGACGTTCTTAACCTTTAACATGTATACTGTCGCGACGAACAACGAAAGGAATGCCGCAATTCCAACCACCAGTTTGGCCCAATGAAGCAGTGGAGTGTTGGCAATGACGATGTAAAACCTGAATATTCCTACAAATCCAAGGTTCATCAAGACACTTGCCATCAGCGCTCCTGCCGGTGCTGGTGCGGTATCCTTGGCGTCAATGCCTGCCGTAAACATGGGAACCAGTCCCAGCTTGGCAGTGAACCCTGTAAAAATGAAGAGAAAGGCCATTTGCAGCCAGACTGGATTTAGTTCCTTGCTTTTTGCCAGCAAGTTACTGAAAGATAGGTCGTCAGACCCGGCGTGTTGAAGTGAAAGACTAAGAAAAAGAATGCCGATGAAAATGAAGGTGATGCTAATTGCGCAGATGAAGACATATTTCCAGGTACCCTCAAGTGCCAACTTGTTTCGGTGGTGATAAATCAGGGCCGAGGCACTCAAGGTTGTGATCTCCGTAAAAATCCAGGTTACCGCGATGTGGTTGGAAAGATATCCTGCACTGATGGCCATGATCAGCAAAACCAACGAACCAATGTAGATCGATCTTGACCGCGGGGGTTCGTAATGGTTCTCAATGTAAATGTAGCTGTGCAATGCAGCCGGAACAGCGATGATACTCAAAGTAACCAGAAGAAGAATGCCCAACGAGTCATAAGTGAAATAAACAGCATCGGTGGTGCCGAAATGCAGGCAGGCCTGCGTAGTAAACCAACCTTGCCAAACCAGGAATAATCCAAGCAAGGAGTAGACCAGCCGTTTATCCCGCAGCAAAAAAAGGCTTATAACAATCGCAACAGAAACTATTAAGTAGGTGATAACCATTGATTTCGTTTGTTTTGATTAGTAATCTTTCAAATTGCTCAACTGATCGACATCTACATCCTTGAAGACATCACCAATTTTGTTCATGAAAATTCCCAAAATGAGCACACTGGCAAAAATATCCAGCATGATACCCAGGTTGACAAGCAGTGGCATTTCGTTGCCAATGGCCAGAGAAAGGACAAAAACGCCATTTTCTATCACCATGTAACCCATCACATGGGTAATGATTTTTCGGCGGGTAGCAATAAGATACAAGCCAAAAAAGAGCGTTGACAGCGCCACAACGAAGAAGATTTTGTCGAGGTGATCATCTTTAATAACGGTAGCTATCAGTATGTTGACAACTACAATTGAAGTGGTTATGACAAGAGAGACAAAATTGGGCAAAAAGGGCTCCGCCTCCCGGGTAATGTTGTTTCGTTTAAGCAGATAACTCAGAAAAATAGGTACCGCCAGAGATTTGAAGACGATGGTTTCCAGAAGGATAAAGGCAAGGTTAAAAGGATCAATCTTGCTCAGTTGAAAAAATACAACGAAGAAGAGCAACACCCCCTGAAGCGCCAGCACTTTGATGTAGGTCATCAGCCTGTTGGCGATGGCCATGTAAAACAAAGTGATGATAAAAATAATCAAGAGTACATGTATCATATTGTCTGACTATTATTTAACCGTTAAACAAATTTTTGTAAAATAAGCAGTACACCAAAAAATATGAGCAGGCTTACCGATGTTAGCACTACGATGAACTGCGGATTATGGCTCATTCGGAACCTTGCCATAAACGACTCGATCAAACCAATGGCAACGGCCATCAAAAACTGAATGGCAAAAAATGCTGGAATGGCATATTGATAAGGGATGACGCCAATAAACAGGTTCACGATCAAAGCCCCATATAGCGCAAATTTAAGGTATCCGGCCGTTAGGATCAATCCCAGATCGAATCCGCTGTTGTCGAGGATCATCACTTCATGGACCATGGTCAGTTCGAGGTGGGTCTTGGGATCGTCGATGGGCATACGGCTGTTTTCGATCATGGCAATCATCAAAAGTACGAAAGTTGCCAGGGCTGCCAGGGCATAGCTAATCTGAGATCCAATGTGCAGTGAGGCAAAAATCTCCTGAAATGAGGTGTGACCTGAAAGTAGCGCCAATGAGCCCATTAGGATAAAGAAGGCAGGCTCTGCGAACATCGAGTAGAGGGCTTCGCGGCTGGCGCCCATCCCTTCGAAACTGCTGCCGGTATCCAAAGCGGAAATGATGCTGAAGAATTTCCCCAAAGCCAAAACATAAGCGAAAAAAATGAAATCTCCATTGAAACTTAGTACGCCGGGCGATTTACCAAACGGAACTACCATCAAGGCCATCACAACAGACGCAAAATAGACTGTGGGAGCCAGTTGAAAAATGAAACTGGTGGTCTCACTGTAGACTGCACCCTTGCGGAATAACCTAACAACATCCCTGACAGGTTGCAATATCCCGGGACCTTTACGACCTGAAGCCAAACTCTTGGTCCGGATGACAATACCGGTAAAAAAGAGGGCTGCAATAAGGTTTAAAAAGATACTCAGCATGGTTATAGAAGTTTAAATATATCAATAAAGGATTCCAAATTCCTGTATAGCAAAGGGATACCCAATACCGTCAGGATAAAAATGATTCCGTACAAAATATAGAATTGAAGTTTACCGTTGTTCAGGAAGACAAACCTCCCCATAAAACGCTTATTTAATTTTAGAACACGGTCAATCAATCCCTTTTCAAGTTTATCGTAGGGCTGGGTATGGTATCTCGCTTCTGAAGGGAAAACACCATGAACGATTGCCTCTTCTTTGTTGACTATCAGGACAGGTGCGAATAGCTTACTGTAGGTACGTACAAAGGAGCTTGCGGTGTACTGATGTTTAGAAGTTGAGGCCACATAACCGCAGCCCCAGGTTGGGCCAACTTCCACTCTCCTCTTTTTAAGCAGGTTCTGTCTGATAAAATAGAGTCCGATTACCAAGGCAACCAATATCCATGATGCCCAACTGATCGGCTGTAAGGCCGTGAAAACACTATTCTGTGGAGTATTTGTCAGAATTTGTACTGTTCCTGTAAAAAGAGAGACAGGCTCTGCCAATAGGTGGATAAACAACATAGGAAAAATGCCTACCAGGATGATGACAAGGGCCAAAATATAAGAAGGGAGGAGTTGTATAAACTTAACCTCTTGGCATTCTGCATGGAGTGTATGACGGGCTGTTCCCAAAAAAACTGTTCCAAATGCCTTGGTAAAACAAATCATGGCCAGACCACCAATGGCTACCAGTCCGATGGTGGAGAAAATGGCTGCGAGGAGCGAAAATAGCGTTCCATCTGAGAGCCAGCTGTATAGCCCGGTATAGATAATGAATTCAGAGATAAAGCCGTTAAAGGGCGGAATTCCGCAAATGGCAATGGCAGCAATTAAAAAGAGCATGGCAGTCTGTGGCATCTTCTTTATCACTCCGCCCAATTTCTCAATTTCCATAGTATGCGTTGCCTGGTAAACATTTCCGGCAGTATAGAAGAGCAGGGATTTGAAGAGTGCATGATTTAAGGTATGGAGCAATGCACCTGCATATCCAAGCGTTGCTAGTGTTGGATTACCCATACCTGTTCCAATGGCCCCTAAGCCTATTCCAATTCCAATGATCCCTATATTTTCGATGCTATGGTAGGCGAGTAGTTTTTTGAGGTTGTGCTGTATAATGGCCAGCATCACTCCGTACAATCCGGAAAGCACCGAGACAATCAGAATTAGGAAACCTACCGCAACATAGTCTGTTTTGATAATCAACAACATACGTAAAATTCCGAATATTCCAGCCTTGATGATAACTCCCGACATCATACCCGATACATGCGCAGGTGCGGCAGGATGTGCATATGGAAGCCATGTGTGAAAAGGAACAAATCCGGCTTTGATCGCAAAGGCAATAAAAAAACAGAGAAATAAAATCAATGAAGCCATTCCCGGTAATGAAGACGAATAAGTGGTGATGGCCTGAAAGTCATAGCTATTCGTTTTGTTAATGACCCAAAGAAAGCCAACAATCAGGAACACGATAGAAAAATGTGCCTGTATCAGGTAATTTATACCGGCTTTGATGGTGACAGGATTTTCATGCTCAAAAATGATAAGAACGAAAGAGGTCAAAGCCAAAATTTCCCAGGCGATCAGGAAAACAAAACTGTTCTGGATCCCGCAAACACTGATGATAGAAGCATGTTGCAGCAAAAATGCAAAACTGTGCAGGGTAAGGCTGTTGGTTCTCTTCCTGTAGCTCTTCATGTAGGAATATCCATACAATGCCCCAGTTAAAAAAACCAGGTTGATGATCAAAATAAACCAACCCGACAATGCATCTATCCTTATGGGGATAATACCTGTGACATAACTTCCCGGTAGGGAGATGGAAACAGGATTCCCTGTCAGGCTTTGTACAGCCATGTATCCTGATATCATTACATTAATTGTCAACAAAACCAGTGTCAGTACTCCCTTCAACCTAACTTTCAGGAAAGGAAGAAGAAGTAATCCGACAAACGGTATCAGGACAAATGTGGTAATCAGGTTCATGAAATAATATTTAAGATTGATAGGATGATCAGGGCAAGAATAAATACAATTCCATACAAAACATAGGATTGTATTCGTCCATTCTGGACAAAACTAAAGTAATTGGCCGATTGTACCAGCCAATCTGTTGAAGGTTTGATCAATTTGTACTCGAAAAAATCCTGGTAATGCGAGATGTAGGATTTCCCTGCGGGATGTATTTCTCCCTTTTTCAACTCTTCGAACTCCTTTTTTTCAATGAGCAGCGCATTAAAAATCTTTCCAAGAGGCTTGGAAAAGGATTTTCCGGTGTATTGCTGCCTGTTGTTTGGGGCTACATAGCCACATCCCCACGTAGCGCCAGAATTCACATATGCTTTTTTCATGAGCAGGGAACGAGCAATCCAGGTAGCTGCAACAATTCCGGTGAGTAACAGAAAGTAAAAGCTGATGTTGGCTGTTGTTTTGCCGATACCCTCCAGAATGGCAGGTTCTGCATCCATGGAATGCAGGATGGACAACTGGCTTCCGACAATTTTCATGTAAAACTGTGGAAGAAGGGCCACACTCAGCATTACGGCAATGATCAGGTATTGCGGTATGAGCATTATGGATGAAACTTCCTGCGGTTTGTGGGTTAGCTGTGTACGGGGTTGGCCCAAAAAGATGGTACCAAAAGCCTTGGTAAAGGTAAGAACCGAAAGTCCTCCTATGATACTTAATCCTGCTAAAACGAGAACGTACAGTATGATTTGGCTTATACTGCTGGTATGAATACCCTCAATCAATCCATTGTAGATTAAAAATTCGGATACAAAACCATTGAAAGGAGGAAGTCCCCCAATCGCAAGCGCTCCAACAAGAAAGAGTGCCCCTGTTTTAGGCATTGATTTGATTAGTCCTCCCAGATTTTCCATGTTTAGCGTGTGAGTTTGCTGGTAGATTGCCCCTGCCGAATAAAAGAGCAAAGATTTGAACAACGAGTGATTCAAAACATGCAACAAGGCGCCTCCAAAACCAAGGTAGAACATCAAGGGTGAATTGTTTCCTATGCCCATCAGTCCTATCCCTATTCCGATGCCTATTATTCCAATATTTTCGATGGTACAATAGGCCAGCATTCGTTTGAAGTCGCGGTGTACAGCGGCATTCAGGATCCCGTACAAACCTGACAATACGGAGAGCGTAAGCACCATCTCCCCAAGCAGAAGAAAATCACTTTTCAGGAAGGTGATCATGCGCAGAATACCGTAAATTCCAAGCTTTACCATCACCCCAGACATGATTCCGGAGATATGCGCAGGTGCAGCAGGGTGGGCATGGGGCAGCCAGCTGTGAAATGGAATAAATCCGGCTTTGATACCAAATCCTGTAAAGAAGAGCAGAAACAACCAAAGGTTACGGTTCGTCTGAAAATAGGTATTCAGCGCATCATAACTGAAAGATCCCGAATAATGATAGACCCAGATGAATCCGATGGTCAGGAATGTCACCCCAATGTGCATCTGAACAAAATAGTTCAATGCAGCTTTGAAGGTTTTTGGATTTTCATGATCAAATAACACCAACAACATGGAGGTGAGCGACATGATCTCCCAAACAACCAAAAAGGCGAATCCATTCTGAACCATACAAACAAAGAGCATGGATAGGTGAAAAAAGAGAAAAAAGATCCAATGCAATGATATCCTGTTCCTTGATTGTTCGTATTTTTTCAAATATCCCTTTCCGTAAAAGAACCCGGTTAGAACTGTAAAATTGATGATCAATATAAACCAGGCAGAGAGACCGTCAATCTTTAACAACACCTCTCCGGCAAAACTCCCAAACTGAAGAGAGAGTTCGATGGGATGATTCAACAATGCCTGAACTGCCAGCCAGCTGCTTGACAATGAGGTAAACAAAATTGCAAACAAGGTAATGACAAAACCAATTTTTTGAGGCATTGTCAAAATAAAAATAAAAGCCAGAAAAGTAAACAGAATGGTCCCGTTCAGCATCACGGCATTGCCTAAAATATCCACTTTGAAATTTTATGGGTTTCTAAGAACAAAGTAAGGGTAATATACAGTGTTTTCAAAGAAAAATCTGCTAATGCGAAGAATGTTAAAAAAACTGTTGTAAAACATATTCGCAACAATTCGTTGCATTAATCTTAAAATCAAACAGATACATAAATATAGAAAAAAAAATTGCCCTTTTGTTAATGAGGAAAAGTATATCTTAACATT
The DNA here is from genome assembly GCA_026391315.1 of Bacteroidia bacterium. GTDB lineage: Bacteria > Bacteroidota > Bacteroidia > Bacteroidales > Prolixibacteraceae > CAINVV01. Next base: position 20,786 of record JAPLDT010000008.1, read on the forward strand.
TTTTAATAAAAAGCTCTAATTTAGTCCTGGAATTGAAATGAAACGTTGTTATCGGCTTTTACTAAAACTAAGTGTTTAATCTATCTAAACTATCAAAGAGCAGGTCTTGTGACCTGCTCTTTTTGCTTTGGGTATATCCACCAGACAGGCGGAAATACTTAAAGCAAAAAATATTGAAAGACTGTTTGTTTAAAGAGAAAAGATGTGTATTTTTGCGCCACTCAAATTACGAGTATATTGTTGAATGTAAATTTTTAAAAGTATGTTGAACCAGTACGAAACCGTTTTCATTACTACTCCCGTTTTGTCTGATGCTCAGATGAAGGAAGCGGTAGGAAAGTTCAAGGATCTTATCACATCCCATGGTTGTGAGTTGATTCATGAAGAAAATTGGGGATTAAAGAAATTGGCTTATCCCATTCAAAAGAAATCGACAGGGTTTTATCAGCTCCTCGAATTCAAAGCCGATCCTGCTTTCATTGGTAAGCTCGAGACCGAGTTTCGCCGTGACGAACGTATCATCCGTTTCATAACTGTGAAATTGGAGAAATATGCTGCTGAGTATGCAGAAAAGAGAAGAAAGAAAGTTAATGCAAAAACTCAATCAGAAAACTAGTCATGAGCACAAATTCCAGCGAAATCAGGTATCTTACTCCACCTTCGGTTGAAGTAAAAAAGAAGAAATATTGTCGTTTCAAAAAGAACGGTATCAAGTATGTGGATTATAAAGATCCTGAATTCTTGAAAAAATTTCTGAATGAGCAGGGTAAAATTTTACCCCGCCGTATTACCGGTACTTCTTTGAAATACCAGCGTAAAGTATCACAGGCAATTAAGCGTTCACGAATGATCGCATTGTTGCCTTATGTAACAGATTTGTTAAAATAATTAAGTAGGAGGTACGAAAATGGAAATTATTCTGCTTCAGGATGTTGCAAATCTGGGTAGCAAAGACGATGTGGTAGTTGTCAAGAACGGATACGGTCGTAATTACCTTATCCCCCAGAAATTGGCTGTGTTGGCCACATCATCATCAAAAAAGGTTCTTTCAGAGAACTTGAAACAACGCGCTCACAAAGAGGCCAAACTCAAGGAAGAAGCGTTGAAACAAGCTGAGATCCTGAAAACAATCTCGATTGTAATTGGTGCAAAAACCAGTTCAACCGGCAAGATTTTCGGATCTGTCAACAACATTCAGGTTGCTGAGGCTTTGAAGGAAAAAGGATTTGAGGTCGATCGCAAACAGATCACCATTAAAGAAGATTCTATCAAGGAAATTGGAAAACATACGGCAAAAGTGAAATTTCACCGCGAAGTGGTTGTTGAACTGGAGTTCGAAGTCGTTGCCGAATAAGACCCTATTCTTCACAAACAGTTTCTGAAAATCATTTTTTCTAAACAGATAAAAAGCTGTCTCTACTATTGGGACAGCTTTTTTTTGGTATTTTTGCTTTAAATCATTCAACTTGGAAAAGCTAACCGAACAAAAATTATCAGACCTCTTTCAGAAGAGGTTTATGGAAGCCGTCACATCTTCCGAAATGCTGCCTCCTTCCGGTTCCTACCGGGAATACATCCGGTTGCAAAGCATGCACCATCGTGTAATAGGAACATGGAATGAGGATGAAAAAGAGAACAATGCCTTCGTCAGTTTTTCCAACCATTTGCGGGCAAGCGGGGTAAATGTGCCCGAAATTTATGAGTATGATGCTAAAGCACGCATCTACCTTCAGGAGGATCTGGGAGATGTCACACTCTTTTCCTTCCTGACAGACATTCGTGTCACCAACGGATTTTCATCTGAAATTACAGAGACCTACCGGAAAGTGGTTAGGGTATTGCCTGACATCCAGGTTACTGCAGGGAAAGGCATCGATTTTAATTTTTGTTATCCCCGAAAGGCATTTGACCGCCAATCGATGATGTGGGACCTGAATTATTTCAAATACTATTTTCTGAAACTTGCCAAGGTGAGCTTTGACGAGCAGGCCCTCGAAGATGATTATGCCTCATTCTGTGATTACCTGCTGAAAGCTGAGAGCAATTTCTTCATGATGCGGGACTTTCAGAGCAGAAACATACTTCTTCGCAACAATGAACCCTGGTTCATCGATTATCAGGGAGGAAGGAGAGGTGCACTTCAGTACGATCTGGCATCCCTGCTTTATGATGCCAAAGCCGATATACCACAGCAGGTTCGGGAGGAATTGATCGAGGAGTACCTCGACAATCTGGCAAAGATTTATCCGGTCGACAGAAAAGAGTTCAAACAATATTTCTACGGGTACGTCCTGATTCGCATGATGCAAGCTATGGGAGCCTATGGATTCAGAGGGTTTTATGAGAAAAAGGCACATTTTCTGAAGAGTATCCCGTTTGCCCTGGAAAATCTCAATGTAGTGATGAAAAAGATTGACATCCCAATTCAGTTGACTGAACTTTACAATGTTTTGAACTCGCTTTCCGAATCCGAGGTATTAAAAACCATCGTTATAAAAGAGACGGAATTAACCGTTGCAATTACCAGTTTCTCTTACAAAAAGGGAATTCCGGCTGATCCAAGCGGTAACGGAGGTGGGTTCATTTTCGACTGCCGTGCCTTGCCCAATCCCGGCAGGTTGGTTGAGTACCAGAAGTTGACTGGCAAAGATCGTGAGGTAATTGCCTATCTGGAAGCCTATCCTGAAGTGGAGAAGTTTTTGAATCCGGTACTCAGCCTTGTCGACCAAAGTGTAAAAGGATACCTCGAAAGAAAATTTTCAAACCTCTCTGTGCAGTTTGGTTGTACGGGCGGACAACATCGCTCCGTTTACTGTGCAGAACGATTGGCTGCGCATTTGAGGAACAATTTTCCGGTAAAAGTCGTACTAAAACACAGAGAACAAGAATAGTTTGAAGGGTTTGAAATGTTTAAAAAGTTTGAAATGTTGAATTACCGGAACTTTTCAAACATCACAAACCTTTCAAACCTTTTAAACCAAAAAAATAATTTCTGAAATATTCATGAAGGCATTCATTTTGGCGGCGGGACTGGGAACCAGACTATTCCCTTATACATCAGACAGACCCAAGGCGCTGGTCCAACTGAATGGCATAACGCTGCTTGAGAGGGCCATCCGAAAAGTGAACGAGCTGAATGTCTCAGAAATCATTGTTAACATTCACCATTTTGGAGGGCAAATTATTGAATTTCTTGAGGAAAAGAATTTTTTTCATCTCCCCATAAAAATTTCCGATGAAAGGGACCAACTGCTCGATACAGGAGGAGCCATCCTTAAAGCCCGGCCATTCTTGGATAAATCTGAGCCCTTCCTGGTTTACAACGTAGACATATTAAGTTCGATTGATTTAAATGAATTGTCGCGGTATCACTCATCCAAAGGCGGACTCGCAACCATGGCGGTTCGTGACAGAATGACCGACCGCTACATGGTTTTTAATCCGGAGATGCTCCTTTCAGGCTGGAGAAATACAAAAACCGGGGAAGAAAAACTGGTCGGAAACAATACTCACTTACAGAATTATGCCTTCAGTGGGATTCAAATCGTTGAGCCGGAGATCTTTTCACTGATTACAGAAACCGGTAAATTTTCTGTAATTCAACTGTACCTTAGACTTGCGAAGAGTCATGATATTTATGGTTTTCTTGATACTTCTGAACTCTGGTCTGACCTTGGTAAACCAGACCAACTCATTCAAGCTGAACAACTATTAAAACAGAAATTAATCTAATTCTCTGTGTGGCTCTGTGCTACTCTGTGGAACTCTGTGTAACAAATTATTACGCTTAATTTACCATTGAATCAGTTCGATCCCATGTCTCTCAAGGTACTGATTCGTTTTGCTGAAATGTTTGTTCCCAAAAAATCCCCGGTAGGAGGAGAGTGGCGACGGGTGAGGGGAGGAGAGTACCAGATGTCTGCTACGGTCAATGAATTCGCCCTTTTTCTGGGCAAATGATCCCCACAAAATAAATACCAGATGCTCTTTTTCTTCTGCTAAAATCCGTATCACCCTGTCTGTGAATATTTCCCAACCCTTGTTTTGATGCGAACCTGCACGGTTGGCCTGAACTGTCAGCGTTGCATTCAGTAGCAATACTCCCTGTGCGGCCCATCTGTCAAGGTTGCCATTCGAAGGGGTGGGAAGGCCAAGGTCCTCACCAATCTCTTTGAATATATTCTGCAGGGATGGAGGAAGGTCTATCCCTGCAGGCACGGAGAAACAGAGTCCGTGAGCCTGGCCCGGTCCATGATAGGGATCCTGTCCGAGAATGACTACTTTAGTTTTATCAAAAGGGGATTGCTCAAAGGCGTGAAAGATCAGCTTCCCGGGAGGGAATATCTGTTTGGTGGTGTACTCCTGTCTGACAAAATCAGTCAACTCATGAAAATAAGGCTCTTCAAACTCATTTGACAGACGTCTTTTCCAGCTTTCTTCAATTTTTACCTCCATCCAAAAATTATTTTAGGTTTAGGGATAAATATAGTGATTCGGATCCAACCACCCCTTTTCCCTGGTTAGTTTTTTCTTATTTTTACCACCCAAGAATCGAATCGCTAAAAACAAAACTACTTTAACACGAATGCAAATCACTAACAACATTATTGGCGTTGATCTGGGCGGAACAAATATCCGTGCCGGAAAGATTATTGGAGAAAAAATTGTCCATTTAACCAAACTGCCAACGCCTTCAAAAGGCAGCGTAGAGGAGGTGGTGGATCAGATTTATGCAGCAATTGACGATTGTGTCGATGAGTTTTCTGTCTCCATTGGAGTGGGAGTACCTTCCGTTGTGGACGTAGAGCAAGGAATCGTTTATGACGTGACCAATATTCCATCCTGGAAAGTCGTCAGATTGAAAGAGTTACTTGAAAAACGGTATAAGCTGCCGGTATTTGTCAACAACGATGCCAATTGCTTCGCGGTAGGAGAGAAATTCTTTGGGAAAGCAAAACCATTCAAAAACATTGTTGGTGTTACCCTGGGAACCGGACTTGGTTGCGGACTGATCTTCAATGGCAAATTATATGAAGGCTCAAATTGTGGTGCCGGCGAATTTGGCAATGTGCCTTATCTCTTGCATACGACCGAATATTATGCCAGTGGTCAGTTCTTTACGGATGAAAAGAAAGTGAATGCCATCGAATTGGCGATTGATGCCCAGGCCGGAGGTGCGTCTGCCTTAAAGGTTTTTGCAGAATATGGTTTCCACCTTGGACAGGCGCTTAAGTCCATTTTGTATGCGTATGATCCTGATGTTATCATATTGGGAGGATCTGTTTCAAAGTCCTTAGCACTTTACAAAGATGCCATGTATGATGCCATACAGGACTTTGCCTTTCGAAATGTATTGGCCAACCTGAAAATAGAAGTTTCAGATCTGGAGAATTCTGCTATTTACGGGGCGGCAGCGTTACCACTAATCAAACAATAAGTAATTAAATATTAAATAAATGAAGCGAAACTACTACATGGTCTTTCTGGTTTTTATTGTCTTTTTTGTAATCTCCTTTCTTACAAATATTTTGGGCGCTATACTTCCGGTTGCAAAAGATGATTTTCATGCGAGCAATACGTTGGCGGCATTTTTGCCACTCTTTTTCTTTATAGCTTATGGTATAATGTCAATACCGGCCGGGTTGATGACAGAGCGGTTCAAAGAAAAGAAGGTGATGATGACAGCCTTTATCTCCGCGTTTGCCGGTGCGCTGATCTTTGGTCTGGTACCAAAATTCGGCGTGATGCTGGGTTCCCTTTTCTTTATCGGAGCGGGAATGGCTATCTTACAGGTTGCGATCAATCCTTTGCTGCGTGTTTCGGGAGGTGAAGAGCATTTTGCCTTCAACTCAGTGATGGCCCAACTGTTTTTTGGCGGAGCCTCCTTCCTTAGTCCTATGCTATACTCCTATCTGGTAAGCGAATTGGGGCCGCAGGGCTCGCCAAGTGGCATTGTCAAATTTCTCGGTGGACTAGTTCCTGCTAACCTCACATGGGTCTCTATCTATTGGATTTTTGCCATAATAGCCTTTGTGATGATTTTTGTCGTTGCAGCATCAAAGTTCCCAAAGGTGGAACTTAAGGAGGATGAAAAAACCGGTAATTGGGACACCATCGTTCACCTGCTTAAAAACAAGACGGTGATTGTCTTCTTTTTTGGAATCTTCGCTTATGTTGGAACCGAACAAGGAGTCGCCAACTGGATTTCGGAGTTTTTAAAAACTTACCACGGACTTCGCCCCGAAGTTGAAGGCGCTCAGGCAGTTCAATGGTACTGGGGCCTGATGACCATTGGCTGTATCCTTGGATTGGGATTATTGAAACTGGTCGACAGTAAAATCGTGTTGCGGGTATTCGTCCTGGCAGCCATGGCCAGTTTGGCAACGGCGCTATTTACAGCCGATCCAAAAATCTCCTTCTATGCCTTTATTGCCATGGGATTTTGCGCATCCGTCATGTGGTCGATCGTTTTCTCATTGGGAATGAATTCGATCGCGGAACACCATGGTTCCTTTTCCGGGATTCTTTGCTCCGGCATCATGGGTGGCGCTGTGACACCATTGATTGTTGGTTCTTTGGCCGACCATTTTGGATTGAGAACCGGAATGTTGTTCAATTACGTTACACTCTCGTTCCTCTTGTTCCTATCGTTTTGGGCCAAACCGTTGGTTGCCAACCAAACGATATTCAACAAAGGCGAAAAAAAATAAACAATAAAAAATGGGAGTCGAAAAACTCCCATTTTTGTTTAGAAAAGATTGTTGATCAATGCCCTTTCCTGGCTGATCGGGAATTGGTTATCCATGGCAAAATGTGGTCTTCTTTTGATCCATTGTCCTCTGGTGAAGTCCGGGAAATCAACTGATGCGCCACCTCTGGCTACCGACATTTCTGACAGGGCAGAAACAGCGCTCCAGGCTGCAGCATCATAAGCATCCAGCGGAACCTCTTTTTTTCCACGTACAGCATCAAAAAAGTCATTCAGCATGATGAAGTCCATCCCGCCATGACCAGCTCCTTCTGCCAGAGTTCCTTTTTCCCTCCACAATTTATGGTCATGTTTTTTAAGCCAGGGTTCCGAAGGATCCCATACATGAGGTTTACTTTGGCCCTCCATATAGATTTCCTGTGCCGGATCTTTCCAGTCACCACCTCCTTCGCCTCTCCATAAACCATTGGTACCCTGTACCCTGAAGCCTAGGGAGTAGGGGCGAGGTAGATTCGTGTCGTGTGTAACCAGGATGGTTTCCCCATTGGCACATTTGATCATGGAAGTAACGATGTCACCGAGATTGAACTGGATATTTCTGTAAATACTCTCCTTCGCAGCATGATCTTCCACATAATCATGAAGTCCTCTGGATTTAGTAGCCATTGCCGATAAAGTCAGAAAGCGGTTACCACGATTGATGTCCAAATAGGTTCCGATAGGTCCCAATCCATGTGTTGGATAAAGGTCCCCATTTCGGCGAACAGAATGCAATCCTCTCCACTGTGCCTCAGAATGGGCCTCTTTCCCAATTTTCAGGTCATTCTTCAACAAATCGAATTTCACTGAGCGTAAATCATGTTCGTAACCACACCTGCAATGAACCAGTTCCCCAAACATATTGGTGCGAACCATGTTGAGAATGGCCATCACATCCCTGCGGTAGCACACATTTTCCATGATCATCAACTGTTTACCTGTCTCTTCATGCACATTGACAAGATCCCAGCACTCTTCAAGTGAGTTGGCAGCCGATACCTCGACTCCGGTATATGGAACGCCAGCCTTCATGGAGGCGATGGCCATTGGGACATGCCATTCCCATGGCGTAGCAATGATAACCGCATCCAACTCCTCGCTTTTGAGCATCTCTTCATAGGCGTGGTCGTGGCCTGTGTAAAATTTGGGTTCCTTCATCCCGTTTTTGGCAATGATTTGTTTAGCCTTGTCGAGAGAATCCTGACTGATATCGCAGACAGCAACGATCTCAATTCCACCAACGGTAATAGAATCATGTACGTGACCCTGACCCCGGCCGCCTACACCAATAAATCCAACGCGCACGATACTTTCATCTCTCGGCGCTGCTTTTTTGCCCTTTTCCTTCTTCTGCGCAAAAAGGTCATTACTGACCATGGTCATCCCGGCTAATCCTGCACCGGCAATAGTTCCTTGTTTGATAAATTCTCTTCGATTGGCGCTCATACTGTTTAATTTGTTAGTTATATCTGTGTTATCTTATTCCGTTGCATCAAAACAATAATTACCCTTTGCAGATGGTAACATATTTTATGACAATGCGTTATTCGAAATTTTTAATTGTCAATTTTTAATTTTTAATTTTCCATAAAAAGAATATTTTTGGTCACATTTAATTAAAAATTTCAGATATGAATCAAAAAAGGTTTTTGTGCACACAAAAACCAGCGGTAACGTTCAGAAAATGGGGTAGAAAAGGCTTTTCTGTCTTTTCAAGCCTGCACAAGGTCATTCAAATTGCTACATTGAGTATCAGTTATTTGACTTTCGCGGCTCCGGCACATGCCGAACGTTTATTGTTGGTGACAACCGGCGACACACTACAGCACATCAAGGAAGTAGAAGTGGAAGAGGTTGTTATAAGTGCACAGCGCACTCCTGTCGCATTTTCCCAGACAGCGCGCATCGTACAAATTATTGCAAAAGAGGAGCTTGCGAATGCTCCAGTTCACGATCTTCAGGATCTGCTTAAATTCGCATCCGCGGTAGATGTAAGACAACGCGGAAACAGTGGGGTACAGGCAGATATCAGCATCCGCGGAAGTTCGTTCGACCAGGTATTGATTCTCCTAAACGGAATCCCTCTCAATGACCCCCAAACCGGACATCACAACCTAAACCTGCCGGTCAGTTATGATGCCATCGAGCGCATCGAAATTCTCGAAGGACCCTCTGCCAGACTTTATGGTCCCAATGCCTTTGCCGGGGCCATAAATATCATCACCGGCCAGGCATCTTCCCCACAAATTTCAGGACGAATCAGTTCAGGCCAATATGGTTTTCTGGAAACGGCACTCAGCTCTTCATTTCAGACAGGAAAACTAACAAACAGTCTTTCTGGTGATTACAAAAGAGCCGATGGCTCCCTTCAAAACAGGGATTTTAAAATCAGCAATATTTTTTACAGCGGTAATTGGGTATATCCTACCGGGAAACTGCAATTCCAGGGGGGATACACAGATAGGGGCTTTGGCGCCAATGATTTTTATACACCTGCCTATCCCAATCAGTATGAGCGGATAAAAACCACGTTTGCCTCTGTAAAAGCAACTTCCAGTGGTACGCTCCACCTAACTCCCTCCTTTTACTGGAGGAGAAACCAGGATCGGTTCGAGCTTTTCAGGGATTTTGAAAATGCACCCTCCTGGTACAAATTGCACAATTACCATCTAACAGATACTTATGGCTCAAATTTGAGCGGTTGGGTTACCACGGGATTTGGAAAGCTTGCCTTTGGAACCGATTTCAGAAATGAAAATATTTGGAGTACTGTTCTCGGAAAGGAGATGAGTACCCCAACCAGTGTTCCGGGGGAATCAGGTATTCAATTTAAATATGCTGACAGCAGGACCAATCTCAGCCTTTTTGGTGAGTATTCGCACCATTTTGGATCAGTTGACCTTTCAGGAGGCGCCATGGTCAATAATAACTCCTCCCTAGGCAGGAAATGGCAGATCTATCCCGGATTTGATTTGGGATGGAAAATTATTCAACCATTGAAAATATACCTCTCCATTAATAAATCACTACGACTCCCAACATTTACAGACCTTTATTACAAAAGTGCAACCAATGTCGGAAACCCGAATCTCCGTCCGGAGGAGGCACTTTCGGTCGAAACCGGATTAAAATATGGCAACGGATGGATGACAGCAAATATTACCATCTTCAAAAGGTGGGGAGAGAATATGATTGATTGGGTCAGACAGCCCAACGAAACTGTTTGGAACGCCAAAAATCTGACCAACCTCAATACTGCTGGATTCGAATTCAATACCCGGCTTAATCCTTCGAAACTATTCGAGAAGAAGCTGTTTATCCAATCTTTGGATTTTTCGTACGGTTACATGACGCAGGATAAGGAGTCAGGAACTCTCATTTCAAAATATTTGCTGGATTACCTGAAGCACAAAGTCGACATTCGGCTCACGCACGCCATTGGCAAACATTTAAATGCCAGCTGGCTTTTCTCTTACCAGGATCGCAACGGAACCTATACTTCCTGGACTGGCAGCAAATATGGGGATGAAGTGAAATACAAGCCGCTATGGCTTGTCGATTCGCGCCTTAACTGGATCAAAAATCAGTTTACCTTCTTTGTGGAAGCCAACAATTTGCTAAACATTACCTATTATGATTATGGGAATGTGGAACAGCCCGGAATCTGGGGAAAAGCCGGAATCATCATTAAATTAGGGATTTAGACCCTGATTTTTTAACATTCTTTAATCTCCGTTGAATCGGCTTAACGAATTTTTAATGCAATTTTGAACCATGAAAGGAAAAGTTTTTTTCATAGTTTTTGAAAGCAAAAAGCCGTCTTGATTCCCCGATCAAGACGGCTTTTCATCTCAAAGACTCTCTGTTTTTTGGCTCACCTAATCTTTTAGACAACGTACAGAAGACCCATTTTGGAAATAATAGAGATTATTCGGTGCAAGATAGTCTGTACTGTAACTAAGTGTCCGAATCCATGGCCTTGAAAAAGTATCCTCAGTAGAAGACCAAAAGAAACCGGTAGTTCCAATGGTGCCGAATCCTCCAAGAGTGGCACGGTAGCTCCCCGGAAGGGCTGTAAACCCAGTTTCGTTGGTGGCACCGGTGTTAGGACTTTGCCAATGACTTGTACCTGTTTCTTTTAATTTGCCGCCAGCTAAACTACCTAGAACGTTTGCCAAACTTATCCACTCTGCAGCACTTGGCACATGCCAGCCTGTTGGGCAAAGTTTTCCTGTAGCAACAGAGTACCAATTATACAAGGCACCGTAAACATTTTTATTTGCAATTGAATCATTGTTGTGCCAACAATATCCAGAAGTAGCCAGGTTACTCCAAGCAATATTATCTTTAACCAATGGAATTGCTGTCCCATCTTTAAATTTTGTTGTTTTCAAATTTTCTTTTATCCAAACCTGGGTGCCAATGGTAACTGTATTATAAACATTGCCATCAATGTCGGTTACTGTTGATCCACTCACTTGCAGTGTTGTAAAACTTACCTGAGTGCCATAAGCTGTTCCGGCACTATTGGTTGCATAAGCTCTTACATAATAGGTTGTATTGGCGCTTAGACTCGTAAGAGAACTTGTAAAACTTCCGGTACCTGTGCCATCAGTAGTTTTGCTATTAGCAGTTGTGGGAGTTGAAGTTGTTGCCCAACAAACTCCGCGTGCCGTCACTGAAGCACCACCGTCGCTCGTAATATTACCTCCACTGGTTGCAGTTGTTGACGCAATAGCTGTCATTGAAGTAGTGGTTAGCGAGGGTACACTACCTGCCGCAGTTGTTGTAAAACTTACCTGAGTGCCATAAGCTGTTCCGGCGCTATTTGTTGCATATGCCCTGACATAATAGGTAGTATTTGCTGTAAGTCCGGTAAGGCTGCTTGTAAAATTTAAAATTCCTGGTGAATCAGTTGTTTTGCTGTTGGAAGTGATCGGGGTCTGAGATGTACTCCAACAAACTCCCTGAGCTGTTACAGTTGCACCGCCACTTGTGATATTTCCTCCACTCGTTGCGGTATTTGACGAAATTGCTGTTACAGCATTGGTTGTTATAGCAGCTAAACCGACTTGGGTGGTGGTAATTCCAGTCACTTGATTTCCATAGGCTGTTCCCATACTATTGGTCGCATAAGCCCTGATATAATAGGTTGTACCCGCCGCTAATCCAGTAAGAGTAGATGTAAAACTACCTATACCTGTTCCGCTACTAATCTTGCCATTGTCAACGATATTTGGATTTTGATTAATGCTGTAGCATATGCCACGTTGAGTCACCGCAGCGCCGCCATCGCTCGTGATATTACCGCCGCTACTTAGGGATGTAGCCGTGATAGCCGATACTTCAGTAGTGGTCAAAACGGGTATAACAGTAGTGGTGAATATGCTTACCTCATTTCCATAAGCAGTTCCGCTATTGTTGGTCGCATAAGCCCTGATATAATAAAACGTACCGGGTAATAATCCTGTGATGGAACTCGTAAAAATCCCAGTGCCGGTTCCATCGACAGATTTAGTGTTTGCTATAGTAGGGGTTTGAGAGGTACTCCAGCATACACCTCTTGCCGTTACCGCTGATCCCCCGTCGTTGGTAATATTGCCGCCACATGCTACGCTGTTCGATGTGATGGCAGACAAAGTACCAGTAGTTAATGTTGGTAAAGCAGCAGAGGCGGTTAATGTTACCTCATTTCCATAAGCTGTTCCAATGCTATTGGTCGCATAAGCCCTGATATAATAGTTTGTACCCGGAGTTAATCCCGTAATGGCACTTGTGAAAGTGCCTGTACCTGAAGCATCGGTGGTTTTTGTATTGGCCGTGGTAGGGTTTGCTGAAGTGCTCCAGCAAACACCACGAGCTGTTACTGCTGATCCACCGTCATTTGTGATATTTCCACCACTTGTTGCAGTTGATGAGGTGATTGCCGATGCCACAGTGGTGGTCAAAACAGGTACCAGTGCCAGGGTTGTCAAGGTTGCCTGGCTACTGTAAGCTGTTCCCACAGAATTTATGGCGTACGCTTTTAGATAATAGGTTGCACCTGGTGATAATCCAGTGAGGGAACTCGTGAAACTGCCTGTTCCAGTCGAATTGGATGTTTTACTGTCTGATGTTGTCGGATTCTGGATGGCACTCCAGCAAACCCCACGGGATGTAACTGTTGCTCCACCATCGGAAGTTACCTCTCCGCCGCTGGTGGCGGTGGTCGCTGTGATGTTGGTAGCAGCAGCAATAGTAATAGCAGCAATTGTAACAGTTGGATTTGGAGTAGGTGTTGTTTTGGTACCATCTTTTTTGCAACATATCAGGAGGGCAAGCGTTAGTCCGGCTAGAAGTACCGAAGAAATCACGGAATTGATCTTCATAGGAGTAGTTATTAAGTTAAGTGAATTCAGGTCAAAATCAGAAACTTATCCTAGTAAAGATAAAAATAATTTATTTAAGTTTAACAAGCTTATATAAGGATTTAAAAAAGAGTGAATTAGTGTAAAAAATATGTCTATTTTGTTACTATACTGAAATTAAGCACATTAACAAAACAGACATAAAACAATCAAAACATGCAACAAGTCAAATTTTTCAACCAGCAATTGCTTCAGAACTCTTTGTGCTAATTTTTATAACTTACTGTCAATCAATTTAACCAATTCATTGAAATGCCCTTCTTCGAAACCTTCCGACATGAAAATGATCTTACCATCTTCATCCAGAAGAAAACTCCTGGGGATAGTCTGAGCGGCAAATTTTCCATAAACACCTCGTTTAGGATCTGGATAGAAGGGAAATTGAAAACCATTGTCCTTTCTGAACTTATCAACTTCCTGCCAGGTATGTTCACGTCCAAAAGTGAGTATGGCAAATTTGGGATTGTTCTGGTGCTTGTTCCAGATTTCAGACTGAATTTTGGGTAACTCTATTTTGCACGGACCACACCAGGTTGCAAAGAAATTGATTAAGACCACCTTGCCTTTAAAATCACCGATGGTAACTGTTTTGCCCTTCGCAAATTCAAATCGAAAATTAGGAACTTGCATGCCCATGGAAACGAAAGTAGCTGCACCTTTGGGAGCCGTTTGGGCAAAAGCAGATGCACTCATCAACAAGGCAAGGGACAGGAATAAACTTATTTTGTTTTTCATAGATATACGATATTGCTTCATCAATCTTTCTTCAAAGCTTTTTGGTAATAAAATCAGATATGTTTTGAAAGATTCTCTCATTTACATCTACCAGTTCAGCCTTGACAAATTTGTCTCCGGTAATGTGTTCAAAGAGCTCAATGTATCTCTCCGAAATCTGGGCAACGAAGTCATCACTCATAAATGGTACCTGTTGTCCCTCTTTGCCCTGGAAATTGTTTTCAATCAGCCACTGACGAACAAACTCCTTGGATAACTGCTTCTGATTTTCACCTTTGGCAAGCCTTTCCTGGTAACCATCTGCATAAAAATAGCGGGAAGAGTCGGGAGTATGAATTTCGTCAATCAGATAGATGACACCATCCTTTTTGCCGAATTCATACTTGGTATCTACCAAAATCAGTCCCATTTGCGCCGCCATTTCGGTGCCACGCTGGAAAATAGCTCTTGTATATTGCTCTAATTTAGTGTATTCTTCAGCAGACACCAGCCCCTGGGAGATGATCTCCTCATGCGAAATATCCTCGTCATGGCCTTCCGATGCCTTGGTGGTTGGCGTAATGATTGGTTCAGCGAACTTTTGATTCTCTTTCATTCCTTCCGGAAGTTGTAAGCCGCACAGGGTTCGTTTTCCCGAATTGTATTCTCTCCAGGCATGACCTGTTAAATAACCGCGAATCACCATTTCTACTTTATAGGGTTCACACAAATGTCCGACTGTTACCATTGGATCGGGAGTGGCAATTTTCCAATTGGGAACAATGTCAGATGTTGCATCCAGAAATTTTGAAGCTATCTGGTTCAATACCTGACCTTTGAACGGAATTCCTTTGGGTAATACCACATCAAAGGCTGAGATCCGGTCTGAAACAACCATCACCAGGTATTCATTGTTGATGTTGTATACATCACGAACTTTTCCTTTGTAAACATCTTTCAATCCCGGAAAAGTAAAATTTGTTGTGACAATAGCTTTGTTCATATTAACTTACTTTTTTGTTATAATTTTTTGTGTTCATCTCTTTTTTCTTCGTAACGATCATAGGCCAATACAATGTCTTTGACCAGTTTATGCCTGATAATATCGGTGTGATCAAAATAAATGGTTGCAATTCCTTCAATTCCTTTTAAAATTTTAAGAGCAAAGATCAGGCCTGATTCCTGCTTTCTGGGAAGATCAATTTGAGTTATGTCGCCGGTAATCACATACTTGGTATTGAGACCCATCCTGGTAAGGAACATCTTTAATTGAGGAACTGAGGTGTTTTGCGCCTCATCCAAAATCACAAAAGCGTTACTCAAAGTCCTACCGCGCATAAATGCAAGCGGGGCAATCTGGATTATACCATCTTTGAGGTACTCTTCAAGTTTTTTTGCGGGAATCATATCCAGCAAGGCATCGTAAAGTGGCTGAAGGTAGGGATCAATCTTTTCCTTGAGGTCACCGGGAAGAAAACCCAGGTTTTCGCCGGCTTCCACTGCCGGTCTGCTGAGGATTATTTTCTTTATCTCCCTGTTTTTTAATAATTTAACTGCCAAAGCTATCGCAGTATAAGTCTTTCCGGTCCCGGCAGGGCCAATGGCAAACATCAAATCAACTTCGGAGCAACTCTCTACTAGTCTTTTTTGGTTGAGCGTCCTCGCTCTTACCGGCTTTCCGGAATTTCCAAAGAGAAGTACATCGCTGCTGTTAAGCATACTCTGATCGGTATTCTCAGGATCGTTCATCATAATTTGATGGATCGTTTCGTCCGAAAGGGTGTTGAAGCGATAATAATGTTCCAGAATTAACTGGAATTTCTGGGAAAACTGGGTGACTTGTATTTCATCGCCCTTCACTTTTAGAAGATTTCCTCTGGCTACCAAAGATAAATTCGGACAATATTTCTTTATAAGATCCAGTTTAGAATTCCTGATTCCGTAAAAATCAGCAGGTTCGATGCCGTCAAGGTAAAAAGCGTTTTCAATCATAGGCTAGAAATACCAACATAGAATTTTCTGCAAATTAAAGATTTTTTTGATACCGATTTCCGGAAGAGGCTTCAGAAAATTAAAACAGGCAAAAGTGTATCTTCGCAATTTAAATCTTTGAAAAATGAAGCGGGAAGAAAAAATGGAAGCCTTTGGTAAGTTGCTGGATATCATGGATGAGCTTCGTGAAAAGTGTCCATGGGACCGCGAACAAACCAACGAGTCTCTGAGAAAACTGACCATTGAGGAGGTATACGAACTGGGTGATGCCGTTTTGGAAAACAATGTTCAGGAGATAAAGAAAGAACTGGGGGATATCTTGCTTCACATTGTCTTTTATGCCAAAATAGGGGAGGAGCAAGGCTCATTCGATATTGGCGATGTCATTAACCATCTCATTGATAAATTAATATATCGCCATCCACACGTTTTTGGATCCACCGAAGCCAGTAATTCAGAACAGGTAATTCGCAACTGGGAAAACCTTAAACTCACCGAAAAAGGGCGAAACAAGCGCGTTTTGGAAGGAGTTCCGATGGCATTGCCGGCGCTTGTAAAAGCAAACAGGATACAGGAGAAGGTGAGGGGAGTAGGTTTTGACTGGGAATACAAGGAACAGGTGTGGGACAAGGTAAAAGAGGAACTTGACGAATTGGAGGTTGAGATCAAAGCGGGCCGGAAAAAGGAGATGGAACACGAATTTGGCGACCTTATCTTCTCCTTTGTCAATGCAGCCAGGTTGTATGGCATAGATCCGGAAAGTGCTCTTGAGAGAACCAACCAAAAATTTATCAGAAGATTCAATTATCTGGAAGAGAAGACCTTATTAAAAGGAAAATCTCTTCAAGAAATGACTCTTGAAGAGATGGATGTCTATTGGAATGAAGCCAAAAAGTTGGATAAGAAATAAAGATCAATCCTTAGTCTCCGGTGGCAACTCTGGTAAACCCGGATTTTGGAGTTCTTCAACCTCCTGTTTCACTATCTTGGCTACAATCTTATCTTTTCCTTCATTCAATTCAACAGTGATGGTGTCCCCTTCCATGATATCACTACCAATGATGACCTCGGCAATCTCATCTTCCAGGTATTTCTGAATGGCCCGTTTAAGCGGCCTGGCACCAAATTGTGGATCAAAACCCTTATCAGCTATAAAATCTTTGGCCTCGTCAGAGATATAGAGTTTGTATTTTAATGTCTCTATTCTTTGGTAAAATCCTTTTAATTCAATATCAATAATTTGATTTATATGGCTCTTTTCCAAAGCATTGAACATCACAACATCATCAACGCGGTTAAGAAATTCCGGTGCAAAGGCACGTTTCAATGCTTTTTGAATGACGTACTTGTTGTGCTCATTTTCATCTTCTGCAGTTGTTCTGGTATTGAATCCAACTCCCTGACCAAAATCTTTCAACTGTCTGGTACCGATGTTGGATGTCATGATCAGAATGGTATTTCTGAAATCGATCTTACGTCCAAGACTGTCAGTCAGACGACCTTCATCCATGACCTGCAGCAGGATATTGAAAACATCGGGATGCGCTTTCTCAATCTCATCTAGTAATATAACTGCATAAGGTTTTCTTCTGACTTTTTCGGTAAGCTGACCACCCTCTTCGTACCCGACATATCCGGGAGGAGCGCCGACGAGCCGCGATACGGAGAATTTTTCCATGTATTCGCTCATGTCCACCCTAATCAATGCATCAGTTGTATCAAAAAGATATTGGGCCAATACTTTGGCTAACTGCGTCTTACCAACGCCAGTGGGTCCAAGAAAGATAAACGAGCCGATTGGTTTATTTGGATCCTTCAATCCGGCACGGTTCCGTTGAATAGCTTTGGTAATTTTCTCAACAGCCTCATCCTGACCGATGATATTTTTCTTCATGTCGTTGTACATCACCTGCAGACGTTTACCCTCTGCCTGCGCAATCTTCTGAACAGGAATACCTGACATCATGGCAACAATATCTGCCACTTGCGGTTCATCAACTATTTCACGGTGACTTTCCAGTTCATGCTCCCAGATCTCTTTCTCCTTCTCGACAAGAGTGAGCAGATTTTTTTCGTTGTCGCGGTAGCTGG
This sequence comes from Bacteroidia bacterium, assembly GCA_026391315.1. GTDB lineage: Bacteria > Bacteroidota > Bacteroidia > Bacteroidales > Prolixibacteraceae > CAINVV01. Next base: position 38,738 of record JAPLDT010000008.1, read on the forward strand.
CAGCAAGTTCGAAGTTCTGACCCTTCACAGCCAAAATTTTTGAAGCCCGAACCTCTTCAATCTTCTCCTCGAGCTTTATGATTCGTTCTGGAACTGTAATGTTTGAAATGTGGACTCTTGATCCTGACTCATCCAAGGCATCAATAGCCTTATCAGGAAGGTGTCTGTCGGAAATATATCTGGCTGTAAGCCTGACACATGCTTCGATTGCCTCTTTGGTATAGGTGACATTGTGATGATCTTCGTATCTTTCTTTGATGTTATGTAAAATTTCAATGGTCTCTTCTACCGAAGTAGGTTCAACCAATACTTTTTGAAATCTACGCTCCAATGCGCCATCCTTTTCGATGTGTTGTCTGTATTCGTCAAGAGTTGTCGCTCCAATGCATTGAATATCGCCTCTGGCCAGTGCGGGTTTGAGCATATTGGCCGCATCAAGTGAACCCGTGGCTCCTCCAGCTCCAACGATAGTGTGAATCTCATCTATAAAAAGAATGATGTTATCCACTTTGGCCAACTCATTGAGGATGGCCTTCATACGCTCCTCAAACTGGCCACGGTACTTAGTACCTGCTACGATTGAGGCCAGATCCAGGCTTATCACTCTTTTGTCGAAGAGTATACGTGACACCTTCCTTTGCGAAATACGCAAGGCCAAACCTTCCACGATCGCCGACTTTCCAACGCCGGGTTCACCAATCAGAACAGGATTATTTTTCTTCCGTCGGCTCAAAATTTGAGCTATTCGTTGAATCTCATTTTCGCGGCCTACAATCGGGTCAAGACTCCCTTCCATGGCTGCCTTAGTTATGTCTACACCAAAATTATCCAGTACCGGCGTATCAGTCTTGGGATTGGCATTCCCCTTTTGACTTTGCGAAGAACCGGAGGAGGGGGCGCCACTTCGGCCAAACATATCATCCTGATCGTCACCCTCTTCAGGAAAATCTGATTTGTTTTCTACTTTGGATAACTCTATTATTTTGGTTTTTACTTCGTCGTAATTCAAATCATTCTTCTTAAACAGTTCAAACACCAAACCATCCTTTTCCTTCAGAATTGCCAAAAGCAAATGGCCGGTGTTAACAGTATCTTCATTGAGTGATCTTGCCTCCAGAAAGACAATCTTCAGGGAGCGTTCCGTATTTTTCAACAATGGGATAGAAGCATCCATTGGAAGCGACGCACCTTTTCTTAAATGAAGTTCTATTTCGTTTTTTAGGATGTTAAAGTCCAAACCCAACTGTTTCATTGTGTCTATTGCAATTCCTTCACCATCACGAAGTATTCCCAGGAACAGATGTTCGGTGCTAATATGATCGTTTCCCAATCGTATAGCCTCCTCTCTGCTGTAGGTCAAAACATCCTTTATTCTTGGCGAAAATTTAGAGTCCATTCTATTGTTTTAATTACTTCCCATCAAAAATCGTTCCTTTAACAAAATAACAAAAAATATTAATAAAATAATCCATTCTCAACCTACAATTAAAATTAGATAATTTAGTGATATTTCATTTAAACATAAGTGAATGAGCTAATTATATTTGAAGTAGCATTAAAAAAAATATTATTTTCGATTCGTCACCCAAATTGTCATATTGTCACTGCCCGAAAGCATATAAATTACAGGTTAAATATCCCAAATTTATCAAGAGGTTATTCCCTCATTAACTTTAAAATGATTATTTTTGTGTTGCTTTTTTGACAATTTAAAATACAAATAAGATCTATATGTCTGATTCAGAAAGAATTGTTCCGATAAATATTGAAGAGCAAATGAAAACGGCCTACATTGACTATTCAATGTCGGTTATTGTGTCGCGGGCTCTTCCAGATGTACGTGACGGGTTGAAACCTGTTCACCGCAGGGTATTGTTCGGAATGAGCGAGTTAGGTAACTTCTCAAACAGACCCTATAAGAAATCCGCCAGAATAGTGGGGGAGGTGCTGGGTAAATATCATCCCCACGGAGATTCATCGGTTTACTATGCAATGGTTCGTATGGCACAACTGTGGTCATTACGCTATCCTCTTATTGATGGTCAGGGTAACTTTGGTTCCGTCGATGGAGACAGTCCGGCAGCCATGCGTTACACAGAGGCACGGCTGAAAAAAATTGCAGAGGAAGCATTGGCAGATTTAGAGAAGAACACAGTTGATTTTCAGCCTAACTTCGATGAATCATTATCGGAACCTACCGTTCTGCCAACAAAATTTCCTAATTTATTGATCAACGGAACTTCAGGAATCGCAGTGGGAATGGCGACCAACATGCCACCACACAATCTGTCGGACACCATTGAAGCAATTATCTTATACATTGATAATCCACAGGTTACTATCAATGAATTGATTGATAAAATCAAGGCCCCTGATTTTCCTACCGGAGGAATTATTTATGGCTATGCAGGAGTGCGCGAAGCATTCGAAACTGGTCGGGGAAGAATAGTAGTCCGTGGCCGCGCTGAAATTGAAACTACTGAGCATGGCCGTGAGAAGCTGATTATCACCGAGATCCCGTATATGGTCAACAAAGCAGAGATGATCATAAAAATTGCTGAGATGGTCAATGAGAAGAAGATTGACGGGATCAGCAACATCAACGACGAATCTGACCGCACTGGGATGAGGATTGTCATCGATATCAAACGCGATGAGATGGCCAGTGTGGTTTTGAATAAGCTATACAAATTTACAGCGCTTCAGACTGCCTTTAATGTCAATAACATCGCACTTGTGAAAGGCAGGCCAATGATGCTCAACCTGAAAGATCTGATCCATTATTTTGTGGAGCATCGGCACGAAGTGGTCATCAGGCGCACTCAATACGATTTGGATCAGGCAGAGAAAAAAGCACACATTCTCAGGGGTTTAATTATCGCGATCGATAACCTTGACGCTGTAATTACCATTATTCGCGCTGCAAAAACGCCGGATGAAGCCAGGGAAAACCTGTGCCTCAATTTTGAATTGGATGACATTCAGGCTCGCGCAATCCTTGACCTTCGTTTACAAAAACTAACGGGTCTCGAAAGGGACAAAATCCACGAGGATTATACCGAGTTGTGTAAAATGATCGAATGGTACAAACAAGTATTGTCTGAAGAACCATTGAGGATGCAGATCATTAAGGACGAACTGGCTGAAATTAAAGCATCATACGGCGACGAAAGGCGTACAGAAATTATTTATGCATCAGAGGAGTTCAATCCTGAGGATTTCTACGCCGATGAAGATATGGTGATCACTATCTCACACATGGGTTATATCAAGCGTACACCTTTGACGGAATTCAGGACCCAATCAAGGGGAGGAATCGGTTCAAAAGGTTCAAGTACCCGGGATGAAGATTTCCTTGAACACATGTTTATTGCGACCATGCACAATACCCTTTTGTTATTTACAGAAAAAGGGAAATGTTTCTGGTTGAAAGTATACGAAATACCTGAAGGAACCAAGGTTTCCAAGGGAAGAGCCATACAGAACCTGATTAGCATTGAACCTGAAGATCAGGTTAGGGCTTACATCAATGTTAAATCATTGAAGGACGAGGAGTACATCAACAACAACTTCATCATACTTTGTACCAAAAAGGGTACCATCAAAAAAACCTCTCTTGAAGCCTATTCAAGACCACGTCAAAATGGTGTCAATGCCATAACAATCAGAGAGAACGATCAGCTTCTGGAAGCCAGGTTAACAAATGGTGAAAATGAGATGATGCTGGCTGTCAAATCAGGCAAAGCCATCAGGTTCCATGAAAGCCACGCCCGCGCTATTGGCCGGACAGCTTCAGGGGTAAGAGGTATCACGTTGGGAAGCGAGAATGACGAATTGGTTGGAATGGTTTGTGTTGTCAATGAAGAAGATGATATCCTGGTAGTTTCCGAACATGGATATGGCAAGAGATCCAAGATTGGTGATTACCGGGTGACCAACCGGGGTGGGAAAGGAGTGAAAACGATCAATGTCACAGAAAAGACGGGTGCCCTTGTTTCGATCAAAAACGTAACCGATGGAGACGATCTGATGATCATTACCGAAGCAGGTGTGACAATTAGGGTCTCGGTAGGGGAGATCAGAATGACTGGAAGAGCTGCTCAAGGTGTCAAACTGATCAACCTTAGAGAAGACGATTCTATCGCCTCGGTTGCCAGAGTGGAAATCACAGAGATAGAAGAAGTTGAAATTGAAGCGATTCCAGATTTGGAAGATATTGAAAACGAAGATGATAAGATTGAAGATAATCTCAATGAGTAATAATTAAAATCAAAAATTGTCCGTAATGAAAAAGATTCTTTTAGTAGTGATCCTGCTCTCAGTGAACGGTTTTTTGTTCGCTCAAAAAGGAAAAGTTAGCAGTGCCTTGTCATACAAAGAGAGTGGTAAGTTAGACAAAGCATGGGAGTCAATCCAGGAAGCAATCAATCCGGCTAACCCAAAATCAGAAAAATCAATCAACTGGCCAGACACCTGGGAAGCAAGGGGGGAAATTCTTGAAGCTATCTCCAAATCAAAGGATGAAAACTATAAAAAATTGGTTGAAAATCCACTTGAAGAGGCCTACAAATCATTTATGAAAGCAATTGAATTAGACCCGAAGGGTGGAAGACC
>JAPLDT010000093.1 GCA_026391315.1 Bacteroidia bacterium
TGAAATTTCAAAAAAGTGCCCAGAACCAAACTTTGCGCGGGTTTGCATCAACCAATCGCTAACAGGTTTCTTATGTGCTGCTTTTTGTTCCAAAGTTATCTGTTCTGAGGTTGGAGTTTCTAAACTCCAGATCACTTTGCGGTAAAATTTTTAAGAATTTAACCACAATGGACACCAAGTACCACACAAAGGTCACAAAATTGTCATCATTCCAGTCGTCCCAGTCGTCCCCTTCTTTCCGTCATCTCCGTCTTTCCGTCATCCCAGTCATCCCCTTCTTTCCGTCATTCTCCACTCTTCACTTAGCTCTATTCTTCTGCTTCTCCCTGATCTGCTCAAGCTCCCCTTTCTTCTTGTATTGGTCTGTTCCAAAATAAGCAGCCTTTGCAGCAAGAACTGCATTCTGTTTAGAGGTATTGAGCAAATCAAAGACCTTTTTATCACTCAAATTATCAATATACTGTCCGCCTAGCCATGAGGCCAGATCCAGAATACTCTTTTCGTAATCGCCGTTTATTAAACCACAAACAAACTGGGAAGCGGTCATAGGAACATCTGCCCAAAGACCTAACGTGGGAATTAACTTGGCTGCTTCCACCAATAAATACTTTTGTTCAGAATCGACCGTTGCCAGTGCACAGGCAAAACTTTTATACCATCTCTCAGGGTATTCGGAAGAAAGGGGTATTAACGCCGGACAATTAGCCATCGGCTCATTCATTAATCCGATCATGTTCTTATCTTTCGAATCATCATTTATTACCGCCAGTTTACCATTCACTTTGTAGATGTGAGTCCCTTCTGACCGAAGCGTAACGGCCGGATAAGAGTAATCTGTATAATACTCCCAGTTAGGTCCATGGGTGGCAACCAACACATTAGTAACATTATCTGATTTAGTGCATTCTATAAAAGTACTTCCTACGAAAAAGTAGTCTTCTTCTGCATCATCTGGTTTATTAATCCAGGTACAAACCAATTCCACCCCAATCTTTTTCGACCCCCATATCTGACTTTCATTGGCAGCTCTAGCATACAGCGCGATATTTAATTTGGGATAAAAAAGACTTTTAACGCTAATTTTGAAGGCATACGGTTTTGCTTTTGAATAAATATAAACCTGTTCGGGGATCTCTTTCAAACCATCAAAAGCCAAACCAAGTCCAACATTGACAAAGGCTTTTTTACTTTTCCCTTCTGCTTCGGCGACAATCGTTATTTTCACAGGTGCTTTAATATCATTCTGATCTGTATAATAGTACCACACGACAGCATCCCCCTTCGCATCAGAAATAACAGAAATACTTTTACCCTGTGTTGTTTCACTACGGAGTTCTCCACTACAGTTCACCAACAGACTAAAAGTGACATTTACATTTGATTTACCTACTTTGTATATCACTTTCGCAGGAAGTAACGGAGAAGCAGGGATTAACCCATTTTCGTTTGGCGTTTCATTAAAAGTAAATTTAGGATAAACTTCAATATTAGTTTCAATAGGAATGGCTCTGTCCTGAGGTAATTTTTTCAGAATCCCTTCGGCAATTGCCCGGGCATCCGGGGCATTCTTTGGATCGGTTTTATAGGCATATACCTGCACTTTTACCAGGACGTTGCCGGCCGCGGCAAAATAAAAATGGTTGAACTGTTTGCCCTTGTCCCATTTGGCCTCCGCATCGTGAAAACTTCCTTTCAACAGGGAGTTGACATAGTTGAACATCGCATCCACATCCATGCCAAACTCCTTCTTCTTCATCTTTTCTCCTCCCTTTTTCACCCTGAAATTGGTATTCTCCTCAGGATCAATATTGACCTGTGAGAAAATTCTGTTTTTTTCATTTTTGGTGATATCATCCTCCGAATCACCTTCGAAATGAATGAAGGCCATCCCGGTGAGGGATAGTTTTTCGTCCAGGGTACGGGCGGTTTTGGCAAACATCGCGAAGGGATTCATGTTCAGTGGATTGCTCGTGTATTTCGTCACCTCCACGTTGATGTTGATATCGTTGTTGTCAGCCGTTTTCTGAAACGACTGTATCTCCAGTTTCTCCGAGATCCCCGGCTCATTTTTGACACTCTTGTTGGTTATCGGAATGGCAGGAAGCAATTTGTCCACATTGTCCTTGTAGATCTGGTAATCAGGTGGATTAACCAGTGTGTTTTTTTGGGAATAAACAGAATAACTTACCAGGAAAGCTGAAAAAAGCAGGACGATTTTCTTCATGACGAATCGTTTAGAATTGGTTTTACTTGTGTAGTTTTGGTAGGTTAAAGTTAATCGGGAATTGGGAAATACCAAAGGATTTTGCACTTCTCACCCCGTCACTATAGTCACCCCGTCAAATGATCAGGAAATGAAGAAAAAAATTGCCATTATCGGAGGCTCAGGGCTTGAGAACCCTGATATTTTGCAGCACCAGGAGCGGCTTGTCGTGGAGACACCCTACGGAGCACCCAGTTCAGATTTTTTGTGCGGAACTATCGCGGGAACGGAGGTGGTACTCTTGTCGCGCCATGGCCGGCAGCACACAATTACCCCATCGATGGTGAACAACAGAGCGAACCTCTATGCCATCCAACAGCTGGGATGCACCCATATCCTGGCCACAACGGCCTGCGGCTCCCTGCGCGAGCAGATTGGCAGGGGAGAGCTGGTGATTCCCGATCAGTTTATCGATTTCACCAAACACCGCGCCACCACATTTTTTGAGGAGTTCAAACCCAACGAGATGAAGCACACGCCGATGGCCGATCCGTTCGATAAGCGGCTGAGCGGGTTGCTTCTGGAGGCTGGTACAGATTTGAAACTCCCCATCCACAAGGGCGGATGCATCATCACCATCGAAGGACCCAGATTCTCTACCCGCGCCGAATCGAAGATGTTTCGCGGTTGGGGCGGCGACCTGATCAATATGAGCACCGCTCCCGAATGCATCCTGGCCAACGAGCTGGGCATTCCTTATGCGGCCGTGGCCATGGCCACCGACTACGACAGCTGGAAGGAGGACGAGACGCCGGTTACCTGGGACGAGATCCTCGCAGTCTTCACCAAAAACGTGCACAATGTGGTGAACTTGCTGCTAAAAGCGATCCCCAAAATTTAATTGCTCAAAACATTTGAAAAATACGGCGCAAATGATTAAAATTGCACCTCCAAATTAGGAACTCCTAATTTCAGGGCCCATAGCTCAGTTGGTTAGAGCATCTGACTCATAATCAGGGGGTCGTAGGATCATGCCCTACTGGGCCCACCCTCAGAATCAAACACTTACAAGGTCGTCTTGTAGGTGTTTTGTTTTTTTTCGCTAGGAAGACGCCAGGATTTGGGCGAGTATTTTAGTAAAAAGGAAAAATTTTCGTTTTTCTCAAAAAAATTAGTTGGAAAATTTGTTTGTATAAATATTTTCCATTCCTTTGTGGAAAATATTATATAATTTATATTTTCCATCAATTAGAAAGAGAAGATCCTGCAAACAGCCCTCGAGCAATTTCTAAAATTTGGTATTCGGGATATGTCAATAATGAAGCTCATTGAACCCTTGGGTATTTCTACCAAGACGGTTTATAAATACTACAAGAATAAGGAAGAATTATTGGAAGAAGTATTGTATCTTCATTATAACCAGCGGTTCAAATTGGTTGAGAATCTTTCGGAAGATGAGAATATTGTTTTGAGATTGTTCGATATCTGGTATTTGGCAGTCGAAATGGCATATGATGTAAACGACTTGTTCCATAAAGATTTACACTACTACTATCCGGAACTTGAGAATAAGATTGAGTTGGCAATTGGATCCAAATTTGCAATGCAGATGGAGAATTTTATCCGGAAAGGAATCAGTGCAGGTGTCTTCAAGGAAGATCTGCTTCCGGAAGTCGCAATGGAAGGAATCTATATTTTATACAATGCGATTGCCCGAACTGACCAATTTAAAAAATTCAGTGGATCTCCCTTCGAAATACTGCTAAACACAATTGCTTTGTACATCAGAGGCCTTTGTACGCTGAAAGGTATTCAGGAATTGGAGAGATACATTGCCACAAAAAAATCATTTGGAGAAGAAAATGCTTCCGGCAAAACAACTGTTCCAATAATGGGTTAACCTCAATTGAATCAAATATAGTTCTGATTTTAAGACAATTATAGTTCACAAATATTTTAAACAACAAGAATCATTAAGTAATCATGAAAAATTCAATTTTATTTTTGGCAGGAATCTTTTTCCTCCTTTTATCGATTGGAACAAAAGCACAGACCCCCTCTGCCGATTTCTTTATTGGTAAGTGGGATGTTCTGGTAACAGGTACACCTTCAGGCGATTCTCATACAACTTTAATGTTGGAACGTATTGATGGCAAGTTGTCAGGAGACTTTACTTCACCCAATGAAAAAGCAATCAAGTTGTCTAAAGTAGAAGAAAAAACTGACGAGGTCACAGTTTATTTTACCTCTTCAAATGGGTACGATGTTTATCTTCTATTAAAAAAGAAGGATGAAACACATGTGTCAGGAACAATGCTGGATATGTTTAATGCAACAGGCGAACGTATAGTTGAAAAAAAGAAATAATTAGGGGAAGGGTGGTTCATAAATACCATTCCAAGTACTTTACAACATAATTTATCACATTAAAATATTTAGAAATGAACCGGATTCAATTTTATATACACCTGTTTTGTCACTTGACACTGATTTCTTCCACAACATTTGCTCAAAATAAACTGCCCCAATTGGGTAAAAATCCCGTTTCTGAGGTTATCAAAGCCATGACCCTTGAAGAAAAAGCAAGCCTGGTTGTAGGTGCCGGACTAAATATCCCACCTGATGTAGTGAAGATGTTGGGACCTGAAATGAAGCGAAACATTGCTCAACCGGGTAGTTTTGCAAATAGTACGAAGAATCCGGTACCGCCTGCAGCCGGTAACACGATTGAAATACCGAAGTTAGGCATTTCATGCATGGTGGTAAACGACGGACCGGCGGGTTTGCGGATGTTGGGTGGCAACTATAAATGTATCGCTTTCCCAATTGGGACCTTGTTGGCATCATCATGGGATAAAGACCTTGTATTTAAAACAGGACAGGCATATGGCAATGATGTCCTGGAATATGGTGTGGATATATTGCTTGCACCGGGCATGAACATACAGCGAAATCCATTGTGTGGAAGAAACTTTGAATACTATTCCGAAGACCCGTTGGTTTCAGGAACTATTGCTGCCGCCATGGTGAATGGTATTCAGTCGCAGGGTGTTGGTACTTCGATTAAACATTTTTCCGCAAACAACCAGGAAACCAACCGGGAATCGGTAAATACTATTGTCAGTGAACGGGCGCTCCGTGAGATCTATCTTGAGGGGTTCAGGATTGCGGTTCAGGAATCACATCCATGGACTGTTATGTCTTCCTATAATTTACTGAATGGTCAGTATACTTCTGAGAAGTATGATCTGTTGACAAAAGTTCTGAGAAACGACTGGGGATATAGGGGAATGGTCATGAGTGACTGGAATGCCGGGAAAGACGCAGTTGCCCAGATGAAGGCAGGCAATGACCTGATCATGCCTGGACCATATCAGGTAGGTCCAATTATTCAGGCAGTAAAAGAAGGGAAACTGGATGAAAAAATATTGGACAGAAATGTTGAAAACATCCTAAATACTATACTTAAAAGTCCCCGATTCAAACAGTATAAGTATTCGAACAATCCTAATGTTGCGGCAAATGCCGAAATGTCGCGCAAGGCTGCAGCTGATGGAATGATTTTGTTGAAAAATATCGACAACGTACTTCCACTTTCAAAAGAAATTAAGAATATCGCATTGTTTGGGAATGCTTCCTACGAAACACATATTGGGGGATCAGGAAGCGGTTATGTAGTCACCACTTATAAAATTAACATCGCTGAAGGGTTAAACAAGGCCGGTTACTTAACCGATGAATCGTTAAGTGAGACTTATAAGAGCTACATGAAAGTTAACGAACCCAAACAAACTGACTTTATCGCGGCAGCGTTGGGTGGGAAGAAACGTGCTCCGGAAATGCCGCTTGATGGTGCTTTGGCTGAGAAAATGGCAGGAACTTCTGATATAGCCATTATCACAATTGGCCGGAATTCGGGTGAAGGTTCAGATCGGAATGTAGAAAATGATTTTAATTTGTCTGATGACGAAAAGACCTCAATAAGTGCAGTGAGTCAGGCATTTCATGCCAGGGGGAAAAAGGTTGTTGTTTTGCTGAATATCGGCGGCGTGATTGAAACTGCCAGCTGGAGAAACAATCCGGATGCCATACTTTTAACCTGGCAGCCTGGACTGGAAGCCGGTAATGCCATGGCAGATTTGATTTCGGGAAAAGTAAACCCTTCTGGGAAGCTGGCCGTAACCTTTCCCCTTTCCTATTCCGATGTTCCATCTGCTAAATTATTTCCCGGTGAAGAGGTGAAAGGCGATTCCATCATCAAACGAAAAGTGGTTTATCAGGATGGTATTTATGTGGGTTATCGTTATTACAACACTTTTGGGGTAAATACTGCCTATGAATTCGGCTATGGTTTATCTTATACCAATTATGCCTATAGCCATCTCAAATTGAGTTCGTCTTCTTTCAGCGATAAAATTTCGGTATCTGTTGAGGTGAAAAATTCAGGAAAAGTTGCAGGAAAAGAGATCGTTCAACTGTATCTCAGCGCTCCTGCAAAAATGCTCGATAAACCTGAAAGTGAATTGAAGGGCTTTGCAAAAACAAAGCTGCTTCAACCTGGCGAGTCACAAACATTATCCTTTGAGTTGACTGCAAGAGCGTTGTCATCATTTAATACCCCAACCTCATCGTGGGAAGCTGAAGCAGGCAACTACACGGTTAAAATTGGCGCTTCCTCGAAAGACATCCGGTTAAAGGATTCTTTCAAGGTGAAAAAACAGCTCACAGTCCAGAAGGAAAGTGTTGCATTGAAGCCTTCTGAAATGATAACCGAATTGAAACCGCGAAAATATTATTGATTGCGTTTTTCTATTCAAATTGAAGACAAACATGAAGAAGATAAATTTTCAACCACCGGTATTTTGCCTTCTTTTACTGATCTCATCAGTTTCCTTTGCTCAAATCAATAGCAAACAGACGACCTTTTGTAATCCAATGAACCTCAATTACCGATTTCAGCCAATTGCAGGCAAAGGATTAAGCTACAGGGAAGCGGCCGATCCGACTATGACCCTTTATAAAGACAAGTACTTTTTATACGCATCCCATAGTGGCGGTTACTGGTATTCGGATAATATGTTGGAGTGGAAATTCATACCTATCAAAAGCCTTCCAATTGAGGATTATGCTCCTGATGTCATTACCATCAATGACACTACTTATTACCTTGGATCTTCAGCTATCAAGAAGAATATTTATTTCTCTACCAATCCCTTTGAAGACAAATGGAAACCGATGGCGGAGACTTTGCCATTCGCTGTGTGGGATCCTCATTTTTTCAGGGATGATGATGGAAAGGTAATTCTGTATTGGGGATGTTCAGATCGGGTTCCGATCAAAGTAGTTCAGCTTGACAGTAAAATGCAGCCAATTGCAGAACCTAAGGTAGTTGTCACACATAACCCAACTGAAAATGGGTGGGAGAACCCTGGAGAATTCAATGAAAAGGCCAAGAATGGTTACAACGAAGGAGCATGGATCAATAAATACAATAACAAATATTACCTGCAATATGCCTCGCCGGGCACAGAATTTAAAGTCTACGCCGATGGTGTATATACATCGGATTCACCCATGGGGCCATTTAAATATGAAACATACAGTCCTTTTTCCTATAAACCAGGCGGCTTTATCGCAGGTGCAGGTCATAGTTCAACTTTTGAGGACAGATATGGCAATTATTGGCATGCCGCTACAATGACCATTTCCATCCGCCATAATTTTGAGCGACGCCTGGGATTGTTCCCGGCATGTTTTGACAAGGACGGTGTGCTTCGAACCCTTACTGCATTTGGCGACTATCCCACGATCATGCCCAATCGCAAAATTGATTTTGAGAAAGAAACTCTTTTCAAAGGATGGATGCTGTTATCATACAATAAAAAGGTGACCGCTTCTTCGTCCATGGAGAACTATCCGGTTAAAAATGCTTTTGATGAAAATATCCGGACCTGGTGGTCTGCCAATAGCGGAAATGCCGGAGAATGGCTGAGTGTGGAACTGAATGATCAGGTAACTGTTAACGCTATCCAGGTAAACTTTGCAGACAACGAGTCCATCCTCAAACCCGAAACCGAGAACATCAGGTATTGTTACCGGATTTTGGCTTCCTACGACCAAAAAACCTGGAAGGTTATCGTGGACAAGAGCAACAACACCAAAGATGCTTGTCATGATTACATTGAATTGGAAAAGCCTTTAAGCACGAAATACATTAAAATTGAGAATGTTAAAGTTCCTGATGGCAAGTTTTCCGTATATGACCTGCGAATTTTCGGGAAGAAGAAAGGCAAAACACCCAATGAAGTTTCAGGTTTTGCCGTTGTACGCGATGCATCAGACAGCCGCAGGGCTACGGTAAAATGGACCAAAGACAATTTTGCTACCGGTTATGTTGTCAATTATGGTACTGATGTTAATAAATTGTACACGTCATACATGGTTTATGACAGTGATTCAGTAAGGCTAACCGGTTTGAACAAAGGTGTTGCCTATTATTTTAGTGTCGATGCCTTTAATGAATCGGGAATTACCAAAAGCAAAAAGAAAATCACTCAATAACAACAATATGAAAAAACAAATGCTGCTTTTTATTTCCAAACTGATGGTGAATGTTGTTTTGTTGTTATCGGTCACAACCCTTGTAGCTCAAAAACATACAAGCCTTCGTTCCATGTCATTTGATGAAGGATGGTCATTCAAGAAAGACAGCATGCTAAGTGGTCCTGAACTTCCCGGCTTCAGTGATTCTGACTGGCGAATAGTCGATCTACCGCACGACTGGAGCATTGAGGATTTGCCTAACCAGACGCCCGATCAGGTCGTTGGTCCTTTTTCTAAAAGTAGCCTTGGAAAGTCGGCTGCCGGCTGGACTGTTGGAGGAACGGGCTGGTACAGAAAGAAATTTGATGTGGAAAAAGCAGAGGAGGGCAAACTGGTTTCCATTCATTTTGATGGTGTGTATCAGAATTCTGATGTCTGGCTGAACGGAAAGTATTTAGGGAATCATCCCTATGGCTATACTCCATTCTATTACGATTTAACGCTTTACCTGAAACCTTCGGGGCAGGAGAATGTAGTTGCTGTCAGGGTTCGGAATGAAGGAAAGAATTCGCGCTGGTACAGTGGCTCCGGCATTTACCGTCATGTTTGGCTGGTAGTTACAGATCCTGTTCATGTTGCCACCTGGGGAGTATCTATTACAACATCTGAGGTATCTCAGGATCAGGTTAAAGTACATGTAGGCACCACTGTAAATAACAAGAAATCTTCTGAAAGCAATGTCAGTTTGGTAACCACCATCCTTGATCCCTCAGGCAGAACTGTTGGTAATTCGCAGAATAATATCCGGTTGGTTGGAGGTAAATCCTTGACCGACGAACAATCACTTGCTATATCCAGTCCTGTTTTATGGTCATTGGAAACGCCGAAACTTTACAAAGCCATTACAGAAATCAAGGATGGCGATCAAACAATTGATCGTGTAGAGACAAGTTTTGGCATCAGAAGCATCCGATTTGACGGAACGAATGGCTTTACCCTGAATGGCAAAAAGGTCATTTTGAAGGGCGGATGCATCCATCACGATAATGGTCTGTTGGGAGCTGCTGCCATAGACAGGGCAGAAGAACGCAAGATTGAACTCTTGAAGAAAGCCGGCTTCAATGCCATACGCACCAGTCACAATCCGCCTTCCCAACAATTGCTCGATGCCTGCGACCGCCTGGGAATGCTGGTTTTGGACGAAGCATTTGATACCTGGGTCAGACCTAAAAATCAAGAAGATTATAACCTTTATTTCAATCAGTGGTGGAAAAATGATCTGCAGGCCATGATTTTGAGGGACCGGAATCACCCATCAGTGATCATGTGGAGCATTGGAAATGAAATTTACGAAGCGCCAGATCTGTTAGGGCAAGAGCTTGGCAAAAAGCTGGCCGATGAAGTTCGCAAACTGGATCCCACCCGCCCTGTGACCGAAGCCATGGTTTATTTGCCACCCTATACAAGAACGCCGTTGGAACAATACCGTCCTCATCTGGATAATCTCGATGTGGATGGGTACAACTATTTTCTCGAAAGCAAGTCCACCTTTTTTCAGAGGGACAGTGCCACCGTGCACTTTGTCGACACGGAACATGTGAGGAATCCCAATAAGGCATTTGTTGTGACTGAATCATTCCCGCTGTACGCTTTGGAAAACTGGGAAAAATCGGAGCAATCTTCCTACATGATTGGCAGTTTTAAGTGGACGGCCTTCGATTATATCGGTGAAGCCGGTCTGGGGAAATCGAGATTGCTACCTGATTCAAGACCTGAAATGAAGGGTCTGATGGGTATGGGATTGTTCTTCAGAGATGAATGGCCGATCTATAACGCTTATTGTGGCGATTTCGACCTCATCGGTAACCGGAAGCCCTCGTCATTTTACCAGGATGTTGTTTGGCGCAACAGCCCAATAGAGATGTTTGTGCAATGCCAGGTTCCCGATGGAGAGAAAGAAGCAATAGCCCCATGGGGTTTTCCTGAAGAGTTGAAGTCCTGGAATTGGGCTGGACATGAAGGTAAAAAGGTGAAAGTGAATGTGTACACACGCAGCAAGGTAGTTAAGTTAGTATTGAACGGTAAAGCAATTGCCGAACAGACTGTTCCTGACGGAACCATTACCGCTACTTTTGAAGTAGCCTATCAGCCCGGAACCCTCGTTGCAAAGGGACTTGATGGTGACAAGGAAACATGCTCAACCGTCCTAAAAACGACTGGCAGACCTTTCGCAATTCGTCTGGTTGCTGATCGCAATTCGATAAAAGCTGACCCGAATGATTTGTCTTACGTCAGTGTGGAAATCATTGATAAAAAGGGCAATGTCGTGCCTTCAGTTGATGGGCTGGAGGTTACATTCGAACTTGCCGGAAATGCTGCCATTGCTGGTGTTGGAAACGGAAGCGCTTCAGATATGTCCAGCTTTAAGCAAAATCACAAAAAAGTTTTCCAGGGGAGAGGGTTGGTCATCGTTCGGCCAATTGGCAAAACAGGAAAGGTTGTCCTTACTGCCAATGCGAAAGGTCTAAAAGCAGGCTCAGTTGAAATTATAGCTCAATAGTAAAAAAGCAGACTGATTCGAATTAGTATCAAATTCAAAATACCAAGAGATGAAGATTCAAAACAAGATATTTGTTGCATCATCAACAATGCCGGAATTATTCAGCCATTCGTGAAATTGAACGACCTGGGTTACCCCTGCTCCCGCGCGATTGCATCGCGTGGCATTCAGCCTTGCCAAATTACGATGACATTGTCCAATATACCTTTCTCCCCGACATAATCGGCAGCATAGCTATGAAAAAACAGTTGATTGATAAAAATATGAATTAATCTTCATTCAACCACGCGATGCAATCGCGCGGGAGTTGGGGAAAATACTATTTATGCACTTTAATAGTGCATAAATTATTAAAATATGCACAAAGATAATGCAATATTCGTTATCTTTGTCCAAAATAAACTGCCATGGACAAACTATTTGAACAGTTTCTTAAACTTCTCAAGGAGACAGATTCAGACTACTTCCGATACATTTATACCGAGATAAACTGGAAAAGTCGTATGATCGGGCTTACCGGGCCACGTGGAGTTGGGAAAACTACGCTGGTATTACAGCATATCAAAAAGAACCTGAATCCTGCTGAAACACTCTATGTAACGGCAGAAGACTTTTATTTTGCCGATAACAGGCTGATTGATTTAACGGATACTTTTGTAAAACGTGGAGGGAAATACCTTTTCGTAGATGAAATTCATAAATACGAAGAATGGGCTAAGGAACTGAAACTGATATATGACTATCATCCGGAACTGAATGTGGTGTTTACCGGTTCTTCTGTGTTGGATATCAAAAAGGGAGCCTCAGATTTAAGTCGCAGAGCTGTAATGTATCATATGCAAGGGTTGTCTTTTAGGGAATATTTACAATTGTTTCATCAAATATCTGTCCGGACATATTCCCTGGAAGAGATTCTGGAACATAAAGTTGAACTTCCCGAAATAAAACATCCGTTGCCTTTCTTTGAAAATTACCTAAAAAAAGGGTATTATCCTTTTGCATTGGAGGAAGACTTTGAGCTGAGATTACAACAGATTGTAAATCAGACTTTGGAAACAGATATTCCAATGTATGCAGGTATGAACGTATCCACTGGTCGAAAATTGAAACAATTGCTGGCCATTGTAGCCAAAAGTGTGCCGTTTAAACCCAATATGACAAGTATCGGGACTGCAATATCAGCCAGCCGGAATAATATAACTGACTATTGTCTGTTTATTGAAGAAGCCGGAATGATAACACAACTTCGGGATGCTACGGGAGGAATAAAGGGTTTGGGTAAGGTTGACAAAATTTATCTTGACAATACCAATTTGATTTACGCTCTTGCTAATGACAACTCAAATAGAGGAAACATAAGAGAATCATTTTTTCTGAATCAACTAAGGGTAAAGTATGATGTGATAGTATCCCCGGTTGCTGATTTTCTGATTAATGATTTCACCTTTGAAGTGGGAGGCAAGAATAAAGGACTGAAGCAAATCCAAGGCATCGATAAAGCCTATATTGTAAAGGATGATATTGAACTGGGATATCTGAACACGATTCCACTCTGGCAGTTTGGACTAGCCTACTGATTGATACATAGGATCATGCCCTACTGGGCCCACCCTCAGAATCAAACACTTACAAGGTTGACTTGTAGGTGTTTTTTGTTTTACGTCAGGAAGACGCCATATTACAGGGCTAACCTCAAATTCACTCTCGGACTAAAAGGAACTGCCTCCTGATATATATTGACTGATATTGACTGATCGACTGGCACCTTTTCAAAATTAGAGTACCTGATATTCTTTGTATTCAATACATTTAGAATTGATACTCCTGTCTCCCCTGCAATCTTTCCAATATTGAATCTGACATTGACTGCCACATCCAGTCGATTATACTTGGGTGAAATATAAATTGGCTTGGCAAAAGTTCCATTATTAAACAAAAATCCGGAACCAAATACATAGTTGGCAGAAAGAAAGACAGGCTTAAGGTTGATAATTATAGCCGTTTTCACTTCATGTCGCTGATCCATCGGTGAGGCTCGGTATGCTCCTTTTGGGAAATATGGGAATCTCTCTTCCGACTTGCTCAAAGTATAGGATATCCAGGCTGAATGTCCCCTATAATCTTTTCTTAAAAAGAAATCTATACCATAGTCCCTGCCATCTCCTTTGTATATCAGATTTTTATATTTTTGACTTTTTTTGATAAAACGAGTCAACCCGTCTGTTTGTTTGTAATAAGGCTCTACGCTAAATGTAAGATCATTCTTGTTGTAGGTTGAACCTAAAACCCAATGAATCGATTTCAGGACGGGTACATTTTCATTATCGCAGGCAGTCCAGATATACTTATAATTCCCGGTTTCATCCAAAACCGAACTTTTTGAAATAAACTGGTTATATATGCCCCAGGCTGCATTAAGTTTAATGTTGTCTGAGAGTTTAAAACTTGCTGAAATTCTCGGTTGCACATATAACTTAACCAAATTAAATGGCAGATCTGCACGCAAACCAAACTTTAAATCTATCTGACCAGACAAGGTCAAATGATCCTGGGCATATCCGTTTATTCTTGCTGTTTTAATTTGAAAATTAGTCTGACGAAAGCCCGATGAATCTGCAGTGAGACTGACATCATTAGCTGCAAACCCAAGTCCAGACTCAAGTATGTGCGATTGTGACAGTTTGATATTGTTATCAATCCGGCCATTAATTTCAGATATCTTGTTTCTGGTCGAATTATCATGTTTGGGAACAGAACTGCCGTCTGGTCTTTCTAACTCTAAAACATCACCTATCTCAGTATCCAATGAGGAGTATGTTGTGGTCAAATTTGTTATATTTCCATTCTTCCATCTATGCCCGAAGAAGCTGGAGAGTCCATATTGGTCATTTTTTTCAGAACTGGTTTTGAAAAGAGAGTTGACGCCCGAGCGTTGATCAATTGTGTATTTAAAACGATCATCTCCTGCCATACTGCTGATATAAAAGAGATCGCCTTTATCGTTGGTCGTTGTAAATTTTATGTTGGCATCCTGATAGTTATAATCAGGAAAAACAGTATAATCAATCGTTGGTATATTTGCCAATGAACTCTGGACACTGTGTGGAATTACCTTCTTATTGTTGTATAGATTATAGTATGTTTGTCTGAACGATAAAAGTAGTGAACTGTTTTTCCACAATGGCAACTCAACCATTCCGTTTGCCGTTACATTATTGATATTCAGATTTATGGATGGTTTTACCATGTTGGCAGTTTTACCATTGATACGAACTATTCCTCCAACCCGATCGCCAAGTGTCGCATCAAAGCCACCTTTAAAAACCTCTACATCTTTGGCTATAAGTGGATTTACAGCATCGATATCATCATTGAAGCTTTTCAATCCCCAGATATTAAAGCCATCCAACAATATCTGACTCTGTCCTTCATAGGAACCCCAGATAATTAATCCGTTAGATTGTTCGCTCGAAGCCAATATACCGGGCATCAATCGCAGCATTGTAAAAATAGAATTATCACTGTTCCCAGGTAAATATCTGGATATTTGGTGATTGAGTCGAATTGAGCCCGCTACATTCCCAACTTGTGTTGTTCTGTCCGGAGATTTTTCCCAAATAACGATTTCGCGCAGGCCAATACTGGAAGGAAGCAACTTTAAATGGTGATTTATACCGGCAACAAGCACTGTATCGAGAATATAATATCCGAGATGAACAACTTTTACCCGAAAGGTAGAGTCTTTTTTTGCAAAGTATGAAAAGCTGCCTTTAATATCAGAAATCAGTACACGATCGTCGATTAACAGTTGTGAAAAAGCGAGTGGCTCATCAGTTTTGGCTTCTGTTATCGAACCGGAAAGCAGATAGTTTTCAGGTTGCGTCTCATTTTTTTCAGGAAGGATCATGAATACTTCCCGCCTTTTAGCTAAGGTCAACGGAAGTCCTTTGATCAATGACATTATTGCATCTTCCGGTGAGTCGTACTCCCGGTTTACCGTAAGTTTGAATTGTGACAGTAGTTGATCATTGAAAGAAAATTCAAGATGATATTGATCCCTGAGTGACAACAGAATTTTGTTGAGAGGATCGTTATTTGCATATATCCCTATTTTCTGGGCAGATACAGAGGAAGCAGATAATAGCATTAAAAAAATGACGGAAAAGAAGCCAGACCGCATCAGACTTTTGAATATTAATTAACCCGGAATTCAGTTTTTGAACTGCTTTCAAAAGTAAGACCTAAGGAGGTACAAACCAAATCGAGTACCTCTTTTTCTGACAATGTTTTTGAGAAATTTCCGGTGTAGGTCAAGCCTGGGTCTGCTTTGTATTGAATTTTTATATTGTACTGACGTTCAATTTCCTGAATTACTGATATGACGGATGCTCCAGTGAAAAAGAACTTATTGTCGCGCCATGAAATTACTGAAGCAGACTTAACCTTCTTAACCAAATGAAGATCGCCCTCTTTACTGATATAAGTCTGTTCATTCGGATTTAAGAATATAATTTCGGTTTTCCTGGAAGATACGACTCGTACTTTTCCTGTAAAGCAGGTGACATTGTATTCGTTAAGCCTTGAAAATATATTGAAACTGGTGCCCAGAACAGTTGTTTCACCCAAGTTTGAGTGTACTTTAAACTGGCTACCATGCGACACCTTAAAAAAGGCCTCTCCATCAAGGTTGACAGTCCCGGATAGATTGAACCAATAAGGATGATACCATAATGACGATCCTGCATTTAATTCCACATATGAATCATCAGGTAATGTAAAGGCCAGATGCTCCCCTGCCTTGGATTCAACTGTTTTGGAATAGAGTCTGAAAAAAGAGGTTATACCCACAAGTAATAACAAGGAAGCAGCCAAAGCAAATCTGAATATGAGACTCACAGATATTTTACGACCGGATTGTTTTGGCCGATCCATCATGTTCATCAGATTATTCCATACTTCTTCCTTTGAAACCGGGAAATCCAGATCAATTTCAGGAAAGAGGCCGATATTCTCTTTTTCGCTAATTTTTGTTTTTAATTCTTTGCTCATTGTTGGTAGCCTATTGCTTCCTTTATAAAGTCCAGGGCATGCTTCATTCTTTTTTCAACTGCCTTTACTGACAAGCCAAGATTATCAGCAATTTCATAATATTTCAACCCATCCATTCTGCTCATTAGAAAAACTGTTCTCTGCTTTTCTGGCAATTTTTCAAGAGCGAGTTCATAGTTCCTGCTCAACTCTTTGAAACTTACCAACTCTTCCGGACTTTCTCCAAATGTTTCATCTACTGCTTTAGCTCTGAATTTCATATGGACCTTCCGTTGTCTGTGTTGGTTAATAAAAATATCACCTGCAATTTTATACAACAAAGCTTTGATGTTTAAATTTTCAATTTGCTTTTTCTTCTCCCACAAAGTCACAAAGGTCTCCTGAGCTACTTCAATTGCCTGCTCTTTATTGCCCGATCGATAGTAAATATAGTTACGAACGTCGTTAAAATGCGTTTCATCCTTTGTTTCTTGGAAGCCCTAAACTACAAAAAGGTTTTTTACTCTCAAAACCCGGTCTCCACACACTTCAACCTCTAAAACCGGATAGTGCACTATCTAAGCTCTTTAGAGATTGAACAAATTTCCTATCGAAAAACAAAGTTAAAAATCACTTACCACTCCATTTGATGAGCCTCTTTTTATTCCGAATATGCATTACGTTGTTCAGCGATTTGCTCCCATGGCACATAGTTTATTGATCTGGGACTAATCCAAATTCCTAACCTAATAACATGGAGGTAATAACCTACCAGTTTAATGTAAGTAAGCGTACAGATATTGCACCGTTTGAAAAAGAAGAAAATCATTCCAAATAAGGCAGGAATTAATCCCAACACAAGATTGTTAATTATCAGAACCAGATGCATATAAAAAGCTTGTTCCTTCATCTCATGTTTCGCGATATAAACATGTCTGGAAATATTAACCTCTGTTTTGGTCATCACGGTAATCTCCTTGTTTAAGCGTGAAGATCCCCCGTGCAAATGCCCGACTTCCGCGTTTTTCAGCGTAACGACTTCGCCATGCCTGAGTTTGGCCCGACGGCACAAATCCACATCTTCGTAATACATCCAGAAATCATCATCCCATTTGCCAAGTCTGACGAAACTATCCTTTCGGATCATGACGACAGAACCTGATACCCAGTCGGGATAGATATAATGCTTGGTCTGCCCAACCGATTTCTCAATGCCCCCGTCAAATACTTTCCTGATTGCACGCAGCCATCCCGTTAAAGTAAAAAGGGTTAAAAATAGTCCGTAGGGCTGGTCAACTTTACCGTTTTCCCTGATCTGACTACATGATACAATGGAATAATCAGGCCTGACCCGAACTTCTTCCAGCATATCGAAGAGTGCATCAGCGTTAACATTTGTATCCGGATTCAGAAACAACAAATTGGTTCCTTTGCTGTAGGAAGCACCGAGGTTACATCCATTGGCGAAACCATTGTTTCCCGTGTTGGAAACAAAAATAAAATGAGGAAACAATCTGATATATTCGGCTTTTTTGCCATCATTCGACTGGTTATCAACTACAATGACTTCAAAAGTAAAGCGATTATCCTGAATGTTTTGAAGAGATTGAAGGCATCTTGTAAGACTCTCTCCCCCCTTGTAGTTGACTATTATAACGGATATGTCGTTCATCTGATAATAATTTGTTGTTTACCTATTACCGTATGAAAGGCGTTTTACCCTACTTTTTATTAGGAATAAATTTTACTTAGATTATTGCATTGGCCAAGGTTCTTCTGACAGCGAGGGACTAAATGAATGATATCTTTCTGGTGAAAATTTTTCCGGACAAGGAGATCCTGCATAGATATATTCCGCTTACATTGTTTACGCCTTTGATGTCATGGAGATCCCACGTTATGGTATATATTCCGGGTGATTGACGGCTACGCAATAGCGTTTTCACCTTTTGACCGTTCATGTTAAAGATGTCAATGCTGACATCTTCTGTGAAATTAATTTTGTAATCAATGGTAACATAATTTCTTGCCGGATTGGGGTAAACATTCACAGCAATCCGGTTGTCTGTCTGCGGTATAACCGGAACGCTGGTAATTGTAGAATTGTATATTTGCAAAGTATCCTTGTTCGTAAGACAAATGTTGTCAAACCACAAGGCCCTTCCTTTCAAATCACCCTGTTCTGAAACGATGAGGAAATTATCTGTTGCCTTCCAGTCATAAGCGCCAATGGAGTTAAACCAACCATTGTCCCAGGCGCCCTGATCCTTAAAATTTTTGAGTGGAATATATATTTTGTGCCATTTCCCGTCCCAGGTAGCTATTGTCTCATCAATGGTATAACCCATCCGCCAGGGATGATCCATGGGATCGGCCGTTTTGGTGTCCACAAACCGGATGTCAAATTTGGTGCCGGGTGTGTTTCCCCTTACCAGGAAGCTGACGGCATAATTGTTCGCGACTAACCTCGACAAGTCTTTGTTGGGGATGAAATCAAAACCAATGTATCCATATTGTGCAGTGCCGGTCCAGTAAATGCAATATTTCCCGTTGTTGGGTTCAGTGGTAGAATAGTAGTCGATGGTCCCACCTCCCGCATTGCTTGATTCAAAGATTTTCTCGCAGATAAAATCCGTATAAACCGGAAACCCCACCGAATCCGGTTTAATCTCGAAAATCTTCTGGACAGGGGCATTCAAACCAAGCGCTTTGACCATGGGAATGTTCAGATTGTAGTCAAACAGGGCATCCGTTCCGTTTTGAAAAAGTCCAAATCCACCCTGGTAATCCCAAATTGTCCATGGAATGGCCTTCTCCTCCAAATATTTTCGTACCTCATTGTACCAGGATACCCGGAATGCATCGTTGCTATTTTTCATGTAAACCCCAAATTCACCGCAGAAAACCGGCACTTTTCTGTTGTTCTTAAAAGTAACAGCCACATCAATAAGCTGTTTGATTTTGGCAACATTGCCATCTTGCTGGTAGTTGTTGTAGGCGCTGTTTATCCATGAGCCAATCAGTTCGGTGGGTAAAGAAGGCATCTGCCCGGCCCCGTAAGGAAACGGGACATTGGCCAGCGGTGCCATGGAGGGTGTGACCCATGTGGCTCCCTGATGGGTAAACAAGAAGGGATCGTAGAAATGAAATGTATAGAGCAGATTGGTATCGGTATAATAAGGCAACTGGCTTAATTCGTTGTAGGTATTGAAACCTGAAGGACCTACCACGATTGTATGTTTGGCATCCATACTCCGGATGGCATCGATGGCCGTTTGTTGAATTTTCCCCCAGACAGCTGTTGTTATTCCGTTTGGCTCGTTCATAATTTCATACAGAAGATAACCGGAACGATTCTTATAGTGACTGGCCATTTGTTTCCAGACTTTGGCCAGGATGGTCTCCAGATCGGGGTTTTTACTAGCCAGATCATCACTGGTGTGGTTGTCGAGCATGAGATAGATGTTCAACTCTTCAGCCCAATCAATTGCCTGATCGAGAAAGTCATAAAAGAGCGGATTGATTGTATAATCCGGCTTCCCATCCGTCATATAAAACAGATTGATGGGGAGTCGGATCACGTCGCAGCCAAGACTCTTTATGTTTTCAAAATCTTTTTTGGTGTATTTGGTAAATTGTATCTGTTTGGTACCGGAAGTTTGAAACCAGCCGGTCAGGTTTACACCGCGATTGAAAGGGGTTTGCGACCGAAGTTGTTGTCCGGGAAGGGTCACAAGAACGAATAGTATTATCGCAATGGTACGTCTCATCGTTTTATCTCTCTTATGTAACTCCGTATTTTCACGCAAAGGACGCCAAGAAAAACTGCAAAAGAGCGCAAAGTTAGGTTCCGGTTTCTTTGCGTCTTGCTTTGCGTCCTCCTATATAACTCTTTTGTAATCATTTGACTTACAGTGTATTTTATGATGCTTGTTTTAATCGAGTTAATTGTTTTTCCAATTTTCTAATCTTTTCTTCTCTATATTTTTCTTGATTATCTACGATCAATT
>JAPLDT010000071.1 GCA_026391315.1 Bacteroidia bacterium
TGATTCCTTGGCAAAGAAGTACCACCCGGCAAAAATCCCTGCGATCAGAACAAGCGTGATAAAAAACAACATCCGCTTCCCCATAATTGACAAACTATTCCATCGTAAAAATAATATTTTATGAAGGATATGGCGTGTTTGCAAAAAATATAATCGAACCGGAAATTTGACAGAAACTATTGTGATTTTACCTGAGAAGCATCCACAATTTTATACACCTTATCCGAGCGTCTGACTTTGGATGGAACCGATACCGAACAGTAAGAACCTTTTGGCGCTTCATCCACCGGTTTCATCTCAACCCTTACCTCCTCAACGATGGTTTGCATCACTCCACTGCTTGGTCCGGTAATCAGAATCTCATCCCCGGGATGCAGAGGACCGGTCTCCAGCTTAATTTCTCCTATGCTGATGTTGGTGAAGAAGTTGGTCACCTTCCCAAGATAAACTCTTCTTTTTGTGGCCAATGACCCATAATTTCCGCTCCAATCTCCCAGACGTTGACCCAGGTAATAACCATCCCAAAAGCCCCTGTTAAAAACTGTAGCCAACCTGGTATCCCAATCTGCAATCTTTTCTTCTGTAAAAGTTCCCTCCAAATAGGCATCGGCGGCTTCGCGGTAGCATTCAACGACACATTTCACGTAATCGGCGCTTCTGGCACGTCCTTCAATTTTAAGGACAGTAACGCCTGCATCCAGAATTTTATTCAGGAAATGAATGGTTTTAAGGTCTTTGGGAGACATAATGTATTCATTGTCGACCACCAGTTCCGCTCCTGTCTCCTTGTCAGTTACAGTGTATGCCCGACGACAGCTTTGCATACAGGATCCACGGTTAGCAGAAGAGTTCATCTCATGCAGGGAGAGATAACACTTGCCAGAAGTGGCCATACACAATGCTCCGTGCACAAACATCTCCAGTCGGATTAACTCACCGCCCGGACCGCGCAGATTTTCCGCTTTGATCTTGTTGGAGATCTCCCATACCCTGCCGATGTTCATTTCACGTGCCAGCACCATCACATCGGCAAACTGGGCATAGAACTTCACTGTCTCGTAATTGGTAATGTTCAGCTGCGTAGATATATGGACTTCCATGCCGAAAGCCCTGCAGGTCAGAATGACCGCTAAATCGGAGGCGATTACCGCTGATACACCTGCCTCTTTGGCTGCTTGGATGATCCTTTTCAGCGTCTCTGACTCTTCATCAAAAACAACTGTATTGACTGTAAGATAGGTCTTTACTCCTGCCTTTCCGGCTCGTTTGGCAATCTCCCTCAAGTCTTCCAAGGTGAAATTATTGGCCGATCTCGCCCTCATATTGAGGTGCTCAACGCCAAAGTAAACAGAGCCTGCACCGGCTTGTATGGCTGCCATCAGAGATTCATAGGAACCAACTGGAGCCATTATTTCGATTTTATTCTTCATACTCTCTTTTATAGAAGTGCCTAAAGTGCGCTAAAGTACCTAAAGTGCCTAAAGTTCCGGTTCCCGCACAAATTAACCATATGCCACAAGTACTTTAGGCACTTTAGTTCACTTTAGGAATTTTAGGCACTTATCTCCAGTGGCAAAAGTAAGATTTTATCCGTTGAAGATTTATGAAAGCTCTTCGGCTAATGTTTTCGTAATAACCGTATATTTGAAAAATTCCTTAACGAATGTGAACGAATCTTAACTCCCTGGTTTATGAAGCAATTATTATATTCACTATTCTTACTGTGCCTGTTAATTTCGGCAAAGTCAGATAAAAAACCTTTCAACGAAAAATACAGGCCGCAATTCCATTTTTCCCCAGAAAAAAACTGGCTTTTTGAGCCCAATGGGTTTGCATTTTACAAAGGTGAATACCATCTTTTCTACCACAATGTTTCAATTAACAACAAAATATTCGATGACCAACTCGGTCATGCAGTAAGCAAAGATCTCGTCCACTGGCAACATTTACCTTTTGCTTTCATCCCGGAGGAGAATACGGCAAGTCTTATTTCTTCTCCTCCCATGTCGGGTAGTGCAATTGTTGACTCACTGAATGTAAGCGGCTTACAAAGAAAAGATGAGAGACCGATGCTTATCTTTTATTCAGACAGTACAGGAAACCAAAATCTGGCAGTTAGTCAGGACAAAGGGATGACATGGAATAAATATGCTAATAATCCGATCATTTCAAATCCGGGAGGGAATGCCCGTGATCCAAAAGTATTTTTCCACGCCCCTACCGGGAAATGGATATTGGCTTTGTTCCGCAGCAGAGGCGACAATGTCAAAAAAGGAGGCATCTCATTCTATAACTCAACTGATCTGTTGCATTGGAAATACAGCAGTCATTTGGAAGGGTTCGGCGAGTGCCCCGATATTTTTGAAGGAGCAGTAGAAGGAAGCAGTAGTGAAAAAAAATGGGTAGCACTCAGTGGCGAGGGAGAATACAAAATTGGAAAGTTCGACGGGTACACTTTCAAACCGGAGACGAATATTCAAAAACTCGATTTTGGAAAGAATTTTTATGCCGCACAAACGCTTTTTAATGCACCCAATGGAAAAGTAATTCAAATAGCGTGGATGAGAGGAGGAGAGTTCCCGGATATGGCTTTCAATGGTCAGATGAGCTTCCCCACTGAATTGACTTTACGATCAACGAAGAAAGGGACAGTCCTATGCAGAAAACCAATTGAGACAATATCCACCCTCAATGACAAGGAGATACGCAAAAAAGAGAAGAATCTGATTCCAGGAATAAAAGGAAATCTTTTGAGCGGGATGAAAGGGGATGCTGTTAGAATTAATGCCGTTGTGCAACTTAAAAGCTCAGATAGCTTTGGATTTATCATTCGCAGTGGAAAAACCGGTAGCGGAACGGATATCCACTATGACACTGCCAAAAAAATTCTGGATGTGAACGGAGTCAAAATGCCACTCGAACCTATAGATGGGAAAATTGAGCTGGAAATTTTATTTGACAGGTCCTCCATTGAAATATTTGCCAACCATGGAGAATCGGGTATCAGCACTTGTTTCACTTTATACGCAAGGCGGAGAGCTTTTTGTCGAGTCATTGGAGGCCCACACCCTAAAAAGTGTATGGTCGGTCAAATAAACTATTTAAGTCTATCTTTGTTGCCTGTTTATCAATTTGAATCCCAGTTCCAAAATAAGTTTGGTGTGAATGGCAAAATTGCTTGAAAATATTGACTACCCATCTGATCTTAAAAAACTTAGAGAAAAGGATTTGCCCAAAGTTTGTGCCGAGATAAGGGATTTGATCATACAGGAATCCTCATGCAATCCCGGTCACTTTGGAGCCAGTATGGGAGTAGTTGAACTGACAGTTGCCTTGCACTATGTTTACAATACCCCATACGATAAATTGATCTGGGACGTGGGGCACCAGGCCTATGGACACAAAATCCTGACCGGAAGAAGAAAACAATTCCATACCAACAGACGATACAAAGGGATCAGTGGATTTCCAAATATGTCGGAGAGTGAATATGATGCGTTTGGCGTAGGGCACTCTTCGACCTCAATATCTGCAGCGCTTGGAATCTCTATTGCCACTGAACTAAACGGTGATAAAAACCGGAAAGTGATTGCCGTCATTGGAGATGGCTCCATGACTGGTGGTCAGGCCTTTGAAGGACTGAATAACGCCGGAGGGGTCAATGCCGATCTTCTTGTCATCCTGAATGACAACAATATGTCGATTGATCCCAACGTAGGAGGAATCAGCAAGTATTTTGTAAGGATGCAAACCTCAAAGGCATACAACAACCTTCGGTCGGGAGTTTGGCAGTTGCTCAAACATTTCAGAAGGGCAGGCAGAAAAATGCAATCGTGGCTGAGGAGACACCAGCATGCCGTAAAATCGATTGTATTCAATGACAGCAATCTTTTTGAAGCATTAGGGTTCCGGTATTTCGGTCCTGTTGATGGGCATGATGTGATCGCTCTTACCAAAATATTTCATGACCTCAAAGATATTCCAGGTCCGAAACTATTGCATGTACTTACCAAAAAAGGGAAAGGATTTACACCTGCCGAAAATGATGCGACCAAATGGCATGCTCCAGGTAAGTTTGACCGGATAACGGGAGAAATTTTCAATGAACCTGATTCTTCTTCAAAAGGAACAAAATATCAGGCTGTATTCGGCCAGACGATGCTCGAACTTGCCAGAAAAAACAAAAATATTGTGGGTATTACACCAGCCATGCCCAGCGGCTGTTCATTGAATATCATGATGGAAGAGATGCCGGAAAGGGCATTTGATGTTGGTATTGCAGAGCCTCATGCCGTGACTTTTGCAGCAGGAATGGCAGTTTCCGGAAAGATTCCGTTTGTCAATATTTATTCATCTTTCATGCAAAGATCATATGATCAGATTATCCACGATGTGGCTCTTCAAAAACTGAATGTTGTCTTCTGCATGGACCGTGGCGGACTAGTTGGTGCAGACGGTGCTACTCACCACGGTGTTTTTGATTTATGCTTCATGCGCAATATCCCCAACATGACCGTTTCTGCACCAATGGATGAACTCGAACTTCGAAACCTGATGTACACGGCACAGCTTCCCAACAAAGGCCCTTTTGCCATTCGTTACCCACGTGGTCGGGGAGTATTAAGTGAGTGGGAAGTTGATTTTACTGAAATCCAGGTAGGCAAAGGACGCAAAATATCAGATGGTGATGCGGTTGCAATTCTCTCTATTGGTCATCCCGGAAATTTTGTTTCTGAAGCCGTTAAAATTTTAGCAGACGAAAACATCCATGTTGCTCATTACGACATGCGGTTTGTTAAACCAATCGATACTGCAATTCTGGATGAAGTAGCTTCACGCTTTGACCACATCATTACCGTTGAAGATGGTCTGGTAAATGGTGGATTCGGAAGTGCCGTTCTTGAATATTTTGCCTCAGCAGGATTGTCTAAATCAGTAGTCCGGTTAGGCGTCCCGGATCGTTTCATTGAACAGGGAACGCAACAAGAGCTTTACCATGAATGCGGTTTTGATACGGTAGGCATCTGCCAGACAGTCAGGAAGATGCTGATGTTAAAATTAGGAAATGTGAAAATGTGAAAATTATTTGCCGGTCAGATCATTTCATGATTCTCGCCCAAATCACCCCCTCAATTTCCACATTTTTACATTTTCACATTTCCCAATTGATTCATTTCCGTTTTGTATAATATTTTTATATACCTTTGCCAAGCTTTTTAACAGGGATAATTATGAATTACCTTTCGCAATACACTCTTCCATTTTCAGGATTGAGTGAGGGAAAGCATCAGTTTGATTTTACGGTCGATGATCGCTTCTTTGCAGAATTTGAGAATTCGGAAGTTGAGAAAGGTGAGTTAAAGATTGCGGTAGAACTTGAAAAACGCTCTACCTATTTAAGTTTGACTTTCATTATTGACGGAGTCGTTGAGTTGGTCTGCGACCGTTGTCTGGAGAATTTTAGTTATCATGTTGAGAGTAAGAGAAAGCTGTTGGTCAAATTCAGTGAAAAACCGATCGAAGATGAGGCCGAATTGATTTATCTTCATCCGACCGCCTTTGAGGTTGAAATTGCGCAGTATATCTATGAATTCGTGATTTTAAGTTTGCCCATCCGGAGAATTCACCCCGATGGAGAAGATGGAAAAACCTTGTGTGATCCGGTTATGATCAAGAAACTGGAAGAGCTCAGACACCATGGCAAATCTTTAGATGAAGCGGATGACCCAAGATGGAATGAGTTAAAAAAAATTATTGGTAATTAAAGTAAAGTTTATTAAAAATGGCACATCCTAAGCACAAACACTCCAGTACGAGAAGAGATAAGCGCAGGACTCACGACAAAGCCGTACCCGCACA
>JAPLDT010000062.1 GCA_026391315.1 Bacteroidia bacterium
GTTTAGGTAACAAAATACTTTGTGCTTCCTTTGTGTTAACCTTTGTGACCTTGGTGGTTATATTTTTGGTTTTCAATACGATCCCTCATATGCGGGACAAAGGTTAACACAAAGGACACCAAAAGGGTTTTAATTCTTATTAAAAATGACAAGATCAATTATTCTAATCCTTCTGATGTTTATTGGTGGAACTGTTTCCGCACAATACCCATCAGCAACTTCCTTCTATTCCTATCACATCAGTCCATCAGACAGTGCGAAGGTGAACGGCAACTCTGCCCGCTATGGTAATTCTCCGCATATATCGGCAGTTATTCCAATATCACTTGTTGCAACAGGCGTCATCGTGGAATCCCTTCCGTCACATACGCTTTTCAGCAAGGAGCGGATACAGCAACATATTCAGGGGCAATTGAATGGCTTCAGGACTTCGGCCGATAATTACCTTCAGTTTATACCCATTGCTGCCATGTTCGGCCTTAAAATGGCAGGAGTGAAGAGCAAAAGTGATTTTCTGAACCAGGCGATCATTACCGCCAAGTCTGAATTGCTGGTGACTGCCATTGTCTTTTCCATGAAACATTTTATTCATGACATGCGCCCGGATGGTAGCACCGACAATACCATGCCCTCGGGTCATACAGCCCAGGCCTTTGCTTCTGCAACATTGCTTGATATGGAATACCGCGAAACCTCCCCCTGGATAAGTGTTGGTGGCTATCTGTGCGCAACCGCGACAGGTTTTTTCCGCGTAGCCAACAACCGCCACTGGGCATCTGATGTGCTGATAGGAGCCGGGATCGGCATTGCTTCAGTGAAGCTGGTCTATCTGACACACCGCTACAAATGGGGTAAAATGTCAACGGCTGTAGTAGTTCCCACGATCTATCAAAACGGAGGGGGAGTGGCTTTTGCCATGAAATTCTAGTATAATGCCAATCTATGCTCATTTCTTTGCATAAAGTCGGCATTTCTCAATAGAAAGACATTTCTCAACCGCAAACTGACTAGGTGTTGATCTGTTTCATACGACGTTGCCCTGAGCGGAGCCGAAGGGCAAAAATATCAAAGAGAACCGGGTCCCCGAGCGGAGCCGAGGGGTCACATTATTGAAAGCAAAATCTCCCCGGTATAATCCCTGATTTAAACGTATCCAGAAGTTTGCCGGAGGAGGAAAAGCGGGAGATAATGCCTGATTGCTGGTAATCCAGCGCATCGCCAACGTAAATATTCCCATTGTGGGGATCAACGCCTAAACTGTACAACAATTTTGATTGGAGCGCCAGGAAGGGCTTGTCGGGCAATTGATCAGCCAGAACCGACATTTTTTGGACATCATTGCCCAACAGAAAAAACAAATTTTCGCCAGGTCCGTCTATTACAAGTTTTACCGGTTTCGCGGTAGCAGGAAATCCAAAACTCTTTTCGATCATTTTGGTAGCAGGATCGATTTTTTGCAGCATGGCTAAGTTGGTGGAACTATTTCCCGGCAGGGACTGGCAGAGTACCCAGATCTTGTTGTAACGGTCCAAAACCAGTCCGCATGGTTGCAGACCCGTGGCAATTTCAGCAACGACAAGGTCCCTTTCGGTATCAATGACCAGTACGGTTTTATCTCCCGACCAGCAGGTGACAAACAGCAGGTTCCCGAATTGCACCATCTCCTCGGTAGATGAGTGCGAAGGGCAAGGGATTGATCCGGTTACAAGGTTGGTCGTTGGATCCACAATGAAAATTTTACCTGCATACAGGTCTGTTACATAGGCCTTTTGGTTGTTGATGAAATGGATAAACCTGGGCGAGGTCAATCCAGTGATTTTTCCTGTGTATTTTCCGTTTGCGACATCAATCACATAGATTTTTCCAGAATTATTGATCACAATATACCCTTTCGAATTCCAAATGGTCATCGATTCGGCCACATCGCCCAATGGCAATCCGTTAACTTTGTAGAAAAGATCGTTCTGTACCGCCCTTTTCAATGTATCGTATGATGAGAGGGTTGCATTCCCATACATGAAGTTCCCTTCATTGACTACAAACACAGCTCCTGTAGGAATCTGAACGTTTTCCTGTTGCCTATGTTCCCTGATCCAGGCATCATCTTTCATACAGCCGGCTAAGAGGCCAAACAGCAGTAAAAGAGATAAACTCCTGAGGGTCATATTTCCTGGTTCAAAAATCATAGCGCAGCACGAGTTGGTAATTTCTTCCGGGCATTGGTCGCTGGAGTACAGTCCGATAGTCTTCATTAAAGATATTCAGTACTTTACACTCGGACGTCAATCTGTTTTTCATGGAGGGAAAAGTAATTCCGACCAGTAGATTGTTCATGAAATAAGGATAAAGGTAATCAGAGATCGTATCTTCACTGTTGGCGGTGGTGGTGTACCTTTTGCTGTAATAATTCCACATCCAGTCTACATGGAAACTAGACCAGGAGAGATTGACGTTTACATTGGCAGAATTTTCAGGGATATAAGGCAGTTGTTTACCGTATGCCGGACTATTCTCCGACAGATTGACCGATTTGGTATATGCGTAATTTCCTTTTACTGCATACCGGAAGGAACTAAATTGCCCGTTCCACGCCACGTTTGCCTCTATACCGCGGCTAACAACCTTTGCAATGTTAAACGGCTCCCAATAGCCCTGAAAAGTAGGTAGCCAGATGATCCAGTCACTGACATTTGAACGATAAACTGAAATTCCGGTATGAAGCCTGCTATTTCCAAAAATAAACTCATCGACTGCCCCAAAATCGAGCAGGTTTTCTTTTTCAGATCTTAACAGAGGATTTCCTCCCGGAAGGTAATAAAGATCGTTGAGCGTGGGAGAATGGATATTTTGCGCTGCGGAGCCTGAAAAAACGAACGATTTTGCAGGATCTGGCTGATAATTAATCCTTAGCAGCGGCAGGAATCCTTTGTGGGCGAAATCAATTACTTCCTCCCGTATCATCAAAACAGCATTCCAGTTGGCACTAAACTGCTTTTCAATCCTGGCATAGATGGAATTTTCTAATCTGCTCTTGTCATATCCTGACAGATTGGTGGTTGTCTTTGAATTTTCATTGAGCACATGGTGCAAACTGGCATGGAATCCTGTTTCAATGGCAAGTTTTTCGTCGAATTGATAACGGTAACTAAATTTGTTGACAAAGGAGGTTATTTTAGAATCTGCATCTACAACAACCTGATCAGAAGCCCCGCTAACCTTGTTTTCAAGCTTATAGGAGGAGTTTTGCAAGTTCAAGGCAGACAATACTGATAACCGGCCCTTTGAGCCATAATGCTTCCATTCTGCCACCGAACGAAGGGCATTTTCCGTTTGCCGGTTGATATTCGCTTGCTCATTGCTTTCATTGGTAAGCAATTGCGGTATACTCCGCTCATTGTGCTGTAACCAACTCTTGACAGACAACGAATTGTTTGGGCCAGCTTGAAAGTATAACTCCTCCAGAAGCCCATAGTTAAGGTAACCGGCATTTTTATTGGTCGCAAAGGGATAAATGTACTGATTGGTTTGTGGATCAATCGTCGCATTCAACTTGTTCACGAAAGGAAAGTCATTCTGGGATGAATTGTAATAAAATGCGCTTTTTGACTGAACTTTTCTGTTTCCAATGCTGAGCTGGGCATACTCATCAAATGTTTTAAAACTCCCATAGCTGCTTAAAAGCTTTCCCGATAGGGTATTGCTCCAGTTTGCCCTGTTATCGAGACGAATGGTACCGCCCAAAGCCCCTGCAGACTCTGTCATGGAAGATGATCCGTGAAGCACCTTCACTTCATCCGTAAAATAGACAGGAATCAAAGAGAAATCGACCATTCCCAGCATGGGAGAGTTTAATTCCAAGCCATTCCAGCTTACTTTCGTGTGCGATGGGGCCGTTCCACGAAAGGAGGCTGTTGCCATCGCACCTCTTCCATACTCTTTGATAAAAATGGGAGTATTCTGGGAAAGAAGTTCTGAAAGCCTTACAGAGCTTGATCTGACGAGTGTTATTGAATCAACTTCCGACCTGGTTTCATTGAATTTGTTTGATACTTTTCTACCAAGAATTTGAATTGTCTGCAATTGGAGGGTATCCTTCAGCGATTGTGCCCTCATTTCTTCGCAAAAAGGAAGGATGCTTAAGACCAAAACCAATTTGAGGAGCAAAAGTCTCATCAATAGCTTTTTTTGTCCAATAGGTGAATATCTGCCGCACCACTTATTTCGGTGGATATTTCATTTAACCAGCCTGCAATTTGGAAGACTCCGCTCTGAACCATGATAAAAT
Organism: Bacteroidia bacterium; assembly: GCA_026391315.1. Classification (GTDB taxonomy): domain Bacteria; phylum Bacteroidota; class Bacteroidia; order Bacteroidales; family Prolixibacteraceae; genus CAINVV01. Next base: position 4,286 of record JAPLDT010000062.1, read on the forward strand.
TAACTTTTGAAAGGTTGACCGGTACTCCTGCCGCATCGACAGCCGAAGAAATATCAAAGAAATTAGCCTTCAACTTGACGTTATAATCCTCATTGTCATAACATTCAGCATACCCAAACCTGAATAACCCGCTAATGGGCATCCAAAGTTGGATAGTGGGATCTTTCGAAGTGTTGGCGTATGCATTGGGCAATTTCTCGCCGGAGAAGGTCACGGAGGTTTTATCGCCGTATCCGCCCCACCACCAGCTTCCGGTTCCGAATTGCGGAACGAGTGTGCCCTCTTTACCTAGGTTATCTTTCCAGGTTACGTAGCCGGAAGTGCCTGGTTTGAAATAGGTAACCTGATAATTATGAATAGTTTCCGGATTGTTGTATTCACTTCCTTTGAGTTCCAGCCATGGGCCGTCGTTGGGAAGGCCATCGTTGTTGGTATCAGCCATCACATACACGACACCTGGCTCAGAGCCGACCGAAGGCTGTGTGTACACTGCAATATCAGGACCATTCGTATTGTTTACTGCATGATCAAATCCTGCGATGATATACCCACCCCAACCGCCCAGGTAGGTAAATGATTTTCCGTTGGTCCAGGGCTCACCAATAAAAGCATTGCATTTCTCATTGGGAGGGACGAGCGACGCGTGTTGCCCTGGCCCATACTGGTAATCGAATACTTTGGCAATATAGGGCGACTGGTTGGTTGTTTGAACCGATTCATCGGTGGTTGCCGATTCTTTGGAACATGCAGAAATAGAAAATGTTATGACTAAGATAGCAATTATTGAGATGAAATACTCAGGCCATTCCAATGATTGACCAGAAAATCGAACCCTATGACTACACTCTGGAACCGATCCCGAAATCGAACCCTTTGACAAGCTCAGGGACCGAATCGAAAATCGAACCCTTCGGCTACGCTCAGGGACCGACTCGAGAAACGAATATTGTTTTCTTCGAACCACTGTGATCTAATAAATTAAATGTTTAAGCCTACAGGAGGAGAAACAACTGGTTGTCATTCGCCTGCACGCTTTTATCCCGAAAGCTTAAATTGTGAATGGCTGGTCTTCTGACTTATCCCGATTCTTAATCTCCTTCCCGTTTATTTGAGAACAAACAGTGGATCAATGATCAAAAACGTACTATCCCTTGCAGGATCGGGCTTACAGCAGCGGGAACTGTACCGGATTCTCACCGGATTCCCAATTAAGCCGTGCGGCACCTATTCACTACAAAAGTAAATTAAAAAATTGGATTGGGGCAGAAATGAGGAGAAATTGTCAGTAAAATATTTGATCATTCTTTCCATTTTGCGAATGGAAAGAATGATGGCAAATACGCCAATATTTTCTTGTACTGTTGATAGTCAGGGATGTTTAACCTATCTTTGGAGAATAGGGATTTTTCTCTCATATATCGTTCTTGTTATTATGTGTTACTTTAATTTAAATAGAATAAGTTTTTCTATATGAATAGTTTAAAAGAATTAAGTCCTTCTTCCATTTGGCACTATTTCAATGAAATTTGTCAGGTGCCACGTCCGTCTAAACGGGAGGAAAAGATTATAAAATACCTTGAAAGTTTTGCTGCCTCTCATCAGTTGGAGATCCGTAAAGACCAAGTTGGAAACCTGGTGATCAAAAAGAGTGGCACGAATGGGCTGGAGCAAGGAAACATTGTTGTTTTGCAATCGCACATGGATATGGTGTGTGAGAAGAATCAAGGTATTGACCATGATTTTTTCAAGGATCCAATTGTTCCAATTGTAGAAAACGGATGGGTTAGGGCTCGAAATACAACGTTGGGAGCAGATTGCGGCATAGGAATGGCAGCGGTTTTAGCTATTTTGGCCGATAATAGCCTTAGACATCCACCTATTGAGGCGTTGTTTACAGTTGATGAAGAAACCGGTTTAACCGGCGCAAAAGCGCTGCAATCAGGCATGCTGAAGGGGAAAATTTTACTCAACCTTGATTCGGAGGATGAAGGCGAGTTATTTATTGGTTGTGCCGGAGGAATCGATTCGGTTGGAACCTTCAAATACGAAACAAAAACGGTTCCGAACCATTTTGTTGCCTTCAAAATTAGTGTAACAGGATTGCTTGGAGGACATTCGGGTGATGACATTGAAAAGGGTAGGGGGAATGCCATTAAATTATTGAATCGCTTTCTATATCAATTAGATAGATCGTGCGAATATTATATTGGTCGGTTTAATGGGGGCAATCTTCGCAATGCAATTCCGCGTGAGGCAAATGTCATTTTGATAGTTCCACAGGATAAGAAGGAACACCTGATCATTGAAATCAACCATTTCAGGGTGGAAATGGAAAATGAACTGTTGGGAAAGGAACCGAAATTTAAACTTGTCCTGGAAAGCACCGATTTGCCTGATTCTGTATTGACCCGGGAGAGTAATACTAAATTTGTGAACTTATTGTACGCTTTGCCGCACGGGATCCATTCTATGAGCGCCAAGATGCCTGGACTGGTGGAGAGTTCAACCAATCTGGCGAGTGTTAAATTTAAGGAAGAATCTATTGTTGAGATTATTACAAGTCAAAGAAGCGATAAGGAGAGTGGAAAACAGGACATATACCAAATGGTGGAGTCCACCTTTTTACTTGCCGGCGCCACTGTAAAGCATGGCGAAGGCTACTGTGGCTGGACACCAAATCCATCTTCGATAACCCTGGATATTTCAAAAAAGTGTTATGAAGAGCTTTTTGGTATAAAACCAGTAGTCAGATCGATTCATGCAGGTCTGGAATGCGGGTTGTTTCTGGAGACATTCCCTGAACTGGATATGATTTCATTTGGACCAACACTCAGAGGCGTTCACTCTCCGGATGAGAAAATTGAGATCGCCTCGGTCGGAAAATTCTGGAAATTTTTGACTGAATTGTTGCCCAGACTGGCCTGAGATAGTTTAACGGGGGTAAATTAATCGTTTAATTTACCCCCGTTAATTACTTCTATTACAGCGTAACCAGGAATACTTTCTTCTCGGTTCCACGCATGATATCGACGGAGATGATCTGGCCGGGCGAATAGGCCTTCATTCTGGCCATGTAGTCGTAAATACTGCCTACTTTTTTACCATCGATCGCGATGATTATGTCTCCCTTCAAAAGACCGGCCTTCGAGGCAGGTCTGCCTGGTGTAACCCCATCTATGCGCATTCCATCTTTTTCTGTTCCTGCAAAATCAGGAATGATGCCCAGAGAAACTTTCAAATCTGTTCGTGTGGAGATGCCAACTTTCGGTCCGCTCTCCTGGTAAGTCAGCCTTTTGCTACGATTGGCTACTTCCTTAATCAACAGATAGGTGCTCTCTGTAATCATTTTTTCGCCTGTGATGTTGATTCTGTCGTAGGTGTCTTTTGGCGTGTGGTACTGGTCATGTACGCCGGTTGTAAAATATATGACAGGAATATTTTCCCCATAAAATGAAGCATGGTCGGATGGTCCATATCCCTCTTTGGATATTTTAAGGTTGAATCCATGAACAAGACTGTCAACCAATGTATTGGTTTCTAGTGCCGTACCAACTCCGCCGATGGTCAGATCCTTTGCTGAATCGAGGCGGCCTACCATATCAAAATTAAACATGGCATCAGCCTTTTTGAGAGAGAAAGGAGGTTCTTTTACAAAAGCTTTTGAACCAATTAATCCAAATTCTTCAGCAGTGAATGCTACAAAAAGGATGGGACGCTTGTTGTTTTTTTCGTGTGAGAACTTTTGAGCAAGTTCTATAACTGCTGCAACGCCGGAGGCATTGTCGTCGGCGCCATGATGCACGGCAACTGTGTCAGGCATTCTGGATCCTGAACCTGCTCCGCCATAACCCAGGTGATCGTAATGGGCCCCAACAACGATAAACTCCTCAGCCAGTTTTGGATCCCTGCCTGGAACCATCCCAACAATATTTTGTGTGACAGTGATTTTAGGAAGGACAGAAGCCTCACCTTGCACAGCAATATCTGTCTGTTTGAAATAGGGCTTTTGATCTTTTTTGATTCTATTTTCAATTTCAGTGAAGCTGAATTGCTTGTCTAGGATCAGATCTGCAGTCTTTTGAGAAATTTTCATGACCGGAACAGAATAGGGAGCGCTGTTTTTGTCAAACATTGCCGCTTTAGCAGCCCCATTGGTATTAAAATCCGGAGTAACAATTAAGATTCCACCCGCATGGTGGTCAATGGCATTCAGAACTTTGGTACGAAGATCGCTCTGTTTCTTCATTTCCTTGTTTTGTGCCAGGTGATCAGGAACTCCATCAATAATAAGTACCCAACTGTTTTCTGCCTGAAAATTTTGATAATCGTCCCATTTCAAACTATCCGTCGCAATAGTCATGCCATATCCGGCTACGGCCAATTTACCGGCAAACGATTTATTGGCTGAGAAAAACAGTGGTTCATAATCCGCCCCCAAATCAAAAGTTCGCTGGGCAGAAGTAAGATGATTCTCCTTGCCAAACTTAAACCCAGTTATTAATTTAACTGGCTGATATCCTTTGTTATAAAGCATTTTAATGCCTGATTTTCTGAATTTTTCGGCAATAAAATGTGCCGCAAGTGAATCGCCTGGTAAGCCAGGCTTTCTGCCTTGAAACTCTTCTGATGAAAGTATTTTAATGGAGGAAGCGAGCTCTTTGTCTGTGATTTTTGGCTGATATTGTACAGTACAAGCCGAAAAAAGCACAAATGCGCACAGAGAGAGTTTTACGAAAATCTTCATTTGATAAATTTTATTGGGACTATGTTTGGATGGACAAATATAATGATCTCTTCAGGTTTTTTAATACTTCAGGATGAACAGGATCAATGAATATTTAGTTTATTTGTAAAAAGTTACCTGAAATAAAATTCTTTTGAAGATTGCGTATGAGATTAATCTTTGGTCATTTTCGTTGGATCTCCTATGGTTTTTTTATTCTGCTTACTTCCTGTGTCTCAATGGGTAAGATATCGATCCAGGTTTCAGTACCTCCCCAAAAACCCATATCAAATGAGATACAGAGTGTAGCGTTAATGAACCGAAGTATGAACCGTTCATTTTCAAACTTGAATCAGGACTCACTTGAAAATTTATTTATTAGAAAGAAATTGGTTTTGGATGAACTAATGCTTGACAGTTTGGCCGCCGATACCACCCTGAAAACCATTGGAAATGCCTTGTACGAATCAGGCAGATTCGATGTTGTTATTCCTGTCCATAGAAATCTTCCAAATATCAATCTTTCATACGCGACCAAATCCCCTTCGCTTAATTTGGCACAGGTAAAACAGATTTGTACTGAATTTAAAACGGATGCCCTGTTATCACTGGAGAACTTTTACGAAAATGTTAATACATCATATCAGGTTGGATATGAAAGAATTACAGATATTGGAACCACCAGGCAATACAATATTATTGTTCAGGTAGCCTATCATTCCAACTGGAAGTTGTATCAACCTGCCGAAAAACTGAAAGTTGCCAGTTTTGAAGTCAGTGACACCATTTTTTGGGAAAGAAGCGGAAACTCACTGCAAGAAACGTATGAGGAACTGCCAACCATCAAAGATGCCCTTATAAGTGGTGCGATTGAAAACGGACAGTCCCTTTCCGGATATATCTCACCTGGCTGGCAGGAACAGGAAAGAAATTACTTTATTACCAACAATAGCGAGGCAGACAGGGCTTTAGCTTATGTAAAAAGCAACTATTGGAAAGATGCTGAAAAGATTTGGATGAAATTCTCAACCTCCACCTCTTCCGGTTTTAGAAGCATGATTGAATACAATCTGGCTCTTGCCGCTGAAATGAATGGCGATTTGAAAGTGGCCGTTCAGTGGGCTGAAAAATCGTTTAAATCAAAATACAGCAGAACAGCGGAGGAATATATTAAATTGTTAAACAAACTCCTAAATGAGAAACCACTTTTAAATTAATTTAAATATTTGTATATGAAATTGTTAGAGGGAAAGACAGCAATTGTTACCGGTGCTAGCCGGGGTATTGGAAAATCCATTGCAGTTCTGTTCGCGCAACAGGGTTGTAATATAGCTTTTACGGATCTTTTTTACGATGATATTGCTAAGGAGACTGAAAATGAGCTAATTTCTTTGGGAGTTAAGGCAAAAGCCTATGCTTCTGACGCTTCAAAATTCGATGATACCATTCAGGTAGTTGAGCAGATCGTTAAGGACTTTGGCGCTATCGATGTGCTTGTGAACAATGCCGGCATCACAAAGGATACTTTGTTGATGAGAATGACGCAGGAACAATGGGATGCAGTGATCAATGTAAATCTTAAATCGGTTTTTAATTTCACAAAAGCTGCCCAGATGACGATGTTAAAACAAAAGGGCGGATCAATTATCAACATGAGTTCTGTGGTGGGGGTGAGCGGTAATGCTGGTCAATCCAACTATTCTGCATCAAAAGCCGGTATCATAGGATTTACCAAATCGATTGCGAAAGAGTTGGGATCCAGGGGTATTCGTTCAAATGCAATCGCTCCGGGTTTCATTATCACTGAGATGACTGCTAAAATACCGGAGGATGCCCGTAAACAGTGGGAAGCATCTATTCCAATGAAAAGGGGTGGACTGCCAGAGGAGGTGGCAAAGGTCGCACTATTTCTTGCCTCCGATCTATCTTCCTATGTTTCAGGACAGGTAATCAGTGTTTGCGGAGCGATGAATACGTAGGATAGAGCGTAATAAGCATAAAAAAAGCCGCTAAATGCGGCTTTTTTTATGCTTATTACGCTCTATTAGAATATTTTAAAACCTAAAGATACCGTAAATGCGTTTGCTTTGGGTTGAAAGTTAGAACTTATGTCGGAAGTATTAATTGATTTGGAGAGCCCCCATGCGTAACGGATATCCAGTGTAAAATTCAGGACATCGACTCCTGCGCCCAATTGGTAATCCCATACAGAATTGTTGAAATTGTATTTGAGATTTTGATCGCTTTTGTATCCGGTAGGAAAGGAGATGGCTGGACCAGTAAAGGCGCGGATAGAGGCAAGTTTAAGATCGAGCACCTTAAATCCCAGCAATACCGGGATCTGGATTGACTTCATTTTTATGGCATCGGTGGTAGATCCAACAGAAAACCCACCATTTTGTACAACATACAAAAATTCGGGCTGCAGGTAGAGTTTACTACCTCCGAACCGACCAAAGGCGCCAAAATTATAACCTAATTTCGCACTTGGCGTAAAAGTACTCATATCAGAAGTAAGGTTTGATCTGTTCCACCCAGCTTTAATGCCAAGATCAAAAGTCGCGGCAAATGTTACCATCGCCAATAATAGAAATGATAAAGTCATCAGTGTCTTTTTCATATTGATCAATTTTAGTTTTTATTTATTTCAAATTTATATAAAAAATATTGATAATCCGTGTATGCTCTGGTTGCTGTACCTATAATTATCGTTACAGACAGGCTTTAATCCTTAGTAAACTCAGCGTGATCACTTGAATTAAAATTCCCTTTAATTTTATTATAAAGCAAAATATTTGATGTGTTGCTTATGACGATTTTTCCATTGGTAAGCATAGCAACATCAAGATCCGATTGCAGTATACCATTCATTAACAAAGCCAGGTTTAAGTTGATCAGGCTTGTATAATTATTAACTGCATTTAGAACGGTCCCTCCTTCGGCTTCGGCTTTAAACGCAATATCTTCATTTACGATAACCCGGATAGGTATAACAGTTCCGGTAGCATTTGCATAAGTACCTGATAAATAAAATACAGGGGATGCGCCTGCATCGGCTTTGTATGCTTTTATTTCCAGTGATATTTCTTCATAAACACCAGGTTGAAGAATGATTTCCCCAATAACTGAATTAATACTGAACAGGTCAATTTTTTTTATCCCTTTCCACTCATAATCAATACTGGAAGAACCTTGAGTGTTTTCACTTTCCTTCTTTTTTGCCTCAAAATCAATTTTGGATACATTTATATAGCAAGTATCCCATACGAAACCTGGAATGGCTAGGGATGCAGACTTGAGAACTGAAAAGGATTTATTGGTTGCCTGGGTTCTAATGCTAAGCGTGGAGGAACTACTGGATGTATCTTTTTTGCATGAAGCAAACATCATTACTGCGACTACTGCAAATGCCGTCAATATTTTAAACTTTTTCATTTCATTTTATTTTACATCGCGAATTAATTTTCACAACGGGACGAAGTTCTATACTTTGGTTACTGATATTGTTACATAAACATTTAAATTATTTACATAATTCACATGTGTTCGGGTAAATATTTTTTTTTTATGAATTGTCTTAAGTCCTGATAAGCAAAGAGAACGAACCACCCACAAGGTACCCAACTCCTCATAGTTTAATTTGTAGGGATTATAATTTATCTTCGAAGATATTCCAACTTTTGGCAGTGAAATAGGATATTCAACAAAAGGAAGGATTGGATCAATCAAATGCTCATTCCATTCAGTAGTTAGTCGTTTGAATTCCAAATGATTGTGAAATTTTGCCGCCTGCGATAGCCTATTAACTAATCAGCAGATTGCTTCGTCGTTCCTCCTACCAATGACAGATTTTGTAATATACTGAATATCAAATAGGTGCAAAAATGTATTTAACAGCTTCATTATGCACAAATATTTTCTGTCATCTTCACATTGTGCCCAAAAAATTGACTCGCAATGACGGTATGCTGTTGATTTTGTGATGGTTGAGAGAAGGAGGCGGGTCGTCAGTTTTCGGTAATAGCAGAATCGCAGCCCGCCTCCTTCTCTCAACCATCACCTCCAAAAAAATGATCCGTCATTGCGAACACTGCCTGTCCCGATTTTTCATCGGGACAGGCACGAAGTGTGAAGCAATCTGTTGAGAGTCGCATAATATATTTTCTTAACTTAATGACTTTGCCCCAACGGGACAAAAAAACAAATTTTAAACAGTCTCTAAAGATTTCTCTCTTTGCTAATCAGTTGGTAAGCTTCATTAACCTTTTTAAATTTCTCATTTGCAGCTTGTTGAATTTCTTCGCCCAGATAGCTTACTTTGTCCGGGTGATACTTCACTGCCATTTTGCGATAAGCTTTTTTTACCTCCTCGTCAGTGGACGTTGGTACCAATTCCAATACATCATAGGCCCAATCAGTCTTTGGTATCAACATGGCTTCAATAGAGGTATAATCTGCCGTTGAAATTCCAAGATTGATGGATATATGCCTGATTAATTTTAGTTCATCGGGATGAATTTCACCGTCGGAAGCCGCTATACCAAAAAGAAAATGAATAAGTTGCAGCCTGCCTGGATAATCCATGTAGTTTTTTATCTGCTGACAGACATCGGCAACCGGAATATTTTGTTTTGTCAAATCCTGAAGTATCCTTAAGGCATTCTGTGCACCTTCCGCGCCAAAATTGGCTTTAAAGAATTCCTTCACATAATTTAGTTCTGACTTCATGATCTTTCCGTCAGCATTCAATACTGCGGAAACCAGAACAAGCAAACTGAAAAGGTAATCATTGGGTGTCGTCTGTATTCCGTTTCCAAATGTTCTTGTATTGGGATCTGATTTTTCGGAAAGATCAAACAATGTTCCCAAAACAAAACCTGCCAATGCACCGATAGGACCGCCCAGTGTCCATCCCAAACTACTACCTATCCATTTTCCAAACATGACTCTTCGACTTTAAACGTTGGTCCAATTTTAAAATTTGTGATATAATTAGCTGATTATCATTGTTTTCTATAACAAAATCAGTCATTTTTATTTTTTCTTTGTCCATCAGTTGATTGTTCATACGTTGCACGACATCTTCAGGTTTTGAATGATCTCTTTTAGAAACACGTTCAATTCGTTCCTGTTCATCAGCAACAACCAATATGGTGAAATCGAAGTTGCGGTAGTTTCCGGTTTCAAAAAGGATGGCTGCTTCGTAAATTACATAGGGAAAATTTGAATTCCTGGCACTCCATTTCTCAAATTCCCTATGCACAGCAGGATGAATAATACTATTGAGTTTCTCCAGTAGTCCACGGTCATTAAACACAATGGAAGCCAGCTTCTTACGGTTTAACAATCCTTCCTTGGAATAAATTTCTGGTCCAAATATTCCAATCAATTCAGAAATAATTTTAGGATCTTCATTTTGTAATCTTCCGGCTTCAACATCGGCTTGGAATACAGGTATACCCAATACGCTGAAAACCCGGCAAACTGTCGATTTTCCGCTTCCTATACCACCTGTAATACCAACCTTCAGCATAAACTTCTGTTTTTAGTGTTCCAGTATGTACTCAACTTCCTTGGGAGAATAGCTTACAGCCAACACAACATTTGAATGGCTTTCGAAAGTTACTGTCAATCGTGGATCTTTAAGAGAGATCTTTTCAAAATTAATAAATGCATGGAAGGTGCTGTAATCCAGCTTTTTGTATTTACTGAGTCCTATCCGGCAGGTAACCTTAACTTTTCCTGGGAACGTCTTGATATTAATATCGGAAGGATTGTTAATAACCTGAATAGGAATTTCAAAGGTTACTTCAGTGTTTTGTTCCACAGGTATGGTTAAATTCACCTCTTTGGTGTCTAATTTTACCCCGGACGGTGGTTGAATAGTTATCCGCTGTTCAACTGGATGGGCTAATTTGGTGAATGAATAAAAACTTGTCGGAATGAATTTTAAAGTATCCAAAATATCTTTTGGTCCGCTTACCAGGAATGAATCAGGAACAGTTGTTGGTTCACCAGCCAATGAGTACTGACTTTCAAAACTGAGTTTTAATGTGGGTTTAACTTTGACCTTTTTCGAAATGATTTTACTGAAATTGAAAACAAGTGTGTCTGGTTTGATGGACAGAATTCTTATCTCACTACTGATTTGCTTCTCAATCTCCTCTTTGTGGTTGATGGCCGGGACTGTGTACTTGTACCTGTTTCCCCTGTTCTGCGCATTGTCAATCAATTCGCTGACATTTAACAAGATGGGTGAAAATACCAACCTGAGATTGTAGCTTAACAAAGTATATCCGTAGGCATCAACAACTAAATCCAAATTCTTTGGGAGAGAACTTGAAAGCTGTTTATCCTTTGGAAAATCAACATAATTTACCGGAACACTGATTCTGCTTGTATAACGCTTTTCCAAACTGTTTAACAACCATAATAGCGAGGAGAGCGCCAGGCAGACAACAAACACAAGCGCCTTATGGTAGCTGAAATTCTTGACTTTACGTTTAACGAACAAGAATATTTTTTTTACCCAAATTTGCTCCATCGGTATAATTTTTAATCCGGCTCGTTTAAAATAGAAATGGCCGGATAACCCGGCCATTTCTATTATTTTGCTACCGGAGCATCAGTCATATCCTTAAGCACCACACTTTTATCAACTTTCAGTTTAATATTAGGTGCTACCTCAAGATAGATGATTTGATCTTTAATCTCATCAATTCTTCCGTAAATGCCGCCTGACGTGACAACCTTGTCTCCCCTTTGGAGGGCATCCCTGAATTTTTGTGTCTCTTTCTGACGTTTCATCTGAGGACGAATCATAAAAAAGTAAAAGACAACAATAATTAATACCAGAGGCAAAAACATGCCCAACATACTTTGTTGTGGCTGTGATTGAGCGATAACGAACAGTAATGTACTCATTTTAAATTATTTAAATCCATATTAAAATTCTTATTTTCTACAAACGCGCCAATTGTCAATGTTTTGGTTTCACCGTTTGAGGTCTCAATTTCAACGGACTTAACCTGATTTCCCCATTCTCCTGCCGTCTGAAAAATCACCTCAATGGTAGAACTGCCACCAGAAACGATCTCTTCTTTGCTGAATTGAACGGTCAGACATCCGCAAGTAGGTTCTACCTTTGTCAAGCGAAAAGGGGAACTCCCACCGTTCTTATACTGAAAAGAATAGGCCACCGTTTCTCCCTCTTTCAAGGTACCAAAATTATGCATTTCTTTGGTAAATTCAATCCTGCCGGGTGCCTTTTTTTTGTTGGTGTCGATTGAAACGGAAGGGGTGGAGTGGTTGGATGATTTATTCCTGCAACCCATTAACAGGATTGCCATAATCATAGAAAATGCCATGAAGTATCTGTTGATCATCCTTCCAAAAGTCCTCGTCCTTCTTTCACAATTTTCCCCTGCTCTTTAAAATCTTTGGTGATTCTATCCAAAACTCCATTGATAAAGATGCTGCTTCGTTGGGTACTGTAATACTTAGCCAACTCGATGTATTCGTTTAATGTCACCTTGATGGGAACTGAAGGGAATTCAGTAAGCTCAGTAAGAGCAAGTTCCATAATCAGAATATCCATGGTGGCTACTCTGTCAACATCCCAGTTCTTCGTGTAGGTTTCGATCGTCTTTCTGTTTTCCTCATTCTTGGCAAGGGTCTTCCTGAATAACTTAACAGTAAAATCCCTATCTTCCTCATCCTTATACAAAGAAGAGAGGTGGTCATTGATGTTGTTCTCTTCCCTGAACTTTTTGAGTGTCTTTATTACCATGGAAACTACAAAATCAAGATCATCGTTCCAATAAATGCTTTGTTCTTCAAATTCATTGAAGACAAACTCATTTTTGAGCAGGATCTCAGGGTAAAAATCTTCACAAAACCTTCTGTCGATCTGGAAGTTATCTTCACTGGTCGCGAGATAATTGAAGTACAGTTCAGATTCTACCATTGATTGGTAAATCTTCTTTACAAGCTCCTGACTGTTAACCCAATTGACTTTGTTTTTCTGAACGAAGGTTGCCAGATCTTTGTTACTTCTTAACTTATTGATCAGACGGTTGGAAACAAAACGCAGATTTGGATTTAGCTCCTCCTTGGTCGGAAAATTCTTCTGCTTTCTTAGCTCAATTAATCTATCTGCGTAGTCACTAAGTTCGATTGGCAGCGACAACAACAGGTGATAAAGTTCGTAGGTTTTCTGAATACTAAAATGCAATTCATTTTCAGATGCGCTTATTTGTTTATCTGGTGTTGAAACGTGCGCGTAGAGTATTTGCAGAACTTTTGTACGGATAATCCTTCGACTTATCATGCTAATTTATTTTTCCTTTAATGGCAAAAGTACAATAAAAAAGCGGCTAACCCATCATTTTAGCTTAAATGAGCCTTCAAAAGGGCTGCCAGATTAAGAACATCCTCCGCTGTTGTATCGAAAGAGGTCATTAATCTGACTTCACCTTTGGGTTCATCCCAATCGTAAAAAAAGTACTCCTTTCTGATGATTGGAATGATTTCCCGGGGGAGAATAGCAAAAATCCCATTTGCATCTACCTTTTGGGTTACCTTGATGGCTTTGATTTCTGAAATTAAACCTAACAGCATTTTGGCCATTTCATTGGCATGTTTGGCATTGGACTTCCAAATTTCATCTTTTAGGTATGGAATGAATTGTGCTGAAACAAATCTCATTTTCGAATACAATTGGGCGGCCTGTTTCCGATAATACTTCGTGTGTTTTGCCAAGGATGGTTGGAAAATCAATACAGCTTCACCCAACATCAAACCATTTTTTGTACCTCCAAACGAAAGCAGGTCAACACCGGCATCTTTTGTGAAATCCCTGAAATTCAGGCCCAATGAGACCGCAGCATTGGCTATTCTGGCCCCATCCATGTGGAGATACATTCCAAGGCCGTGAACGATACTTGCCAACTCTTTGATCTCTTCTACCGAATAAACTGTGCCCATTTCGGTAACCTGGGAAATGCTTAACAAGCCTGGTTGTGCATGGTGTTCAAAGTCAAAACCGTGCAATTTCTTTACCAATTCGGCGGGTTCGACCTTCCCGTTACCTGAAGGGATTGAAATCAGTTTGCTTCCTGTAAATTTCTCAGGAGCGCCACATTCATCCACATAGATATGTGCTGTTTCAGCACATAAAATGGAGTTAAAAGAGTGACACAGAGTCTGTATCGATAAGATATTGGCGCCTGTACCTGTCAATGTAAAGAAAACTTCAGTTTCATGACCAAACTCTTTTTTAAAGAGACTTTTTGCGTTTTCAGTATAAATATCATCGCCATAACCTACAGCATGACCCACATTTGCCATTTCAATGGCTTTCAGAATATTAGGATGTATTCCAGAATTATTATCGCTTGCAAAACCCCGTTTACTCATAAAATATGGAAATTAAGATTTGAATAGTTCTGTTTTTTTGTTGAACAAAGGTAGATTTAGTTTTGTTTTTTCATATATTTCAGACACATTTCATGCGAATATAATTTGCTTTCTAAAGGTCGCATGGAATACCCAAATATTCATTTTCGTTTGGTGTGAAAATTTTCTCGTGGGTATTTCATTTATTTTTTTCGGATGCCAAGTCAAAAGGAGAAGCCTGTTGTTAATATTTTCTGGATGCGGAGAGACCTGAGGCTGGATGATAATACCGCCTTGTATCACGCGTTGAAGACCCGCGAGAATGTGCTGCCATTGTTTATTTTCAATCCTGATATTTTATCCAGAATTCCTGACGTTTCGGATTACAGAATCAATTTTATTTATGAATCTGTACTGCAAATCAAAAATGAATTGGAAAAAATTGGATCAACGCTTTGTGTCCTTTATGGCCGGCCAATGGATATTTTCAAATCTTTAATCGAAAAGTATCATATCTGCAGTGTCTATTGCAACAGGGATTATGAGCCTTATACGAATCACAGGGATATGCATGTGGAAAGGTTACTGAAGATGAATCGAACTGAATTTATCACTTACAAGGATCATGTGTTATTTGAAAAAGATGAATTGGTTAAAAAGGATGGAAAACCCTATACCATCTTTACAGCATATAAAAACAGGTTCCTGGAAAAATTGAATCAGGATAGTGTCCGTGCCAACAAAACCTCGCTATACTTCCATAATTTTATCAGGATGAAACCGATGGCCATGCCAACGATTGAATCACTTGGTTTTTCGAGGGTAGCGAATATTTTCCCACCCAGGTCACTTCCGCAAAGTTTGTTGGAAAATTATGAGGAAAACCGCGATTTTCCTGCCAGGAATGGTACTTCGAAATTGAGTCTTCACCTGAGATATGGTACAGTAAGCATCAGAAAGATTACTACCCTGGCAATGCTCCATTCCCAAACTTTTTTATCTGAACTGATCTGGAGAAATTTTTACAGCCAGATTCTGTGGTTTTTCCCCCAGGTTTCCACCAGGGCTTTTAAACCCGCCTATGACAATATACGTTGGGAAAATGACCAGAACCACTTTCAGGCCTGGTGTGATGGTGTGACCGGATATCCCCTGGTGGACGCAGGAATGCGGGAACTTAATCAGACCGGATTTATGCACAACCGGGTCAGGATGGTGACGGCCAGCTTTCTGTGTAAGCACCTGTTAATTGATTGGAAGTGGGGTGAAACCTATTTCGCCGCAAAATTGAACGATTACGACCTTGCCTCCAACAATGGAGGGTGGCAATGGGCCTCAGGTTCAGGTTGTGATGCGGCTCCCTATTTCAGAATATTCAATCCGGAATTGCAGATCCAAAGGTTTGATCCGGAATACATTTACATCAAAAAGTGGATACCCGAGTTTGGGACTGACAAATATCCTGTACAAATCATTGATCATGCCTTTGCAAGAGACAGAGCCATTGCCAGGTACAAAGAAGGATTGGCTGAAGTTGGTTAATACTCAAGAATCTTAAGATACCTGTGATATTTTTTGAGGTAGCTTTTAATGATTATCCGCGTATCCCAATTGTCTTTTTTCTTACGAATACAATCATTCAATGTCTCCCAATCGGCATGGGATACATTACCGGATAAAAATCCATATCCAATATATTTCCCCTGAGAAATTTTTACAACAGCCACTTCGTCTGTGTTCCTGATATTTTCAATAATAAAGAAATTCTGGGATTGGAACAGCCAGGGCCTGATTGCCTCCAATACCCTTGGATTATAGAATTCAGGTTTTTCCTTTCCTTCACAAGCGCCCAAACAACTGCCAATTCTTGAATTGAAGCAGGGTGAGTGTTGATCATCCAGATGGCAAAGCTTTTTACACAGGGTGTGTGCTTCGGCCTTTGTATGAAGTAAATCAATAGCTTCCTGATAGAAAGTAAAAGAGGTTAAGGGAATTGACTCGTCAGTTATCTTTTGAACCTGCAAATTCAGGAATCCTTCATTGTCTTCAAACGAAAAGATGCCGTAATTGTTGGCGGACCTTCTCTGCATTCGGTTGTAAAACGGGCGGGAAGTCTTTATTTCTTCTGATTCTTGAAGAAGAGCAACCAATTCGCTTCCGGTAACTTCATGACTGACAGAGGTTATTCTTTCACTCATCTCCATCGCTTTTTTTGTCAGGCGATTGTTGAGATGGGCAATCACACGCTGATGTATGTTTTTGCTTTTACCGATGTAGATGAGATCTCCTTTGGCATCATAAAAGTAGTAGACTCCGCAGCTTCCGGGCAGGGATGCAATTGTTTCCTCCGTAAGATTTCCTCTCCGTGAGGAGAAAAGATCGTGATCGGCTGTCTCATTCTGCCTAAGAATTTTTTCAAAGAGTTTCACGGTAGCCAGCGCATCTCCACCGGCTCTATGACGCCCTTCGATGCTGATATTCAAGTCCTGGCAAATGTTTCCCAAAGAGTAGGAGCGAAGTCCGGGGATTAGCTTCCTGCTAAGGCTTACCGTGCACATGGTTTTGCGTTTGTAATCATACCCCAGACGTTTAAACTCTTCACGGACAAAAGAATAATCAAATGCAGCATTATGGGCCACAAACGTAGTATTTGCAGTGATTTCCACAATTTTTTTGGCTATTTCATAGAACTTTGGTGCAGATTCCACCATTTCGTTGGAAATGCCTGTCAATTGGGTGATGTTCCAGGGGATGCCACATTCAGGATTCACGAGCGAACAGAATGAATCTATGATTTCACTCCCATTGTAGATGTATATGGCAATTTCGGTGATCTTGCCATTGAATGGCGAACTACCTGTTGTTTCTACATCAATGATGGCATAATTCATTATTTATAAGGCCTTTGCTTTTTATCTTAAGGGTGATATTTTTCTTAATCTCTAAATTACCAAATTTGAATTTCTGTGAATAATGAGTAATTAGAAAATCAAACGTGGGATCAGAAATCAAACAAAATTATTTTTTCTGGTTGGAAAAATTGGAATATTTAATCCGCGTGGAACCATCATTTTTCCTGATCCGGAGTGCCGTCAAAAGATTATTGCTACATTTGCGGCTCTTTATTGGCCCCATAGTTTAATG
Source organism: Bacteroidia bacterium (assembly GCA_026391315.1). GTDB lineage: Bacteria > Bacteroidota > Bacteroidia > Bacteroidales > Prolixibacteraceae > CAINVV01. The sequence continues at coordinate 21,549 of JAPLDT010000062.1, forward strand.
GATAGAATGGAAGATTCCGGTTCTTTTGATCTGGGTTCGAATCCCGGTGGGGTCACAAATACCTCTGCAATCAATTGATTTTCAGAGGTATTTCCTTTTCATTTCCCTAGTTCCAATAGCACCAATGATGCTTCTTTCACAGTCTTGCCAAAGGCGATGATTCCCTCCTCATGACCTCCCATCACAAAAACCCTTTTACTCAAGGTCTCGGGCAGTGATATGATCTTGATAATTTCACTGGCCATGGCAGGAGTTCCATATTTAACATTACTGGATGTAGTAGGCAGGATTCCAAGATACTGGTTCCAAAGCATACGATTGTGAACATGAACAACAGCGCCTGCATTGGAAAGGGAAGCATAAATAGCCGAGTGACTCATCGACTCCGCTGATGCTTTGATCAATCCGCGGCACCAAATGGTATTAAAGTCTGGTTCGCATCTTTCAACCAATGAATAATGAGCCATTTCAAGCTTGGACAGACAACCTGTTGCAGTGCCTGATATGTAAAATTGATCGGTGCCGGGTGTCCGAATGGAGACATTACCAAAACCAATTCCGTCAGGATAAGCGCCTATCAAACCCTTATTCCACAAAAGTGTTCTCCAAAAGTTTAATGGATGAAAGAGTTCCGTTGGGATTTCTATCCTTTCGTTTACAAGGTTACAATTGAATTTAATATAGCCCTCCAGGGGCTGGTACATATTCATTTTTCAAGTTTTCTCCGGGAAAAGAGTCCTAATCCCTTTTTCGTTTGCTTCACAAATTCCCCGTTCAGTAATCAGGCCTGTGACCAGTCGCGAAGGCGTGACGTCGAAGCCGTAATTGGCTGTAGGCGATCCTTTAGCGACTACCCTGACTCTTCCGATCAGACCGTTTTCCTGCATTCCCTCCATCCAGCATACCTCATCTCCATCCCGCTGTTCAATAGGTATTTCACGAATCCCGTCTTCCATATTAAAATCAATGGAGGATGAAGGCAGGGCAACATAGAATGGTATTTGGTTATCGTTTGAGGCCAAAGCTTTCAGATAGGTACCTATTTTGTTGGCTACATCACCATTTAAAGTTGTTCTGTCGCTTCCAACGATGCAGATATCAACCAGTCCGTGCTGCATCAAATGACCCCCGGTGTTGTCGGGAATGACCGTATGGGCTACACCTTCCTGAGATAGTTCCCATGCTGTTAAACGTGCACCCTGATTTCTAGGCCTGGTTTCATCAACCCATATATGAATGGGTATTTTCTTTTGAAATGCTTTATATATTGGTGCCGTAGCAGTACCCCAATCGATACAGGCCAGCCAACCTGCATTGCAATGGGTCAGAATATTAACCGGTTGTCCGCTTTTTTTCTTACTGATGGCCTCAATGAGGGTACATCCAAAATTGCCGATTGCTTCTGACCATTTAATCTCCCTCATTTTCAATCTGTTTGCTTCCTTTAGCGCTATTTTGCATGCTATCTCTTTCGAAGTGCATACTTTCAGGGAATTAACCATTTCATCAATAAGAATGGCAAGGTTAACCGCTGTAGGACGAGATGATTTAAGGTATTCGGCAGATTCCCTTAAAACGATTTGCCAGTTGCTTTCATTGGAATGAAGTAAACCAAGATAAATGCCATAAGCGCCAGTTACACCGATAAGTGGCGCCCCACGGACGATCATATTCCGGATCGTCTCAAATACATCCCTTATAGTTACCAAATCCACAATGCTAAATTCAAAGGGCAGCTTGCGCTGGTCAATCACCTGAACGATCTGTGGATTTTTCGGGTGGATCCAAATTGTGTGATAATTCTTATTATTGACCAGCATGAATGTGATATGATTTGAAAATATTAACATTTGAATATACAAATATCTACTAACGTTTTTATGAAACAATTTTTTTGATTGATTTTTTTGATTTGGTCTTAAAATTCTTAATTTTAGATTGTTAATTTAAATCCTAAACAATGAAAACGAGAACGTTATTTTTATTATTCTTACTTTTTTCCATCAGCGTTGCAGGACAAGAAGTATCAAATAATCAGGATACAATTATTCAAAAGCGCAAAAATGTAGTTAAATTCTTACCGGAAAACCTGGTTCTCAACTCTCTTACGTTTGAGTATGAGCGGAAATTTAGTCCAAAAAGCTCTTTCATTCTTGGTGTAGGTATTGCATCGCCAAAGCCTTTTGCCGAAAAATTTGGCATTAATAGTGCTGACAATAAGATCACAAATGACGCTTTTAGTACCATGTCCGTTCGCGTCGCCTACCGTCATTATGCGGGACACCATGTCAGACCGGTTGGGTTTTATTTCTCGCCTTACCTGAAATACCAGAAAATCGCTGCCAATGCTGATAATCAAAGAACAATAACAGAGGGATATCCACCTGTTACCACACAATATGATGAAAAATACGATGTTAAAGGAAATACATTGAATTTTGGGATACAATGGGGTGTTCAATTCTTGATTGCCAAAAGGTTGTGCATTGATTTCTACTTTCTGGGAATTGAAGCCGGTCTGGCAGATGTAACCGCGACAGTAAAATCACCAAATGTCATCATGATTGATAAAGTCGAAAGCGGCGTAAGGGACAATATAGATAAATTGCCATCCTTTCTTTCCAGTAAAATCAAAGTCACAAGGAATGGCTCCGACCAGGTTGATGTTAGTGGCAAATCAATGCCATATCCCTGGCTTCGCAGTGGCATTAGCATTGGATTGGCTTTTTGAAAACTATCCGCTTAAGCAACAAAAGGGCCGGAACAATTCATCCGGTCCTTTTGTTGTTAATAAATATTTTTAATCTGTATTGGGCCGGAGTCTTTCATCGAAAGCATTGCATTGATTAACCTGGCTTCTTCGTAATATTTTAACTCCTCCGGTCTGATATTACGCGGAAAGACCTTCCGATTAAACAAATACTCAGTTCTTCTTGTACCCGGGAGTAGTGGTAATGCCGGGGTATACCAATATCCATTCTGCAGAAAAATAATATTTGTAAAACTGGTATCTGTAATTAGACCGTTCCGGACAATCAGTATTTCATCCTGACTACCGCGATCATCCAACAAACGATTCAGCGAATCCCTGTTTTTGTATTTAAAGGAATAGTCAATCGCATTCCCTTCAACTAATTTCAGACTCTCGATCTTTTTTAATGTATATGGCTCATATTCAATATTTTCGATTACACCTGAATAGGTAACCCGGCAGCGTACCTTCTCGTATTTCAAGTCCTGGGGTACTTCCAGGGATTGCGACAGAAAAATAGGAGCACATACCCCATGGAAATGTCGTCTGGTACGGTTCATCCGGTCCTCATGAAGAGAAATCCGATGAAAAGTCCCATTTTCATAACAGATTGTTTCAATGAGTTGTAACATATATTTTGTCTATTAATTCATTGTACTCTTTTTCAGGATTGCTATGCATGGTAATTCCACCACCGCTTTTGTAAAAAAATTTGCCATTTATCTTCTCGATAAAACGAATCATGACAGCTGAGTCCAGATTATTCCCGTCAAAAATTCCAAAAACACCGGAATAGTACCCCCGTTCGTATCCTTCAGCCTCCTTAATTATTTTTAATGTAGAATCTTTAGGTGCCCCGCAAATGGATCCTGCCGGCAACAATTTGCATACAATTGATCCTATATTTGATTGATAACCGAGTGGTAATGTGCCTGAAATTTCCGAACTAACCTGAAGCAATCTCTTGTCATGCGCAACAATCTCCTCCAGATACCTGTACCTCTTCACGTGAACATTGGTTGCCACCATGGATAAGTCGTTGCGAATCAAATCAACTATGGTAGCATGTTCTGCTTTTTCTTTTTCGTCAGCCATGATAATATCTTCTGCGCCAGGGATCGCGGCATCAATCGTACCTTTCATGGGAAAGGAGGAAATTTCCCCATTCGATATCCTGACAAAACACTCTGGCGAAAAAACAACAAACTGATCTTTGAACAGCAGACGGTAGGGAGCGCTGCTTTTTGCGAATATCCGTTTAAGGCTCCAATTGGTCTCTATTTCTGTCGGGAATGTCAGGTTTAGTAAGAACGTATTGCCCAAATGGATCTGATTCAGAACTTTCTGAAAGGCGGTAAGGTAAAGTGGGAAACCAATGGGGTTTTTACCAAAATGCAGATGTTGTTTACCCATCACAGCAATATCTTTGTTGCGCAGTCCATTTGCCGAAAAATAAATCCCCTCCTTCGCCGCATCCTGGAAAGTATAAATAGCCGGACTATTCATTTCATAATCAATGACAAACAAAAATGGAGTTCCCTTTTGTCCAAGATTGTTCATCTTTTGAATAAAAATATCAAGATTGGTTGTCAACATTGTTACCGTCCAAGAATAGAATTTAGCTTTTTAAGATCTTTTATCACAATGTTATCCCTTGACCAGGTAAAAATATCTTGTTTTTCCATCTCCTGAATCGTTCGCGACAATGAAGGACGGGTAACGCCGAAAAGTTCTGCAAGATTGGTCTGAGTTTGGTCAATAGCCACGTAATTGTTCCCACCGCTTTTCACCATTTGCAAAATGTAGTATGCAATCTTCTCTTTGATTGTTCTAAGGGATAAGAAGGTGATCTTACCGCTTAAAAATTGCGCTTTACCTGATACAATATTGATATAATTCACCATTACCCGTGATTCAAGTGAAAGCATATCAGTAAATTCCTTTTTCAGAATAATCATGATTTTACCATCAGTTTTGGCGTTCAAAAAAACCGGAAATTTACTCTTTGGCCCATAAAGAAAGGCAGCAGCAACCATTTGTGGAGGATCCAACTCCTCTATTTTTAGGGAATTTCCGGCAAAATCAACCATTTCGCCTTGAAGTCGACCCTCCATCAATAGAATGGCTTTGTCGACAGGATCTCCAGCCTGGGCTAAGAGTTCTCCGGTCCTAAAATGGCGGATCTGGTGCTTTACCTGACTGAATAGAAGGGTAAGTTCCTCTAAAGTTAATCCCCTGAATAGCGGAGAGTTCAATAAAATTGGATACATAACAGTAAATTCTATTGTAAATGTAACAAATGTTACAGATTAAGCTTAATGTATGTACTACTTTTGATTCGGAAAGTAACTTTTATTGTTAGGTTATTAACCGTGGAAAATAAAAAAAAGGATTATGAAGCGAGATATTATTAAAATTGATGAAGAAAAATGCACCGGTTGCGGAGACTGCGTGCCAAATTGTCATGAAGGAGCATTGCAGATCATTGACGGGAAGGTTCGGCTCGTAAGTGAATTGATGTGCGATGGGTTGGGGGCTTGCATTGGCCATTGCCCGGAAGGCGCCATCACCATCGAACAACGGGAGGCTGAGCCTTATGATGAGTTAAAGGTCATGGAAGCAATGGTTTTAAAGGGATTTAATACCGTTATTGCCCATTTGCGACACCTCAGGGAGCACAGTGAAACCTTTTACCTGAAACAAGGTATGGGTTATTTGATTGAACATGAAGCGACTTTGTCTTTTGCTATCCAAGATGTAAAAAATGCTGTACATCAGACAGTTGCGCCTGCGAATAATCCTTCCTGTAGTGGGGGTTGTCCGGGTTCGCAGACGGTAGTTTTTGATTCTTCCACACTTAGACCTGTTGGAAACACGCAAACTGTACCTCTAGCTTCTCAATTGAGGCAATGGCCTGTGCAGTTGCATTTGATTAATCCTGCCGCTATCTATTTTCAGGGTTCCGATCTCTTGGTTGCATCCGATTGTTCAGCCTTTTCTTTGGGCGACTTTCATTCCAATTGGTTAAAAAACAGATCATTGGTAATAGCTTGTCCTAAATTGGACCAAGGAAAGGAGATTTACCTGAAAAAATTAATAGATCTTGTTGAACAATCAAAAGTTAATACGATTACGGTGCTAATCATGGAAGTGCCTTGCTGCGGAGGATTGTTGCAATTGGTTCAAATGGCCGTTCAGCGTTCAGTGAGAAAAGTTCCCGTAAAGGCCGTAACTGTCAGTATCAAAGGCGAAATATTAAATGAACAGTGGGTTTAATATATTTATGTATCTTATTTTAAATTAATAACTTATAAAATAGTTTATACAATGGAATCAGCAAAAATATTCAATTTGGCAGCAGATATTGCCTATTCAAAAGATGCTGTTGTCAGCAAAACAATAATTAAAAAATCGGTCGGAACTGTAACCCTTTTCGCCTTTGATGCCGGACAGGGCCTAAGTCAGCATGTTGCACCTTTTGATGCATTGGTTCAGATTCTGGATGGCGAGTGTTCCTTTTCCATCGAAGAAACAAAATATGAAATGGCATTGGGTGACTGTATCATCTTACCTGCTGGTAAAGTACATGCAGTAGAGGCACTTGTACCTTTCAAAATGCTGTTAACGATGATTAAAGCAGGCGATTTTCCGGTGAGTCGGGCAGAATGATGCCAGAATAGTCCTGCCTTCGCCGCTAAATTCAACTCTAGGTGTACCCTAATTTTTCATAAAAAGGTATTGGTTTTGATTATCTTTGTATCAAAATCATTATAGTATTATGAAGCGTCTGGGTACCTATTTTTTACAGGGATTGTTGCTGATCTCACCACTGGCAGCAACGGTATATATTGTATTCTTCCTTTTTCAGTTTACGGATGGCTTGTTAAGTACTTACCTCGAGAAATATTTTCAACTAAGAATTCCTGGTCTTGGCATATTAATCATTGTTTTCTTGCTTATATTTTTGGGAATAATTGGGGAAACAATTTTTGCTAAACCTGTCAAGTTACTTATTAATAGAATTTTAAACAGAACACCCATCCTTCGATTGATATATACTTCATTCAAGGACTTGTTCTCCGCTTTTGTCGGGAAAGAGAAGAAATTTCACCGTCCGGTCGTTGTTTTGGTGGATGAGAAGAATGATATCTGGAGAATGGGGTTCTTGACCAACGATAAAATGGGTGAAATGGGGCTGGATGGGAAGGTTGCGGTCTATTTCCCATTGTCCTACAACATCTCAGGTATATTGTACATCGTTCCTGCAAACAGGATCAAACCACTAAACATCTCACCGGCTGAAGCCATGAAATTTATTTTGTCCGGAGGGGTTTCTGAGATGGATGGTTTATCGGATAAAACCGTTTAGCCTACTGACAAATTTACATTCTGTTTTTTTGGTTTACTTTTTGCTGTTTACTATTTGGTTAAATTTTAAAAACAAAGTTATGATCTGGATTATTTTTATTGGATTTGCATTGGCCAGCTGGCTGGTCAGTCATCAGTTGAAAAGCAGGTTTGCCAATTATTCCAAAATACCCACTGCAAACGGCATGTCCGGCAAAGAAGTCGTTGAAAAAATGCTGCGGGATAATAATATCTATGGTGTCAAAATTGAATCGGTAGAAGGAGAATTGACCGATCATTATAATCCAGCCGATAAAACCATAAATCTCAGTGAAGAAGTTTATTACGGAACGAATGTGGCTGCAGCAGCGGTTGCGGCCCACGAAACAGGTCATGCATTACAACACGCTCAGGCCTATGCATGGCTTGGGTTGCGCTCTTCTCTCGTCCCGGCCGTTAGTTTCAGTTCAAGATACATGCAGTGGATTTTGCTTGGGGGTATCCTACTGATAAATACATTTCCCGCACTTCTGCTTTTTGGCATTTTCCTTTTTGCCATGACGACACTCTTCAGTTTCATCACTTTACCAGTTGAAATAAATGCAAGCAACAGGGCTTTGGTCTGGTTGCAAACCAGTGGCATTACAACTACTCAGACTCATGAGAAAGCTGAAGATGCGCTTAAATGGGCTGGTTACACCTATGTCATTGCAGCTTTAGGATCATTGGCTACTTTGTTGTATTATATCTCAATTTATATGGGCAGAAGGAATTAATTAGTTTCAATTTTTGCCGCTGCTGTGAGATTTGATTTTCTGTTGTATATTTTAATGCCCCCTAAAACATTTAATTACATTGTATTTCCTGATTGGTTGACGAATGGCGCCCTTTTAAATTCCGCATTTCTGTCAAACAGGTAACGATAAGTCACATGTGTCTTATAGATTGAGCCTCCAATGAACGAAGCAACTTTCATCATCACTGGGTTAAAATCGCCAATCCAGTTCAATTCAAAGGTTTTGTATTTAAAAGTCGGCTTGAGAATTTGTTTCTGGAAAAACAGTACCAAGGCTCCCTCAACGCCTTTGTTCTGAAATGAAGGAATTACCCCAAAGATACGACCTATTACCCTGTCAACGCTGTGGCTGATTCTAAGTTCCCAAATAAATCGCAACTTATTGAACCAATTGAATTTACCATTAAATTTTTTTGTGATCTGACCGATATCGGGCATCATGATAAAAAAGGCAATTGGTTCGCCTTTGTGATAACCGTAAATGATGAGTCTTTCATCCATGATGGGCTCCATCGATTTGAGCAACGATAAGGCCTCCTGGTCAGTAATATCTTTTGTGCCCGTAAACTTGCTCCATGCCTGGTTGTAGATAATTTTAAAATCAAGGGCAAATTGGGTATTTCCTTTTTCAATCAATTTAAACTCGTAATCAGGATTGGTCAATATCCTGCTTGCTGTTCTGTGCAGAACCGGATGAAGATCAGAAGTATCCTCAAAGGTACGCTGATAAGTATATTGGTTGAAATAGTTTTTGAATCCATACCCCTCAAACAGATCCTTGTAATAAGGGTAATTGTAAGGCATTTGAAAGACCGGTTCATGAAAACCATCCACAAGACATCCCCAAAAAGCATCCCGCATTCCCGGATTTATCGGACCGTCCATCGCCTGAAGGTGATTGGATTGTAACCATTCCTTTGCTACATCAAAAAGCATTTCGGCAACCTCCATGTCATTGACAGCGTCAAAAAATCCAACACCTCCGGTAGGTATGTCATGCTGAGTAAAGGAATCTTCCATATAAAAGGCAGCAATCCTTCCCAGGCACTGTCCTTTAGAATCTTTTAGAATCCATCTTGTGATATCTCCCTTTTTGAGTTGCTTGTTGTGGTTTTTGTCAAAAATCTCTTCAACCTGAATATCCAAAGGACGGTTCCAATTGTTGTCATTGCCATACAGTGCCGCCGGAAATCCATGAAATTCCTTAATTTGTGCAGAATTTTTAACTTCAATAATTAAGTACTGTGCTTTGGACGACATATTTTTCCGGTTAGTTTGCAGGTCAAATGTAAAAATTCCTTTTTGTTTGGGAAACAAAATCTTTGTAAAATGTATCATATTAGGTTACAGGCTGATTGCAAAATTTCATATTTTTCAGTAGCTTTGAGTATCACATGCGCGTCAATTTTGACCATAAAAAACAATATTATAAACAAATGAAATACCCATGAGACAAATATCACACCAACCGAAAATGAATATGTGGGTATTCCATGTGGCAATTAAAAAACAAATTATATACACATGAAAAGAAGTATCTGGATTCCACTTCTCATAGTTGCTGCAATTCTCATCATTGGAACATCTCAGTATCCGAAATTAAGCATTGCAACTGGATATGGAGCAAAATGTATGGCTTCAGGGGTATTTGTTGCAGGTCGTGAGGCAAACAGCGTAAAAGAGAATGATCTTGATTATTCCATTGTAAAATACACCACAAGCCATGTTGATTATCAGGAGAAGAGTGTAACCACGACTATTTTTGGACTTGCCAAACAAAAAGCGATCTACCGTGAAGGTCTGGGATGCTGTTTGGTTACAGAACGGCAATTATTTCAGCATTTGGTAGCCCCTTCGCTGCAAAAAATAGCATCAGTGACGTCATGGAGGAATCCCTGGCCTGACGGGGAGGGTAAAAGTGACTCCTTGTTTTCTGAACTGGATACCACGAAACTACAAAATGCGGTTGGTTGGGCCTTTGATGAATCAGGAGTGAAGTTAAAGAGAACTGCAGCAGTGGTGGTTATTTACAAAGGAAAGCTGGTTACAGAACAGTATTGGAAAGAGCAATCCATTACTCCCGACACCAGACTTTGGGGTTGGTCAATGAACAAAAGCATTGTAAATGCGATGATTGGGGTCCTGGTTAAGCAGGGAAGGATGTCTGTTCAGGCTTTAGCACCGATCGAAGAGTGGCTTCGCGATAAGCGCAGGGAAATAAAAATAAATGACCTTTTGCACATGAGCAGTGGTCTGAAATGGAATGAAGATTATGGCGATCTTTCGGATGTTACCACGATGCTGTACAAGGAACAAGACTGTTACAAATTTGCCATTGGATTCCCATCGGAGAAAATTCCGGACAGCGAATGGAAATACTCCTCTGGAACAACCAATATTCTTTCCGGGATAATCAGAAAAACATTGAAAAATGATCAACAATACTTCGAGTTTCCTTACCATGAAATTGCCAATAAAATTGGAATGTCCAGCTTAATTTTAGAGACGGACGCCAATGGAAATTTTGTTGGTTCCTCGTATGGATACGCAACAGCACGGGATTGGGCCAAATTTGGTCAATTGTATTTGCAAGATGGTGTTTGGAAGGGAGATAGCATCTTACCAAAGGGATGGGTATCTTATACTACAACATCAGCCAAGGCTGCGAATGGTAAATATGGTGCGTTCTTCTGGCTTAATCGCTCAGGGAGCATGCCAGATGTTCCAGAAGATATGTTCGCATGTCAAGGTCACAGAGGCCAGCGCGTGTTCATTATTCCATCCAAACAACTGGTGGTTGTCCGATTGGGTTTTGGCGAGGAAAAATTTGACCACAATCAATTTTTAAAAGGGATTTTGTCGGCATTTGCTCCTTCGAAATAGGTTTGCATTTTGTTGAGTTCTCATTTAGAACGACAGTTTTGCCATTATTATTTACCTTTGTCAGCTATGGAGCCGTATAGAACGAAATTTTTACCCCCTGAATGGTATCCGCAAAGTGGAGTCATGTTAACATGGCCTCATGCAAAGAGTGATTGGATTGATCTTTTAGATGAGGTAGAAGCTTGTTTTATATTAATAGCCAATGAGATACTAAAAGAAGAAAAGCTATTGGTGGTCTGCTCCAATCCTGATGCCGTTGCTTTGAAGATTGATCAATCTTTGGCCGGGAATCTGCTTTTGATCCAACTCGATTCCAACGATACATGGGCCAGAGATCATGGACCGGTTACCGTGATGGTCAATGGTACACCTCAATTGTATGATTTTCAGTTCAATGGTTGGGGATTGAAGTTTCCTGCCTGGCTGGATAATCAAATAACTGATCAAATGTTCAAAGTCGGACTTTTCTCTAAAAGTGTCAGGTACACCAATCGCATGAATTTTGTTTTCGAAGGGGGAAGTTTTGAGACGGACGGGTTGGGAACCATGCTCACCACTGAAGCTTGCCTGCTTTCAAAGAACAGAAATCAGAATATGACGAAACAGGAGATAGAGTCCTATTTAATTAAAACGTTTGATATTCAGCGAATTCTTTGGCTATCATCCGGTTATCTGGCCGGAGATGACACAGATAGCCACATAGATACATTGGCACGGTTTTGCCACGAGAAGTGTATCGCTTACGTCAAATGCAGTGATCCTTCGGATGAGCATTACCTTCAACTAAAACAAATGGAGGAGGAGATCAAATCGTTTAAAACCTTTGATGGAAAAGCATATGAGCTAATAGAACTTCCAATGGCCAATTATGTGGAAGATGAAACAGGCGCCAGATTGCCGGCAACATATGCCAATTTTTTGATTATCAATAATAAAGTACTTATACCATTCTATTCCACTGCCAAGGATGAAATTGCCCGTATGAACCTGCAAAAAGCATTTCCTGACCGGGAGGTAGTTGGCATTGAGTGCTCAACTTTGATAAAACAGCATGGATCGCTTCACTGTGTTACCATGCAGCTACCGTTCGGTGTAATATAAAACTGTAAAATTACCTAGTAATCAATGATATGCTAAAAGTAGCCCTTATCCAGCAATCCAACTCTTCTGATGTTGGTTTGAACAGAAAGAAACTGACCGAAAATATTAAAAAATGCGCATCAGAAGGTGCTGAATTGGTTGTTTTGCAGGAATTGCACCAGTCACTTTATTTCTGCCAGACTGAGGACACGGCCAATTTCGATTTGGCTGAAATTATTCCGGGAAAATCTTCCGAATACTATGGTAAACTTGCCAGTGAGTTACAGATAGTATTGGTTACATCACTTTTCGAGAAGAGGGCAGCTGGTTTGTACCACAATACAGCAGTGATTTTCGAAAAGGATGGTTCAATAGCAGGGATTTACCGTAAAATGCACATTCCGGATGATCCCAACTATTATGAAAAATTCTATTTCACACCAGGCGACCTGGGTTTTAAGCCAATACAAACCTCGGTAGGGAAATTGGGGGTATTGGTCTGCTGGGATCAATGGTACCCTGAAGCCGCTCGTTTAATGGCGCTTGCCGGCGCTCAAATCCTAATCTATCCTACAGCTATTGGTTGGACATACAGGGACACTGAATCTGAACAAAAAAGGCAACTGGATGCATGGCTTATGGTTCAGAGAGGACATGCGATTGCCAACGGCATTCCGGTAATTGCAGTTAATCGCACTGGAGTAGAGATCGATTATTCAACTAATACACAAGGAATTAAATTTTGGGGACATAGTTTTGTCGCTGGTCCTCAGGGTGAATTTTTAGCATTGGCACCAGAGGCAGAAGATGCCAATCTGCTTGTAGACATTGACCTCGATAATTCCGAAAATGTGAGAAGATGGTGGCCATTTTTAAGAGACAGAAGGATTGATGCATACGAGGATTTAACCAAACGTTATCTTGATTGAAATGGAAAATCTATTTTTAAAGTACATGGGCGATCGGTTGGAATCTTCTTCAACCAAACTAGCTCATCAGGGTCCGGTTATCACTATTTCCAGGGAGTGTGGCTGCCCGGGGAACGACATTGCAGCGATGCTGATGAACAAACTAAACAAAAAAATGGTCAAGGATGGCCATGCTCCCAAATGGAAATGGGTTAACAAAGAGATCCTGTTAAAAACATCCGAGGAGCTTAAAATGAATCCGCGTGATGTGGAAACCTATGTAAAAGCCAGGGAAAGCGGAGTTTTGCATGATCTTGTGGCCTCTTTTACTGAAACTTACTATGTCAGAAATGCCAACATTAAGAAAGTCATTCATGATGTGATTCTACATCTGGCCATTGAAGGACATGTTATCATTGTTGGAAGAGGAGGAGGAGCGATTGCCTGGAACATTTCTAAATCACTTCATCTGTATCTTGAAGCTCCCCTGTCGTGGAAATCGGGTGTGGTAAGTACCCAGAAGGGTATCCCGCTCGCCGAAGCCAGGAAGTTTGTTCTGGAAAGAGATATCCAACGGTTGAAGTTCAGAGACAATTTCAGGGCTAAATTTTCTGATGAAATATATTACGATGAGCGCTTTAACTGCAAGTCGCTCACCAATGAACAAATTTGTGAGTTGGCCTTCCATGCAGCAGAGCTTAAAAAGCTAATATAAATACATTTGTAAAAGATGGCTGACGACAATAAATTTGATTATCTGAAATCTTATGCAAAATATTTTGGATTAGTCTTCCAAATGATTGTGCTTGTCGTGATTGGAGCCTTTGGAGGAAAGTGGCTGGATGGCTACTTTCAAAATGAAACACAAATATGTACAATAATTTTGATTATTGTTGCAGCCATTTTATCGCTCTACCTTTTTTTCAAAACCATTTTTACCAAATGATTGACCTAATTCCTACCATGTGATATGATTAGCAAAGAGAAACGTTTTTTCCTTAAAAAGGCTTTGTTGTTTTGTTTGGTACTAATTAGTATCTCCTTACTTCTTTTTAATACCCTGTTGAACGAATTTTACCTGAAGATCTTTCCGCTTCAGTTTGGTGTCGTTGCGCTGATAACTGTCTTTAGCCATTTGAAGCTGATGAATGCGAGCCAGCAGAACCCCAGGAGGTTTAGTACAACCTATTTGTCCACTATGTCTGTCCGATTGTTCATTTACCTGGTATTTATGCTGATTTGTCTGTTAATAGACAGAACCAGGGCAGTTGATTTCGTGGTAACTTTTTTGGTGCTTTATTTGGCTTTCACAATTTTTGAAGTCGTGGAAATTTCGAATTTTCTAAAAAAAAATCCAAATTCTTCAAATTAAAAAATTAAATTTGTCGCACAAAAAACCAGAAATGCTCAAGGCTTTTAGAATATTTATAATCCTCTATGCTCTAGGTACGTCCTCAATTTTGGCGGCAAAAGCTCAGGAACACAAAATTGCGGGTGCTGAACCTGCCAGCGAAAAATTCAATGCAAGTAAGTTGATCATGGAGCACATTGCCGACTCCTATGAGTGGCATATTGCGAAATTTGGAGATACACATGTCAGTCTTCCTTTACCGGTTATTTTGTACAGCTCTCATACGGGTTTTCATTTTTTTATCTCCAATAAATTTCATCACGGAACTGAAAGTTATTCCGGCTTTCGCATTGCCGGGGAAGAATCCAAATACAAGGGAAAAGTAGTTGAAGTGGCTGCCGATGGAACGGAGATGAGGCCATACGACTTCTCAATCACAAAAAATGTAATGTCGCTCTTTTTTAGCATCTTTTTTTTGTTTCTGATCTTCTTTTCCATAGCAAAACGATACAAGGAAGGATTTGACAGGGCACCGAAAGGAATTCAAAGCTGGCTGGAACCAATCGTAATTTTTGTGCGCGATGATGTGGTCAAAGCCTCAATTGGTGAAGAGAAGTATAGAAAATATCTCCCATACTTGTTGACGGTGTTTTTCTTTATCCTCATTAACAATGTGATGGGATTAATTCCAATCCTACCGGGAGGAGCAAATCTTACTGGCAATATTGCCGTTACCATGATCTTGGCGCTTTTCACCTTCGCTATTATCTCATTCAGTGGCTCAAAAGATTATTATATGCATATTGTCAACGCTCCCGGAATTCCCTGGTGGTTAAAGTTGCCAATTCCTTTGATGCCTATTGTTGAGATAATGGGTGTTTTTACCAAACCGTTTGTTTTGATGGTGCGGTTATTTGCCAACATTACTGCTGGTCATATTATTGCACTGGGATTTTATAGTCTGATCTTCATCTTTGGGGAGAAAAGTGTTTATGCCGGATTAGGTGTTTCGATCGTATCCATTCTTTTCACCATTTTTATGGGTCTGCTTGAGCTGTTGGTTGCATTTATCCAGGCATACGTTTTTACACTTCTATCAGCTTTGTACATTGGTATGGCCCTGGAACAGCATCATGAACATGCAGGGGAAAGTCATTGATTTAAATGGTTTATTGATTTAAAATATTTATACACAGCAATTTAATAACTTTAAAAGTAAGTAAATATGTTTACATTAGGTGTGATCTTAGAAGTTGTGGCCAATGTTGCATTGGCGAAATTGGGAGCAGGGATTGGCGCCGGATTGGCAGCCATTGGTGCGGGTATTGGTATTGGACGGATCGGGGGAGGAGCAGTGGAAGCTATTGCCCGTCAACCTGAAGCCGCCGGGGATATTCGTTCCAACATGATCGTTTCTGCAGCTTTGATTGAAGGAGCAGCTTTTTTTGCAATGGTTATTTGTTTTTTGATACTGTTTGTATAGTATCATACTGCCTTTAATATTAATTTTTAAATCTTCAATCCCATGGGTTTGGTAATGCCTGATTTTGGTCTGTTGTTCTGGATGGTGCTCTCATTCTCGCTATTGATGTGGTTATTAGGCAAATTTGCCTGGAAACCAATTCTGACAGCGCTCTCTGCAAGGGAAGATTCGATTGAGAAAGCGCTTAAATCAGCAGAGCTTGCTAAAAATGAAATGGTTAAATTACAAGCTGGCAACGAAAAACTGCTGAAAGAAGCCATAATGGAAAGAGAAAGAATAGTAAAAGAGGCCAGGGAATTAAAAGATTCTATCGTACGGGATGCGAAAAATGTGGCCGTTACCGAGGCAAATAAAGTGATGGAAGAGGCAAAGTCTGCCATCGCTAGAGAGAGAACAGAAGCCGTGAACGAAATGAAATCGGTCATCTCTTCCTTCTCTATCGATATAGCCGAGAAAATATTAAAAGAACATCTTTCAGACAGTAAAAAACAGAAGGATTTGGTGGCCAACTATTTGGAAAACATTAAATTGAATTAGTCGCTGATAAAATCAGATTGTTAGTTTATCAAATCGAAAAAAATTGAACGAGAGTAAAATATCAGTACGTTACGCCAAGGCGCTTTTTTCTTCTGCTGTTGAAAGAAATTTGTTGGATGTTATAAAAAAAGATGTTGATTTTTTGCTTCAACTCCTTCAAACACAACCCAGATTAAAAGAGTTATTGACAAGTCCTGTTGTTAAAGCGAAGGAAAAGGGAGGTTTTTTGGATAAGATTTTCAAGAATCAATGCCAACAGCTCACCATGGATTTTCTTCACTTGCTACTGAAGAACAACAGAGAAGTATATTTGTTGGAGATGTGCCTGAATTTTGAGTCTTTGTACAGCAAACTGACAGGAATAAAATCCGCCAAACTAACCACTGCCGTTGAATTGGACGATGCTCAATTACAGCAGTTTAACCAATTAATTCAGGTTCATTTCGGAAGTAAGGCAGAGGTATTGACTACCGTAGACGAAAATTTACTTGGTGGGTTTATCCTGAAAGTAGAAGATCAACAGTTGGACGCATCTGTTTCGACCCTATTGAAAAAGATGAGAAGAGAATTGGTAAGTAATATTAAAAATTAAATAGAAGATTATGGCTGGATTAAAACCTGCTGAAGTATCTGAAATTTTAAAACAACAGTTGGATGGCTTCAAAACGGTTGCCGAACTTGAAGAAGTCGGCACAGTTTTGCAGGTAGGCGATGGGATTGCCAGGGTTTACGGACTATCCAATGTTCAATCGAATGAAATGGTTGAGTTCGATAGCGGTGTCATGGGTATCGTTCTGAACCTTGAAGAGGATAACGTAGGCATTGTACTTTTAGGACCTACCGAAAAAATTAAAGAGGGTGACAGCGTAAAACGGTCAAATAAGATTGCCTCCATCCAGGTTGGAGAGGGTCTTTTAGGCCGTGTTGTTAATACTCTGGGTGAACCACTGGATGGCAAAGGGCCGATTACAGGCCAATTGTATGAGATGCCTCTCGAGAGGAAGGCTCCCAGTGTCATATACCGTCAACCGGTCTCCGAACCTCTTCAAACAGGTATCAAAGCAATTGATTCTATGATCCCCATTGGCAGAGGTCAGCGCGAATTGATCATTGGCGACCGACAGACTGGCAAGACCACCATTGCCATTGATACCATCATCAATCAGAAAGAGTTTTTCAAAAAGGGTGAACCAGTGTATTGCATCTATGTGGCCATTGGTCAAAAGGGATCCACTGTGGCAAACATTGCAAAAACTTTGCAGGAACATGGTGCCATGGATTATACTGTCATCGTAATGTCAACAGCCTCTGATCCTGCAGCTTTGCAATTTTATGCTCCTTTTGCAGGGGCTGCCATCGGCGAATTTTTCAGAGATTGCGGGAATGCGGCTTTGATTGTTTACGATGATCTCTCCAAACAGGCAGTATCCTATCGTGAAGTCTCCCTGTTGCTTCGCAGACCGCCGGGTCGTGAAGCTTATCCCGGTGATATTTTCTATTTGCATTCCAGGCTACTGGAGCGTTCAGCAAAGATCAACCAAACCCTGGCAGTGGCTCGGCAAATGAATGACGTTCCTGAATCCATCAGGCACCTCATAAAAGGTGGTGGTTCATTGACCGCTCTTCCTATTATCGAGACCCAGGATGGCGACGTTTCTGCATATATTCCAACCAACGTTATCTCCATCACCGATGGTCAGATTTTCCTTGAGTCGCACCTTTTCAATGCCGGTATCAGACCCGCCATCAATGTTGGTATCTCCGTTTCCCGTGTTGGAGGAGATGCTCAGATCAAATCCATGAAAAAGGTGGCTGGTACACTGAAACTGTCTCAGGCAGAATTCAGAGAGCTGGAAGCCTTTTCGAAATTTGGATCCGATCTGGATGCAGCAACAAAATCAGTGCTTGAGAAGGGATCCAGAAATGTAGAAATCCTTAAGCAGGGAAGTGCCTCTCCAATGCCGGTTGAAGAACAGATTGCCATACTTTACTGTGGTACAAAGGGTCTGCTGATGGATGTTCCAAAAGAAAGAATAAAGGATTTCGAAAAGGAATATTTGCAACTTCTTGCAACTCAGTATGCAGCTATTTTACACCAATTGAGCCTTGGTGAACTCAATGATGAGATTACCGCGACTCTTGAACTGGCTGCTAAAAAGACAATTCAAAATTTTGTCTATTAAAATGAGCATTTTGAAGCAAAATATTGGCAGATGGCAAATTTAAAAGAGATGCGACTCCGGATTGTGTCTGTGAAGTCGACACAACAGGTTACCCGGGCCATGAAAATGGTCTCTGCTGCCAAGCTGCGGAAAGCCCAGGATGCCATTATTCAGATACGGCCCTACGCTGAAAAATTGCATGATATTCTGGTTAATCTGGTGGAACAGAATGGCTCTTCTGATTTTGAAAACAAATATGCCGGACACAAGGAGGTCAAAAAGGTTCTCATTATTGCGATAACTTCAAACAGGGGTCTTTGCGGTGGGTTTAATGCAAATGTTGTCAAGAAAGTTGAAGAATTGCTTGCAACAACCTATGCTGATTTTTACGAAAAAAGGATGGTCGATGTGATTGCCATTGGGAAAAAAGGAGTAGATGGGTTGAGAGCAAAAAACATTTCTGTGTCCGGAACGTTGCCTCAATTGTATGACGGACTTCAGTACAGCAGTGCAGAAGTGGTTGCCCAGGATCTGATGAATTCCTTTTCTAATGGTGAGTATGATCGTATTGATTTGGTATACAATCAATTCAAAAATGCTGCCATCCAGAAATTGATGGTTGAACAATTCTTGCCTGTTGAAATCAGGGAGGAGCCAACCCATATTGCAGATACACACCACTATTTTAGCAATTATATCTTTGAACCAAGCGTTCAGGAGATTATGGAAACGGTCATTCCTAAGTCTCTTAAAATCCAGTTTTACAAGGCAATATTGGATTCGTTGGCTTCGGAACATGGGGCCAGAATGACAGCCATGCACAAAGCCACAGACAATGCATCCGAATTGGTTCGCGCATTAAATCTCCAGTACAACAAGGCACGGCAATCGGCCATTACAGGTGAAATTTTAGAAATTGTTAGTGGGGCCAATGCTTTGCAGAGTTCATAAATCATGGAAGATAATATCCATTTGATTCAAAATTTAGAAAATATTTCAAATAGTAAATAATATGTCTCAATCCACAGGAAAAATCATACAGGTCATCGGGCCGGTTGTTGATGTGAGTTTCGAAGAGGATAATGCCCAATTGCCTAAGATCTATGATGCTCTGGAGGTAACCAGGAACAATGGACAGGTGTTAATCCTAGAGTGTGAACAACACATTGGTGAACATACCGTTCGGACAGTTGCCATGGACTCCACCGACGGACTCTCAAGGGGGATGAAGGTTGTAGCAACAGGGAAAGCCATTTCCATGCCAGTCGGAGATCAAATCAAAGGAAGACTTCTAAATGTAATAGGAGAGGGGATTGATGGTATCGGATTTATACCCAAGGATCAAACCTATGAAATTCATAATCAACCACCTAAATACAAAGATTTATCCACAGAACAGGAGATTCTTTATACCGGAATCAAGGTAATCGATTTGCTCGAACCTTATTCAAAAGGAGGAAAGATCGGACTTTTTGGGGGGGCAGGTGTTGGTAAGACGGTTTTAATCATGGAACTTATCAACAATGTGGCCAAAAAATATGACGGACAGTCAGTATTCGCAGGGGTTGGAGAAAGAACCCGTGAAGGAAACGATCTCTTACGCGAAATGATTGAATCCGATGTTATCAAGTATGGTGATGCCTTTAAGGAAGATATGGCAAAAGGTGGCTGGGACTTGTCACTGGTTGATAAGAAGGAGCTGGCAAAATCGAAGGCTACATTGGTATTTGGACAAATGAACGAACCACCGGGTGCGCGTGCCAGGGTTGCCTTATCAGGATTGAGTGTGGCCGAGTATTTCAGGGATGGTGATAAAAAAGGCAAAGGAAACGATATTCTCTTCTTTGTTGATAATATTTTCCGTTTTACGCAAGCAGGCTCAGAGGTTTCTGCCCTTTTGGGACGGATGCCCTCAGCCGTTGGTTACCAACCTACGCTCGCTACCGAGATGGGCTTAATGCAGGAACGGATTACTTCTACCAAATATGGATCAATCACTTCTGTGCAAGCCGTTTACGTACCTGCAGATGACTTGACCGACCCTGCACCTGCAACAACTTTTTCTCATCTTGATGCTACCACTGTTTTGAACAGAAAAGTATCCGAGATGGGAATTTATCCGGCAGTTGATCCTTTGGCATCAACCTCAAGGATACTTACACCGGTTGTTATCGGAGACTTGCATTATAATACTGCATTGAGAGTCAAGGAATTACTTCAGCGTTACAAAGAATTGCAGGATATCATCGCTATTTTGGGAATGGATGAACTATCCGAATCTGATAAACTGATCGTTCACAGAGCGAGAAGGGTACAGCGATTCTTGTCTCAGCCGTTCCATGTCGCAGAAGCTTTTACGGGAATGAAAGGTGTTTGGGTCTCTATTGAAGATACCATCAAAGGGTTTAACACCATCATGGATGGCAACGTAGACCAATACCCTGAAACAGCCTTTAACATGGTAGGAAACATTGAAGATGCCATTGAAAAAGGGGAGAGGCTCCTTGCTCAATCCAAATAAATTCTTTGTTCTATTTCAAAATAACTGATGTATGCATTTGGAAATCATTACGCCGGAAAAAAGACTCTTTTCAGGTGAGACAGAGTTGGTTAAGCTTCCCGGAACCGGAGGTTCTTTTGAAGTATTGATGAACCATGCTCCTGCTATCTCCACGCTTGCTGAAGGGAAAATCAAAGTAAAGGAGCCGAATGGAAACGTTACCTATTTTGAAATCACTGGTGGTGTGGTGGAAATCAAAAGCAATAATATTATTGTTTTAGTTGATTCAACAGGTTTGGTCTGATTGAAATTGATTTTGCCGGATAATCTCTAAATCAGCAATTTAATATCAAGAAAGGTTCTGAAAATTAATTAAAATTCTTAGAAATGGGAAAAGTATTGATTATTGGCGCAGGTGGGGTTGGTACGGTTGTTGCCTACAAAATGGCCGAGTTACCTGAAGTTTTTTCAGAGATTTTGCTTGCCAGCAGAACCAAAGAAAAATGTGATGCCATTGCAGCCAGAATAGGTAGCAGCAACCTGAAAACTGCCCGGGTAAATGCCGACAATGTGCCGGAACTCGTTCAGTTGATACAGGCATTTCAACCCGATTTAGTAGTCAATGTTGCACTACCTTACCAGGATCTGACCATCATGGATGCTTGTCTGGAGACTGGAGTTTCCTACCTGGATACAGCCAATTATGAGCCACTGGATGAGGCTAAATTTGAATACAAATGGCAGTGGGCCTACAGGGAAAGATTTAAAAAAGCCGGATTGACAGCTATTCTCGGTTGCGGTTTCGATCCCGGAGTCTCAGGCATTTATACTGCCTATGCGGCAAAACATCACTTCGATGAAATTCGATATCTTGACATTGTCGACTGTAACGCAGGTAACCATGGAAAAGCTTTCGCAACAAATTTCAATCCTGAGATCAATATCAGGGAGGTAACCCAAAAGGGTAAGTATTGGGAGAATGGTGAATGGATCATGACTGAACCTCACGAAATACATCAACCGCTTACCTATCCGCGAATTGGAGAGAAAGAATCCTATTTAATTTTTCACGAAGAGCTTGAATCATTGGTAATAAACTTTCCAACCATTCGCAGGGCACGATTTTGGATGACATTTGGTCAGGAATATTTGACCCATTTAAGGGTTATTCAGAATATCGGAATGGCTGGTATACAGCCTATTAATTACGAAGGGAAAGAGATTGTTCCCATTCAGTTTCTGAAAGCCGTGTTACCCAAGCCAGAAGAATTGGGTGTCAATTATACAGGCGAAACCTCCATAGGATGCAGGATCAAAGGGATCAAGGACGGAAAGGAGAAAACCTATTATGTATACAACAACTGCTCTCATGAGGCAGCATACGCTGAAACCGGAACACAGGCAATCAGTTATACGACCGGTGTTCCAGTCATGATTGGCGCCATGATGTTCCTGGAGGGAAAATGGAAAAAGCCAGGTGTCTACAATGTGGAAGAGTTCGATCCGGATCCTTTTATGAAGGAACTGAATATTCATGGATTACCATGGTATGAGTTAAGTGACGTTGATTTGGAATTGGATTAATATCTGAATAAATATGATAAGCCCGGAATTGAATTCCGGGCTTTTTTTTCATAATTATTTATATCAAATATTCTGTTTGATAAGTTAAATGACCATTTTGATAATTGTAAACATGTATTTGATTTATTTACATACTATAACATTAATTTATAATTAACATATTAATATATTGTATAATATTAATTTTCTGCACGTTATGTTTGTTCTTATTTAGAATGTATAAGCTGTTTTGTATTACAATATGTAAATTAAATTTGGAAATCTCGATTCATTTGATATCTTTGAAGTACTGTTTGATAAGCGAGATTAATAATTTAATCATTGAAACTTAAATTTGTGCCATGACAACGATTCAATTTCAGAATTCATTGACGGGTCTGGAGAACAAAATGTTCTATTTCGCTTTAAGTTTAACCAGCAACTCAGACAAAGCGCACGACCTGGTACAGGAGACCTTTTTGAGAGCGCTTACCTACCAGAGCAAGTTTTCAGCTGATACCAATCTGATGGCATGGGTGTATACCATTATGAAAAACACCTTCATCAATGAATACCGACGAAATATTAAGGCCAAAACTACCCTGGAGAGTCAGTCAAACAGTTTGCACATCTCTTTCTCCAAAGATGACTTCTATCCTTCAGTCGATTCAATTCACGCAGAAAAGGAAATTTACAAGAAAATTGCGCTTTTGGAAGAGGAGTTCAGGGAACCATTCCAGTTATTCTTAAATGGTTACAAATACAAGGAAATAGCAGAAAGGCTGGATCTCCCCCTGGGAACAGTGAAAAGCAGAATTTTCTTCACAAGAAAGAAATTAAGCCGATGTTTAAGTGAATATGTTAACTAGAGTTTTAGTAAAGCGATTTGAATGACAGCTTTCTGAGAATTTCAGGAAGCTGTCTCTTTTTTACATCCTTGTTAGGTATGAAGTTGGGGCAAAAAAAACGGTCACCTTAAGCAGATGACCGTTTTGGAAGGTGATTATCCTTTTATAATACGTAATAATATTGCCACGACGGCAATGATAAGAAGTATGTGAATGATTGAGCCTGCGCTGTATGCAAAAAAACCGATTGCCCAAAAAATGATCAGAAGTACAGCAATAATGTAAAGAAGTGATCCCATAGTATTTTTTATTTAGTGAAATGCAAGGCCAATTGTTGATACACCCGTAGACAGATCAAGGAATAAACCAACCTTTTGACTAAGGTGGTATTCCGCGCCGATATGCAAATCAAGAAACAGGGGATTTACCGTATGGTAGTTGTTATCTTGATAATAACCACTGTCCCATCTTGTGTTAACAATGGCAAAACCCAATGATCCTGCAAGATAAAAATCCCAGTCCTGGCCTGCCCCCAGAATTTGATCAAAATAGTAGGTTCCTTTACCACCTATTGGGATAACGGTCTCCCGGTAATAATTATAGTGATAGGTATAAAAAGTGGCAAAAGGTGCCAGGGTAAAATTGTTGGCCACGCCAAATTCGTAGTTGATACTCAGGACAGGCACAGAATGACCTATATATCCATAATATCCGGAGTATCCTCCTATTCCTAAACCCAGGTTCAGCGTATTTCCGTATCTTTCGGAATACTTGGAATTTTGTGCCGATAAATTACTCCCTGCTAACAGCAGTAGGAGAAGCATTGAAATAACAGTAGTTTTCATGTTTAAAAGTTTTATTAATGTTTATGTTTAGTCGTCGTGTCTCTCATTGCCGCGACCTTTGTTTTTATTTCCATTGTCGTTACGATTGTCCTTTTTCTCATATCGTCCCCGGTTTGCCTGGTTGTTTTCACGGTAATACCTGGAGCTTTCGTTTCCTCTTTGGGGACGCTGCCCAATGGTTTGCTGGTATTCCCTGTTTCGGCCTCTGGAATATTTTGTTTTATATTCATTAAAATTGGAATAAGGAGTATTACCACGATAGTTGTTCATGGGTACTTTATAACCGCTATACAAATTGTAATCCCTGTAACGGTTAGGTAGATAGGATCTGTAGACCCAGTTTCTTCCTTCAAAATAGATGAACATGGATGATTGAACATCGTAATAGGCTTCCACATCCGGAAGATAGTAGTAACGTGCATCATAATGTTCAACAGGAGCCCATTGCGGAGGAGAACCTAGATTAAAACGCACCGAAATTTGGGCCTGTGCCGAACCTGCCAAAAGCAGAACCAGACCAAAAAGGAATAATCTAAACGTTTTCATTTTGAGTAATTTGTCTGTTTAATAATGTTTTTATTGTAATTGATCTCTTGATATTGTATGGTGTTTTCAAATTTGTCAATAAGAATTAACCATTATAATTATTCCAAAAGTTTGTAAATCTCTTTCAAATCAGGAGATAGAATTACCTCTGTTCTGCGGTTAGCTGCACGACCTTCAATTGCTTCATTGGGCATAATAGGGTGGAACTGGCTTCTGCCTGATGCAGTGATGCGATTGGGGTCAAAACCGTTATCAACGGTTAATATACGGACAATAGCAGTAGCTCTTGCCGTGCTCAGATCCCAATTGTCCTTGAATACCTTCGTTTTAATCGGAACGTTGTCGGTATGCCCTTCAATCATTACCGAGATATCATTGGTGTTATTAATGACCAATGAAAGTGATTTTAGCGCTTCTTTACCTTTTGGATCAACTACATCGCTTCCGGATTTGAATAACAGTTTTTCTGCCAGGGAAACGTATACATTTCCATCTTTGATGTAGACATTTAGTTCATCGGTTTTGTAACTCATCATGGCTTCTGCAATTGAATTTTTCAGCTTTGTCATGACATTTTTTTGAGCCTGAATCATATCCTGAAGTCTTTTCAGGCGCTTTGCCTGATCGGCAATGGTCATTTTCGATTCGGCAGAAAGTGTTTTCAAATCACCAAGCACCAACGAGTTTTCGTTCATCAATGCAGTCTTCTGATTGTTAAGATCATTGACCTGTGTATTACAATCATTCAGACGGCTTTGAACAGTTGCTTTATCATTTTGCAATTGATTGGCCCGGGCTTCTGAAGCCTTATATTTTTGGCTGGATACACATGACACGAATGAAATGCTGATGATAAGGGATAGGAAGATGAGATGATGAAATGGTTTTTTCATTGTCGTTTTATTAAGTGAAAATATTGGATCAAAGTTGATGCTCTTTTGGAGGGAAAGTGTTACACAAATCTTGATTATTATTACATGATTCACACTTTTAAAACTTATTGAAAGGTCACAATGCCAGGTTTCCCGATTTCAAAATCCCTGAATCCCAAATCGTTTGTCCTAAATGAGTTTGTTTTTAAAACGTTGTGATCCTTCCCTGGAATGGATGGATAGAAGGCAATGGAAATCTGGAATGCATTCAAAACCAGGTTTTCATTCTTAATCAACAGACCAAGTCCAATCTGGGAGTAAAGTTTATTGATTCCAGTCCCTGAGGAGGAATCTCCGAGCATGTCAAGTACTGTTATGTTGAGAAATGGACCAAAACGGAATCCAATGAAGTTCCAGGGAGTATACGCCTGAGTTTGCAGGGTAAGCAAGAGACGTCCTGTTCCTGATAGGCCCGCCACATTAAATCCATCCAATCCATGGCCATCATTCATGGTAAGTGTATCATAGGAAGAGAGGTTCATGCCAATAGCAATTTGAGGCTTT
Source organism: Bacteroidia bacterium (assembly GCA_026391315.1). Lineage (GTDB taxonomy): Bacteria > Bacteroidota > Bacteroidia > Bacteroidales > Prolixibacteraceae > CAINVV01. The sequence continues at coordinate 47,586 of JAPLDT010000062.1, forward strand.
ACGAACTGCCTGAATTTCCATTTACCTATTTCCATTAAACCGGTGAAATAGATTAGACCAGCCGATAAAATACCCTGTCGGGGATGAGATGCTTCAAAAAAGGTTCCGTATTCGATATTGGAGGAGAGATAGCCCCAAGAGTTGTAGTTTCCGAATGAAACCCGTGCACCCAGATAGGGTCTGCTTATACTGTTTTTGGTCTGGAATCCACCAGTCAGACTTAAGGCTTTTCCAATCGGGACATCTTCTGTAATACCAAATTTGAAAATGTACTTGTCCTGAACATATTTTCGGGTTGAGATGCCAAAGCTGGCCAGGTACAAATTTTCATTGAAATATTGGTTTTGCGGATCCAATAATAGAGTCGGTTTTTCAAGATATCGTAAACGTATAAAACGTACTGCAGAAATAAAATTGGTTGTACGCACATATTCCGAATTGCCTTTGTAAAGCTGTATGGCATTCCCGGCCCAGTAATCCTGAACGTTGAATTGTATTCGCTGTGGGAGGTAAATCAGGCTGCTGGTTCTGACTGAATCGAGCCGGTATTGTTGGGTGATACTTACACCGGCAGCCCACTTTGCAAAGGGCGAAAAGAATGGACGGTCAATGGCAATTTGTCTGTTGAAATTTTCGTGCTCCAGCATGTCGTAATGCAGTCTTGCACCAATGTAACTGTTTCTAAAATTGGGGATTGCGTAAGTAGTGGTAAAGGAATTAACTCCTTTCGTATAATCCCTGCCATACACATTTTGAAAAGTATGGCCCAAACCTAAAAAATTTTGGTCTGTCAAACCAAATGTCATGCTTGAAGCAGACGCAGATCCATTTGGAATAATGCTCCAGTTATCTAAAACACGAATAAAAATATCAACTGAGTCTGAGTTCTTAGAAACGGATTTAATGTAAAAAGTTACATCGCGTATATATTCCCTGCTTCGGACCAATCGTTCAGATTCCTTGACAAGCAAGGAGTCGAATAATTGGTTTTTTCTGATTAACAGCAGATTACGGATGGTGATGGTCAGAGATTTTATGTGCAGGTCGTTACCTGTTTTGGCCAGGAAATTTCCCGGAGCCACAATTGTGTCGGCCATTGAATAACCAAACGGATCAAGGGTTACAATGTCGATATGACGAATGACTTTCCCCTCAAACGCACTATATGGTTTAACAATTAATTTCTTGTATATTTTCTTCTTTGCCTGATTAGTTGCAACAGGCTTAAAAACAAAGGAGTACATCAATTTCGTAAACTTCCCTTGTTTTGAAAAAGTCTCAATTTTCTTATACAGACGGGTTGAGTCTTTTGGGGCAGTAGGTTGCTGTGGAAATGCAAAATCACTGGTTAAGGATAAAATAATGAAAATGAGGAGAATATTCTTGAACCACATTTGTTGTTGCCATTTATGCCGGTTTTATTTCTTTTGTTCTGCATTTTTTTTCTCCTCCGCCTTAGCTTCAGCTGCTTTTTCTTTCTTTTTGAAATAACCTCTGAAAAGGAAATTATGCTTGGCCGCATTCATGTTTTCATCCAATCCTTTGGAGCTTTTCTTAAGATTGACGATGGTCTGATTTAAATTCTCTGCAATGGTCGTATCCTGGATTAACCGGCCAAGCGTTCCTTCCCCACCGTTAATTTTGGTCATAATATCAGCCAGTTGATACGAAATTACTTCGGCATTGCCCGCAGTCACCTGTAAACTTGATATAATAGCATCGGTTTCTACTGGTTCTTTCGACTCAAGCTGTTGACCTGCCAATGCCAGGGGGGCATTCGTACTTCCCTGGGTAATGATCAGAAGCCTGTCGCCGATTAGTCCTTCCGATCCAATTGCGACTTCACTGTCACTCTTTATAAATTGTTTCACCTCCTTTTTAATCGTCATAGTAACCTTAACGGTTGAATCGTTGATAATGGTGATGTTGTCTACAGTGCCTATATTGATCCCTGAAAAACGAATATTATTCCCAACCTGTAATCCACTTACATTGTGAAAAGTTGAATTGAGCGTATATACCGGATTAAATAAATTTTTTTGTTTTCCGATGATAAATATGGCGAATACAAAGAGCACCAATCCCCCTGCAACAAAAAGCCCTAGCCTTACTTTAAATTTTTCTGTATGCGTTTCCATTATTTTTGATATTAATTTTGCAACTTGTAGGACAATTATTTAAAGAATGATTTGATTAAAACATCATCTGATTTTTCAAATTCTGCTAATTTTCCTTCCTTGTAAACTTCACCATTCTGCAACATAATAACACGGTTGGCCGTCATGCGGGCACATTCAATATCATGGGTAATGATGATGGAGGAAGTTTTATATTTTTTTTGAATGCGGTCGATGAGTAAACTTATTTCGTCTGACGTTACCGGATCCAAACCGGTAGTAGGCTCATCATAAAGCATAATCAGTGGGTCGACCACAATGGTTCGTGCCAGACTGATTCGCTTCCGCATTCCTCCGGATAGTTGTGATGGCATTTTATCAATGGCATCAGCCAATCCGACATTCTCTAATACTTCTTTTACTTTTTCGTCTATTTCCTTTTGGGTGAGGTCTCTTTTTACCCTACGCAAAGGAAATTCAAGATTTTGTTTTACGGTCATGGAATCATACAGCGCACCACTCTGAAAAAGAAAACCAATTTTAGTTCTCAACTCGCCTAATTCATGGCTTTTTAACGTACCTACATTTTGTCCAAGCACATCGATTGTTCCACCTCCGGGATTTAATAACCCAACAATACATTTGATTAGCACCGATTTTCCTGAACCTGATTTTCCAAGGACAACGAGATTTTCGCCATTAAATAGTTGTAAAGAGACATTTTTTAAAACCTCCTGATCGCCAAAGCTTTTCATCAGGTTACTTATTCCAATGACCTGTTGTTTGCTGTTTTTTTTATCCGGGGCAAGCGTTGTAGTTTGAGTATCCCTCATAATTTTCAAATTATTAAAGCATATCGGTAATTTGCACTGCAATTACATCCACTACCAACACCAGGAGTGATCCTAACACAACGGCTGAATTGGCTGCTATGCCTACGCTTTCTGTCCCACGTCCTGCATTGTATCCTTTGTAACAACCAACCAGTCCAATAACAGCGCCGAAAAAAACAGATTTTACAAAGGCAGGTAAAAAGTCAATAAATTCAATATGGCTAAATGCCTGCGAGAAAAACAGGACAAATGTGACATCCCCCTTGATATTTGCACCGGCCCAGCTTCCAAGAATTCCCAGGGCATCGGCATATAAAATTAGCAGGGGGATCATCAGTGTGGCCGCGAGTACCCTAGTAACCACTAAAAATCGCATTGGATTGGTGGCTGATACTTCCATTGCCTCAATTTGTTCTGTTACTTTCATGGAGCCCAATTCGGCGCCCATGCCTGAACCAATCTTTCCGGCACAGATCAAAGCTGTTATCACCGGTCCCATTTCGCGGATAAGTGAGACAGCCACCATTCCCGGAAGCATCGCATCCGCTCCGAATTTTGCAAGCGAAGGACGCGCTTGAATGGTAAGCACCAGACCCATGATAATTCCCGTTATCGAGATAAGGGGTAATGTTTTATTTCCTATTTGATAGCACTGGCGCAAAAATTCTTTGAATTCGAAATTGCGTGAAAATGTCTCTTTGATCGTGCTGTTAATGAACAACAAAACGTCGGCGAAATCAGTTAGAAAATTGCTTACTTCTGCTTTTTTTGAAATAGTAGAATTGCTGATCTTGATACTGAGTTCCTTTGCTTTTCGAAGGTTAGGAATCAACTTTGTGACTTTGATAATTTTTTTCATGATGCCGCGTTTGATCCATTGAAATACAAAACCAATCTAAAAAGGCATCATTCCTGGAATACCAATAAACGATGCCTTTTCAAATTAATCCGACAATTAAAATGCTCCGATGATTTTGTGCAATTCCTCTTTTGTTTTGCCAAGCGTAATTTGAAGTTTTCCAATCATCTCTTCTTTTTTCCCTTCCTCAAACATCAGATCATTGTCTGTGAGAATGGCAAATTTCTGTTTGTTCATGGTATACAGTTATTATCGTGAAAATTTTCACTTTGTAAAGGTGGGCCTCAAAACACCATTATTGCTTACACAATTCCAAATAAGAATTACATCATTCACACATTAAAGAGGCTGCATGAATCTAATCAGACAGCCTCTTCCGGGGTCTTCAGGTAGTAAGCTTTTAGTTATTTGCTATTGGCTTTTAGCTGAAGAGCTTTTTCTTATTCTAATCAAACAATGTTTGAAGAATTAATTGGCAGGAACTATATCAATGACAACTGTTCTATTGTAAAAACGTTCCTCAGGATATTTGTTGTCAAACGGAGCCATGTTAAGATCCTCTCCGAATCCATAAACTTCAAATTTAACATCGCTTCTGCCGGCTTTTGCCAATCCCTTTTCAAGAATAGTCCTGACATCGTTGGCTCTCTCCACTGACAATTTCTGGTTGTAATCTTTTTCTCCGATAATGTCAGTATGACCGTGAATAATCACTTTGGCATTATTTGGGATCTTTGGAATCACTACTTCAGTCAGGTATTTGTCATAGATACCAATGGCTTTCGCATTGTTGAATTCATAGATGACGCTGAATCTCATCATCTCCTCAGTTTTAGGAGGAGTCCAAAGTACCATGTGGGCGCTGACCTCTTTTTTGACAACTTTTCCACTCTTGGTTTGGCCTATCATGGTGACTTTGTAATCACCTACTGGTCTGGTACCCAGGATCGATTTGCCAGGGAGACTAGCATTGTCTTTGGTATATGGCCCAAAATATTGCATTTGTCCCTGTTCATCAACCACTACCAATGACCATGAGGTGAACGCTTTTTCTGCCCCTTCTGCATTGAAAGTCACATAACTGTCAAGAGGCGCTTCCTGTAAAGAGACGATCTCAACTGGTTTCATTGGTACATCCGGACCACTTTGGAACTCCATCATTAAAGCTGGAGATTCACTCATAATTGAAACCCTGTTGTCTCCTTCGCGAAGCAAAACGAGTTCTTTTGTTCCCCAAGGTTGTTCAGATGGAATTTTAGGTTTGATCCTGCCTTCAACAGAGATTCTCGATCCGTCAATTCCAAAAACATCTACCAGGTAAATTTTCACTGACTCAGCCATTTGTTTTCCGACCTTTGGTCCTTCCATGGATGATCCTGTCAGCATGACAACGGTAGATGGATTTTTAGACATACGATCACCCAAGATGTTTAGCACATTGTAGTATACCGTCATTTGTCGTTGTGCACGACCCGACAATTCCTTAGGTGTAAAGACTTCCAGTTGTTCTTCTTTAAAATCTTTGACCTGATCTTTTCTCAGTAAAACATAGCGATCAGGAATCTGTGTTGATTTCCCATTGAAAAATACATAGTTGCGAAGTGGGAAAGTTTCCCTTACCCTGCGCTCAACAACAATATTTTTTGGTGCATTCAATGTGAATTGTACATCAGGTTCAACTACAACAATGGCAGGTACCAATACCTCTAAAGGTTCTTCAATAACGTGTCCGCGTCCTAGTTTGAGGGCGATACCAGCTCTTAGCGTAGTCAGATTCCATGACTCAACAGTTCGCGGATCCTGTCCGAAATAGGGCTGGAAAGAGACAAACGGAGAAATTACAAATTGTGTGCGTTTGTTTTGTGAAGAAATGGGGATATCATATCCGGCACCGATTTGCATGGAAACCAGACTGTTTCTGACATCGCTAAAATCCCCTTTCACTTCAGGATCGGCAACTTGCAGAGGATATGCAGGATTTGTTCCCTGTTGGTATGTGAACGACTTTGAAGTATTGAACGCAAAACGAGGACCCGCATACAGATAAAAATCTGATTTGAAAGGAGCGAAGCGCAAGCTTGGTTCTATTGTAAAATAAGCAAGACCAGTCTTAAGGTCCTCAGGACAGTTACAAGGTGACAAGACCTGATCAAATTTTCCTTTACGGCCATCATAACCGAATTGTAGCATCAAACCCAATCGTGTATTTGGACGATGGTATTCAATAAGAGGTGCGACGAAAAGTCCAACGCCATTGCCATTGTAGAAAGCGGATGGAACCGTCAGGGCTGAATTCAACATCTGTGTTGTACCGCGGTAGAAGTTTACATTTGCTCCACCGGCCACTCCAAAATACCAGGATGGTCTAGTGTACTTTACGTTCTGCGCATGAACGGAGGCCTGAACACCTGTCAGAATCAAGGCACTTATAATAAGACTCTTAACTGTCAGCCTATAAGGGAACCACGCTAAGCGTGATTCCTTTTTATAATTTATTGTTTTCATATATTATATAATAATTTATTGTTTTTTAAAGGGTAAATCCCCCCGCAAGGGGGGATAAACGTTAATTTATTAAGGCTTTGTAACAGTACTTGCATCTAACGTAACCGCAGCAATTCTTGTCAATGCTCTTCCGTTAAGTACAGCACCGGTATTGAGCGTAATTGATTGATCAGCCAGAATATTTCCGTAGAAAACAGAGGTTGTTCCAAGTGTTGCTGAAGTACCAACAATCCAAAAGATGTTATTTGCTTGTGCGCCACCTGCCAAAACAATACTGGTAGCAGGATCTGTGGTAAGTGTTGAGCCCAATTGGAATATCCATACTGCATTTGCGTCACCTTGCGCATCCAGGGTTAAAATTCCATTTGCTCCCGTTCCTGATATTCCACTCGTTGAAGAGTTAGAATACAGACCTGGGGCAAGGGTAAGACCACCGAGTTGTCCGGGCAATGAAATAGCATTTAATGATCTACTTTGACCATCTATATAAGCTGATGTTAAGCAGAGTTTTGCAGCGGCGGCAGTTGGAGTTGTAATTTGCTGCGTTCCATTAATTATTCCTGGAGGGAAACCAATCAATGCTGACCCCGGACTCAATCCAACATCTCCGGTAATTATTGTAGGACCGGTGCTGGTAATGGTCGAGCCGGCAAGTATAGCAAACGGTGCAGCACAACCAAGATCGATTGCTAATGGACCTGATGGAGGTATTATGACTGCCGTAAAGTTTGCGGTGATATTTTTATTCGCATTCATGGTAACAGTCAATGGGTTCGTCGTGCCAGTAGCATCTACGCTCCATGATGAAAATGTGTAACCAGCATTTGGCCTTGCTACAAGCTCTACCAAAGCTCCACTTGTGTAGGTTGTCTGATCAGGGTTTTTCAATACAGTTCCATTAACTGCTGTTACATTTAATGTGTAGCTTATTGCTGCATAGTTTGCTGTCAACGTCCTGTTTCCGGAAATAGTAAACAAATAGCTTGCACTTGTTGATGCAACAGTTGTACCTTCTGTCCAGTTCGTGAAAGTAAATCCGGTATTTGGAACCGCGGTTACAGTTACTGATAAACCTGAATTAAATGTGCCGCCTCCGCTCGTTGTTCCGCCTAATAACGGGTTGGATACTACTGTAACCAAATATTTAGGTATAAAGTTGGCAACCAGTGTTTTGTTGCCAGCCATTGCCAACTGATAGCTTGCATTAGTGGATACAATAGTTGTACCATCTGTCCAGTTTAAGAAGACAAAACCAGCATTTGCAACTGCAGCTACTGTTACGGTTGAGCCCTGTAAAAATACTCCTGCTCCGCTGGTTGTTCCGCCGAGTAATGGACTGGATGACAATGTCAATTGTGGAATTGTAGTAAAACTCCATACATAATCTACTGCCATTGGTGTGCCTAGGGTATTCTTTACTCCTGCAGAAATTGTACCGGTATAAACGGTGAAAGGAGCAAGATTACTGGTAGGAGTAAAGGATGCAGTAGTGCTCGTATATGAGAATTTTCCAGGTACTGTTGAGGAACCTTGTTTGATGGTAAAGTTGGTAGCCGGCGTTTTTAGCGTTAATGAGTCAATTGGTACGTTAAAAGTTGCGACAATTACTTTGTTAAGGAGTACCCCAGTGGCATTGTTTGCAGGATCACTGGTAACCAATGGAGGAATGTCCGTTGCAAAAGACCATACATAATCGGTCTGTAATGCATTGCTTGATAGATCCCTGGCTGCAGTAGTCACTCTTCCGGTATAAGTAGTGCTTGGTGTTAGAGGATTAGCAGGTGTAAATAGTGCTGTTACTCCTGAGTAAGTTACTGTACCGGTAACCGCCGTCATAGTATTTACTCCGGCGATTGTGGTCGAAGCCATCAGGGTAAAGGATGATCCTGTAATTGTTGCGGGATTCATTTTTTCATTGAAAGTCGCAGATACGACCTGGTTGAGAGGCACTTTAACAGCCCCGTTTGCCGGGATTGTTGATATCACAAGTGGACATACACCCACTGTCGCCTGATAATCATTTTTTTTGCACCCACTGATTAATACAACCAATATTAATGTAAGCGTCATGAATAGTACTTTAATTTTCATTTTTTTAATTTAAATGATGGAATTTATAGTGGTAAAAGTAAGCCCGGCTATTTATTTGAGTGTTACATAATTTGTTGAAAGAGTTACATCATTCACACATTAGCCGACCTTTAGTTAATTACACCATAAACGTCTGGTAAAAAGATTACTTTTTTACCTTCAACAATTACCGGATTGTAAACAATAAAAACAGGTACTTTATGGGGAAGTTTAATGGTTTTTGTTTCTGTGTTTTTTCTGCCACTCTTCAATTTTTTTATGTTAATTTCTCCATTAAGCAATCTATCAGCAAGAACAAAAGGTTTTTCCAACCTCACACAGCCATGACTTAAAAACCTGTAATCCTTTGTAAAAGCTCCCTGCCAGCTTGTAGCATGCAGAAATATACTGAATGGATTTGCCAATTCGAACTTTATAATTCCCAGCGAATTCCTGCTTCCGGTTCCTTGCCTGAAAAAATAGGGAAAGCTCTTTTCATCATAGGATTTCCATTTTACTATGGATTCATCTATTACATGACCCTTGGCATCAACTACTTCAAAATTATTCAGTTCAAGGTAATTTTCCTTTATTTGAACTTTAGGCAAAATTTCCGTCACTGCAATTGAATGAGGTACATTCCAGCGAGGAAAGGTTACAACATCCGTAACAAAAGATGCAATCGTTGGGGTAGGAGTCATTTTCTTTCCTACCACAGCCCGCATTTTTACCTTCAAAAAATCATTTTGAAAATATCTTACTTCTGTTTCGGGAATATTTACAACAATGCGTTCGAAAGGGTGATTTATAGAGAAATATCTCCTGTAATTCATGGCAAGCGCTATCTTTTTATATTTCAGTGAATCCATTGTCCTGATAGAATCGTTCAGAAAATTCTTTAAAACTAAATATTCATGATCTTTACAATCGAGTCTGGAGACCATTTCGGAGACCGATTCGTGGGATTTTGAATTGCGCAACTGATTGATGTAGACCGAGTCATGAGAAAGACTAACTCCATCGTAATCGAATTTGATATTGCCTTGCTGAAGTACTTTGATGAAATTTAGTACAAGACCTGTAATTTGCCTGTCACGTTGCTCTTTGTAAATACTATCCAATGAATTATTGCTTAGCAGAGCAACCCGAATCAGATTGGATTGAGGTTTGTCAGTTGAGATACCCAAATGACCCGCTGACTCAATCATCAGGAGCCACTCAGTAGCTTTTTTTTTGTTTTCCTCAGATGAAAACCAAAAAAGCTGCTGATGGTTTTGGAGATAAAAATTTTGAACGATGGTCTCTTCCGGTACAACTGATTGTTGTGAGAAACTATTGAAAACAAGACAAACAACTACAAGGAAAGTAAGTAAACACCATTTGATGACGGCAACTATTTTTCCGGCAAAGTACAACATATGGATAGGATTTAAATATTAATCATTCTGCTTTTTATCCTCTCCGGACCGGCGTTCTTTTGGTTGTTCTTTCGGTTTTTGGTTCTGAGGTTTTACAGTATTCTGCTGTTGCCTTTCATTGTTTCTTACAGGGGCTGCCTGCTGTGGTTGTTGTGGAGGCTGAGATCTGTTGGTGTTCTCCGGTCTGGTCGCATTCTGTTGTTGCCTTTCACTGTTACCGGCGGGTGCAGCTTGCTGAGGCTGCTGTGAAGGTTGAGATCTGTTGATGTTCTGTTGTCTCATATTATTCTGTTGTTGCCTCTCGTTGTTACCGGCAGGTGCAGCTTGCTGAGGCTGTTGAGAAGACTGAGACCGGTTGATGTTCTGTTGTCTCATATTATTCTGTTGTTGCTTCTCGTTGTTACCGGCAGGTGCGGCTTGCTGCGGCTGCTGTGAAGGTTGAGACCTGTTGATGTTCTGTTGTCTCATATTATTCTGTTGTTGTCTCTCGTTGTTATTGGCAGGAGCAGTTTGCTGAGGTTGTTGTGAAGGCTGGAACCTGTTGTTCTCCTGTTGTCTCGTATTGTTATTCTGCTGTTGCCTTTCATTGTTATTTACCGGAGGTATGTCGCGCGACTGCCTTTGCCTGATATCATTGCTGTTTCCCGGATTATTATTCCTAGGCTGAGTGGATACACTTCTTTCAGAAGGACGTTTTACATTCTCCAGATTTTCAATTCTTCTTGGAGCAGGGTTTCGGTCAGACCCACCATTTCTCACTATTTCAGGTCTATACATTCTTAACTGATCATTGTTCTGATCCCTACCCGGTCTATTGCTTTCCTGAATTGTTTGCGGATTAATCCTTCGACCTGTAACTCTCTGTACATCCTCTCTGGCAGGTCCGGTAACGTAAGTAGTATGCCTACTATTATCAATATAGGTTGTATTGATCATTGTAGAGTTTCTTATAATCATGGCATGCTCAGATCGATCGACAGAATAATTATAGATATCGCGTCTTTCCAAATCCATATCCCTTACAAACATCCAATGGTCGTTGTATCTATTGTATGGCCTACCAAAACTGAGATAGATGCTAATGCCAGGCTCCATTGGCGACCAGCCATAATATCCATCTGCTCTTCTCCAGTTCACCCAGGAGGGACCCCATTCGTTGTCGGGTACCCAGAGCCATCCATAATAGTTGTCATAACTCCAGCGGCCATAATGGAAAGGTGCCCATCCCCATTCGTAATCCGAAACCCAGGTCCAGCCATAGTCGGTAAGTGTCCAATAACCCGCCGTTGAATAGGGGACAAAGTCAGGGCCGACATCCGGGATCCAGACATAGCCATAATCTCTATAATCGACCCATTGCCCGTAAGGACTTAAAGCATCATAGAAAACCTGAAAGCTGACGTTCTCCGGCTGGGCGGAAATCTGTTTTGGATTGATTAATGCAGCAATTACCAAAGCGATAACCATTGCTAATTTCTTGATATTTAGTTTCATTTGATAATAATTTGTTTTTCATTTGCCAAATGGAATACCCATGAGGTTAATGCCATCTCGTTTGGTGATTTCCAAATCATGGCTATTTCATGTTAATAAGATTTACTAACGGGCTAACCGCAGATTTTTTTAATCGCATAAAGGTAGGAGCACACCCGAAGTCAATGGTTACACAATTCCTGAAAAGAATTACATCATTCACATATCCATCTTAGAATTTAACCTTCTTATAAAAAATTGTCTTGGTAATTTCTGCCGCTGCGATGTAAAACACGACAATCAACATCAGAAGCAGATAGGTTGAAAGGGAGAGTGGGCTGAATCCAAAAATTGTTCCAAGAGGGGTGAAGGGTAGTATCAGGGTAACAACAGCAATTGACAATGTTGCTATCAACAGATATTTTCCAGGTCGGCTCCTGAAGAAGGGTTTTCTGCTTCGGATAACAAGTACAATGATCGATGCAGAGATAACAGATTCCAAAAACCATCCAGTCCTGAATTGGCCTTCATTGGCATGGAGTATTAGCAAAAGTAACCCGAAAGTCAGGTAATCAAATACGGAACTTACCAGCCCAAAGGTAATCATGAACATACGAATAGCCTTGATGTCCCAGCGTCTTGGATAATTAATCATTTCCTCATCAACATTGTCTGTAGCAATGGTCATCTCAGGAAAGTCTGTCATCAGGTTGGTGAGTAGAATCTGTTTGGGCAATAATGGAAGAAATGGAATAAACAGAGACAATCCAGCCATGCTGAACATATTTCCAAAATTGGCGCTGGTTGCCATGAATACATACTTTAGCGTATTGGCAAAGGTTGTTCGTCCTTCTCTCACGCCTTCGACAAGTACACTCAGATCCTTTTCGAGCAATACAATATCGGCAGCATCTTTTGCAACATCTGCCGCAGTATCTACCGAAATTCCAACATCTGCAGCATGAAGAGCGGAGGCATCATTGATCCCATCACCCATGTATCCGACCACGTTACCGGCCTTTCGCATGGCTATGATAATACGTTCTTTTTGATTGGGTTCTATTTCAGCAAATACATCCACTCCGCCCACACTTCTGAGCAATGCGGCATCGCTCATTTGATGGAGTTCAGGACCAGTGAGGATGCTGGTATCTGACAGTCCCATCTTTTTACTCAGACTGGCTGCCACAAGATGGTTATCACCTGTGATAACTTTGAGCGAAACACCCATTTTCCGCAGGATAACAATTGTATCGGCGATATTCGCCTTGGGCGGGTCAAAAAGGGTAAGAAATCCTAAGAAAGTCATATCCTTCTCATCATCTTTGTTAATGGGCGATTCAGATGACAGGTTTTTGTAGGCAATTCCAATCGTGCGAAAGCCATCATTGCTAAATGCTTCGAAGTGGTTCTGAATCTGTTTCTGCAACGATGCTATTTTAACCACACTTCCTTCTTTAATTTCCACAGATGAACAGACATTCAGTATATTAGACAAGGCGCCTTTGGTTACCATCAAATGTGAATCTCCTTGCTTAACGGATACGCTTAGGCGTTTCCGAAGAAAATCATAGGGAATTTCGTCATGCTTCTTATACCCCTTAATGTCTATCTTCCGAAAGTTTAGGATGGCTTCATCGATAGGATTTGTGAATCCTGTTTCAAATGAAGCGTTTAGGTAAGCAAAAAGGAACGCTTTTTCGCTCGCATCTCCGTTCACATCGAGTGCAGATTCTACCTTTACCGTTCCTTCCGTAAGCGTGCCGGTTTTATCAGAACAGATGATATTCATGCTGCCAAAGTTTTCAATTGAGGCAAGCCGTTTAACAATGACTTTCTTCGCCGCCATCTTCTTGGCGCCATGAGCAAGGTTGATGCTGATGATGGCGGGCAATAGCTGTGGCGTTAAACCAACTGCAAGCGCAAGTGAAAATAGAAAAGCCTCAAGGACAGGCCGGTGCAAATAAACATTGATAGCAAATATGAGTATAACCAACACCAGGGTAACTTCTCCGAGAAAATAACCAAATCGACGGATACCGCGTTCAAATTCTGTTTCAGGCGCTTTAAGCTTGAGTCGTTCTGATACTTTGCCAAATTCAGTATTTGTGCCGGTAAGCGTAACCAGGGCTTTTGCATTCCCGCTCACCACATGCGTACCCATCCAAACCGAATTTGATCGTTTAGCAAGGGGTGTACCGGCAGGTAATACGGAAATTTCCTTTTCTGCAGGAAAAGTTTCTCCTGTCAGCATAGCCTCATCCACAAAAAGATCTTTCGATTCAAGAATCAGGCAGTCACCCGGAACAATGTCGCCGGCATTCAGAATAACGATGTCACCCGGAACAATGGCTTCTACCGGAATTTCCACCTCTTTTCCATCGCGAAGAACAGCCGCTTTAATTTGCACCAGGGCAAGCAATTTTGCTACCGCATTGGAGGCACTGTACTCTTGCCAAAAACCAAGAAGTCCGCTAACAATGACGATGCTGAGAATAATGGAAGCATCAACAAAGTTGTGCAAGAACAATGACAAACCAGTAGCTCCCAAAAGAATGAGAATGATTGGACTTTTAAACTGGCCGATAAGAAGCGTAAATGCACCCGATTGTTTCTGGGGTTTCAGACTATTGGCACCATAGCTTGCGAGCCTTTTTTTTGCTTCAGCGGTTGTAATGCCGCTGATTGTAATCTGAAGCTTGTTAAGTAATTCGGATGCGGAGATGCTCCAAAAGGACGACAAGTTTTGATCCATAATTTCTCACATTACTGGTTTTGTTTATCTATGGCTTTGATTCTTTTTGTTGTTCTTTCCTGTTATTTTGAGGTTTCTCACTGTTCTGCTGCTGTTGTTTTGCATTGTTGTTGGCTGGTGTCGCATTCCTTTGCTGTTGTACTGGTTGTTGTACAGGCTGAACCCTGTCATTATTTTGCGGCCTTGCAGTATTTGGTTGCTGTTGTCTTCCATTATTATTGGCTGGTGTTGCATTCCTTTGCTGTTGTTCTGGTTGTTGTGCCGGCTGAATCCTGGTGTTATTTTGCGGTCTTGCAGTATTTGGCTGCTGTTGCCTTTCCTTATTATTGGCCGGAGTTACATTTCTTTGCTGTTCTGCAGGTTGTTGTGTTGGTTGAACCCTGGTATTATTTTGCGGCCTTACAGTATTTGGTTGCTGTTGTCTTTCCTTATTATTGGCCGGAGTTGCATTCCTTGGCTGTTGCTCAGGCCGTACCCTCGTATTGTTGTTGTTCTGAGGGCTTGTATTCCCAGGTTGAGTGGTCATCTTTCGTTCCTCAGGTCGTTTCACATCCTTCAGGTTGGTTATCCTGGATGGTTTATATTCCCTGTTATTGCTTTTATTCACCTGAGGTCTGTAAATCTGCAACAGGCCATTGTTCATCTGTTGTCCCGGTCTGCTATTTTCACGAATAGCAACAGGAATAATCTTTCTGCCGGTAACTTTTTGAACATCAGCTCTGGCCGGCCCGGAAACATAGGTAGTATGCCGACTATTATCAATATAAGTTGTATTAATCACCGTTGAGTTTCGAACGATCCGGTCATGATCAGTTCGATTGACATAATAGCGATTGATATCGGATCTTTCAAAATCCCTGTCTCTCACAAACAACCAGTGATCATTGTTGCTGTTGTATGGTCTGCCAAAACTGATACTGATACTAATCCCCGGCTCCATTGGAGACCAGCCATAATAGCCATCGGCTCTTCTCCAATTCACCCATGATGGACCCCATTCATTGTCTGGCACCCAGAACCAACCATAATAATTATCATAATCCCATCGACCATAATGAAAAGGCGCCCATCCCCATTCGTAATTTGACACCCAGGTCCAGCCATAGTTAGTCAATATCCAATGACCTTCTGTTGAATAAGGAACAAAGTCCGATCCTGCATCAGGAATCCATACATAACCATATTTTGGATAGTCTACCCATTCGCCGTATGGACTTAATTGATCATAAAAAACCTGGTAACTCACATTGGCATGTTGTGATGATGCATGTTTTGGAAATATTACCGAAGATGTAACAAACATTAGTAAAACTACTAATCGCTTAATGTTTCTTTTCATGATGATTGGAATTTAAATGCTCTTATAGTATTGGAATATAAATAGAAAGGATACAACCCTTCTATACTTTTACCCGCGTACAGATAGATTTGCTTAAAGATACTGGCATGAATTGCCATAAATGTTACAAAACTTTTGGAAAGAGTTACATCATTCACACATTATACTTAGGAGTACAGAACTCAGGGTACAATATTTATTGTTTTATGAGAATCTAATTTTTCTAATGTTTTTTTTTGTTGAAGATAGATTTTAGCTTCATCCGGAGTTCCGAGTAATATGGCGATCCATCGTGTTTTCTCGCTTTGTTCCATAATAATCTTAATTGTCATGGTAAAGGGAACTGAAAGAAACATTCCTACCGGACCTAAAATATATCCCCAAAAAAGAAGAGAGAGCAATACAACCAATGCGGAAAGCCCCATGCCTCTTCCCAATAATTTGGGTTCAATAAAGTTGCCCAGTACGTTGTGGATAATCACAAATGAACCCAATGTCCATACGGCACCACCTACTCCAAGTTGGATCAAGGCAAAGAGAACCGCCGGAATGGTCGCAAAAATGGATCCAATGTTTGGGATATAATTCATCAGGCCAGCCACAGTTGCCCATAGGAGAGGGTAGTCAACACCAATGATCAGCAATGCAATGTAAATAAGAACACCATTGGTTAAACATATGAGTGTTTTTATGACAAGGTAGTGGCGCGTATTTCTTGTAATGGTTGATAGATAAGAAATTGATTGATTTGATAAACCCAGGACAGCTTTAGCTTTGACAGTAAAACTGCTGAATTCCATGAGCATAAATAAAATGACAAGAAATATCAGGAAGGCATTTCCTATCAATTTTAGTAGTTCTTTCAATGCCCCCGAGGTGAACTCGAATATCTTTGCCGACTGAATAATTTCAGATAGCTTTTCCTTTGGAATATTTAAACCGTGATCATTTAAAAACTGAATAATAGAGTTGAAAATACCGACAAGCATTGATTCATATTTTGAAACACTGCTTAAAAAGAATGATAAGGTTCCCCCGATTAGGACGGTAAATCCAAAGAACAGCAGTACCAATCCCAGAGCAACAACAATCAGTGCAAGCCACCTTGGTACTCGCTTTTTCTCAAGCCAGGTAATTGGTTGAACACAAATGATGCTTATGAAAAGCGCGAGTAAAACTGGGGTAATGATCGACCTTGCAATATATGCCCCTGCAAAAATGATAATTAATGCGGCCATCTTCACCAACGGTGAACTCTTTACCGGTACTGCATTCCTGAGGTTCATTTTATTAATATTTTAGAACGGATATCCAATGGCGACATTTAAAACCAGGTTCTCTCTTCTCCATGCAGAATTTCCAAAATTGATCTGATCAGCCACCCATCGTTTGTGCTCATCAAGCCATGGCTTCCTTAGCGGAAAGGCCAAATCGAACCGTAATATAAAGAAGGATACATCAACCCGTAATCCGAAACCTGTACCAACAGCAACTTCATTCATGAATTTAGAAAACAAAAACGGGCTCCCCAGATTTGTAGGATTTGATTTTTGCAACCACACATTTCCGGCATCAACAAACAAAGCGCCTTTCAAAAAACGATAAATATTGAATTGATATTCTGCATTCATTTCCAGTTTTATATCGCCGCCCAATTGCAATATTCCTAAAGTATCGGTTTTCTGATTATAGGTACCTGGTCCGACGGAATTAATCTGAAATGCCCGAAGGCTATTTGGTCCGCCACTAAAGAATTGTTTGCTGTAAGGTAGAATTAAGGAGTTCCCGAATGGTTTGGCTACTCCTGCAAAGACCCGCAGAGCCAATTTGTTTTTATCTTTAAGATTGTAGTAAACACGTCCATCAACACTCAATTTAGAGTATTGTGAAAAGATGGATCCGGCAACTTTAGAAGGATTTTCAGCTGATATCTTTTCCCCGCCAATAACTTTTGCCAGATAAAGAGCATTTCCGGCAAACTCCGACATCAAATGGAAATAGTATTGCATCTTTTTTCCCGTCATCATCTGCTCGTTATAAGTAAACGAATAACTTCCACCGGCAATAAATTGCTCCTGATAGCTTTTCTTCAGGAAAGGATTTGCATTGAGCAATGCTGTGAATGCAGCTGATTGGTTTGCAACTTTGGTAAAACTGATGTCTATTGGATTCAATTCGTGTTCTTTCCGAATATTTTCTTTCCATTTATAACCATAAACGAATCGGAAGGTATTCATGTCGAAATAGTTGACCCGTTTTAAGTAGCTATAGGAGAGTAATAGATGTGTTGTTGGAACATATAGGCTGTTTGTCCGCTTAATTTTAAACGGAACCAGAAAGCGTGGAAAAGTCAATTCCAGTTGTGGATTGTATGAATACGAATACAAATTTTTCTCTGCTCCACTCAACTGCGCCTCGAATGATCCGGCCAGATTAAGATTTAATAATTCTGCTCCGTTAAAGGCGTTTCTATTCATCATACTTAAATTCATTCGTGGCCCGGCATAATTATTCGATTTTGTAACGAGGTCAACTTCCGCCCTGAATGTGTGTTTTGGCAATGGCGTCATCAGAATATTTACATCAAGTAAACCCGGACCTGAAGCGTAGTTTTCAGAAAAGTTTATCTGTACCAATTTGAAATTGCCCATCGACATCAAACGGTTCAATGTGATGATATGATTCTCTCTTGAAAAAATCTCGTTTTTCCGTAAATAAATTGATTTTGAAAGTACTTTGGGCCTGATTGTCATTCGGGCTTCTTTCCCAAAAAACACAATGTTCTGAACCATTATTGTATCTTTTGTAGTGTCTTTACGCCCCTCATTCAAAGAATAGTTCTGGTTAATATAGACATTGTTAATGCGAAATGCAGTTGTAGCATTTCTCGGAATACTGTCTTTTAAGGTTAATTTGAATGTTACATCATGATTTACGTTTGAGGTATCGGCCTTAAAAAGCAAATAATCGGGACTGAAGTAAAAGTATCCGTTATTTTTTAAGATAGCATCAATTCGTATTCGTTCGTTTTTTAAGATGTCGAGATTATAATCATCTCCTGGTTTAATTAATGATTTATCTTTCCCGGTCAGGATCAGGCGACTTAAACTATCATCCGTAATCGTATAGACAAGTTCTTTCACCAAGTATGGCTTATGAACGTGACTGGTATAGATTACTTTGCCCGTACGCTTTTTCTCAACAATTTTGGATTCAGTATAACTTTTAAATATTCCAATATTAAAAAGCCTGGAATCGATTATCGCACGTGTCACGCCGGGTTTAACACTACTCATCAGTACCGGTGGTTCGCCCCTTTTTTTAAACCACTTTCCTAGTTTGGTTTTGGGATTTTCTCCGGCTATATTATACTTCCACAATTTAGGACGAATACCCAAATAAACTTTGTTTGGTACAGGACGTACGGCCAATTGTGCCGTGGTTTTGATAAATTTCTTGTTCAGTTTATCCGCTGATTCCAATTTAATTTCCGCACCCGTATAAAGCTTTTCACCCTTCGGCAAATTCCTTAGGCCGGTACATGCTGCCAGAAGCAGGCAAACAAGTATCAGAAAGAGACTATTTTGGATTGATCGTAACATTACTCTTTTGTATTTTCGATGAATCACTTCTGTTTTTTTGAGACTTGAATATTCTGTCCCAACGATTGAAATCGCGTACAAATACAACACCAACGCCGGTTTCAACCAACTGACCTTCAATGGCTCCTTCATATTGATTGTGCCTGAATCCTTTCATTCTGAATCGGCCGTCTTTGGTCAGTTTATATTCGACCGTTACATCACTTGTAATATCGCTTGCCGAGTTTTGTTTTGCCCTGTCACCTTCAACATCAACTGCACCTCCAAGTTGAACGGATAATCGTTCATTGAAAAGTTGCTTCTTTACGCCAATTTCGACTTGTGTCCTTCCTTTGGCTTGTCCTGACTGATAATCGTCGTACGATTGAATATCAAAGTTTAACTCCATTCCGGGTAATATCTTTGAGCTCAGTTGATTCAACTGGGCGGATAAAAATTTACCTACCGTTGACCGGATTAAAGTTGAAGTTCCGGTCGATTCTGTTTGAAAAGGATTTTCCTGGACAAACCTGCCCAATACCAGTAATGCAAAAACCTGCTTGTTTAATGCAGATTCATCTTCATTTAACATGCTTAGTTTCTGATTCACGGCTCCGCCCAGAATTCCTTTTTCCTCTGGTGGTAATTGTATTGAAAAACTAATTTGCGGATGTAAAATTTGTCCACGTAGTTTCAGGATTACTAAAAATGGATAGCGCTGTTTGTATCCGCCTTTATCAATATCACTTAAGACTGATATCTGATCAACCACCAGATCATAGGGTGAAGCCCTGACAGAATAGCGGGCATTGATTGATATTTCGGCATCCAGTGGATCACCATTCCAAATAATTGTACTTCCTGCCTCAATATCAAATTTCTTTTTGATCACCGATTCCAAAGACACCAGATAACTGCCTTCATTTAGATTATAGGCACCGGTAAGGCTCATTTTACCACTTCGGTCCATCGTAAAACTCAATGCAGCCTCACCTTTCACCACCAACGAGTCGGTCGAAGAAGGATCCATGAGTAACCGGAGCGTTGCTTCCTTGTCAATTTCGATGATGGAAGAGAGATCGAAACCCGTCATGCCGGATGATTGTCCTCCCTTTTTCCCGTCTCTGTTCAGGATTGGATTGAATTTTAATGAATTGTCAAATTCAACCACATTTTCTCCTTTGTCGGTGGTCAATTTGTCTTCAGGAACTGAAAAAGTGAAATTCGAACCTTTTTTCATTTTCACCTTTGCATCCACGACAGGCGATTTCATTGGTCCGTTTACATTAATCCTGCTGTCAATAACCATTCGTCCAAAAAAATCCTTGTTATTCTTAACGGTTGTGTTGAATAATAGAAAGTCTTTTGTATTGACCTGTAAGGCAAAAATAAAATCTGAAAGTTGTTTCATTTGAACGGAACCATCAATGGTGGCTATATGCTGACCGGCATCAAGCATGGTGAAAGAATTGAAATAAATCCCATCTTTTTTTAGTTGAATCGTTTCATGTTTTAATTCCAGACTGTTGTTCAGGAATGCGGGTTTGACAATGGCATTGCTGAAAACCAGTTCGCCTGTGATATCCGGTGCACTGGCCTTTCCTTCAACTGAAATATTCCCGGCAAGGGTTCCGGATGCCTCTTTCAATTGTCCCATCGAAAAAGCCTGAACGGTTTTTAAAGAAAGCGACTGAATGATTGTCTTAATGCTAATTGAGTTATCGCCTCCGTTGGGAATAAAATAGCCATTTGCAGTCAAATTGTTATCTGCACCGGATAAATTCACATCAATGTTAAATTTCTCATAGCTGGGATTCTCAGCTTTCACTGTTAGATTTCCGATGGGAATATCATGAACGATCAGGTTGCTGATCTTTGCATCTGCGACTAAACCATACGAATTGTTAACCCGTTTAAGCAATATATTTCCATCAACAGTGCCTTTTACCAAACTGGAATCTTTTTCTACGATTCTGGAAATGTCATCAATCTTGAAATTTTTGATTGCGATATTCAGATCATCATTGAATTGATCATGTACTGAAGCGATATTGATCTGATTACCTGCGTGATTAATGAATAGATGGTGGATTAAAAATCCCTGTTTCCCGAATTCAATGTAATTATCCGTTGCAATGTCCCAGCGGTTATTCACCAGGTAAAATTCTTTTGGATCGAGCTTAAGCTTGTAGTTGGCTTTGTCCTTACTAATTTGCGACTTGATCTGAAGCTTTTTATTCTTGCCATCTGTTGAAGAGAGGTTCGCTACTATTTTGTTGTCTGCCAGCTTTCCATCCAGCGAAAAATTGTCAATATTGAACTTTGAATCTGAAATAGCACTACTTGAAATTTTATAATTCAGAGCTTTGACATCCGAATTCACATCGATTGCTAAGTCTTTAATTTCAGTAGTTCCGTAAACAATGTTTTTCATCGTACCATTCAGTTTCAGTTCTTTTTTCTCACTGTCAAAACTTCCCTGAATGATTCCAGGCTCGAATTCTTTTAGCTGAGGAAGAAGGAGATCCGAAAGAATGGGGTGATTGTGAAGTTGAATTTCGAAACTGAAATTTGCAGGATTGCTTTTCTTTAATTGCCGGTTTGAATCTGTAAATGGGAAATAATTATTTATGAATTGACTAATTACTCCCGGAAGTGCATTTGGGGAAACAGTTCCAGTATATTTTATGCCAATCAGCGCACTATTGATTTTGATTTCACTGTTATTTGGTTCATTTACTGCAGCCGACAGAAAGGAGTCGAGTACATATGTTTTCCCCTGGCTGGCAACAATAATATTGGTGATTCCAGCTGTTCCATTCATTTTATTAACAGTTCCTCCTTTTAAATCGGCTGCTGCAACAAAGGCTACCCGGGCGTCCTTGTTGGTTAATTTGAGTTTTTGAAGGTCTGCACCTTTTACATTCAACTGAAATTTATAGCGTTCCATATTTGGATTCAAGTTCACCAATCCGTCAAAATCGAATACTGCATTTTCATCATTCAGGTTTATTCTCCCTTCGAATTCCTTGCCGGTGACTGTGCCTTCCATTTTCAGGTTGTGATAAGTATATTTATT
>JAPLDT010000078.1 GCA_026391315.1 Bacteroidia bacterium
GCAAGGTATTCATCGTAGAAGTTATCCAGCGTCGACAGTATCGGATTGGGAGAGGTCTGTCCAAGACCGCACAATGAGGTGTCTTTGATGACCTTACAAAGTGAACGAAGCCTGGTGAGGTCTTCCTCTGTTCCAAGTCCTTTGGTGATCTTGTCCAAAATTTCAAATAGACGTTTGTTCCCGATTCTGCAGGGTGTGCACTTTCCGCAAGATTCGTCCAGGGTGAACTCCAGGTAGAATTTTGCTATGGAGACCATACAGTCGTCTTCGTCCATCACGATCATACCTCCCGAGCCCATCATGGATCCGGCGGCAATCAGGTTGTCATAGTCGATGGGGGTATCCAGAAAGGAGTTGGTCAGACATCCTCCCGATGGACCTCCTGTTTGAACCGCTTTGAATTTTTTACCACCCTTGATGCCTCCGCCAATGTCAAAGATCACCTCTCGCAGTGTTGTACCCATCGGGACTTCAATGAGACCAACATTGTTGATCTTTCCTGCCAGGGCAAAGACTTTTGTCCCTTTCGACTTCGCGGTACCGATGCTGTTGAAGAAGGAGGCTCCTTTGTTGATGATCACAGGAATGCTGGCAAGGGTTTCTACATTGTTCACCGTAGTTGGTTTACCAAGATATCCCGATTCGGATGGGAAGGGAGGTTTGAAAGTAGGTTCACCACGCAATCCTTCCATGGAGTGAATCAAGGCCGTCTCTTCGCCACATACGAATGCACCTGCTCCATAACGGAGGGTGATATCGAATGAGAAAGAGGTGCCAAAGATTTCATCCCCGAGCAATCCGTATTCGCGGGCCTGTTTGATGGCTGTTTTGAGTCGCTGGATAGCGAGCGGATATTCGGCACGGATGTAGACCAACCCCTTGGTAGATCCTGTGCAGTAACCGCAAATGGCCATGGCTTCGATCACCGAATGGGGATCGCCTTCCAGAATTGAACGGTCCATGAAAGCGCCCGGATCGCCTTCATCGGCATTGCAGACTACATATTTCTGGTCTGCCTGTGATTTGGAGGTGATTTCCCATTTTAATCCGGTTGGAAACCCGCCGCCGCCTCTGCCGCGTTGGCCCGAAAGTTTAATTTCGTCGATCACCTGTTGCGGAGTCCTCTCACTCAAGCAAGTGGACAGGGCAGCATAACCATCCCGGGCAATGTATTCGTCAATGTTTTCCGGATTGATGAACCCGCAATTCCGCAGGGCGATTCGGACCTGTTTTTTGTAGAAATCCATGTGTTTGGAATCACTGATCGGTTCTTCGGTCTCAGGATCTTTGTAAAGCAGGTGGTCAACCTTGCGGCCCTTTACAAGATGTTCCTCCACAATGGTGGCGGCATCTTCGGGTTTCACCTGGACATAAAAGGTGTTATCCGGAAGAACTTTAACAATAGGGCCTTTTTCACAGAAGCCGAAGCATCCGGTCATGACCACCTGAACATCTTCGTTCAGATCGTTTTTTTCGATCTCAGCCAACAAATTGTCCCTGATTTGTTCGCTTTCAGATGATTTGCAACCGGTTCCTCCGCATACCAGGAGGTGCATTTTATAATCTGCCATAACAGTTGATAAAGGTGTTTAATTGTCTATCGTTCGGTAGTTCACAGGTAAGATACCATCTACCAATTCGTTGTGAATAATGTACTTTTCAATGATTTCGGAAGCCCTGAATTTGTCGACATCGCCAAATACAATGGGCTCTTTCCCGGGAAGAGCTACCTCGATGGTGGGTTCCGCATAACAGTATCCCATGCAGCCGGTTTGTGTAACCATTGCCTCTATTGATTGCTGTTCCAGCTCATCCAACAGAAAATTCATAATCTCTTTTGCACCGGAGGCGATGCCACAGGTCGACATGGCCACCTTGATACGGACGATGTTTTCAGAATTGTTGCCACTCTCGCGCAGCTTGATTTTGGCCTGCAAGCCCTCTCTTAATTGCTTTAGATCGTCGAACGATTTGATTTTGTTCATCTTAATCTGCTTTATGTTGTAATGACTGGTTTTAGCTTTGTGGCCTTTGTGAGACCTTGTTTTTCACTCTGATGTAATTCTTCTGCCATCGGCGCCGGTCAGGGCTTTTTTTATCTCTTCAAAGGATAGATCATTCATTTCAAAGATGGAGCATCCTGAACCAATCTGCTCCGGAGCGTGGGCATCGGATGCCTTTATCAGCGGCATATTGTCGGCAATCCTGAATCTGTTTCTGATAACAGATTCGTCACTACTGTTCATAATGCCCATAGCATCGCAGGTCAAAGCTTCCGGGACAAATCCCAGTTGGTTAAAAAGCCCGTACATCGCCCTTTCAATGTGGGCAGGAACGAACAACCCTCCCAGACGGTGAACTTCCTGTTCGACCTGATCGATGCATTGATTGAGGGCAACATTCAGGTAGTTTACAAACAGTTTTATGATCTTCTCCTCTTTGTCGACCAGTATCTGGTATCCAAACTGCTCAGGTAGATAAGGAAACAGAGGCAGATGGCTGTCGATGTATCCTTGAAACCGCTCAAGGGAAGCATTATCCCCAAAGTAAGTCAGACAATGCACTTTCTCACGGGTTGTTACTTCTGCGCCGAACAACACAGCCAATCCCTTCTCTTCGGCCAGCTCTTTTACAAGTTTGCAATGAAGCGTTGAGTTGTGGTCGGTGATAGCAATCAGATCAATATTTTTATCTTTTGCAGCGTTAACAATGTTTACAGGGCTCATATCCAGGCTTGCACAGGCCGACAGGACTGTGTGGATGTGGAGATCTGCCCTGAATTTTTTCATTGAACACCTTTTATCTTCTGGTAAAGCAATCCTGCAATTTCGAAAGTAGACATCGAAGTTCCAAGGACCGGAATATTCACTTCGTTGCTGTTATCGATGGTGTTTTGCTCCGGCTGCAGTGAACTTACCAACAGGACACAAGCCAATTCCTTCCGGGATGCAATATCCACTATATTTTCGTGAGTCTGCAAGGTAATCCAAACCTTGCCTTTGGAAGCATTTTCCAATACATCGCTCAATAAATCAGAGACATAACCGCCTGTTATATTGCGGCCGAGACCTTTTCTTCCGGAGAAAATTGCCAGGTTCAACTCTTTTGCCAATTCAGAAACATTCATTGCGTCGTCCCCTTGTGTTAAAATCATGTGTTGGTATATTATCCCCCCAGAATTGTCCTTTGTTGTTGACACGGCATTGCCTGAGACTTTTCTGTTGTAGATTGCAATCTATATCTTTGTTATTATCAGTATTTTAGTTTGAGATAATAAAGATAATTTAATTATTGAAAATTTTTGTTCGAATTTCCGAAAAACCATTCAATGAAAAAAACTGTTTGTTGCAATTTAACTTATTTAAACTCTTTCAAAACAAACAGTTCGGAATAATTTGATTGTTGAAAAATTATACAGTGACAAAAGTAATCATTCCTAAAACTGTAAAACATGATAATGGTAAGAAATTTGTAATTTAGTGGTTTCAATGCCACTCAAACTATGATTTACGAACAAGATGCATTTCTTTCCGGGCTAATCAAGGATCCGGTATTGTCATACAAAATAATTGACCTGCTTCCGTTCCCGATCAATTACCGCGATGCGGAGGGGTTTTACATCACCTGCAACAAAGCATTTGAGAAATTGCTTGGGATTAGCAGGGAGGAGGTGATTGGGAAATCATACCTGGAATCGCAACCCGCTGAGGTCGACGAAATGATGCAGATGAAAGACAAAGAGTTGTTCGATTCTCCGACGGATATCATTTATGAGCACCAGTTCAAAACCACGGATGGAACGATGCATGAGATGCTGATATACAAAACTGCCATCCGCAATGATAGTGGGGCATTCGAAGGGATTGTCTCTACTTTGTATGATGTAACCGATCGGCGGAAGGCTGAGATCAGATCTGAAAAGGCCAAGGAGGCATCCGTCATTGCCTCTGCCATGCTTCAGAAAATCAGGGCCGGCATTGTGATTGTCGACCACAACATGAAAGTGATTGATTGCAACGAGACTTTTGCCCGGCTGATGGGTGAGGAGTCAGAAGAGTTGTACGAGGCCATCCCCGGACTGCAAGGGGCGGATGTAAAGGAACTAGTTCCGGAAATTGTCGGGAAAATGTTCTCCGGCTTGCTACATACCGGCGAGGAGATGTTGGAGCGCGACCTGACCTACAAAAATAAACTGCTCCATATCTCAATCGTCACCATCTATAAACATAGGGTCGTTGGGGCCATAATCAGAAACCTTTCTTCGCCTAAACTGGTAAGGGAGGAGATCATCAGCAGGGCCATGAAGGTGACCAAGCAAAACATTGAGATGGTTCAGCAGGTTGCAACTTTGCTTGCCGAAAATGCTGCCCAGACGGAAGATATGCTCAATTCGATTGTGGCTGCCTACAAATACGGAGAAGACCGAAAAGATGAGTGAGTTTCACATCGAAATTGATTTTAGCCAAAAACAACCTTCTGGTCAAATTGTTTGCGGTGATGTTTTCATCTCCAAACTGATAAAGGAGGACGGTCGTACAATTCTGGTGCTCTCCGATGGAGTTGGCCACGGAGTAAAGGCCAATGTGCTTGCAACCATGACGGCCACCATGGCGCTGAGCTATACCGTATTGTACAAAAGGCCGGAGGCTGCAGCCCGGATCATCATGCAGGCTTTGCCCAGTGATAGTGGCGGGGTTAAAACCTATGCAACCTTTACCATCATTGAGCTGGAAAGCGATGGCATGGTACGAATAGTCAATTACGACAATCCCAAAAGCGTCATTGTCAGGAATGGAGTTCCATTTACACCTACCAAAGAGTATCTATTGAATATTACAGGTGTCGAAAATGCAGGCAAGGTTTTGCGATGCAGGGAATTTCGCGCGATGAAAGAGGATCGGATCGTTTTCATGAGTGACGGGATCACCCAGTCGGGGATGGAAGACGAAAAGATGAAGATGGGGTGGGAACAACCGAATGTTGAAGCTTATGTGGTACAGCAGCTTGCAAGGAGCAGCGATATTTCTGCCAAACGCCTGAGCAAAAAAATTCTGAACAAAGCGATCCAAAACGATGGTTTTCACCTAAGGGATGATGCAAGCTGTGGTGTCATCTATTTCAGGGATCCGCGTGAGATGCTGCTGATTACCGGTCCGCCTTTCTTTAAAGCCAAGGACCATGATTTTGCGCAACGAATTCATGATTATGAGGGGATCAAGATCGTTTGTGGCGGAACAACAGCCGAGATCATTGCCCGTGAATTGAATCAGGAGATCGAAACTGATATATCGCTCACTACTCCCTATGCTTTACCAAGATATGTGATGGCTGGGTTTAACCTCGTGACGGAGGGAATTCTTACCATTGGCAAAGTGGAGGAACTGCTTGAAAATTACGACAGTGAAATTCGCTATGGCAACACACCTGCGGAGGAGATCGTCAAGCAGTTGATGCAGCATGACCGCATAGTTGTTTTGGTAGGCACCCGCATCAACTGGGCGCACCACGACCCTGATCAGCCGATTGAGATGGAGATCCGGAAGTTTGTGGTGAAACGTATTGTGAAGTTGCTTGAAGAGAAGTTCTTCAAAGAGGTGGTGATCAATTTCTATTAAGAGAGTGCCTAAAGTGCGCTAAAGTGACTAAAGTGCCTAAAGTACTTACGCCACTTGCTATATTTGTCTGTAGTCCATAACTCTAGGCACTTTAGTCACTTTAGCGCACTTTAGGCACTCTATGAAGAAAGTATATGTATCGTATCCAACAATTTGGTATTCACCTCTTTGTCGTATTTGATGGCCCTGTTGAAAGGGGTTAATTCGATCGAATCATTCGAAATTCCTACCATTACACTTTGTTGGTCATCGAGTAGCGCCTCTACAGAAGCAACACCGAGCCGGCTGGCGAGAATCCTGTCGTAGGCTGTCGGTGATCCACCTCTTTGAATATGACCTAGCACAGTAACCCTTACATCGTATTGCGGATAGTTCTCTTCAACCTGTTTGGCAATGCCGAAAGCGCCTCCGGGGTTATCACCTTCTGCCACCAGTACAATGGAGGAGTTTTTGCTCTTGCGATAGCCAGATTTGATGTAATTTTCAAGGGTGGTGATATCTGTATCTGTCTCGGGTATTAATACTGCTTCTGCTCCGGAGGCAATGCCGCCGTTGAGCGCTAAAAATCCGGCATCACGTCCCATTACCTCGATAAAGAACAAGCGTTCGTGGGCAGTAGCAGTATCCCTGATCTTGTCGACAGCTTCGATGATGGTATTCAGCGCAGTATCGTAACCTATTGTATAATCGGTACCAAAAAGGTCGTTGTCAATTGTTCCGGGTACGCCTACAATTGGGATTCCATATTCCTGGGCAAAAATGCGGGCGCCGGTAAAAGTGCCATCTCCGCCTATGACGACCAAAGCATCGATTCCTTGTTCTTTCAAGTGTTTGTAGGCTAATTCACGACCCTCTTTCAAATGAAATTCTTTGCATCTGGCAGATTTAAGAATGGTTCCTCCCAGTTGGATGATGTTGCTGACATCGCCTGAAGCCATGGGCTTGAAATTGTTCTCTATCAGTCCTTTGTATCCCTGGAAGATACCAACAACTTCGCGGCGATAAAAAATGGCTGTTCTGACAACTGCCCTGAGTGCAGCATTCATCCCGGGAGCATCACCTCCGGAGGTAAGTACCCCGATTTTGCAGATCGGACTGTCTGAATAATCATCCGGATGCGGTGATCTATATTCTTTTGCCATGATGTTTTTTTGCAAAATTAGAAATGAATTCTTGGGAATAGCGTTTCCAAAGTTAAGTTTCTCTAAACATTTTGGCCGGATTGTATCTGAGTCAGATGACTCGCGACCTCTTCCAGTAGCTGTTTCGGGGTAGATGTTGCACCGCAAATGCCCACAGAAGCAATATTTTGAAACCAATTTGGGTCTATCTCATTTAATTCGGAAATGAATTTGGTATTTGGGTTGACGGAGGAACAAATATCAAAAAGCATTTTGCCATTTGAGCTTTTTTTGCCGCTGACAAAAAGTACCAGATCGAAGCGGACCGCAAATTTTTTGATTCCGGGAATCCGGTTAACTACCTGACGACAGATGGTGTCATGAATTTTGACGGGTACTTTGGTTGTTCTGTTTTTTAACTCTTCGGTCAGGTGATGCAATCCCTCGAGCCCTTTGGTTGTTTGGGAGTATAGAACGATTGGGCGTGTAAAATCAAGTTGTTCAAGATCTTCTATCCCTTCCACAACAAGGGCATCCCCTTTGGTCTGGCCTACCAGTCCGTTGACTTCCGCATGACCTTTTTTACCATAGATGACCAGTTGGGTATTGTCTTTGAAACCACTTTCATAGCTTTTGAGAATTCTCTTCTGCAACTTCAGAACGACAGGGCAGGTGGCATCGATCAGTTTGATGTTATTCGCCTGCGCATATTTATATATTTCAGGTGGCTCACCGTGAGCCCGCAACAACACAGTGGTATTGCTCATGGTGAAAAACTGTTCGTGGGAAATGGTTGTCAACCCTTTCTTCCTCAGTCGTTCCACCTCCGAATTGTTGTGGACAATATCTCCCAGACAAAACAACTGCTTGTCCTGTTCGAGCCATTCCTCTGCCCTGCGGATCGCCTCCACAACGCCAAAGCAAAACCCGGAACCTTTGTCGACTTCAATTTTCAATGGTAACTCTCCTTTAAGTCATTTACTGTATAGAGGTCTTCCTCATCTTTTAAATAGGCAAACGATTTTGAGTCTGATACTAAAGTCTGGATTCCTTCCTGAATGATTTTATCATCAATTTTAGTGAGTAAAAAATCAGCAAAATCGTTTACCTCTTTAATCTTTAAATCAGGTAACTGACTGATTTTCTCAATGGTGCTCTCTATCAAGATTTGTCTATTCATAACAATCAATTTTGTCAAATTTACAAAATAGTATCTCAATATTCCAGTTAATTCATGGATGAGAGACAGTTTAAATTTACTCACAGAATTGTTGAACCCACTTCGGGGTTCCTGAACCTAGTCTATCATTAGCCCCAGGTTTCACCTGGGGTTATTCACATTCAAGTCCTGCGGACTTTTTGCTTCGAAAAACCCTGAAAAGGGTTTAATGTGAATAACCGTGGGTGGAACCCACGGAAAATGAAACAATTGAATCGGCAACCCCGAAAGGGTTGAACAGTTTATTCCATTTGGACTAAAATGGAACAGTTTCTGAGCATACTGATAAAATTAACCGTGAACCAATATATCAGAAAACTCTTTCCTCTACTTTTGAAAGTATCCACTCAAATTGCTCATCCCTTGTCATGTGACTGTTATCCAGAACGATTGCATCAGCTGCTTTGCGCAGCGGACTCTCCTCCCTGGTTTCGTCGAAGCGATCGCGTTCATTGATGTTTTTAAGGATCTCATCGAAATCTACCGGCTCATTTTTTGCGATCATCTCGTCGTACCTGCGTTGGGCACGAATCCGGGCATCCGCAGTCATAAAGATCTTCAATTCAGCACTGGGAAAAACGACGGTACCGATATCGCGACCATCCATGACGATCCCTTTTGAACGCCCCATCTCCTGTTGCTGGGCTACCAAAAGCTGGCGGACTGCAGCGATGGCCGCAATCTGACTTACATTTTGCGCTACGGCCAGTTGCCTGATCTCTTGTTCTACATTCTCTCCGTTCAGGCAGACGTCGTTGTGAGCAGTGAGCGGATTAAAGACAAAAGTGATCCGGATTTTTTTCAGGCTTTCCTGCAGAACGGGCAAATTTATCTCTCCGTTCACCACCACCCCAGCCCTCAGACAATAAAGTGTGACGGCGCGATACATGGCTCCTGAATCAATAAAAATGTAATTCAGCTTCTTGGCTATCTCTTTGGCTATGGTACTTTTGCCGCAGGAAGAGTATCCGTCGATGGCAATAATAATTTTATTTTGGTTCGAATCGGTCATGCTTTTTATTTGATGCAAAGATAATCATTCGCGATGAGGCGAAGAAGAATTACTTCAGGATACGGGATAAATTGGCTGACAAGGATAAATTGTGAACCATACCGCCAAGCGCGTATCCCGACAATGCATAATTGAACCGAATGGTCTGAAGGTTGATACCCAATCCGGTAGTAAACCCGGCAAGCCCCGTCTGATCGGTGGTTGCAAGATCGGAATGTCTTCTGTAATTATAACCTACACGAAGGGTGACTTTGTTTTCCGGGAAAAGCTCTGCACCCAGCGAAAGATGCCGCATCAGCTGCGGGAAAAGTGATTTGTCACTGGCGGGCAGGTCAATTCCATTGGGATCCGTTGTAGTTACTGAGGGATTCCATCTGTTGAGATCGTAAGCTGTGATGCTGATTCTTAGCGGGGCATGCAGTAGTTCGTGCGTAAATCCAAGTTGGAGCGAACCGACCAGTTTTTCATTAGCAGCACCTCCGTAATAGGTTCTCAACTGTCTGCCAAGTTGTTTGAAACAGAGGGCTATGGTTGTCAGGTGGTCGGACGAACGTTGGGCAATGCCGATATCAGCCGCGATCCCAAACGAACGGTAGTTTTCGAGGTGAGAGTAGATGGGTTTCAACGATGCGCCTACCGTGAAGTTGTTGGCAAATGTCTTGGCCCAGGAAAGTGACAAGGCATAATCCGATGCGCTGAAGCTGCCTGTTATCAGGCCTGTTTCGTCGGCTGCCACAAACTGTCCGTAATCGACGAACTGAATACCTATGGCAGCCATCCCGAATTTGCCCAGGTCCCTGGCATAGGCTCCATATCCGAAGCCGATCCCGGCCAAATATTTAGCATAATTTACCGAGAGGGTATTGTTCATTTCAGGCGATAGCAAGGCAGGATTCTGAAGTAGCAGTTCCGGATCGGGATCAGGAAGAGCGATCTGAACCCCTCCCAGGGCGGCAGTTTTGGCAGAATTTGTCAGTTGCATGAAGCTGAAAACCCCCTCCCCGGCCGTTTGTCCAAGAAGGGCAGGCAGCGTTGCAATGAATAACAGAACGGTCAGGAGGATACGGATCATAGGATAACACAAAGGATTTCGTTAACCAAAAGACATTTGTTGACAATTAGTTAGAAAAATGAGTATTTGTGTGTTGAACAAGATATTCATTCTTTCCGGTAGCTTAACAATATGTCCAACAATATTAGGAAAAATCGATTGATCTTGTATTTTCCGATAGGGTCGGTCAGGCGAGTTTCTCCTTGAGCCCTTCCACCACCATGAATACGATGGGGCAAACTTCACAGTTTCTGAGCGTCAGGTTGAGCAATTGGCTGAACCTTCTCCTGTCTGTATGAGGATATTCGCGGCAGGCTTTGGGTCTGTATTCATAAACGGAGCAGTAATTGTCGGCCATCAAAAAGGGGCAAGGCGCATGGTTGAACACATAATCATGCTCTTCATCGAGGTGCATGTATTGCTCGATTACCTGGGAAGGCCTTAATCTTAGAGGCTTCGAGAGTCTTTCCACATCTTTGTCGGTAATCATCGGACTTATACTGCCGCAGCAATTGGCGCATGTGAGACAATCGAAATTTTCAAAGGCCTCCTCATGAAGGGAGTGAACTATTTCGTCGAGATTTTTAGGCGGTTTTTTCTTCAATTGCTTGAAAAAGCGTTCATTCTCGGCCTTCAGATCCCTGGCCAGCTTTTGAACATTGTCTTTGGTTGGTGCCTCTATCATTATTACGACTACTTCTGAAAAGTTTGAAGGGTTTAAAAAGTTTAAAATGTTTGACCCTTCGGCTACGCTCAGGGACCGGTTCTCCGTTTCACCGTCTCACTGTTTCCTCTTCGCCCCTTCGGCTATGCTCAGGGACCGGTCTCATCTTCTTGTCATCCGTTCTTTCCGTCCGAATTAATCCTATCGCTTTTCTCAGCATGCTACCGCGGACGGCTCATCATTCATTATTCCCATCCCGGGGTTCCGCTCCTTCGTCGCTTTACCCCGGGCTACAAATATGCCGCCACTACGTGGCTGGATTTGCGTTGGCTCAGCATGGTGGTAAGGGAATTAAGGACTGTGCAACTGACAATTTCCACATTTCCCCTTCGGCTTCGCTCAGGGACCCGGTGGCTTTTTTAAACCCTTCAAACCCTTCGGCTTCGCTCAGGGACCGGTCTCATTTTCTCATATTCCTTCCGTCATCCCCGTCGTCCCCGTCATCCCCGTCGTCCTAGTCGTCCCCGTCTTTCCATCGTCATCTACCCCCATCCTGCTGTATTACCACGATCTTTTCTATCGATTTTCGCAGTTTGACCTGAGCCAGCAACAGGCCCGAAATCACGATAACAATACCCACAAATTTTCTCAGTGTTAGCGGTTCGTCGAGAATGTACCAGGCAAAGATGGCAGTAAAGACCGGAATGATATTGATGAAGATATTTACACTGTTAATACCTAGTCTTTTAACACTATGCGCATACAAAATAAAGGCGATACAGGAGGCGAAAATGGAGAGTTTTAATATCCCCGCGAAAGCGGGAAAATTAAATGGGATGGCTGTAAAATCCTTGTATTCAAAAATGAGCCACAATGGGAGAAAATAGATGATGCCGAAAAGATTCTGGTAGGCGATGATGGCCGACGGATTGTATTTTACCGCCAGATTCTTCAGGACAACGATGTAACCAATGGCAGAGGCGACGGCTAAAAATTCCAAAGCAATGCCCAGTGGCGATGCTGTCAGGTTGAAGGAGTTATCGAAAACCACCACAGAAACACCCAGAAAGGAGATAATTATTCCAACAAAGGTTCGGACAGACAGTTTCTCTCCGTGAAAACGTGAGGCAGCGATCGGCGAAAACAGCGGAATGGTTGCCACAATGATGGCGCCTACGGTACTTGAAACGTACAACAGCCCAAAGCTTTCGCCCATAAAGTAAAGAAATGGTTCAAAGAGCGAGAGAAGGATAAAAGCCGTCAGGTCTTTCCGCTCTATTTTTACCATTTTTCCTGTTAAAAAGGCGAATGTCATCAGCAGCACGGAGGCGATGACGAGTCTGAAAAGTACCGTTGTCAGTGGTCCATATACGGTGTAAACTTCTTTAACCCATACAAATGAGAAGGCCCAAAAGACCATGGCAAAGATGACCGCGAGATAAACCAACCACTTTTTTTCTTGCATGTATTGCTGGATGTAGGTTATACCCTTTTGTACGTCTCCAATTTAATTATGTTGCGGGATAAAGCTAGCTACTTCCATGGGACTTTCGCGGAACGGTAATAATTGATATCCATCACTTTGAATCTCTCAGCCTGGTGTCCCAGTCTGACTTTGTACTCTTCCCATTTGCGGTTGGTTGCCTCTGTCCAGCCTATTTCGGCATATCCCGGCAGTCGCGGGAATACGAGCGATTCAATCTCTTTGATGTTGGTCACAGTTTCCGACCACAACGGACATTCGATACCCAGAATATTCTCTTTGGTAATTCCGGGAACCAGGGTCGCAGGATCCCATTTGTAACCGGTATCGACTTCAACATAACCGGCCCAGTGCAAACCGAGTTTGGTTTTTGGGTTGTATTTCATGTCGAGGTAGGCTTTCGCTGCCGGCGACATGATGATTTTTACCCCTTTGGCTACTCCCCTGGAAGCATTCTCGGCCTTAGACCAGTATTGCGCTACCGTGGAAGGTTTCAAAGCCGAAAGGGTGGTTTCATCCCATCCAATCATCTGTTTTCCGTTGGCCAGAACGATCTCCTGGACACGCTCGATGAAAGGAATATAATCCTCTTTTTTGGTCACATGCGATTCGTCTCCGCCAACATGGATGTATGGGCCCGGGGTTAATTCTGCAAGCTCGCGGATCACATCATTCAGGAATTTGTAGGTAAACTCCTTATTGGTCTGTAGGGTACTGAACCCAACATTGGTGCCTGTGTAGAGTTTAGTGGGCTGGTTGTCCGGATTCAGTTCCGGGACGGAGGCCAGTGCGGCATTCGTGTGGCCCGGCATATCTATTTCGGGAATGATGGTGATGAAGCGATCTGCCGCATACCTGACAATTTCTTTGTACACCTCCTGAGTGTAGAAACCTCCTTTGCCACCACCTACCTGGGTCATACCACCGATTTCGGTGAGCGACGGCCACGATTTTATCTCAATTCTCCACCCCTGATCGTCGGCAAGATGGAGGTGCAAAATATTCATCTTGTAGGCTGCGATCAGGTCGATGAAACGTTTGACATCATCAGGGCCAAAAAAGTGTCTGGCTACATCCAGCATTGCTCCACGGTAGGTATATTCCGGATAATCCAGGATGGTACCGCATGGGATTTTCCAAGGGCCCTTTATCGGTTTTTTGCCTTCGAAAGATGCGGGTAAAAGCTGACGGATTGTCTGCATGCCCCGAAAAACCCCCTCGGGAGTATTGGCTGATAATCTTACGTTCTCGGGAGAAATGGTCAATTCATATCCTTCTTGTCCTAGTTGACTATTGGCAGCGTCTGTTTCCAGAAGGATATACTTTTCTGATTTCTGGACACCTGGCTCAAGGATTACATTATTGCTGCCGGTTGCCGGTGTAAGGAATTCATCAAGGTATTTTACCAAACTTATCATCTCGGGCTTTACTACATTTACGCGGATATCCAAATTACCCTTGAACTCAAAATTGCCGGTGCCGGATTTAACGGATACCGGTTTTGGGATCAAGGCAGCTTTTGTCAGATCAGAGGCAACAGATGGATTGGCTACCGCAGAGGTCAGGACCAAAAATAGTCCGTTCAAAATCAAAATGAAGCGTGAATGTTTTGTTCCCATTGTTAGTTTTGGTGTTAAATGTTGCTGTTTGATATTCCTGGTAAGATAGCTGAAAAAATCGAAAAGAAGAAAAGCCCTAATGCTGAACTTTGCATCATGGGCTTTTCTTTGGGTGGAAGATGGGATTCGAACCCACGACCAATGGTACCACAAACCACTACTCTAACCGACTGAGCTACATCCACCGTTTTGTGCCGCAAATATAGGGCTGTTTTTCGAATTAGACAAAAGAAAGATGTTATTTTTGCATTGTCTGTTATAAAATTCATGAATGGAATATTTGCTAGATGATCCGGTTTCCGAAAGGTTATACCAGGAGATACTCAGAAAAGTGAGGCCTTTGCAAAACGGGGAAGTGGCCGATTCGATGACAAGGAGAGGAGTCATTTACAAGCTGAACCTGGGCGCATCTATCGTCTCACTGCAACAGCTGGCCCAAAATTATACACCGAATCATCTTCTGGCCCTTAAACTGTGGAACAAGCAGTGGCGCGAGACCATGATTCTGGCTACTTTGCTGGAAAAGCCTGATGAAATGACAGAAAATCAGATGGATTTTTGGGTAAAACAGATCCGACAGGTTGAGATCGCCGAGCAGATGGCCATGAATCTTTTTTCCAAATCGCCCATTGCTTACGAAAAGGCGGTCGAATATTGTCTGGCCAAGAAGGAGTTAAGCAAAATTACAGGGTTGCTGATGATGGGACGACTTGCATTGACAGATCGTAAAGCCGGGAATGAAAAATTCGAAGCATTTCTTGAACTGTTCCCGCCATTGGTGAAAGATGCACAACTATCACTTGTTTTCAGGAGGATTTTTGTGCAAATTGCCATGCGGAATCCCGAATTATACGAATTAGCCCTGAAACAGGCAGAGTTGTTCAGAACGCTTGATTCTCTGGTTGCCCATGACAACGCAGAATTTCTGATTGATCAGCTTACATGCGATGCAGTGAAAGAATTGGTTTACCTTCGATCCTGAACTATACATTTTTTTTGATTTCCATCTTACCATTATGCATATCATTGAAGTTAAAGAGCGCTCATCGGTTACGGCTTTTCATCGGGTGGCCCACTTGATTTACAAAGGCGATAAAAACTGGATTACCCCACTGGAGGGAATGGTCGACGGGGCTTTCGATCCAAAGCAAAATGCGTTTTTAAAGCATGGCGAGGGAACCAGATGGATATTGAAAGATGATTCGGGACATCCCATTGGCCGGATTGGCGCTTTTATTAACCGTAACAAATGCAACAGTTTCAAACAGCCTACCGGCGGAGTGGGATATTTTGAATGTATCGATGATCAACAGGCAGCATTCCTACTCTTTGATACGGCGAAAGAGTGGCTGCGCGAACGCGGCATGGAGGCGATGGACGGTCCGGTCAATTTTGGTGAGAACATGATCAACTGGGGATTGCTGGTGAAGGGATTTATACCCCAGGGATTCGGAATGCCTTATAACAAACCCTATTATCTTCAGCTCTTTGAATCCTATGGTTTCAAAGTCTATTTTGAACAATATTCCTACCACCTCGACCGTAAAATTCCCTTTCCTGAGCGCTTCTG
Source organism: Bacteroidia bacterium (assembly GCA_026391315.1). Lineage (GTDB taxonomy): Bacteria > Bacteroidota > Bacteroidia > Bacteroidales > Prolixibacteraceae > CAINVV01. The sequence goes on from JAPLDT010000078.1 coordinate 15,355, forward strand.
GAGAATCGCGGAGTGGGTAGCCAACAAGCCTCATTTCAGGTTCGAGCATGTGAAGTTTAGTCAGATGGAGCTGCACCTCAAAGAGTTTATCCATATTTACGAGGAGGCCTGGGCCCAGCATGACAACCACCAGGAGGTCGATTTGAATGACATTCGCTCCATGATGAAGATTGCCAAACTCATCGCTGAGGAGAAGTTTATCTGGTTCGCCTACCATGATGATGAACCGGTGCTTTTTTTTGGCATGATCCCCGACTGGAACCAATTGCTGGCCAAGTTAAAAGGGAAACTCAACTGGTGGGGCATGCTGAAGTTCCTCTGGTACCAGAAGATCAGAACAATCACCAGAACGCGAATTTTGGTCATGGGTGTAGTGCCTAAATTCCAGGGAAGCGGACTGGAATCTGCAGTTTTTTGGCACCTCGACAAAATCATGAAACAGCGGCCCTGGATAACAGAGGTGGAATTGTCGTGGGTCGGGGATTTTAATCCCAAAATGGTTGCAATGTACAAGGAGGTGGGCGGGGTTCATGCAAAAACCCACTATACCATGCGCTATCTTTTCGATCGTGAAGCACCCTTTGAAAGGGCACCTATGCTGATGAAAGATGTCAGGTTACTTCGTGAAGAAAGGAAGGCCGGGGAGTAGAATGATGAATTTCACCACAAAGGGAAACTCAAAGGGCACTAAGAATCTGTTTAAAATTTGTTTTTTGTCCCGTTAGGGCAATGTCATTGAAATTAAGAAAAAATTATGCGACTCTCAACAGATTGCTTCTCCGCCAGCCGGCGGATCGCAATGACGAAGCAATTTATTGATAATCAAGCAAATATAAAAAATTGTCATTGGTAGGAAGTACGACGAAGCAATCTATTGATTATATGCGAATTATGAATTTGTGTTTTCTTAACTTAATGACATTGCCCGTACAGGACGGAATTTAGATCTTAATCCATATTCTACCGACATTATACCCCTAACGGGACAAAAAGCAAGTTTTAATACAGTCTCTAAGTATTGATTTTAGACTTTGTGACATCCTTTGTGACACCCTTCGTGTCCTTCGTGGTGAAATTTTATGTCATCCAAAATTCATCACTTTTCAAACGATAACTTTTTATTAATCTGTTGCAGATTTATAAATTATCCTTATCTTTGCAACCCGTATTTAAGGAAAAGGAAAGATTAAAAAGATATATAAACAAGAATCATGAAAAAGGGAATTCATCCGGAAAGCTATCGTCTGGTTTGGGTCGATACTGCAGGACGCGTCGACAAATTCATGACCCGTTATCAGAAACACATGGACAAACGCAAAGCATAGATTTTTGTATTTGTGAAGAGAAGCCCTGTATTTCCAAATACGGGGCTTCTTGGTTATTAAAACATTGACGTAGGTTGTTTGTTAACTTCAAAAGGATAAAGGATAAAGGATAAAGGATAAAGTAAAAAGGATAAAGTAAAAAGGATAAAGTAAAAAGGATAAAGTAAAAAGGATAAAGTGAATAGTGGAAAGGATAAAGGATAAAGTAAAAAGGATAAAGTGGCATTGGTAGTAATGGGGAAATTCGATTCTTCAGGGATAATTAATAACCACTTCGCGGTTGGGAAACGCACTATGGTATTGCTTCAAAAAAAATGTAGCCAAGCGGCATAAATATTCAATTTCGTACAAATCCCCCTTTATCCTTTTTACTTTATCCTTTATCCTTCCTTTCGGGGAAGGTTTGGCACGACAATTGATCACAATACCAAATGTTGGATCATAAACAGATTCCGACAATTTGTCATATAGCTATTTCAACAATGAATAATTCCAAAAATAGAAACAGGGGCTCTTTTATATTCTCAAGTATGGATGAAGACCAGCAGGATTTTTATCCGATCATTGCGGACGGTGATGATGATGAACTATTCTCCGCCAATGTTCCGGATCGCCTGCCAATCCTGCCTTTGCGCAATGCCGTTTTATTCCCGGGAGTGGTGATGCCGATCAGTGTCGGCAGATCCAAATCGTTGAATTTGGTTCGCGAAGCATACAACGGACCTAAGTTGGTGGCGACTGTCGCCCAAAGAAACGGGCAGATTGAAGATCCGACGCTTACTGATTTGTATCCTGTCGGAACGATGGCCGAAATACTAAAAATCCTGGAGATGCCGGATGGCACAACTACCGTGATCCTTCAGGGCAAGAAACGTATTCTGATCGAGAAGCTGGTTGAGCACTCTTCCTACCTGATAGCCACTGTGCATCCGCTTCCGGAAGTAGTTTCGGATACCAAATCCCACGAGTTTTTTGCCATCATCGAGTCCCTGAAGGATTTCTCCCTGAAAATTGCAAAATCCTCTGCCAACATCCCGCAGGAGGCTCAGTTTGCCGTTAAGAATATCGAAAATGTCACCTTCCTTGTCAATTTTATCTGCAACAACACGGATCTCAATACTGTCGAGAAACAAGATTTGCTGGAGCGTAACGACATCAAGGACCGGAGTACCAAACTGCTCTCTTTGCTCATGAGAGAGGTTCAGATGCTGGATTTAAAAAAAGATATTCAGCAGAAAGTTAAGATTGATCTCGACCAGCAGCAACGCGAATACCTGCTTCATCAGCAGATCAAAACCATTCAGGACGAGCTGGGCGGAAGTCCGGTGCAACAGGAACTGGAAGAGTTGAAGAAAAAAGCCGCTTTGAAATTGTGGAATGAGGATATCCAAAAACTCTTTGACAAGGAGCTTGGCAAACTGTCGCGGATGAATCCTGCCGCCGGTGAGTATTCGGTTCAGATCGGATACCTCGACACCCTTCTGGATATTCCCTGGAGTGTCTATACGGAAGATAACTTTGATCTGGCCAATGCCGAGAAGGTACTCAACGAAGACCATTTTGGGCTGGACAATGTCAAGGAGAGAATATTGGAGCACCTGGCTGTTTTGAAACTTAAGGGCGACATGAAATCCCCGATTATTTGCCTCTACGGTCCTCCCGGAGTAGGGAAGACATCTCTTGGGAAGTCTGTAGCCAGTGCACTGGGCCGAAAATACATTCGAATGAGCCTGGGTGGCTTGCACGATGAATCAGAGATCAGGGGACACCGCAAGACTTACATCGGCGCCATGCCTGGAAGGATCGTTCAGAACCTGATCAAGGCCGGATCGTCGAATCCTGTTTTTATACTTGACGAGATCGACAAGGTATCCAAAGATTTTCACGGAGATCCGGCATCAGCTTTGCTGGAGGTTTTGGATCCCGAGCAAAATATTGAATTTCACGACAACTACCTGGATGTTGATTTTGACCTTTCCAGAGTACTTTTTATAGCGACTGCCAACACCGTTTCCACCATTCACCCTGCCCTCAGGGACCGTATGGAACTGATCGATGTGAGCGGTTACCTGATGGAGGAGAAGCAGGAGATAGCCAAACGCCATTTGGTAAAACGTCAGCTGGAAAATCATGGCATGGAGAAGAAAAGTATTATCTTTTCCAAGGAGATTCTGGTAAGGATCATCGAGAACTATACCAGGGAATCGGGGGTACGCGAACTGGACAAGATGCTTGCCAAGGTGGTCAGAAGAGTAGCGCGAAAGATTGTCACTGATACCGACTATAACAAAAAAATTACGGAAGAAGATTTGCGCGGATACCTTGGTGTTCCAAAATATACCAAGGACAGTTACGAAGGGAACGAGTATGCCGGCGTTGTAACTGGTCTGGCCTGGACCTCTGTCGGCGGTGAGATTCTCTATGTCGAAACGAGCCTGAGTGCGGGGAAGGGGAAATTCAGCATCACAGGGAACCTGGGTGAGGTGATGAAAGAGTCGGCTACCATCGCGCTGGAATATTTGAAATCGCACGCCTCTGAGATTGGCATGAAGTCCGAAATATTTGACAAGTGGGATGTGCACATCCACGTCCCGGAAGGGGCAATTCCGAAAGATGGTCCGTCGGCGGGGATCACCATGGCCACCGCTTTGGCATCTGCATTCACGCAACGAAAAGTAAAGAAACATCTGGCCATGACCGGTGAGATTACCCTTCGCGGAAAGGTACTGCCGGTTGGCGGTATCAAGGAAAAAATCCTGGCAGCCAAAAGAGCTGGTATCAGGGAGATTATTTTATCCGAGCAAAACAGGAAAAACCTGGAGGATATCAATGAAATCTACCTGAAAGGATTGACTTTCCATTTTGTGAGGAATGTTGGCGATGTGTTCGAGATAGCGCTCCTGAAAGAAAAGGTTGATAAGCCCCTGTCCATTGGTTAAGGACGATGCGTAATCTGTTTGGAAAATATTTATTGTCAAAATCACAATAAACAAATTGATGTTTCTTTTGTTGTAGATTTTGGAATACATTCATATCAATTCTTTCATCCTCCCCTATGAACACGAAATATGCACCTGCTGAAAGAGCTCCGCTCTCGGATGTACTAATCAGTAAATCGAGGTTGGAGCAACTTCCCTTTATCAACGAAATTTTTTGTTCGCTCTCCTACATTTTCTGCATTTTCAACGAGCAAAGGCAGATTGTCTTTGTCAATGATGTCTTGCTGAAGAGCCTGGGAGTTGACAATGTGGATAAGGTCTTGGGTAGAAGGTTTGGGGAGGCTTTCAGTTGTATTCATTCAGGGGATGAAAAGGGGGGATGCGGGACTTCTGAATTCTGCCGTTTTTGTGGAGCAATTGATTCAATACTTCAGAGTAAAAGAACGATGGAAAAGACCAGGGAAGAGTGTAGGGTGAAAAGGATGGTCAATGGGAATGAGAGCTCCATCGAACTGGAAGTGACCTCCACTCCCTTTGTTTACGAGGATGAGTACTTTACCATTTTTTCTTTGATCGATATCACCGACAGGAAACGCAGAGGACTGATTGAAAGAATTTTTTTTCATGATATTCTGAATACCGCAGGAAGTCTGAGCAATATTTTCGAACTTCTTGAGGAAGTTGAAGAGAAGGAAAAGCCTGAACTGCTTACGATTGCCTCTTCTCTGAGTCAGCAAATCCTGGATGAGATTACCACCCAGCGGTTATTACTTCAGGCTGAAAACTCTTCACTGATTGTCAATAACCAAAGAATCAATTCACTTGAATTTCTTGAAGTAGTTGAGAAGGACTTGAAATACCATGATGTGGCCACAGATAAAGTAATCGTGTTGGACAGATTATCCGAATCTGTTGATTTTGTGAGTGATCCAGTGATTCTCCGGAAGATAATCAACAACATGGTCAAGAATGCGTTGGAGGCCACTCCTACAACTGGTACCGTATCTCTGATGGCAAAAAGGATAGGGGACAAATTTCGGATTTCGGTTCACAACGAAACCTTTATGATGCCGGAGGTAGAAAAACAGGTTTTTATGCGATCTTTCTCTACCAAGGGAGTTCAGCGGGGGCTTGGTACCTACAGCATGAAAATTCTTGGAGAGCAATACCTCGGAGGGAAGGTTAATTTCACAACAGATGTCTCCGATGGAACCACCTTTTTTATTGACATGGGAAATATCATGTCAAACTAAGGCTTAGTCCCTTTGGAGAAACCCTCCCTGGTCATCTTGCCCCATGCTTTCTTTTTACGTACAAAATAATCCCAGTTTCCGCGAAGCGCCCACCAGGTAACCATCGGTAACTTCGTAGCCCTCTTTTTGCAGTTTGAATACAACGGTATCCAGAATAAGCTTGTTGTCTTCAGCGATCAGGATCTTTTTTGTAGTCATAACAGTTTTAGTTTTAGGGATTTATGCAATAAATATAACAAAAAAGGAATCAGAAAGTTTATGACCCGCAGTAAAGTTTCCAGACATATTCCCTTATATTTGAAGAAGGAATACTCAATTTGATTGGTCCCTGAATATGTCAATACTTTCAAGATATCATCCGGTGAAAGATTCGGAAGAGCAATCTGCCATCGAAAAACGCATTGCCTGGTACTCCTTCTTTATCACTTCTGCCTTTGTTGTGGTATTGTGGCTGATCAAGCTGGTAGAGTATGAATATACGCTGGATTTTGCAGGATGGGGGATTTATCCAAGGGAGCTTGACGGCTCGTGGGGGATACTCTTCTCACCTTTGATCCATGGGAGTTTCGCACATTTGGCTGCCAATACCGTCCCAATGTTTGTGCTGATGTTTTCGTTGTTTTTCTTCTACCGGAAATCGTCGGCCCTGATCTTCGTTTTGATCTACTTCTCAACCGGTCTGTTCGTATGGCTCGGCGGACGGGAGGCCTGGCACATCGGCGCCAGCGGACTTATTTATGGCCTGGCTGCCTTCCTCTTTTTAAGCGGTGTCTTAAGCTCCAATGTCAGGTTGCTGACGATCTCGCTGGTGGTGGCCTTTTTCTATGGCGGCCTGTTCTGGGGCATCTTTCCGATCAAGCCCGAAATATCCTGGGAGTCCCATCTGTGGGGCGCCTTATCAGGATTTGCCCTGGCCGTTTTGTTCCGTAAGTCAGCCCCGGCAAAACCCGAAGAGCAGGAGGAAGAAGATGATGTGGTGGAGGGGGAATGGATGGCAGAGGAGGTAGAGGAGGAGGAAAAAATCCAATAAACCTGAAAGGTTTATTAAAACAAATTTCAAATAACTATTAATCAATTGATTACGTCTATTGAGTCTTTTACAGGGGTCACAAAAGGGGTCACTTATATTATTTGAATCATTTACTTTTATTATCTTCTTATATAAAATTTTACACCCTATTTCGAGTTATTTCTGCACAATAGATTTTACTTTTACATTGTTGTATGTTATCTCTTATCTTAATACCCTTTTCATTTGGTTGCATTTTACTTCAACTCAGGATCAAATTCTTTTGCTTTTGCAAAATCTGCTTTTGCCTTTTCAAATTGATTTATTTTTTCGTAAGCATGCCCCCTTTCGAAATAAGCCTTAGCGTATTTCGAATTTAATTCTATTGCGGTACTATAATCGGTTATGGCATTTTCGTATTGTTTTAAAATATAATAAACATTACCTCTGTTATAATAGGCATCTGCATTTTTGGAATCCAACCCTATTGATTTGTCAATATCGGCTAAGGCTTTATCATACTGCTTTAAGTGATTATAAGAATTTCCTCTATTATTAATTGTATATGCACTTTTCGGATCCAGTTCGATGGCTTTATTATAATCTGCGATGGCTTTATCGTATTGTTTTGATTCATCATAGGTATATCCTCTGCTATTATAATACTCTGGTATTTTTTGATTAATCTCAATTGCTTTACTAAAATCAGCTATGGCTTTATCCTGTTGCTTTAAATCTCTATAAATAGTTCCTCTGAAATAATATGCTTCAGCATATTTGGGATTTAATTCAATAGCTTTACTGAGATCAGCTATGGCTTTATCCTCTTGTTTTAATTCTCCATAAATAGTTCCTCTGAAATAATATGCTTCAGCATATTTGGGATTTAATTCAATAGCTTTATTAAAATCAGCTATGGCTTTATCCTTTTGCTTTAAATCTCTATAAATAGCTCCTCTGGAATAATATGCTTCAGCATATTTGGGATTTAATTCAATAGCTTTATTAAAATCAATTATTGATTTATCTATCTGTTTTAAATTAAAATAAGACCATCCCCTAAAGTAATACGATTCCGCTGATTTAGGATTCAATTCAATAGCTTTATTTAAATCAATTATTGATTTATCTATCTGTTTTAAATTAAAATAAGTCCATCCCCTTAAGCTATACGATTCCGCTGATTTAGGATTCAATTCAATAGCTTTATTTAAATCAATTATGGCTTTATCATATTTTTTCAGATTTAAATAACCCATTGCTCTTGCCTCATATGCCTCTGTATGTTTAGGATTTAATTCTATATCTATAGTATAATCAGCAATGGCATTTTCGAACTGTTTTAAATTATTATAAGTACCACCCCTTATATGATAAGCATGATCATATTTTGGATTCAATTCTATAATTTTACTATAATCGTTTAATGCTTTATCATATTGCGCTAAACGAGCATAAACATTACCTCTATTATGATAGATATTAGGGGTATTTGGATCCGATTCTATCTCTTTACCAAAATCAGTTATTGCTTTATCGTATTGTTTTAACTTTACAAAAACAGCTCCCCTGTTGTTATACGCTCCAGCTAATTCTGGATCCAATTCAATCGCTTTACTATATTCGATTAAAGCTTTATCGTATTGTTCTAATTGAAAATAACAATTCCCTCTAAAAAAGTAAGCATCTGCTGATCTTGGATTTTTCTCCAACGCTTTAGTAAATGATGTTAAAGCACTATGATTGTCTTTATCTAATTCAGAAATTCCTTTATAGAACCAATCATCAAAAGTATATTGTGTTTCATTTTTAATCTGCGGTAGTAATGTATTAAATCTCTCCAAATTTTTCAAACCTTCTTTTGATTTTGGCTTGTCTGGATAAAATTTTTCTTTTGTTAACTCAGAAATCACAATATCATATTTATCTTTTATTTCCTGAGCTGTATTTTTGATTGCCATATCTGCTTTGGGTTTAAGATATTTTTCAATTAATTCCTTAATCGCAGGTTCAGCAATTGCTAATAGTTGCATTTTAAGAGAATCACTATTAAGTGTTTGAATAATCACAGAATCTACTTTTGGCTTTGCATAACTTTCAATAGACTTACTTATATGTTCATTAATATAATTCCTTCCCATAAAACTAAGGCCGAATGTTACAATAGCAACAATGATACTGTACACCCATATTCTATGTTTAATAATTCTTATTTTTGATTCTAACTTTCCAAATGAAAGATCGTGTTGATGTAATTTATCTTTTAATTCCTCTTCCCTTTTTAATGTTTCCAGATAAATTGTATTCTTATCCTCTTGTTGCTTAAATAAGGATTTTATTTCAGTTCTAAAGTCTTCAAGGTATTTATCTCGCTTCTCTATTTCCATTATGAATTATTGTTTATAAGAGATATTTCCAACGAATTAGCGTTTTATTTAACGTTTCCCCAAATTTATGTAAAATACTGCTGAAAACCAAATTGATAGAAAGAATTAGCAAAAAGGAGATAAGGGGAAATGGAAAATAAAATCGGGTTGGATTAAGCTAGCTGCTATGGGTATTTTATTGCGTAATAGCCTGCCGGTGTGTGAGAAATTTGCTTATGGTCGTTTCTTAAACAGATCCTCCCAATTTGGATTAAATCCCGATATTAAGCTGATTTTCTTGTTCCTCGAACCGGCCTTCAGTTGCTTCTCTCTTTTGATAGCATCTTCCATTCTTTCAAATTCTTCAAAGTAGACCAACTCAGTTACGTTGTATCTGCTGGTAAATGCATTTTGGAAAAAGCCGGACTGATGTTGTATGATCCTTTGGCCAAGATCACTTGTCACTCCAACATAAAGAACCGTGTGATTTTTATTGGATAAAATGTAAACGCAAGCAATTTTAATCATCATCATTAAATATAACCAATTTGCATGAAAATGAAGAATAATTTGAGGTTTTTTGATAGAGGCTGGGGCGAAAGATTGCTTCTCCGCCAGCCTGCGGAGCGCAATGACGGAGGGTTATATTGAGTTGTGAGAATGCGACAGATTGCTTCCCGCTCGTTCCTCGCGGTCGCAATGACGGATCATTTTTTTGGAGGTGAGGGTTGAGAGAAGGGGGCGGGTCATCAGTTTTCGGTAGTAGCAGAATTACCGCCCGCCTCCTTCTCTCAACCCTCACAGGATCAACAGCATACCGTCATTGCGAGGAGGCACGACGAAGCAATCTGTTGATTTACAGTTAAATATGCAACATGTCTATTGTTCAAACATTCGTAATTATAGTTGCCGCACAATCACTTTTTGACAGTTTTGAAAAGTCTGTCATTGGTAAGTGGTGTGACGAAGCAATCTGTTTATATAACTTTGCCTCAATGCGAAAAGAGAAGATTCAACAGTTGATTGCCACCATTGCCAGGGGAAAAGGGTTGGAGTACTTGGCCGAAACACTGATGGATTAAGCAAAAAAGTAATCTAAATGTTGATTTATCTTTCAATTCTGGCTATATTACTAATAAGCTCCTCAATAATTTCCGGACGGTCATCCCCTGATTCAAAAGATAAAGCGCTACCAATTCCTTCGGACAAACCATCATTCTTCAATAATTTTTGACACTCTTCCTTCAAGTACTCTTTTACCGATTCATTAGCATTCCCAATTTCTGCTAAAATATCAAGGGTATTGCCCAGTATGTAAATAATGTCTTCAAAATCATGACTTTGTCTAAGGTCGTTTCCTCCCCGACTATTGTGTGCCTCGAATTTTGTTGCTAAGTAATATTCAGGTGAAAACACATAAATTTCTGTTTCATCGGGCAGTGTTTTTCTTATCTTATTTTTAATCCCTTCCGAATACCATCTGTTACTAAACCCAAAAAATTTCTCATCAGAGGGCATGACATCAACTTTTATACCTCTGTACACGAATCTGCAAATTGGCGCTCCCTCCGATATGTCATTTGCAAATCCTTTCGCCCTTAGGTCGGCTTCCAGTTTTGAATGAGCTGTTCTTGAATGTAATTCGATAACACAATCCACATCAATTGTTGGTCGTATATCTGATGCTGCAGGATCAGTGGCATAAAGTTCAGCTACGGCTCCGCCAACGAATACCAAATCATTTTTTAAATTTTCCAATCCATTTGCTACGGTTTGCAGCATGACAATATTTGCACTAGGCATGTTTCAAACGCTTTTCTAATTCAACAATAGCAATGTTTATTTCTCTTACACGACCAACCCGAAAGGTATCGACAATAGCCATAAGCTCATAAAACAATTTATCCTCCTGTACTGACTCAGGTATCGTTTGATATAGTGGTTCAATAGCTTGTCCTCTTGTATTCCCTTTCGAATAAGGCCAAACATATACATCTGTTCCGGACGAAATATGCTCCTTAATTGGGGAGGCAGAATGTGCAGTAGGGACTCCTCTAACTATAGCGCCAGGTTCAGTGGGAAATACATATTTTAAACCATAAACAAGAAACTCATTAAAAGAATTCATAAATACATGTCTTTTTTTATTATCAATGAGCCTTGCAATTCTGCATCTATTTAGTGCTTCAGAAATTTCAGACGGACTTATATGAAGAGCATTGGCAATATCAATATTCCGCCAATTATCAGTTTGTAACGCAATTATCTTTAACAGCACGACTATATCTTGCGGTCGCATCCCATTATGTTTCTTCATAATCTGTAGTTTTAATTGACTTCGTCGATCTATCGATTCGCGATTCGCGAATAGCAAATATAACAATACTAACAACCTAAACAAAATGTATAGTTCGAGTATATATTTCAAGAGAAGTAAGTCTACCTTGACTGTTATAATCAAAATAGACACAACCAGTATCCAGGTTAATAACAGGATTATTGTTTTTTATCTGTTCATCACAAGTTATAGAAGGAACAACGCAATGACCATGAATAATTGTTTTAGCTCTTAAAATTGAATGAGTATATTTTTTTCTGCATTTCCAAATCATGTGATATCTATCGTTAAATGGATCTTCAATCTCATCATTAAATCCTGCATGTACAAAAAGGTAGTCCTCAAACTCAAAATAATAAGGCAACTTATTAAAAAACTCAAGGTAACGTGGCGCAAGGTTTTTCAAAGAACTGATTCCAAAACTCCTCAGTGTTTCGGAGCCACCGTTTTGAATCCATAATGACAAACGCTCATCTTTGTCAAATGCATCAAGCAACATGGCTTCATGATTACCCAGAAGCGGTACAATATCAAAGCCATTATTTTGTAATTCAATGATGTAATCAATAACTTCCTTGCTTTGAGAACCTCTATCTATGTAATCACCAAGTAAAACAACTTTGTCGCTTTTTGTAATCTGGATTTTCTCTTCAATCAATTTTTTAAATGAATTGAAGCACCCGTGAATATCACCTATAGCAAAAAGTCGGTTGTTCATATTTTAGAGTGTAGATTCAGGTTTATCTTGTTGGAAACAATAAAAGTAATAAAATAAACAGGTTAAAGCTCGTTGAATTTGGACATAATTTTCCTGGTTCTTGCTTAAAAAAGATTGATCTGCAATAAGCGGATCAATCTTTTTGGCTAAAAAAACCACGGATTCTTTTAACTTTGCCTCTATGAGAAAAGAGAAGATCCTTCAGTTGATTGCCACCAGTACAGGTGTCGATAAGAGTCAAATTATCAGGGTTTTAACATTGTTCGACGAGGGGGCTACCATCCCGTTTGTCGCCCGTTACCGAAAGGAGATGACCGGTAGCCTGGATGAGGTCGTTTTGGCCAGCATCAAGGAGGAGGACGAGCGGCTGGGCGAGATCGAAAAGCGCAAGGAGACGATCCTGAAGTCGGTGGCCGAACAAAACCTGATGACCCCGGAGCTTCAGTTCAAAATTGAAAACTGTTTTCAGTTGAACGAACTGGAAGATATTTACCTCCCTTTCAAACCAAAGCGCAGGACCCGCGCCACCATTGCCCGCGAGAAGGGGCTGGAGCCTCTGGCCGAAATACTGATGGACCAGGTAGAAAAGGATCCGGCTACCAGGGCGAAGCGGTTTCTGAATGATCAGGTAGCAGATGTGGAAGAGGCCCTTGCCGGGGCCAGGGATATTGTGGCCGAGCGGGTCAATGAACACGAGGGCGCCCGCACCATCGTCCGAAACAGCTTTGCCAAAGAGGCAGTGGTCTTCTCGAAGGTAGCCAAAGGAAAAGAGGAGGAGGGGATCAAATACCGCGATTATTTCGACTCTTCCGAGCCCCTGAGCCGATGTCCTTCCCACCGGCTACTGGCCATGCGACGAGGTGAAAAGGAGGGCTTCCTGAAATTGGCCATTGCCCCCAACGATGAGCGCACCGTCGAACGATTGGAAAGCTATTTTGTTACCTCACGAAACCAGAGCAGCGAGCAGGTGGCCATGGCCATCAGGGATGCCTACAAGCGGTTGCTGGCCCCATCCATGGAGACAGAATTTCTCGGCGACTCCAAGCAAAAGGCCGATCAGGAGGCGATCCGCGTATTTACCGAAAATCTCCGTCAGCTGTTGCTGGCCCCACCGCTCGGACAAAAAAGGGTGATGGGGATCGATCCGGGGTACAAATCGGGTTGCAAGGTGGTCTGTCTGGATGCCCAGGGCAATTTGCTGCACAACGAAACCATCTATCCGCATCCGCCGCAGTCGGAGGTCAACCAGGCCATGCGTAAGATTGGCTCCCTGATAGGCAGTTACAAGATTGATGCCATTGCCATCGGCGATGGAACCGCCAGTCGCGAGACAGAGAGTTTTTTCAAGAAGATGAGATTCGACACCGATATCCAGGTATTTGTGGTGAGCGAAGACGGCGCTTCTGTCTATTCCGCCTCCAAGACTGCCCGCGACGAGTTTCCGCAGTACGATGTCACCGTCAGGGGAGCCATTTCGATCGGCCGCAGGCTGATGGATCCGCTGGCTGAGTTGGTGAAGATCGATCCGAAGTCAATCGGGGTCGGACAATACCAGCACGATGTGGACCAAAAGATGCTGCAAAATTCGCTTGAAATCACGGTCGAATCGTGCGTCAACAAGGTGGGGGTCGATCTGAATACCGCCAGCAGCCACCTGCTCAATTATGTTTCGGGGTTGAATGCCACATTGGCCCAGAATATTGTCGATTTCCGCAAGGAGAACGGTCCCTTTCCCTCACGGGATGCATTGAAGAAAGTACCGCGCATGGGGCCAAAGGCTTACGAGCAATGTGCGGGGTTCCTGCGGATCTCCGGCGCTAAAAATCCGCTCGACAATTCAGCGGTGCATCCCGAGCGGTACAAACTGGTGGAGAAAATTGCATCAGATCTTGGGATTCCTTTGGCGGAACTTATTGGGAAAGAGCAGCTAACTGCCAAAGTAGATCTGAACAAATATGTATCCAAAGAGGTTGGAATTCCAACCCTTTCCGACATCCTTACCGAACTTGCAAAGCCGGGCCGCGACCCGCGCGCAGGGATCAAGCATTTCGAATTTGCCAACGGCATCTACTCCATGACAGACCTGATTCCCGGCATGGTTCTGCCCGGCATCGTCACCAATATCACCCGTTTCGGGGCTTTTGTGGATATCGGCATCAAGCAGGATGGGTTGGTGCACATCAGCGAAATGGCAGATAAGTTCATCAGCGATCCGGCAGAGATCGTGAAGTTGCAACAGCATGTGAAGGTGAGGGTGGTGGAAGTGGATATTGCGAGGAAGAGGATCGCATTTTCGATGAAAGGGCTCTAACGAGAAGGATAAAGGGTAAAGTAAAAAGGATAAAGTGGCAGTTGTGGTAGGGGGAAATTCGATTCCATAGGGACAAATAAAAACCGCGAAGTGGTTACTAAAAATTAAATTCGTAGCAGTTGGCAACTATATTTAATTCCGCGCAGATCCCACTTTATCCTTTTTACTTTATCCTTTATCCTTCTTTAGATCCTTTATCCTTTTACTTCAGGGAATTACAAATCTCCCTGTTCACCTTCGCAATCCGGGCTTCATCCATCTTCACCACCTTCCTGTCGTAGGTCATCAAACCATTGATTTCCATCTCCACATCGGTGGTTTGGGTATAGACGGCAGCGGAGAAGCCGCGTGGAATCAGCGCTTTTAGCTTTTCTGCCAGTTCAATGTAGGCATTGGTGGCCTCTTCGGAGGTTTTGTACTGCACATAGCCCCAGTTTTTATCTTTTACCCAGAGGTGATTTTCAGTCGGCAGGCCGATGCCACCATACTCGCCCAGCACACAGGCTCTTCTGCCGTCGTACATAGCCAGGTCGGGGGCGGGATAGTTGTGGATATCGAGCATATCGCCGACAGGATAGAAATTTCCGCCACTGGCGCTGTTGACCAGTCGGGTGGGATCGTATAGCTTGATCCAGGCAGTGATCTCAGGGGTTTTGAACTGTCCCCAGGCTTCGTTGAACGGCACCCAGGTAACAACGCATGGATTGGACCTGTGCTGGTCGATGATGGCCTTCCACTCAGCACGGTAGTTCTCTTCCGACTCCTGGCTTCTTTCCAGCTCTTTGCCGTTAAAATAGTTGCGCATCTGCCACTGCGGACTTTCGCCGCCGCTGGGCATATCCTGCCAAACCAGGATTCCCTCCCTGTCGCAATGGTAGTACCACCTGTCAGGCTCAACTTTCACATGTTTTCTGATCAGGTTGAAGCCAAAATCCTTCGTTTTTTTGATGTCGTACAATAGGGCCTCATCGGTTGGAGCCGTGTACAAACCATCGGGCCACCATCCCTGGTCCAGCGGACCGAATTGGAAATAGTCGTGGTTGTTTAACTGCAATCTGATGATACCATTCGCATCCCTTTTGGTGGAGATTTTGCGCATCCCGGCATAACTTTTCACCTGATCCATCACTTTGCCGTTTCTCATCAGTGAGATTTCCATGTCATAGAGAAAGGGAGTTTCCGGACTCCAGAGTTTCAGTTCGTTCATGGTAATCAGCGCCTCTTCGCCGGAGGTGGCTTTCCCGGAACCTACGACTTTCCCATTGTCAAGAACTTTCACTTCGATCAGATCACCCGCTTTTTTCTCAAAAGGAATGGCAGTTACGGCAAGTGTTTGATGGTCGATATCCGGAACAGATTTGATTGCCGTGATGAAATTTTCGTTGACTGCTTCGATCCAGACTGTTTGCCAGATGCCGGTTACAGCAGTGTACCAGATACTGCGAGGATCCTCCACCTGTTTGCCTCTCGGCTGAAACCCCTTGTCGGTTGGATCCCAGACACGGACTGTCAGTTTTTGATCGCCTTTGGTTAGGAAGGGTGTGATATCGAATGAGAAAGCGGCATATCCTCCCTGGTGGCTGCCTACTTTGATATCGTTGATCCATACATCGGCTTTCCAGTCGACAGCGCCAAAGTTGAGCAGGACTTTTTTGTTTTTCCAGGCCACAGGTACCGTGAAATTACGTTCGTACCAGAGCTCCTTGTTTTGACCCACATTTTTTTGAACGCCCGAAAGAGCGGATTCGATGGCGAAAGGAACCAGAATTTTTCCGTCAAACCTGGCAGGAAGACCGTTCCCTTTGGCCAGGATGGCGTAGTCCCACAGTCCGTTGAGGTTTTGCCATTCGCTCCTTACCAGGATGGGTCTGGGGTATTCCGGAAGTGGATTTTGAGGATTTACCTGCTCAGCCCATTTCGTTAGAATGTGATCGCCGGCAGGATGCCAAGGCTGACCATAAATATTTCCGGCCAACAAGATTGCAACCACAATCAAAAGCATTTTTACATTTCTCATAAGTTGGTATGTTAAAATTTTGGATTTTGGATTATTGGCCTGCAACATTTTTTCTATTAGCTAATAGCTTTTATCAGAGATCCTTGCCACTACTCTGACCGGGGAGCTGTCTGCCTTTATCCTGAGTGGGAAAGCCAGGAGTTCAAATTCCAGGTAGGGTAGAAGGACCGACAGATTGGTCAGGTTTTCAATGATAAGCACCTGATTGTTCAACAGAATATGGTGGACTTTGAATGGCTCGTAGTCGGGTGATGGCGAATCCAAGCCAACAATTTTAACCTTCCTCTTTACCAATATTAGCGCTGTGTTTTCGCTGATGGACGGGTAGGATTGATAGTATTGTTTCTGTCCGAAATAGAGATCGAATCCGGTATAAAAAAGAACGACCGAGCCGGGAGCGACATGGTTGAAGGCCGATTCCGGCAGATCAATGATTTTTTGACCAACCACGTTGAAGAGAAATCCCTTTCCGGCAAACCGCTCCAACGGGAGATCAGCGATCCTGGTAAGGCTGGAAGTGAGGTGCATGGGGCTATCCAGATGGGTGCCCGAATGCATGCCGGTGGAGAGGGTGAAGTTGGTATGCCGTTCAACCTCCAACGAGGCTGTCTGTTGCAACGAAACCGGCGTATCTCCGGGGTAAACAGGCATGCTGTCGGAGATGGGGTGGGAGAGATCGATGTAGGTTGGCATGATAGTTTGGAATAATTTAATTACACAGAGTTACACAGAGGAGCACAGAGATTCACAGAGAAATATTTGTTTGAAATGTTGTTGGTCCCAGAGTGAAGTTAAAGGGTGAAAATAAATAATATAAGTCATTTATTTTTCAAACAAATACATAAAATTCTGATTATATAAATCTTATTTTTTATAATTAATCTTAGTAGAGAGAAACGTGGAAGTAGGAGATAAGTATCTTATTATCTTATTTTATGATCATTTGGAAATAAGATAATAAGATTAGGATTCAATCTAATTTGTTGTTCTACTAAGATAATAGGTTAAAAAATAAGATTTATATTATCCTGAATGCGAGAAAGTAAATTGATCAGAATACCCAGGTTTCCGCTGTGCTACCTGCGTGGCAACGATAGTTATCTTACCTAACACATTGCATTTCAGCCTATCTTAGCATCAGCTTAGCAGTACTCTTTGACCTATTCACACTTAGTGCATTTCAGGAACCTGGTTCCGTCTCATCTTTTCACCGTTTCCCTTGACCCTTCGGCAAGCTCAGGGACCGGTGCATTTCCGACCGCCTTTCTTTACCTCAACTCCCTTGGCCCTTCGACAAGCTCAGGGACCGGTAGCTTCCTTCTAAAATATTTTTACCCTTCGACCCTTCGACAGGCTCAGGGCAGTGCCGTTCAGGGAGCTTATCTTCGGAGTCCGATCGCCCCTTCGTCCTAGTCATCCCAGTCTCTCCGTCATCTCCGTCTTTCTTAAATCCGAATCAACGCGCTCTCCTTCACCCAACCTTTATTCCCGTCGGCAAGGCGAATTTCGATCCAGTCGCCCAGTTTGTCGGTGATTTGCACGCTGAGTCCTTCGTGGAGGATGAAGAGTTCAGTTCCGGTTTCACTGGGAGAACCTTTCATGCGGACACTTCGCTCGGTGATGACCCCGCTGTTGTGGTGGACCAGTTTGCTCCGCTGGCTGGAACCAAACGAGAAGGTCACCAAGCTGTATGAGAGGGCAACAACGGCAAACCAGAAGGTGAGTTGTTTGTTTCTGATGGTGGTGGCAAAGAGGAAAAGCGCCACTAAAATCAGGAAGAGAAAAAAGCTGATGAGTGAGTTCGTGCCCCAGCTATCGGCCGGACGGGAGCTGATGAGTTCGTGCCACCAGCGCAGAAATCCTGGTTCCGGAAGAAGGTCGATGTTGTCGACTACCTGCCTTTTGGCCATATTGAGGTTGAAGAGTGCATCTTCATTGCCGGGTGACAGTTTCAGCGCCCGCTCATAATTGAGGATGGCAAAAGTGATGTTGCTGGATTTATAAAGAGCGTTTCCCAGGTTGTAATAGAGCTCGAAAGACTCGAACCCTTTGGCTGAAATTGCCTCGTAAGTTTTAACTGCTGTGGCATATTTCCCCGAAGTATAAAGCTGGTTACCTTTGGTCAGCGAATCCTGCAAAGCTGGTATTTGTCCGGTAACTGCTTGTATACTGCTAAAAAAGAGCAGGATAAGCAAATATTTTTGAATGAAATTTCTCATCTGGTTAAATTTCTTGTTTTTAAATATTACACAGAGTTCCACAGAGGGATCACAGAGCTACACAGAGATTAAAAACGCCATTTTTCTCTTTGTAACTCCGTGCTTCTCCTTTTTCCTCTGTGTAATATTTATCATCGTACAACTCTTATTTTATCTCTTTCTCCATTACCGACATCACCTCTGTTGCCTCATCGAAGAGCTCCTTCATTTTTTCTGAACCTCCTCCCGGAGCAAAGCGGGCGAATTCGCAGGTATCCAGAATTTGCACAAAGCGTTCGATGATACCAGATTCAACTTCGTGTTTGGCGAGTTCGTCGGAGGCTTTTTCCCTGGATAGTTCCGATGCCGGGATGGTCAGTTTGTCGCTGAGATATCCCCAGAAGGCACGGGTAACGGATTCGTAGAATTTCTCATTCGAACCGGCATGAAGATGCTGGCTGGCCTCTTTGAGCCTTTTGAGCGCCACCTTGCTAGCTTTTTTGTTTTTCATTCTGGCTACATTGGCATTTTCCCTGATCCGTTTTTGATATAGCAGGTAAATGGCCAGCAAAATGAGAATGCCACCGATGTAAAGCAGATAGAATGCGAAGGAACCAAAGAAAGTGTAACCTTTGGCCTGAAATTCGGTAACCGCACTCTTGATATAGCGGATGTCTGTACCAATTTGCTTCAGGTCCTCCTTGGCAACAGCATTGACTGTTTGGGCACGAGTGCCGTCTCCTTTCGCAACTTTGATCTGGTACTCCTCCGTAGTTTTGGTTACATATCTTTTCGAATCGGTGTCGAAATAGACGAAGTTGACCGCCGGTATGGTATAGGTGCCGGCAAACCTTGGCAGGAACAGGTATTCGAAGGTGATGTTTCCGTTGAGACCTTGCTCGGAAGCGCTAAAATTGCTGTTGGTTTTGGGATCGTACACCTCAAAATCGGCAGGAAAACTTATTTTCGGAGGATTGATAAGTTTGATGTTTCCATTGCCTGTCACATCCAGTTTGATTGTAATGGCATCGTTCTCCCTGACACTTTTGGCCGTGATGGAGGAGCGAATGTCAAATTTACCGACGGCACCCGAGAATCCCGCCGGAGGTGCGGGCAGTGGCGATACGTTAATCGAGACCGGATCGCTGATAATGGTGGCCTTCACATTGGCAAAGGAGTCGAAGAAATCATCGAACATACTCTGCGATTTTTTAACCCGTTGCTGAACGATGCAGTCAATTTTGACCGAACCAATGGAGATATTTCCCGTTTGCTGAGGGAAAAGCAGGGTCTTTTTTAGTGTACCTACGTTGTATATTTCGCCAAGGTAAGTCTCCCTCTGCAGGGATATTTGTTGAGCAAGCTGAATGTCCTGCGACCAGAATCCCTCGAAATTTGGTATGGAGATGTCCTCAAAACCATTCAGGTTGACCTTCGAATAGATTTTTATGGTGGCGGTAAGATGTTCTCCCTTGTAGAGCGACCGTTTGTCGAGATTCATCCTGACGAAAAGGTCTTTTTTGGGTACCGTACCCGGAGTGGAAGTGGGTTCGTCGACGCCGCCCGTTGAAGGTTTTGCAGAACCTTTCACTACCTCAATAGATTGTGAATTGGAGGTGTATTCTGTTCCGCCTACCGTGATGGAACCGGGATTGATGGTGAAACGGCCCTCTTTTTTTGCACGAAGGACGTAAAGATAGGAATACGAAACCGATTGGGAACTAACCCCGTTGATGATCTGAAAATTGGTACTTTGGGAGGTGGATGGCCCCATCAAAACATCAAAATCGCTAAGATTCGGAAGTTTGATATTTTGTCCGACGGCATTGACCGAAAAGGCCAGCCTGAATTGCTCTCCAAGCTCAACGACCTGAGGGGCCTCCATGGTAAAAACGACCTTTTCGGCTGCCCATCCGGGCAACGTGAAGAGGAGGGAGAGGAGTATGAGTTTTAACTTCTTAAAAAGCATAATTAGATAATCGTTATTTTGTTCGTTTATCAACAAGTGACTAGAGTGAACTAAAGTGACTAGAGTGAACTAAAGTGACTAGAGTGAACTAAAGTGACTAGAGTGACTAAAGTTACGCACTATTTATGTTTGCAGCGATCAACTTTAGTCACTTTGTTTTTTACCAATTCTTTTCCACGTTCCTTTTCTCTGCTTTGAGCGCCTGGGCTTTTTTTACCTTTTCCTGGGTCTGTTTTTCATCATTCTCCAGCGCCTGAAGCATCTGCTCAGCATTCTGTTTTGATATTTTATTCTGTTGTGGCTGCTGTTTTTGATCTTTTTGCTGATCCTTGTTTTGATCCTTGTTCTGCTTTTGCTTATCCTGATCTTTTTTCTGATCCTTATTTTGATCTTTGTTTTGGTCTTTTTTCTGATCCTTGTTCTGATCTTTCTTATCCTTATCCTTGTCTTTGTCTTTATTTTGCTGCTTTTTCTTCTCCTCTTCCTTTTTCATTTTCATTGCGTAGGCGAGGTTGTATTTGGTTTCAGGATCGTTGGGGGTGAGGCGTAATGCTTTTTTGTAGGTAGCGATACTTTCATCCAGCTTTTTCTGCGCCAAATAGGAATTTCCCATGTTGTGAAAGGCCATCGATTTGTCGATGGGAAGCGCCGCTTTTTCAGCGATATCTCCGAACTCTTTGGCAGACTCGTCGGCCTTCTTCTGTTTGTAGAGCGCATCGGCAAGGTTGAACTGCCACTGGTGGTCTTCCGGTTTTAACTCCAACGCCCTGCGGTAGGCCACTTCCGCCTTACCAAAACTGACAGTATCCAGTTTGGCCGTATCCTTCAAGCCGGTTTCAAACCATTTATTGCCCTCCCGGACAAACTTCCTCTCCTTTTGGGCCAGAGCTACAAAAGTGGGTAAGAGAAGTATGATTAGGATGTAATATTTCTTCATGACAGTATTTTGTTTGTTCCGAATAGTCTGAAATTTTTGAGCCACTTGTTTTTGCGGTCCAGAATCAGGAAATCTGCAAGTATCAGGAAGAATGCGAGGGTAAGGAATACCGGAAACTGGTCGTTGTATTCAGAATATTCGCGGGATTCCATCTCCGTTTTTTGCATTTTTTCGATCTCATTAAAAAGATTGTTGAGCCCAACTTCCGCATTGTTTGCACGAATGTAGGAGCCACCACCGGCTTCAGCGATCTGGGTCAACATCGGTTCGTCCAGTTTGGTTACCACGATGCTGCCCGACTTGTCTTTCAGAAAGTTACTGCTGCCTTCTGTCAACGGGATAGGTGCCCCCTGTGGCAGACCCATGCCGATGGTATGCACCACAATTCCTTTGTCTTTGGCTTTTTTGGCCATTCCTACCGCATCGTCTTCGTGATTTTCACCATCGGTGATGATGATGATGGCTTTACTCCCTTCGAAGTTCGGGGAGAAAGATTTCATTGCCATCTCGATGGCTGCGCCGATGGCAGTACCCTGAACCGGTACGACATCAGTTGTAATAGATTCCAAAAATAGTTTGGCCGAAGAGTAGTCAGCCGTGATTGGCAACTGGACATAGGCCTGACCGGCAAAAACCACCAGTCCGATTTTGTCATTCTTAAGCCGGTCGGTCAGCTTGGCGATGGCACGTTTGGCCCGCTCCAATCTGTTGGGTTTGATATCCTGCGCTTTCATGCTGTTTGAAACATCCAGTGCGATAATCAATTCCACCCCTTTTCGTTTTGTCAGGGTCAGTTTTGATCCAAACTGTGGTTGTGCAAGGGCGGTGATCAGGCAGGTGATGGCGAGCAGCCACAGGATCCTGTTAAAGAGAAAGAGGAAGACCAACGCAGGGAGAACCAGGAAGATATAGAAATATTCGGGATGAGCGAATCTGAACGAATCCATATAATTTAATTTTCAGTGCGTTAAGGTAATTTTCTTAAATATGTCAACTGAAGAAACAGGGCGAAAAGGGCCAGAAGCAAGGCCGGAACAGCATACCTTTTGTACTCTTCCGTTTTTGAACTCAACTCCTTGCTGTCAATCTTTGATTTCTCCAAACGGTCGATTTCTTTGTAGATCTCGGCCAGTTTCAAATTGTTGGTAGCCCTGAAATACTTCCCATCGGTCAGCGTGGCAATGGTCTGAAGCGTCTTTTCGTCAATCTTGACCTCTATATCCCTCATCTGGATACCGAAAGGTGTCTGAACAGGGAATGGAGCCGTACCGATGGTTCCAATTCCAATGGTATATACCCTGATGCCAAATGTTTTGGCAATTTCTGCCGCTGTGATCGGAGCGATTTCGCCGCGGTTGTTCTCCCCGTCGGTGAGAAGAATGATCACCCTGCTCTTGGCTTCACTGTCTTTAAGTCTGGAAACTGCATTGGCCAATCCAAGTCCGATGGCTGTTCCATCTTCAATCATACCGCTTTCGATGTTGTGAAAGAGGTTCAACAGGACAGCCCTGTCGGTTGTCAACGGACATTGGGTAAAGCTTTCCGCAGAGAAGATCACAAGACCCATTCGGTCAAATTCCCGTCCGGAGATAAATTCGCTGGCTACATTCTTGGCTGCCTCAAGCCTGTTGGGCTGAAAATCGCGGGCAAGCATGGATCCGGAGATATCGAGGGCAATGATAATGTCGATCCCTTCGATGGTCTGGTTGCGCCAACTGCTCGACGACTGCGGTTTGGCCAGGGCTGCTATCAGCAGGGACATTACTCCCAGTTGCATCACAAACAGCAGGTGGCGCAGGTAGTGTTTCCATGTTTTTGGCGAATTTCTGAATGGGGAGATCGTCGAGATACGCATACTCGCGCTCGACCTCTTCTGCTTCCAGATGTACCATCCGATCAAAGGGAGTAATACCAACAGCAGGTAAAAATACTCGGGACGTGCAAATGTTATGTTCATGGCTGCTTTTCAGTTTCGTTTGCACTTGCATTCTCTTTCTCAGCCTCCGGCCCTGTAACCTTCGGGATCGGTTTTTTCGCTACTTCCACCGGCTCAATCTTGGTCTCCTCCACCAAGTTATAGGCCTGAACCAGCACGAAATGATTTTCGTCGGCCAGCGGTGTGTATTTGGCAAATTTTACCAGGTCGAAGGTGTCAAGCGTTTTCTGCAAACCTGTAAAAAGCTTGCCTT
>JAPLDT010000026.1 GCA_026391315.1 Bacteroidia bacterium
ACTAAAGCTGCCTCCAAATCAGGCGCCAGCTCCCGTATAAAAGGCGAGCCGCTTTCTCCCAAAGCTTCAGCCAATTCCGGTTCATCCAAAAAGATTCTTGAAATTTCGTCGGATCTCACATCGCCTTCTGCGGAAATGATTACAATTGTTTTAACGGGTCTTTTTCCACCGGAAGCCCAAGTGATTGAAGGAAAAGCTCCGAAAATTATCTGTGATTTTCCCGATATTTTGATGGAAAAAACCATTAAACGCATGATACCAGCCCTTTCAAGGTAGTACTTATTACTTTTTTCTGTTAGCGAGTATTTTAGCAGTAGAAACATGAGGAGAGTTCTTGCTCGCAATTCTTTTTACCGCTGGTTTCTTCGGCCCACGAGGGTGTTTTCGGAATGCCGACAGTTTAACATTTGAGGAAAGCTCCTTGAGTACTTCAACGAATTCAAGGGTTGTCATCCGGGCAAACAAAGTCCACTCATTAGCTGGGACTGCGATCATCATCCCACGGTATGTTCCGGATATTTCATCGGCCAGATAATAACCGGACACCTTGTTCTTAATAGTGTCTGTTCCATGAAGGCTTCCAAGTGCTGCTTTTATGACGGAAAGGATCATATAGGATATAAGTGCCACACAAAAACCAAAAAGGGCTGCCCGCGGATAGCCAAGCGAGTTGATCTCCGAATTCAAATGTTCGGTAAGCTCTTGAAAAGCGGTCTCGATCGTCCAGCGGGTTCGGTATATATCGGCGATCTTTGTCGCCTCTGCCACTTCTTGCGGCAAATTGGAGATAATGCAAATATCACTGTCGCCATCACGAGTTTCCTTCTTCAGTCTGACGCGGCAACGTCTGAAAATGTGCTCTTTACCATTTCGATCGACAATTGATATGGATTGTTCATAAACGGTACCAGTTTCGGTTTCACCGATGTATATTTCTTCTCCAACGGGACGGGATGGGTAATTTTTGTGTTCACGGATAACAAAGAAAGCCCCTTTTGAATCAATCCCGCAGGTGAAATCAAGCGTACAAAAATTACGATCCGCAACCCAGACGTCCTTGGGCATTACCGTTTGAAGGACGATCGATAATAGAGAGCGTTCCTGAGCATGGCCATCTTCACATGGAAATACATCAATCGGAATACGCAGGTGCGGATCATAAACGACAAGCGATTTGCCGGGCAAAGGCCCTGCTGCTATCGATCGGAGCTCTTTGATCCGATGCTGACTTTTTTCGATACAATTGCCGTCAAGCAGTTTTATCCGGAAACCAGGCAATGCACAGACCTTTGCTCCGCCAAGTTTCTCAATGAGCGGAGCTATCTGTCCAACAGCGTATCGAACAAGTTCAGCGGACGTGTAAGCTTCGATGCCATTGAGTTTGTTATAAAGCGATGTGATGGATACGCCGATTTTGTCTTTTGACGCCTGATAGGCAGCATTTACAGAACGCCGGCTTCCACAGACAACCTGGCTCATGATGTCAAAGACCGTTGAGAACAGCAGCTCTTTTGTATATTGTTCTTTTGCCGTCGAATCAAACCATTCGTTCAATTGCTTTGGATTCAACACCCGTTCAATTGCGGCACGGGCCATTACAGATACTGGGCTGTCTTTAGCAAATCGATCAAGAATAGGACTGAACATGTTGTCTACCTCCAGGTGAAATATGGGTTATTATTCCTGGAGGTTATCTATAAAAATGCAATATGTCTAGATTTATTTTATGAATATAATTCAGTAGATTTTCTCACCTTGAAAGGGCTGACGCATGATACCCATTAATGGCAAATATATTTTGCAGGTTCGAACGGGAATTCATCCGCCACCGGAACCCAAGTTCATGTTTTAACTCCTGAGAGTAAGTCATCGCCCGTCAGTGATTCTCCACCCGAAAGCGGGTGGCTTCAGGAATTCCGG
>JAPLDT010000098.1 GCA_026391315.1 Bacteroidia bacterium
ATTCGGATTGGTTTTAGTTTATTATCAGGATCAGCAACCATGGTTGAGGCAAAGGAAGATGCCGAAATGGAAACGGCTGATATGGCTGCTCCTGTGCCTACTGTTTGTAAAAAGGATCTTCTCGTATTCATCTGTTGTTGTTTTAAATGTTGTTTGTATATTTTATCTTCTTATTTCGTTAAATAATCTTCTTACTTATTGGGTCCCATTCCACACGCCGTTTTTCCAGATATGATTTGGTTGCCATCACACAAGTAATGCCTTCTTCAAAAGCACGTTCTATGTTTGCACTTGTAACGCCACCATTCCGTATACAATCCAACCACTCTTTAATATGCAAATAAGTGGTATCAACCTGATGACCGTCAATAGTTGTGGTGGTTAATCCCCTTGCTGTATAGTATTTTGATGTAGCTCCTGATATTGCGTCAACTTTCCCAGAGTTTGAATTCAGAGAGATCATAGGTTCTGATGCACTTAGTAATCCTTCCTTAATCTGTTTTTTGTAGCGTGTTGACTCCTCATCAACTGTAACTTCAATAGAGTTTCCTAATACCATAGAAGCGTCATGACCCATGAAAACCCGACCCCTGTTTTTGCTGCATTCCAAATTCGCACTATAAAGTAAGGTTAAATCATGATTGGGATATTCAAAGACAACATGAAGCGAATCAGGTATTTCTCGGTTATCTTTCCAGAAATATATTCCACCTGAGGCAACTACTGATTTTGGGATACCTATCCTTAACAGTTGATTGACGGCATCGTATTCATGCGTAAACAATTGACCAATTACTCCTGAGTCGTATGCAAACCATTTTTGCCAATTGTAGTAACGATCTATACTAAAGGGTACTTTAGGAGTTGTGCCAATCCATTGGTCCCAGTCAATTGTTTTTTCGTCTCCCGGTTTGAGTTTGCCATTTTTGTCAAGGTGTCTGATCCAGGCTCCATCGGCTGAATTTCGATTTGTTGTTGTCTCAATCAGCGTGATCTTACCAAGTATGCCTTTATCAATAATTTCTTTAGCCTGCTGAAATACAATACTTTGAGTAATCTGATGCCCTAATTGGAAGACGATTCCACTGCTTTTTACAGTATCGTAAACATCGCAGATCTCCGCTTCAGAAAGGGCTACACTTTTTTCGCAATAAACATGTTTCCCCGCTTTTGCAGCTGCAATAGTGATTTCAGCATGATGGTGATCAGGAGTGGCAATCATAATAGCATCAATATCCTTATCATCCAGCATTTCCTGGTAATGACGATATCGTTTCACCGGGAGATTTGGTGTTGCTCCGGTTGTTCGTATTCCATTTCGTGCAATTTCCAGTCCTTTCTCTGCATGAAGATCAAACACATCACAGATACCGGTCAACGCAATATTTAAATTATCCTGTGCAAGCCAGTCCCCGAATATGCCTCTTTCTTTAAATGCTTCAACATCCGCTGGTTCCATAAATCCCAACCCGTTAACGTGGGCAACAGCCCTATTGCCAAAACCAATGATCCCGATACGGATCAGATCGCCTTTTGTTGCCGATGGGCTTTTTATCCCTTTTGTGTTATTAATGTTTTCCAGACCTAATTCTTGAATAATCCTGTCTCGCTTTTGCTTGTCGAATGTTGTTTTCTTAAATATCTCAAAGGCAAACGCTCCTAAAACAGGTATTCCAATCATGGCCCTTAATAAGGCCCTGCGCTTAATTGTATTCTTTTGCGTTAGTTCCCTGTTATCCTCGTCTTGCAGTAATTGTTTTTTTCCTTTTCTCATTTGTTTCTGCGATTTTTAAAACTGGTGACAAAAACATCCAACCCTACAATCGAACTGGTTGGAAATAAGGCTAACGCAAACAAAGCCACAGCCTCAATCAGGGTTTTGCTAACAATCAGGTAGTTCCCTTCAATTGGAACTGAATATTCCAATCCAATTAATGGTGGATTTATAACATAGTAAACCAAAAGGAGTAAGGCCCCTGAAATTGCTGCCAGCCGGGTAAAAAGACCAAGAATCAGACCTAAGCCAATTGCTATTAGTCCCCAGATATTAAGAAAATCAACCATATTTAATACACTCTTATTCGAAATTATCCAAATCGAAAAACCTGAAAGGATCCATTTCGATTCCTTTAAAAATCCCATTGACGTCCAGTTGGGAGTTAAAAACTTTGAAACACCCTCATACAACAAATGCCAACCGATTAAAAACCGCAAAAGAACCAGTATCGTCATCTGCAAAGGAGTGTAACTATTTTTTTCTTTCATTGATGTTGTAATTAAGGGCACCTCTAAAAACTATTTTTTTTCGATGCAGTTGTTTATAAAAACATATTGACAACTATTCTCTATATGTTGAAACCAAACTCCTTTATCAACAGTTCTCTCCCCTTAATAATAGGATGGTAAACTTTCAGGGTGATGACCATGTCCGTCATCCCATACAGACGGTTCCTGCACCCCCTTTGAGATAGATCTACAAACAGGAGCCGAGCTCGGGATGCGCTCCATGAACATCCGATACAGCTCCTGCGCATTAATATCATGGCCGGATAACCTGCTTCCTGAAATTTGCAAACCGGAGACATCATCTGCCATTACCGGAACGCGCTCATCCGGCTTTTCAACTCCAAACACAATATTATGAATAGAAATGCCTTCAGCATGCCGGATATATAAACCAGATACCGGAAGATTATCCCACACTGATGGTTGAGGATATCCGCGCTCATCTTCTTTTACTATTTTATTAAAACCACCTTGTTTTATCCCGCCATTCATGAAGAGTTGTATATTGTTCAAAGAAATATTTTTAACAGGATATCCCGGAATTCCGGTAATTGACGATCCCCAACTCCCTGCGCCATATGCAACGACATTGTTTATTGAAATATTATTCACTTTACCAACTTCCGGTTCAGGCGCATCTTTAGCATGCTTACGGGCCCGATTGCCTAACCTGATATATAGAGGGGCCATGGTCCCATAAATAGTAAGGTTATTCACAGAAATTCCTTCCATTGTTCCTCCATCTACAATAATCAGGGAAAGGCCCGTGATACCAATTTTTGGAGTATTAAAGTATGGTGTTGTTGGGGATCTGGAGGGCTTTACAATACAATTGGAAATAACGATATTACGAAATCCACCTGTAGATTCTGTCCCTGCTTTGATGGCATTGCAGTAACTTGAAACAATGCAGTTGGAGATAAGAATATCTTCGGAAGGCGCAGTACCAGTGCTTTTAAGTGTGATCCCGTCATCGTCTGAATCAAAAATACAATCAGACAATACAAACCGGCGGCATCCATCAATATCGATTGCATCATTGTTATAGTTACAATGATTATAAACCGATACTTTCTGGACAATAACATCTTCACAATCCAGATAATGCTGGTTCCAATTTCCTGAATTATTGATACTCAAACCTTCAACCCGGATATTTTTGCAAGAGATAAAAGTTATATTGCGGGGTCTTAAATCCGGAGAATCATCCAGATCTCTCACTACTTTTTGAAATTGTCCCTGCCCATCAATTGTTCCGTTTCCGGTTATTGCAATATTCTCAATTCCCTCTGCATAGATAAGGGCACA
This sequence comes from Bacteroidia bacterium, assembly GCA_026391315.1. Taxonomy (GTDB): domain Bacteria; phylum Bacteroidota; class Bacteroidia; order Bacteroidales; family Prolixibacteraceae; genus CAINVV01. The sequence goes on from JAPLDT010000098.1 coordinate 3,595, forward strand.
AAAGCCCTTATCGTCCCTGAGAGAACGATACCGGGGAACTGGCTGAAGCGGATAATCTTCCTTATGCGGGCTTCCCAGAATAGTGGAAGAATGTTCAAAATATAATTCCACATTACTTTTTAACACAATAGTGCCGGATAAATACTTACCTGACGGGATAATAACCCTTCCACCTCCTGAATTTGAGCAGGCATCAACAGTTGATTGAATTGCTGCTGTATTTAAGGTGGTGCCATTACCTACGGCGCCGTAATCCAAAATATTATAATCTTTGGACCAGCAATTCAAACTGGTTAAAATAAATATCGGGATTAAAAAAATTGAAAGCTTTGTTCTTTTCATTTTTTTGATTTTTGGTGACATCCTACTTTTTTTGAAGTTATTGTTTGCGATAAAATGTTAATATACATCACGCCTTACCGGCATTCGCGTTCCATGGTTCTATCTGGCGCAGGTTTTTCGATGCAAGGGCACGGTAACAATCGGGCAGATCAAAGGTTCTCAACACACCAGGTAATAACGATGACAATGGCCAGTTATATTCTTCATTTTCTGCTATATCACTATAGCTGGTAAGCGCATTTTTCAGGGTGATTTGTGACACGGTATCTGATAACAGTGCAGCAAACGTCGCAGGAATTGCCCCCCAGCCCTTTCCAATCAGGTGAATTTCCTCGTGACCGTATGACTTTAGCAAACTGATGACGCGAAGCACATCAAAGGTTTTTTGCCCTACATAGGGATAATCAAGCATGATGCTGTGCTCCGCATAGAAATAGTCGTTGCCATAAGGCTCCAGAAAGTCGTTATCGCAGGTATTGGGCTGAGATTCACCGATACCCCTCACGTCGCACGCAAAAACAGCAGAATTTGGCTCGGTGCGGATCAGTTCTGCCAGCAAAGGCTCCTGACGTAATTCATCGTCTGCCGACTGATGCGAGACGTACAGCAGCGCCCGCTTTAACCCTACCGGTGGACGGGAAACAAGTTCATTGTCGTCCAACCGGTAAACCGGGATAGAGATGTTAGCCTCAGTTTCTACCAAATAGATGCCTGAAAATTTCTTTGGATAAAGACGGTTTGGCACAGGGCGTAAAATGCGAAAGTCAGGAACCCCTGTGTATTGGGGAAGTTTTAAAGCATCAATAACGGCCTGTTTTAACGCATCACCATTAAGGCTGCCCCGTTTATTTTTAAGTGAACCAGAGAGCTGACTCGTGAAGGAGAAAACATTGCGCGAGCCGGATTCACCAACCTGACCATGCGGTGTGCACCAAAGTGTTTCTTCTTTTTCCAAAACGATTAAAGGTTCTTCATTCGTATTTGAAATTTTCGTTACCCTGTTGAAACAACCATACATTGCTTCACGATTTAACTGCGAATAACCATGGTAATCAGGGCCAACAAAAAGCTGAATGTTTTGTTCTGCTCCGAGCAACCGATATAGATACTTTAATCTGGCAATGGATTCCTCCAATCCCCTGGCATCAAAGAAATCCTTCTCCTGGCCCAGCAGGATTACCGGTTTAGGCGCCATTGCCGCGATAAAGTCCGAATGGTCGAGCCCTAGAACCAGTGCATACGGCGGGTACTGCTCATTGTCGGCAGGGAGTTCGTTTTCCAGGTTGTGAAGAAAAGTCGTCACAAAGCAACTGGGAGCGGCCATAGTGAAACGAGGTTCAACTCCGCACAACCATGTGGTTTGGGTACCTCCGCCGGAGTTTCCCGTTACACCAATATGTTTCGGGTCCACTTCAGGTCTTGTAAGCAGATAGTCCAGTGCACGAATCCCATCCCATGCGAACCATGAATTTAAAGATTCACCGGTGAGAACCATCTGGTTACCTGTATAGAGATGCTCCATTACACTAATTCCATGACGCGGTTTAAATTCACTGTTGAGATATTGGAGCCTTTCGCCCTGGCCCACAGGATCAAAGATCAATACTACGTAACCCTTTCTTGCAAGACCCTGTGCAAAAGATTGATACCCAGGATAAGCTTTGCCATTATTGCTATGGCCGCAGGTGCCGACAACGGCAGGTAGCGGCATTTTTCGTCCTTTGGGGACATAGAGGTTTGCGGTAACCTGAAAACCCGGACGGCTCTCGAAAATTACTTTTTCAATGTTATAAGTATCCCGTTCAAGCATCCCGGTAACGCGGGCATTCAAGGGTGTCTTATCCGGCCATGGGCCAAAACACTGTTGGATCTTTGCCCGCACCTCACGTACATAATTCTCAGCATCGCTTCTGGTGCGCAAGGCGGAACGTCGGTTATCAGCCTTTTGTTCAACCTGGCGCACACGTCCAACAAAATACTCGTGGACCATGCGGGGAAAACGGTTCAATGGTACGAGGGGGGAAATATCGCCAGGTTCTAGAGCTAAAGCAGGTTGCGATAGCATTTTGTTGCCATAGGTTGGCAGAATACCGGCACCGACAAATCCAATCCCGGTAAGGCCGCTTAGTTTTAAAAACCCTCTTCGGTTATTTTTCATTTTTTATGATTTTAAAACAGCACTTACTTATTGTCAGAACTTAACCAACTCACCTTTTGTTCCGATTTGTGAGGTTGTCCAATAATATCCCTGTAAAGTTCTGGTTTCCTCGCATTAATGTAGCGGAATCCACCTGCCATTGTAAGTTTTTCACGTGTTAAAGTTGCTGTGACAAAATCGTCACCAAGTGTCTTGCATTCGGCAAGGATATCTCCAAAGGGGTCTATAATCATTGAGCAGCCATTTTTTAATTGGTCATCATCCATGCCGATTGGGTTTGAGAAAACGGCATAAATAGCATTGTCATAAGCCCTTGCAGGTAGCCACTTCATTAACCATTCCCGTCCTTTCATGCCATTAAACTCCAATCGCAAAGAAGTCGGATCTGTTTCCCTGTTTTCCCAAAGTTTAGGATCTACAAAACCTGCACCGGGCCGGGTCGAAGGAGTACACATGGTTACGTGAGGCATGAAGATGATTTCAGCGCCTAAAAGTTTTGTCGCCCTGACATTTTCAATGATGTTGTTATCATAGCAAATTAATATACCGCATTTCCAGCCATGTAGTTCAAAAACACAATATTGATCACCTGCTGAAATGTGCAGATTGACAAAGGGATGTAGTTTTCTAAATTTTGCCACCAATCCATTTTTATCAATACAAACATAAGCTTTGAATATTTTTTCATTTTTATCTTTCTCAAAAAGTCCTGCTAAAATGGTTATGTTCCATTTTTTGGCTATTTCGGTGAGTTTCAAAATACTTTCTCCTTCCGGAATAAATTCAGCCAAATCAAGCATTTGAGCTTTTGTAAGATGCAAGGCAAATGTATAACCGGTAATTGAACATTCATGAAAAGCAATGACGTCGGAACCTTCAAGCGATGCTTTTTCTGCTAGTTTATCAATAAGGGAAAGATTGTAGGCTTTATCGCCACTTTTGTTCTCAAATTGTGCTGTCGAAATCTTTAATTTATCCATCTGTCATTATCATTACTTATATCTAATTTGAATTTTTGAACCGGAATTAATTAGGTATTCTATCTTACACTTATCTCAAATAGATCGCCGGAGTACAATCCATCGATACTTAATTCAAATCCATTGGTCTGAAGCTCCTGTCCGGTTAATGTTGAAACCACTTTCCCCTCCATTGATTTAACTTGGTATCTTATAAGGGGATCAAGATACTTCACTGTAACTATTCGTTTTGTCTCAACTGAGCCATGTCTGAATACCCCAATAATACCTCCGTTCTTTGTTTCTGTATTGATTCGCTGGAAACCGTCCCACATTCCTTCCGTTGGCTCCCCGTACCCTGGCAGATCCTGTCGAAAACTCATGATGTCATATTTGCTTGCCATAAGTTGAAGCCAATCGGCATAAAAACGGTATTTCTTAAAATCACTTTCCGACAGTTTTCTTGGGTCACCAAGCATAATTGGTAAGGCGCCGGCAATTGATTTGATGTGCATTTCCCATTCTTTATCCTGCATCTCAGGATTTCCTATTACCAGTGCAGTAGCCGGCATTGCAGGTGATCGCCACCATGCCATATTACGAACCCGGATATCGGTTTTTTCTCCAACGTCACCATCGAAATTGGAAAGCCAGTCACCTTCTGCATGTTTCACTAAGGCATAGTCAATTAGCTGTACGCCACCAATAGTTTCAAAAGTACAATCAATAAAAAGATCTGGCTTTGCTGCATGCAGTTCATCAAAGAGTTGCCACAGACGCTCATAATTGGAGTATAGTGACTCATTATGATCTTTGTGACCCGGGTGAGATGTTGAATAACAACCCGATTCAGTATGGTCAAAAGTATAAGCGCTTGTAACTACAGCTAAATCAAGCTTCAGATATTGCAGACCGTAGTCCATAGTTAGTTTGAGCAAAATATCTTTGATATAATCATACCATCCAGTACCAAAACAGGCAGTGTATCTCTCTTTGTCATTTGCCGCATGCAAGGAAGTGGTTTTACCATTTTTATCTCGCACAAACCATTCAGGGTGAGCCTGAAGCACTTTGCTCGATTGAGTAGCGCTTCCAATACTAACCCACAATCCGGGTTTCATTCCCAACGATTTAATATAATCAAAAACAGGTTTCAGTCCATTGGGAAATTTCTTCTTGTCGATACCCCAGTCTCCATAATTATCCTGCCAGCCGTCGTCAATAATAAATTCCTTCATTCCTGCACCGGCAGCAGATTTTGCCAGTTCCATAACCAGCTTTTCATTAATATTTTTTTCAAAGGGGATCCAGGTATTGTAAACAAAGGTTGGCTTCTCTTTGAGCTCTGAAAGACGAATTCCCATATGCTTACGCACAAAGTCGGGAACTGATGTATTAAGTATTTCATCGGGTGTCTTTTGATTGTTATATACCATGGTAAATACCTGAGGTGTTTCAAACGATTCACCTTTTTCAATCCATTTACGGAATGGGTAAAGAGCATTTTTATGGGTCAGTCCCACGCATATTTCAGGCGCTTCCCAGAATACAGAGGTATGTTTAATTACCCCTGAGGCTTCATTACCAATGACAATTCCCTGCTCCCAGTTCATGTCATGAACAATAACCAACGCATCCTGTTTTCCTCCCTCATAATTACCAAGGTAGCGTCTCCTTCCGTAATCGTGGTATATCCAGCTATATGTAACAGGGTACCAACTGAATACTTCAAACTTCTCTATGTCAACTGATTCCAGTTTAACAATCTCATTCGTTAAATTTTTAACAACCAAGCTTTTGCGAATAGCGGGAGAATTCGGGTACATTAAATATTTCAGGGTCAATTCTACTTTTTTATCCTGACTGAGGAGCGTTACTGCGGCGCCATCGCCTTCATTTGAATCTGTGATTGACCGGATATCACTGAGGCTCCAGTTTCCTTTACCTGAATAGACTATATCATTGACTTCAAAATGAAAATCGGGATTGCTATTCAAAAAATAGTCAAAATTTCCATATACAGGTTTATATGAAGTGGTAATAAAATTGCCATCAAAAGAAGGAAGCTTAATAGTTCGCTGAACGATTCCATTATTAAGGGTTAATTCATTTTTAGTCCAGGTTGCAAAGGGACTAGCAATCGAAAAGCCACAGGTCATTAAATCAATTAATAAAATGAAAATAATTTTCTTCATCATAAAGTATTTTTGAAATTAATTGTTTTTTCAGGTTGCACACTTTATTTATTTCTATATCAGGTCATTCACGGGCATTCATATTATTATATTATCAACCAATTGCCTCTTTGGTTTTAAGCATATCGATTTCATTTTCTGATTTTGCTATTACAATGGTTGCAATTGTATTACCGATGATGTTGGTAATCGCCCTGGCTTCGCTCATAAAACGGTCGATGCCTAAAATCAGAGCAATAGCTGCTACAGGAATGTTCCCGACAATCGGCAAGACCGCCGCAAGTGTAATAAATCCGCTGCCTGTTACCCCAGCTGCGCCTTTGGACGCGAGCATTAATATGAATAACAACGATAATTGCTGCGAAAATGCCAATGGTATATTGGTCGCCTGTGCCAGAAAAACAGCGGCCATGGTCAGATATATTGAAGTGCCGTCTAGGTTGAATGAATAACCTGTTGGAACTACCAGTCCGACAACCGGTTCAGAACAACCCATCTTCCGGAGCTTATCCATCAGGCTGGGCAAAGCGGCTTCAGATGAAGATGTTCCAATAACGATCAATAATTCCTCCCGAATATATTTAAGTAGTCGGAAAAGGCTAAAACCGCAATACTTCAGTATTCCTCCCAAAATAAATACAATGAAAAGTATGCATGTTAAATAAAATGCCACCATTAATTGTCCAAGCGATACCAGTGAGCCCAATCCGTATTTCCCAATGGTAAAGCTCATTGCCCCCAATGCCCCCAACGGAGCCACCTTCATGATAATTTTAATAATAGCGAAAATGGCTTCTTCTATTGACTTTATGCCAATTAATAATGGTTTACCTTTAGCACCGATTTTTGACAAGGCAAAACCCAACAGGATGGAAAAAAACAACACCTGTAGAATATTTCCGTTTGATAAGGCATTAATAATATTGTCAGGAATGATATTCAGAATGAAGTCCTGGACGCCACCGCTTTTATTTTGAGTCATGTATCCTTCTACCGATTTCATATCCAGCGATGCAGGATCAATATTCATCCCCACACCCGGCTTTAAAATATTGATAACCACCAATCCTATCAGCAGTGCAAATGTTGAAACTATTTCAAAATAAACAATTGCTTTAATGCCCACCCTTCCTACTTTTTTAGTGTTTTCCATACCAGCAATCCCATTCACAATAGTGCAGAATATGACCGGACCGATCATCATTTTTACGAGCTTAATAAACCCATCACCCAACGGTTTTAGCTGAATTGCAAAAGCCGGATAAAAGGCTCCGAAAAGGATTCCGATTAGAATGGCAACAATTACCTGAACATACAGACTTTTTAGATATTTCATCTATTCATTATAAGTGTTTTGAATTTGGAGTGACTAAAGTCTGGTTCTCCAGGTCCTTTTCTACTCAAACTGCTTTTTGAATTTTAATAATAGCTTCAGCAAATTTGTTCATATCCTCTTTTGTGCCAAGCAGGGTATTCTGGAAGATCCAAACGGCTTCCTCGTAACAAGCTTTTTCTGTTTCAGGGCAACAAACCTTGGCATAATCGACTTCTGGCGGTATAGCATAGCACATAAAATTCTTTTTTTGGAAAAGAGGCTGTTTGTATAACGGCTGAGGGTACCCCATGAAACAGGGGACACCTTCTGCTGCAAGCATCTTCGTAAATTCAACTTTTGAAAGGTTGTTGAATTTTGATTTATCGTATTTGAAAATGTAAATATGATAGCAATGCAATGTTTCCCCTAGCCCTCTTGCAAGAGGTTTTATCCCATCTATTTTTTCAAGCAATGAATTCAGGTACGTTCCATTTTTGTGACGGCGGGCTGTTTGTTCTTTCAGTCTTTTAAATTGATTAGAAAGGAGTACTGCCTGTATCTGTGTGAGCCTGTAATTACATCCCGGGTTATGATGTTCATACCATTGGCCGCCTTTCACACGGCCCATATTTCGAAGCGAGTTCATCATGTCGTAAAGCTGTTCATCATTGGTAGTGATCATGCCACCTTCACCACTTGTAAGGTTTTTGGAAGACTGAAAACTGAAGCATCCGGCATCACCAATACTCCCGAGTTTTTTCCCTTTATATTCCGCACCATGACCGTGACAGGCATCTTCAATCACACGCAGATGATGTTTTCTGGCGATAGCCATTATAGCGTCCATATCGCAAGCCTGACCGGCAAAATGCACGGGGATAATTGCTTTTGTCCGATTGGTTATCGCCTTTTCAATTTCGACTGAATTAAGGTTGTAAGTATCAGGATCAATGTCAACGAATACAGGAACACAATTGGCTTCAAGGACAATAGAAGCAGTAGCGATGAACGTATAGGGTGTAACAATTACTTCATCTCCGGGCTTTACGCCACAGGCAATCAAAGCAAGGCGCAAAGCCACTGAGCCGTTAACGCAGGTTAAGGCATATTTGGTTCCGCAAAAAGAGGCAAACTCTTTTTCAAAAGCTTCCACCGCATCGCCACAATCAGGGTTTCCCCACTTTCCACTGCGAATGATTTCGGCAACGGCATCGACATCTGTTTCATCATAAATGGGCCAGGCAAAATTTTTATCTATGGTCTTTGGCCCTCCGTTAATTGCTAAATTCTGTTTCATCAGGTTATTAATTTAGATGGTTATAACACAAACGGATGGTCTGAAGAGATGATTCAGGCATGCATTCGGTTGGTTGGGTATTGTTTTTCATACATTGGGAAAAATAGGCAATCTCATTATAGTATCCGGAACCTGCATCCCCGTCAGGCACTTCCTTAATAGTATTGTCGTCTGCTATCTGGATGATATCGCCATTTAATGAAGTGTAAAGAATACTTGCTTTTTCAAACCGGGCCATATATCCCGCCTGAAATGGGAAGTTGGAATGGAACGTGTTTCCCCCTTCTATTTTTACTTTAACATTTTTATTGTGGTATCCCCATATAGCGCTGATATAGTCGTGTTTACTTAATCCACCGGGAAGAAAGCTGCATTTTATGTCCGAAGGTAATCCAAGTACATAGTTGGCGAAGTCAATATCATGAATGACAAGGTCGAACAGGGCGCCTCCTGATGTGCCTGTAACCTGTTTATCTTTCCACTGCCCCCATGCCGGAAGACCGGAGAACCTTGACAGAGAAAGGAATTTCAATTCACCAAACTCTTTGGAATCAATCCATTGCTTAAGCTTCTGATAGGGCGACATAAATCTGACCACGTGTCCTACCATGAGGATCTTTTTTTTCTTTTCTGCCAGGTTAATCAGTTCTTCAGCTTGTTTGATGTCGAGGCAGAATGGTTTTTCAAGAAAAACGTGTTTATTGTGCATGATGGCTTTCTTTGCCAATTCGTAGTGAAGATCAGTATGCACGCAAATATGAACAGCGTCTAATTCTTCATGCTGAAGACACTCCTCAATGTTTGAATATTTATTAATATTTGCCAGAACAGCAGGATCGATATTGCCAGTAGAAAAATTGCCGATACTGGTCAATAAGTTTTTTTCAATCGTTTCAGGGTTTTTATCAACGATAGCCACTAACTGCAAATCTGCATTTTTAAGGATGTTTAGTGTATGGGTCATTCCCATAAACCCGAAACCTACGACTGCTACTCTTTTCATTTTCAAAATAGTTTGAATTAAAAATCTTTATTAAACATCCTTAAAATCAATCATCATCGGCTTCTGTTTAAAGCCACGGGTCTTTAAGAACAAATAGATCAAACCGATCAGTAACCAGGTACCACCCATGATTTTAGCAGGAGTTGGCAGGCTGATCCAAATGAAAAAACAAACAAGAAAGCCCAGAACCGGAAGAATTGCATCAGATAAAAAGTTGCGTTTTTCTCCGGATGGACGTCGGAAAAGGAATTGTCGAAACGTCGCAATGTTAACCCCCATAAAAGCCAGAAAAGCTCCAAAATTCAGCAATTCAGCAGCACCCTGATAACTCAGGACCATAGAGCCAATTAAGGTCAATCCTCCCATAATAAGAATGTTATAAGTTGGAGTAGCGCTTTTTGTGTGGAGGTGTGAAAATATTTTTTGGGGAATCACGCCGTCCCTTCCCATCGCAAAAAGTAAACGGGCAGCGCCAACTTGTCCTGCTACACCACTTCCCAAGCACGCAACAAACAAAACTATTGCGATGGCATTGAATAGAAATTGTCCTCCAACCCTGGCAGAAACATCGTAAAAGGCGGTTTCTGGATTTAAGAATGTATTATAGTCAGGCCAAACCTGTTGGGCAAGATAGATCTGAATACCACTAAAAAGTCCTGTAAATAAACAAACCAATACAGGGGCCAACAGCATGTTTCGTTTAGGGTTTTTTACATCTTCTGCCAACGTAGTCACGCCATCAAACCCAATGTAAGTGAGGGCAGCAAAAGAGGTAGCAGTCATTATAGCCCCAAAATTAAAAGTTGCAGGGTTATAAAATGGTTTGTAAGAGAGAAGTCCGTTCCAACCTTGCTCCCGAAAAATATATTGGATCGCAAGTACTATGAAAATGCCAATAACCACACACATGACGGCGAGCAAAAATTCGTTGGAACGAGCTGTTGTGCGAATACCCCTGAGGTTTATAAAAGTGAGAATAAAAACAAATATTACCACCCAAACAAAAAATGGAACGGAAGGTATTAATCGCTGTAAAGTCAAAGATCCGTATACTGTATTAATAATGGGTACGATTAAATAATCGAGAAACATTACCCAACCGGCCAGAAAACCCAAATGAGAATTTAATCCTTTACCAACGTATGTGTAAGCTGACCCTGCCGAAGGGTACAAAGATGCCATACGTCCATAACTTACGGCAGTCAGCATCATGCCAACCATAGCAATTAATAAGGTAGTGACCATATGGCCATGTGAAACTTTCGAGGCAATGCCGAATAAACCTATTGCAGCTATTGGCTGGACAAGCACAATGCCATAAAAAATTAAATCCCATAAGCCCAGTACACGTTTTAAGTGTGGAATTTTCTGAGTGTCTGATGCCTCGGAGATGTTTGTTTGACTGCTCATTTAATATGAGTTGAGATGTAAAAATTATTGATATATCAGTTTTCCAAAGTAAGTCGGCAGGTGAATTGCTTATTATTTTAAATCGTCCGATTAATGCATTTCAGTTTCACATACTCCTATGCCACCTCTGAAATAGTTAAATTGCACATTGGGATGATCGGCCAATAAAGACATGGGAACAGCACTATCCATTATCTTCTTGCTGATCATTAATGCAGTAAGCCGTTGACCGAATGGATTATCATGCGCTCCGGCCTGCCAGATCGATACTTTATCCGCTTTCCATGTTTGAACCGGACCTACGGTCAAGGCTTGCCTGGGAATGCCGGTAACAACCCCACCGGCGCTGGTCCGTGCATTTTGCATGCAGGTGATTGGGTGCAAATCGACCACGCGTGTCGAAAGTTCCATGAATTCTTCAGGTGTTGGCGGCGCATCTTTATATTTGCCTTCTCTTTTCACCGGGTCATTAAATGCCCAATGCTTTGTATCGCCCTGACCACCTTGCATTACAGCGCATCGAATACCATTTTCCCAGCTGCTGATATATTTACGGGTATCTGCCTTGGGAAAATGAAGATTGGAATCGGATATCCTGAATTTTGTATCCATTAGGTTAAAACAGAGGTCCCGGTCTGCTTTTTCAAAGGACAGTGGATGGGAAGCATCCAGCTCTTTCCCGTCAACATACCATTCGTCCATTCCCCAAAAATGTGCATTTGATAAATCCAATTGCAGTTCGTTCACCAAACGGGCTACCAATGGCAATTGTTCCGTTGGGCCTATCGGGCCGCAGATACCAACAGGATTGCTTACGGTTGCTTGTTTCCATGCAGTAATGTATTCCAGTGCTTCGGCCAGATAAAAATCTTCCAGTGTATCATAAAACACAACTTTGAAGCCAACTCTTGACAATTGGAGCATATCTTTAGCTGTAAGCTTTGCCGCATCGTTCAATATTTCATTATCCAAAGTCGTAAAATCCCACCAATCTGGTGCTAACATGCTTATTTTTCGTGACATGGTACTTATCTCCTTTAATTTTAGTTTTAGTAATTAGTTTATTTTTTAGCGAGCACAATGAAATTACCAAGTATTTCTTTAAGAACATTATCCTGAGGATAGCCGTGCCCCAAATGCTGCCTAAATCCTTCAGCATATTTGGCATTAATTTCACTTCCTCTTTGTTCTCCAAATCGTTTCATCGAAAGGATGTATTCATCCATTTTATGATGCGTCAACAACCAGTTTCGCTGACTTGCATGACAGGCAAGCATATTTTCTTTTATTGAAATTTCGCTTGTAATATCTACAAACATCGAAGCGTAGATTGGCTGACCTAAAATGTCTTTAGCTTCCATGGAATCGCAGTAATACAAATGGGGTACAGGTTCAAAAGATGCTTCTGATATATCCATATTTTTAATACCTGTTGAGAAACAAGCAGTTTGTACAATCTTGCTGGTCATTTCGTGATCAATCATATAGTCGTTTGGACTATGCGTAAATACAACCGACGGTCTAATTTCCCTAATCAAAGACGTTGTTCTATTGATTGAATCCCGATCGTACATAATATAGACATCTTCGAATTCAAGGCAATGGTATGTTGCGTCAAGCAGTTTAGCTGCTTCTGCTGCTTCAGATTTTCTAATTTTACTGATGTCCTCTCTTGAATATTCCGCAGTTCCTTTATCGCCCGAGGCGATTGTAGCGATATGAACAGACAACCCGGCCTTTTTTAATAATGATAAAGTTCCTGCACACAGAATCTCTGCGTCATCAGGGTGTGCAAAGATTCCCAATACTATTTTTTCCATAACAACATTTATTTAACTTGTCTAAACGTCAACAGTTTTTCCGGTTTTGGCTGACAAATAACAAGCGGCCAATATTTTTTGACTTTCCAGGCCAATTGCAGCATTATTCAGAGGTTCCCTCTTTTCGAGAATTGCACAACTGAATTCTTCAATCTCAGCAAGATAGGTATTTACAGGTGTTGGATTTATAATCACACCTTCACAAGCAGTTCTTACCTGATTGGCATCGTAACCAGTATCATCGTCTTCCAAATAGGCGATCATTTCACCTGCAGCTCCTTGCCCAATTGTATCTTTTGCAAGAATGCTCCCTTTTGAGCCATAGAGTTCGAGGATGTTTTTGCTGCTATTATCGGGAATACTAAAACACGAATCAACAGTGGCCAAAGCTCCGTTTTCAAAAAGCAGGGAAACAACTGAGCTGTCTTCAGATTTGTAGGAATGTACGGTGTTGTTAATAAAACAGCTTACGCTTTTCACCTTTCCAAAGAACATTTCCAATAAATCAATGCAATGGCTACCCATATCCATCAGCGAACCACCGCCACTTACTGTGGGGTCTTGTCTCCAGGCGCCTTCAATTGGTGGATACCAGCAAGATAATTGGGCCCTGCCATAAACAAGCTTACCTAATTTTCCTTCCTGTATTATTTTCAATGCAGCCTGATGTTGAGCTAAAAACCGCATCATCAGGGCCGTTCCTAAAAGCACGCCTTCCTGTTTGCATATCCGGATCATTTTTTCTGCTTCCTCAACCGTCATGCCGAGTGGTTTTTCGCAGAATACATGTTTTTTCCCTTTAGCACAGGCAATTGCATGTTCCAGGTGCCTATTTACAGGCGAAGCAATATAAACAGCATCAATATCAGCATCAATAAGTTCCTGAATGCTCTGAACAGCTTTTGCATTGAATTTTTTCGCAACAGTGTAGTTGACTTCAGCATTTATATCGTAAACAGCCACTAAATTAGCATGTTCAGCAAGAACAATCCCCTCCGGGATTGTTCTTCTTTGGGCAATACCTCCGGAGCCAATAACGCCCCATTTTATTTTATTTTCCATTATGATTCCTCCTGTTATTTTGAAAAGGCTTTGATTACTTTTCTTAATGCATCACCTATTTGCTCACAATTTTCAACGGTATAGGTTGGATAGGCAAAACAGCTAAAAGTATGTTCTTCATGCCACCTGGCATTAGGAACCTCCACATTCGAGTAATCAACACTTTGAGGATTTGTATATTCCTTTGAAGTAAAAGGAAACCCGGTTTTACCAAATGCAATATGTTTTTGTAATGCTTGCTCAACGTGACATTGCGGCCAGAAAACTTTCCAAACAACAGCGCCTTCTGCCAATGCTGCATCAACAAATTGTTTGATGTCGCAAGTCATGTTCCCGATATCCAATGAAAAAGCCATCACATACCAACCATTTTTTCTTACGTCATTATCAATAGGAGAATATAATACCTGAGGCAAATCTTTAATTTTATCGATGATAATGTGTGCATTGCGACGGCGATTTGGCATGTTCCAGGTATCCATCCTTTCCAGTTCGCAAATTCCTATTGCCGACTGCATCTCGGTCATGCGGTAATTGAAACCAACCATGTTATGGATGTAGGGAAGCTTTTGTTCGAGTTCGAGTAGAGACAAACGGCTTTTCACATCATAACCATGGTCCCTGAAACTACGGGCAACCCAGGCATATTCTTCATTATCGGTTGTTACCATGCCACCTTCACCACCGGTAGTAAAAGTTTTATTCTGACAGAAACTACATCCTGCAATATCGCCCAGGGTACCCGTTTTTTTACCATTGAATGAACCGCCAAAAGCCTGAGCATTGTCTTCAATAACAAGCAGATTGTGCTTCCTGGCAAAGGCATTAACCTTATCCATGTCGCAAACATTGCCATATAAATGAACTACCATGATGGCCCTGGTCCTTTCATTTACCAATTTTTCAGCAGATTCAATACTGATACAATGATCTTCAATGTTAACATCTGCAAATCTTGGAATAGCACCAGCCTGAATTATCGAAAAACTTGATGCAATAAAAGTATAACTGGGAACAATTACTTCATCTCCGGGACCAATACCCATGGCAGATAATCCAACATGCAAGGCTGAAGTACCTGTTGCTACAGAGATGGCATATTTACTGCCTTGCCATTCGGCAAATTTTTTCTCAAATTCCATCCCTTTATTGCCTGTCCAGTAATTTACCTTACCCGAACGCAAAACTTGTTCAACAGCTTTTATCGAGTTTTCATCAAAACATGGCCAGTTGATTTTATTACTTGTTACACTCTTCTGTCCACCGTGAATTGCTAATTTTTCTGACATAATAATTTATTAATTAAATGTTTATTTATAATCCCTAAATATCTGATTTGATCTTTTTGAACCGGAAAAAACCGGCATATGAACAAACGCTGTTTTTAATTATGTTACAGCTCTTTGATTACAGTTGTACCACCACCTTTCAGTGTCAGTTCAACAGGAGTATTGGTCTTCCAGGCACCGTTGGTAAAGTCAGGTACATCAACCGAATTGGAGCGGTTGGCAACCGATTTTTCACTCAAAGGGGCAATGGCACTCCACAGTGCGGCATCGTAAACATCCTGATCAAGCGGAAGTCCGTTGCGCAGGCAGTCAATCAACCGCCAGTCCATCATAAAATCCATGCCGCCGTGGCCACCTACTTTTTTGGCCATTTTACCAATCAGTTTTACAATTTCTGGAGTATATTTCTCTTCCAGTTGTGTCATCTCTTCAGGTTTCAGCCATTCATGACCGGTAGCGATGCGGGCCGGTTCGGGCCATTTACAGGCAACACCTTTGGTTCCGCTTACCAGATGGATGCGTGAGTATGGCCGCGGACTGGTCACATCGTGCTGAATCATGATCGTGCGACCTTTGAAAGTGCGAACGGTTGTTGTGTTCATGTTTCCACGGTACTGTTTCCCTGCAAATTCGCTATAAAAACGGTCTTTGATTGCCAGTTGATTGGCCATTGCAGCCATTTGGAAATCGGCTGAGGACATGGAGGTCAGGTATTCCATCTGGTCGCCGCGGTTGATGTTCATCACCTGACAAATTGGGCCCAATCCGTGCGTTGGGTATAAGTTTCCGTTGCGGTAGTTTTCTTTCAGTCTCCACATATCGGCGTATCCATTTTTATTGAAATTTGCATCCAGCAGATTATGGATATAGGCGCCTTCGCCATGAAGTATTTCGCCGAAGTAGCCCTGCCGCGCCATGTTAAGGGTAAGCAACTCAAAAAAATCGTAACAACAGTTTTCGAGCATCATGCAATGCTTTCTGGTTCTTTCCGAAGTTTCAACCAGTTGCCAGCATTCGTCGATGGTTTTGGCAGCCGGAACTTCAGTCGCTGCATGTTTACCGTTTCCCATCGCATAGACGGCCATTGGGGTATGCCATGCCCATGGTGAAGTAATGTAAATCAGATCGATATCCGGATTCTGGCACATTTCTTTCCATGCCTCCTTTGATCCTGAATACGATTTGGCCCTTGGCAGTCCTTGCTTTTCAAGCGTTTTCTGACACTTTTCAACACGGTCTTCGAATACATCGCACAAGGCTACTATTTCCACTCCGTCGATATATGACATTCGTTCAACGGCACCCGGGCCACGCTGACCAAGGCCAACAAAGCCGATGCGTACTTTGTTGAGTTTTGGTGCAGCATAACAGCACATGTTGAATCGTTGTTCTGGATTTTTTTCTTTCCGTTTCAGGCTTGATTCGTTGCTCAACGAAGCGGCGTGTCCTGCAAATCCAGTTGCCAGGATTCCTGTTCCAATTAAGGTTTGCCTGATAAAATTTCTTCTGTTTGATCCCATTTTTTTGTGTTTTTATTGATAGTGTTGGAACCGTGTCATTAGCAAATTACTTAAGCAGTGGGTTTTGTGCCTTTTTATAAAATTCTTCCTGAAGTTGTTTTATTGTGTTGTCTTTTTTCAGAAACTTTATTAATTCGGCAAGCCGGTTTGTTTGGGTGGTGATTAATAATTCTCCGAGTCTTTTATTTGGCTGGTTATAGTCGCTGGCAAAATGATTAGGGAATTTTGCATACCACCAGATACCGGTATAGCCAGATGGTAACTTACTCAATCTATCCTGGTCTGCACCTGATTCATTTTTCAATGCTTCCTGATCAACCAGCGATGGATTCATATAATACATCATTGAAGTCTCCTCCTCACCTGCATGTCCATCCAGGCTGGCTTTCTTTAACGATTTAATCTCCTTATTATCTGCAGGGTTATTCCATGGCTGGCTTACTACCACTACATAATCTTCCTGTTTTTCAAGTTGTGACTGACAGAAAAATTGAAGGAAACTGGTGTTTCCGCCATGCCCGTTTAAAATAATAATCTTTTTTAATCCATTCCTGGACAATTCTTTACAGGTTTCCGCAAGCATTTTCCACATCAGTTCGCTACTGTAGGCTATTGTTCCAGGATGATTCTTTGCTTCAAAAATCTGGCCTGCAAAATATGGAGGAAAAACCACAGCATATTCCTTTTTCGCCGCATCAAACGCAACTTCTCTGGCATAAATCAGGTCCATTCCAAGCGGAAGATGAGGACCATGTTTCTCTAGAATTCCAAAAGGAATAATACATACGCCACCCGCCAGCTCAACTGCTTTGACAAACTGGGGTGCGGTTAATTCTTCCATTTTGAATGACAGACTGGTCTGTACAGGTTGCTGTGCGTTAAGAACAACTGCCAGAAAAAAAACAGGTAAAAGAATCATTAACTTTTTCATAATTTATTTGTATTAATCATTATTAGCGATCAAGGGATTTAATCCTATTGAGAATAGTCTCATCTACGTTCATGGGAAATACAGCCGGCATCCCGTACCAGAAAAATGAATTTAACCCCACGTATCCACGCTTCTCTATATGCATATGTGTTGGCAGGTAACTTGAAACATCATTGGTGTAACCTGCAACTGAGACCAGTTTATCAGGCCAAAGATTTTTAACACCAAAACTATAGCCTGTGGTTGCTTCCCTTGAAAACCCCACCAGTTTCCAGTTCCCGATATTGATCGTTTGAACATAAACCGGTAGTGATACCGGCATTGTCCCTTCGCTGTAGTATTTTAACATCAGATCGCACCATTTCACATTCTTTTCAGCATCGGCGTTACCGGGTTTATCACTGTTTTGTGCCCTGTATGCATGTATTTCCTCTTTGGTCCATGGGGTAACGGGAATATTAATTGTATCCAGGTAACATGTTACCTGCCCGTTTATTTTAGTCATAGGCCGGTTCAATATGGCAATCACCTCATTTGCCAGCTTTTCCCCAGAAATGTACTCACCGTTATCACTTGGATTGATATCTCCTGCAGTACCTTGTAAAAACATTGAATTGGATGTCCCTGTCCTCTCTTCCACTAATTTACGCGCCACGCCGGGATAATTGGCGCTTATCGTGTAATGAAGTTTACCGGCGGTGCTCAATTCAGGGTGGCAGGCTGTTAAAAACAGGTAGCTTTCGGCATCCTTACCAGGATAACCCACCTTGATGACATCAACAGCGCTATCGTATAATTCCGGGTGATCTTTCAGTTGCCCGTTACGGCCAATGTCGGTTTTGCCCCTGCCGAAAGATAATTCTGCCGGGGCCATTGTTTTCAGCGCATTGTCAACTGCATAAAGGATCCCGTTTTTGACGGTTGAATAGAGATAAATACTATCAGGCCGTTGATTAGGTTCCTGCCACGTAAGCCAATCCTGCGTAACAGGGGCAAAATGGGTATGCGTACAATTGATAAAAACTGCCGGTGCAGGAATATGGTTTTTCTGATAGATCTCCCGTTTTACCAGCCCGGTAAAAGTGTCGTTAAGCCCGCAAACATCCACATTGACAATGACAACGGTTTTTTCGCCGTTTTTTACGGCCATCGCCCTGGCAGTCAGGTTTCCATCACTCCGGTGCTCCCCCATGTAGAGGAAATTATCCTTGCTTATGCCGAATATCCTGTCATTTATAACCGTAATATGTTTTATATCTTCTTTAATCGTCTGTCCATTTTTGTAAGCTATCTTTAACCATTTATGGTCTTTTTTCCCCGGTTCGCACTGATAAACAGCACCACCATTTGTAAGGGCGTAAAGCTTTCCCTTGTTCGCTGCAAGGCTTACGATACTGTCAACTGTTTCACCCTTCAGCCATCCAATGCTTTTCCCCCAAAGGTCAGCCGCCCATAATGAACCGTTTGCATTTGCGGCAAATAACTTATTGTCCGTGGCCGTTAAGGATGTTACAGAGTTATCGACAGGCCCAATCTTTTTCCATTTAATTCTTCCCTGAACTTTTGTTTCCAGCAATTCCCCCTTGTTGTTAACAGCATAAAGTTTCCCGTTTATCCCGGCTATGGACCTGATATTTTCGGCCTTTCCTGCTTTTTTCCATGTCGGGTTATTTTCTGCCGGGTTCATGCACAACAGATCACCGTTACTGACAATGTATAGCTTATCGGAAAGTCCTCCCATGGCAGTAACTTCCGGCACAGCCCCTTTATTGATCCATTGCAGGGTGAAACGCCCTTCCCTGGGGCTGCCATAACCGGCCAGGTGAAGGGAGATCAACGACTGGTCAGGTTCAATGCTTGCCTGTGATGTCCCTGTCAGATAAGAAGGTTGCGCATCAGAAACCGCAGGCAATATGATGAATAACCACAGCAGTATATTCTTTATCTTCATTGTACTTATAATTTGAAAAATATCTTTCTTTTATAGAGGAAATAGGTTATATACCAAAACATTGCAGCAACCACAATTATTGTGATCATATTTATGGCAATTTCGCCACTCCAGAAGAAAAGCCTGGATGTAAAAGGTACCGCCATACGGTTGAGTAATCGTCCTCCACCCAGGGAGGCAAAGATGTATATGAAAATA
Source organism: Bacteroidia bacterium (assembly GCA_026391315.1). Lineage (GTDB taxonomy): Bacteria > Bacteroidota > Bacteroidia > Bacteroidales > Prolixibacteraceae > CAINVV01. Next base: position 23,045 of record JAPLDT010000098.1, read on the forward strand.
GGATTCATACCAAAGATTGCAAAAAACGTGGGGACCTTTCTAAAGTTCATCACATCAACCAGCCAGTATGAAATTGACATAACGACTAAAGCCCATCCTCCACTGACAATGACATATGAACTGGTGGAAATCCGTTCAATAACCGGAATAAAAGGATCCATGGAATATCCAATTATAACGCCTGTCAGTCCGGTTATAAGCAGGGTCAGTATCTTTTTATTAGGAGACCAATCCTTCATCAGTAACTTTCCGACAATGACTCCCCATATTACATGAGCAGATGTAGGAATAGCATTAAATGTAACCCAGTGGTTTGGGTTTAAATGCCCTACTGTAGCCAAATCAAACCAGGCACCAAAATTATGATCCGGGGTAAGTTGGTTAAATCCCTCTACAGGCCAATAACGGTAAAGAAGGTCAGATAAAAGGATCATGGCAAAAGAGACCAGTAATTGCCATTTTATATCTTTTCGTATCAGTAAAAAAGCAACGAGATATGCAAACGATAATTGAGGCAGTATGTTTGTAAGACTATAAGTCTTGTCTGTAGCTCCTAACATAAAGCCCAGTACGAGCAACCAAAAAGAACGGGTAAGGGCATGGTAAAATGATTTTTTCCAGGTTTCCCCTCTTGCCATTCGTTTCGCCATGGAGAAAGGCATAGCAACACCAACTATAAACATAAAGAAAGGCTGGATAAGATCCCAAAAATACAGTTCGTACCACACACCATGGTCAAATTGAGTATCAATTAAAGCTATTATAGCTTCACCTTTGCCGGCTTTTACCAATTCGACAAATATCCCGGAAATGCCAGTAACAAGTAAGAACATGGTAAATCCCCGAAAAAAGTCTATTGAAAGTACCCTGTTCTGTTCTTGATTTAATGGAGTTGTATCGTTCACAATTTAATTTTAGATTATTTAAATTATACCGTAATCCTGATTAGTCAAAAAGGTGAAGGGCATCCGGGATGGTCCATTCTTTTGTTATCAATTTTGGTTTAGGTAAGCCTGGATCCAGATCGAGATATTCCATCCTGGCTTTGATAGGCACTTCCAGGATATACGGTTTGCATTTGGGAATTGCTGCTATTGCTTTTCTGGCTCCTTTGTATAGCGCTTTGCGTGTTTCTTCGAAAGGATAAAGAATTGCTGCCTCTCGCGATATTCCCTCCTTAACTGCTACTGTTATGCAATTAGGGCCGAAGAATTTTGTTGCTTCGCGGCAAACCGCTACGTCGCCAGTGACCAGTATCGTAGGCACACCAAAATAACCGGCTGTGATAGCTGCCTGGGCCAGTTCACCAGATTCCACACCATTGTACCAATACCGGTTCTCAGATCTCGAAGACTGAGTGTGATTCAGAACACCGTCCGGTGTACCCATCATCGCATGGGCACCAAACTGTACTTCTCCTGCAAAAGACTCGTCCAGTCCGAATGTTCGTGCTCTGGGTTTACCGGTGATGTACTTCGCCCCAGGTTCCATTAAATGAGGGATCACAGCCTGTGATCCATGTCCGTCAAGAACAACTATCTCGGTAGCACCGCCATCACGAAGGCCGCGAACTACTGCGGCAAGGTCGCCCATGAAGTACTCACATGCCTGAATATTCAATGGGGTATCTTTCTCACGGGTCTGTGCGAACTTGTAAACGCCGCTGACACCCTCCAGATCTGTTAATACATAGATTTTGAGCTGAGCTGATGCGGGAGAAGAATAAATTAAGAATAACGACATAATTGCCGGTATCAATAGGTTCAGAGATAATCTGAATGAAATGATCCCATTTTTGTTTGTTTTGATCTTTTTTATCATTGGTTTATTATTTATTTTCCATTCAAGAGTCTTCGGATCGCTGTCATGAGCACACCTTCTACCTCGGGTGAAACTCTGGAAGCTATGCCGGCTTCATAGCCGCCCTGCTCGTAAGCGATTGCGGTGCCGATATAACCCGGGCCATAATCTCCATAGGCTGCCATAGCAACAAACAAGTCCTTCCGCTCAGCTTTAGCGGCAAGCTGGTATTCGACAAAAAGCTCGCCGGGTAGGTAAAGGATACGGGCGCGGTTTAGAGTCAGGCAAGCCACATCAATCTTTTTACCAGCCTTGCACCGTTGTATCCAGGAGATTTGTTCGATGTTAATTCTTAGCAATGCGGTGTCCTGCACCTTCAGTTCGGCTTCCAGCTTTTCAAGATATTTAGCCGGTGGTAAAGAGACAGGTTCAAGTGTCCAATTTACTGCATCTGCAGTGATCGGTTCGCGTTGTGTTCCCTCCCATGCCCTTTTCATACCATCGGCGAGCCTCTCAGCCAAAATGCCACGGTTCTCTTTTGAACCATCGTTGTATTTGCCGGCACCAAGATTACCGCCGGCACCGTTAAAATGGACATGGAGCGCCTGTGGTACTGCAAGCTGGCGATAAAAGCGGGCAATACCAGGAAAATCCGGATTGGGTATACCTGTATGATAGTAACTCTGCGGGTGCACCGCATAGTAACTCAGTACTGCTAATGGCTGGTCACCATTCCAAAAACTCACCAAAGATACCATGGGATCGATTACACCTTCTGGCTCCGCACGCAGGGCAGAATCTGTACAAGTTGTCCACCGGGTTGCCTTGACTTTGCCGTCAGGGCCGAGTATGCGCCTGTTTGAAGCGACTTGGTAAACAGGCGCTTCACCGAGTCCCAGATGGGTAACAGGCCGAGACTTTCCCAGCGAGTTTCGTACGGCAGTTTCCAGCTTACTGATCAGTTCCCGGGCAAAAGTGCCTTCATTATCCCGAGGATCGAGACCGGCCTCTAAAAGAATCCGCTCAGCAGCAAAATTGCATCGGGGAGCATCATGTTGATGTAAAGTGTGCACGGCAACACGTTCAGGAATTGTTCCTGCAGCATCAGCCAGTGCACGTTTGAATACATCCTGGCTCTCACCGGATATGCCAATCCAGTCGATAGCGCATAATACAACCGGCTGGCCGGCCCCCGACAGAACAATGCCTCTTGCCCTCAATCCCATATCCCATGATCCGATCATGGAGTCGTAGGCAAGATGGCTGCCAACTGGGGGTGTGGCGTCAATATCAAACGTCGACAGTCTCAGACCGGATGGTGCGGTATCTTTGGAATGTTTGGTACTACCGGCAATATCGGTTTGTACCACAAAAATTTCCAGAATACAAAATAAAAAAATAAAGTAAATTGTGCGATGAGTATGCATAAGTAATGAGGTTAAAATATCAGATTGAATTTAATTTATCCCTGTTATCGTAAACCTTCATAATGGCACTGATAATGTCGTCCATATCAGCCTGGGTTCCGAGCAGAGGACCCGAAGCCCAAAGCATGACCATATCTGCACAAACCTGATCACATTTCGGACAAGCCAATTCTTCGAGGTATTGTTTAAGTCTGGCCGGAGAATACATTTTCTGATAGACCTTTAAGTTCAAAATATGATCCACCCATGGTTCTTTATGTAACCCATTTGCTATATACCCGCTCATGACAATACCTTCTGCTGAGAGAGCCTTCAGAAATTTGTCGCGGGGTGCATTGTTAAAGTGCTCTTTATGATACGACATCGTATATAGGTAGAAGGAACCGCTTTCCGTACCTTCATAAAGCTTTTGGGGAACAAGGCCCGGGAAATTTTTGAGTTTGGAGGTAAGATACGCGGCGTTTTTATTGCGAAGCGCGAAGCGGTCTTTAGCTCCACCTAATTGCGCCAACAGAATAGCCCCTTCAAATTCGTTCATCCGATATTTCGGCCCTATCGTTTCGGAACGTCCTTTGCGTGAGGTACCGTGATTTTGCACCGTGTAACACTTGTCCATCAGTTCTTCGTTATTTCCGATGATTCCTCCACCTTCGCCACAGGAAATCGTTTTGGATGTCTGGAAGCTGAAGCATCCTAAATCACCTATCGTTCCTAATACTTTCCCCTGATATACGCCAAGATGTGCCTGACAGGTATCTTCAATCACTTTAAGATTGTGCTTTTTTGCGATGGCCATGATCCGTTCCATGTTGCATGGTTGCCCCATGATATGCACCGGCATAATGGCTTTGGTATTTTCTGTAATTCTTCTTTCTACTTCGCGTGGATCAAGCTGAAAAGATTCCGGATCCAGGTCTGCCATTACCGGCAGGGCACGGCTTGTTATAATAGAAGATATGGTTCCCATGTCAGTATACGGCGAGGTGATCACTTCGTCGCCTGGACCAATTCCCAATGCTTCAACACAGGTACTCAGAGCCTGGGTTCCGGAACCGGTTCCCAAGGCAAATTTGGTACCCATCAGTTTGGCATATTCTAATTCAAATGTTGGGACTGTACCTGTGGAAGATTGAATTCTGCACCATATCCCACTCCTGGTAGTCCTGGCAATTGCTTCAACCATCTTTTCGTCGACGTAAGGCCATGCCGGCCATACTTTTTCCTTCACAACAGGTATGCCTCCAAGGATGGCGAGTTTACCGGTTTCATTATTCAATGTGGTAATTTTCCCGAATGTTGGGATGGCGCCTGATACAACTGCAGCTGCTGATCCAACTGATACGGTAGTAATGAACCGCCGCCTGGTAAAATCTTTATTTTTCATCTTTATAAATTTTAAGTTCTATTAAATTGTTTATTTGTACATAAATATTTTTTCGAAGAAATCGATTTGAACGTTCTAATTTACTTCAAGTTGTTGCCACGACGGCAGTTTGGGAAACTTGGCATGAGGGTCTGCCTGGTACCAGAAACAGGTTGAGGCAATATCAGATTGTTGTTGCAAATACCTGCCACCTTGTCGCCAACCCAAATCCTGAATAGTTATCTTCAGGTCTTTTTCAAAACGTACCGGATCCATTATATGCCAACGGTATAGGCCAAACCGTTGCATTGCTTTGTAGTGCCCATCGCCTCGCATAACCTGATGCAGGCCGGCATAAGGTGTACAGAATTCAGTATAAACAGTTTCCTCAACACCAGCTGCATTTTTCTTCCTGGTATCAAAATCATAGGAGCCGCAGAAATAATCCTCGGTGCCTGTTCCGCAAATTGTTGGGAATTTGCTGTCGCCGTCAATAAAGAATTTGATCTCACCTTCTCCCCACCAACCATTGTTATTAACTTTCCAGGCCATATATAAGCCAACATAATGACCTTTCCCTTTAATGTTGTCAACAATAGTATAATCAGAAGTAGTGTTGGGATTCAACCTTCTGAACTGAGCATGAAAATAAGCTGCGTCTGTTGGTACTTCGGTCAGGGTATAGTTAATCTGGTAAAACAAGGTCATAGGATCTTTGTCATTAATGTTTTCCATGGTAATCCTGCATTTTTTACGGAAAGGCATCGTCCAGTAGCAATTGAAAGCACTTCCTGGATTTACGCAAACAGCCAGCGAGTTAAGCGGGGCATATTCGTTCCAACCCATGCCAAAGAAATCGCCAACGGGACACTCAACTGAAGGTTCAGTTTCATTATCCCAGTAAATGCGAAGAATTGAGAAACGCCAGTTACCGGTTGGGGTCATCCAAATATGCTGAATAGCTCCCGAGCCTTCAATCTCAGCTATGGTTAAAGTTTCTCCGGGCTGAATGCGAACATAAGGATTGACCTTCCATCCTTGTCCGAGGTCGCGGGCCGCATTACTGGCATTGGCTGCGTTGGTGATATCTTTATCTTCCGGCCTGGCCATACCACCTTTACCTTTCTCTCCGATAAAATTTTCAGGACTAATCGAACGTGTTTTTGCGTTTGACATCCGGTATAGATTACCCATGTTCATTTCCAGTCCGTTAAATGTGTTCTGAGAAAACGACAGACAGGTAATAAGGCAGAAATAAACACTAATAAATAATCTTTTTTTCATACACTTAGATTTTGTAGTTTTAACAATAGAATATTTAATCATGCGAATTAAGAGTAACATAGAATAAATTTACCTTAAGATTCTTTTTGCATTTCCGGATCTTAGGAGTTCCTTAGTCGCCTCATCAGCACAGTCAATACATGATCGTAAGCCATCCTTATCACTACTTCTCAATAACGATCACTTCATACTCCCCGATGTGGGGCACCACAAATTTAACCTCCCCGTCGTTGGACTTCAGTGGTATCAATGTCCCGGGCTGCATCAAGGTGTGAATACTTTTTACTCCCCCTTTCGTCCGCACAGTGATGACAATGTTCTGAAGCGGCACAATCTTCCGTATAGGGCGTGTCATCTCGCCGGTAAAGTTGACCAGGTGAAGCAGTAAACGCCGGCCATCCTCCTGTGAGCGCAACACCACCTCTACCGACCCTGGTGCGTTCTCCAACACCACCAACTTCGGTGCCGTCTCCCTTAATACGTTCTCGATCAAACGAGCCCACTCGATCAGGTGATAGGAGTTGAAGGAATTGCCAATATCCCCGCTAATGTAAATAGCTTTGCCTTTGCCGTAGCGATGGGTCACCAGCGCCGGATCGTCGGACGGCTCCGGGTACCCGGCAAGGCTGCCGGCAACGGGCTTCATGAAATTGACCAACCCGTCGCCTCCCTTAAGCCTTACGGCCACGTGATAGGTGGGGGCAGGAACCAGATCCCGTGCCCATCCTTCCATAAGCGGGCTGGCCGCGCGCGGCTGCATGGAGTCAACACGCATCGGGCCGACGATTTTGTGCGCGTCGCTCACGCCGAACACCTCCGCCAGGGCAAAATCTGCCCGCCGGATGCCAGTCTCGTCGTAGAGCGAGGTTTCGAAGGTGGCGAACAGGTTGCCTCCCCGTTGCACATATTCCTTCAAACAAGCCACCGTTTTCTCGCTCATGCAGGCCACATTGGGTAGAAAAATAACTGCGTAACGATCCAACTTCTCTTGCTCCAGCCTGACATCGTCGATGACATCGAACGGCGTTTGTGATCGTATTAGTATGTCGGCCAGTCCTGAGAACTCACCGTCAAGGTTGCCGATCTCACTGCGCGCCGGCACTTGCTCGGTTTCGAGCAACTGTGCATCAGCTCCGTCGTAGAAGTTGGCTGTAGTATCGGACCAGACCAGCGCGATAACAGCTTCGGAGTGGGTTCCACGATAGTAGGAGGCATTCTTCTCCACAAACCGGTTCATGCCAACTAATGCTTGTATCTCCGTGCGCTTGTATGCTGTCTTCCAAACCTCGAACATCGGGTTGGCAGCATTCGCGATAGTACCGGCATAGATCAGGCGCAAGTCGGCTTCCGAATGCTGCCCGTACTGCCAGGGACTCGGTCGGCACGTACTGAAGATCACCCGCGGTTTGTCCGGCGATTGTGTTTCCAGCATCCTTGCTGTCACTCCCGGCTTCCAAATCGAAGTGCGCATCATGTCGCCGTAAAAATATCCGCCTTCGCTGCCAAGCATATCCTGTTCGGAAATGAGAAGCCGGTTCAGATTCGCTGTCGACCAGTTTCCTCCCCGCACTCCGCCGTTCTTGTAAAAGAGGATCTCCGGATTAATTGACTTGATCACTGTGCGCGAGTCGTGCATAAAATCAACAAGGCTGTTGGCCTGAAATTCGAGCAGGTCAAGCGCCTGCTTGCCTTTGCGCTGTTTCTTGGAAGGCAGCATTTTGCCATACTGCTTTTGATACTTATCCTGGCAGTAGTGGCAATAGCAGGTGTTGACCGTGAAGCTGGTCCCGTCATAAAAGATTCCATCGATCGGATAGGCGCACAGGTCCCGAAGTACCTGAAAAACCCACTCCCGCCAAGGACTGTTCGGGCAAAACCGGCTGGATGGCTGGCTGTACATGATTTGATTTCCATTGCCGTTCTCGTCCAATTGGAGCCAGTCGGGATGTTTTTCGCCAAAGGAACGCTTGAACCAGTGGACGTTGAAATAAACGATGGTTCGCAAGCCGTTTTTCTTAGCTTCGGGCAGGTACTTGGCCAGGTAGTCCTCGTTCTTCTTCCCTGCAACTTTCGAAGAGAAGAAAAACTCCTGGTCATCGAGGCCCCCGGCCATCCCCATCACCTGGAGGTGGTCAGCATTGAAAGCCAAGGCGCCTTTCTGAGATGCATCCAGCGCAGGTGAGGATGAAGGATCTGAGTGATAAACGTCTTCGTTATCCATTAACCGCAGCGGTCCTTCGCGCTCCCACCATGGCTGAGATTGGGACCCTGTCTTTAAAGGAGCAACAGGTGTTCCATCAGGGATCGTCAGTTTCCCTGTGTTATTATTGTTCCCGAAAGTTGGAATGACGACTGATACAACTGCAGCTGCGGAACCAACTGATACGGTAGAAATGAATCGTCGCCTGGTAAAATCTTTATTTTTCATCGTTTAATTATATGTTCAATTTATTAAAATCATTTATTTTCCTATTTCCTACTTCTTAAATGGGTTTGGAATGCTGATAAGGTCGGTCCTTGTTTTTCCGTTCTCAGTTATTCTGGCAAGGGTATATACAGTACCATCCTTGCCAATTGCAATCGAGTTGACATAAAGCGGTCGCTGACCGTCAGGATAAAAAACAGCGCCATGATCAAGGTATTTTCCTGTTGGTATATCATAAGTGATCAGATGAAGGTCTTCAAGGCCTTTTGCCTCCCCTTTAGCAGTTGTGCCGGCGCCCAAAACACGTTTTCCGTCAACATAAATCGGACCTCCTGTCAGGTAATAAATTGTTCGGCCGTCGGGACCTAACTTGAAACCCAGATATCCATAACTGAACTGGTCTCCCATTCCGGTAAGTTTCGAAGGTATGGATGTCAGTCTTTCAAGTACTTCAATTCGTGGTATAGCCGGGTCGAAACGGAATAGATAACCTGAGTTACCATGAACACCATATAGCTTTTTTTCAGGGGCATACCAGAATACCTGGCGCCAGTTATACGCCATACTGCCCGAAGTCGATATTTCGTAAGTTCCAAAGTAATCCTTCTTCATATCTTCGCCTTTAATGGTTTCCACTTTATCTTGTCCCACCTTCAAACGCTTAATCTGTCCCTCGGCATTGGTCATATAAATGGTACCATCTTCCGAATTAATGGCAATCGATCGGCATACAACACGAAAATCAGTACCCATTCCATCTTCACCCTTACCTGTGAAAGGACCAAGATCTTTTAACTCTTTTTTGGCTATATCATAACGGAACAGGTACCCTGTTGGCCATGTCAGCCCATAAATAAGCCCACGGTTGGTATCCATGTTCATTGTAATAATTCCTTCATTGTGAGGGGCAATACCCAGATCTTCAAAAGTTTTCTTTTTCATGTCATAGGAGAGAATATGACCTCCACGGTAAGCTTTGAACTCTTCAGTTGGTAGTCCGGTCTTTTCCATGCCGCCGATGATGCTGTAATAACCCAGGTGCGTTACAAAATAGAGTTTCCCATTTGATTCCATAAAATTCACATGGCTTTTACCCTGTGCTACCACTTTCATCTCTTTCTCGCCACAAATCCCTGAAAGGTCGCCCAGATGTTCGGTAGCGCGCGTCTTCGGATCGAAAGAGTACATCTGGCCTGCTATGTTAATCAACTGAGAGCAGAGAACATAGTAGATCTTCCCGTCACTTGCAGAAGAAATGCCGTTGTAGGTATCGTGTGCATGTTCGAAACCTGAATTATAAACTGTTGCAATTATCCTGGCATCAGGAGTTGAAACAACTGGAGTTTCAGCCTCCGGTTTAGCCTGTTTGCAGCCTGTCATTACCAGTCCCGGAAATAGCATTGTGAATAATAGTCGTTGTAATTTCATACGTAAATATCATTGTTAAATAATTGAATATCAAATCGTACGCATGGAACTCGCAAAAAAGCATTTACATCGCCTTTTGTGGGCAAAGCCCATGCTCGTTTCATTGGTTTTTTATTTTAATCATTTCAGGTTCCTGATCTTATCAGCATTCTTATGTATCCTTTCTATTGCTGTTGAAATATCATCCATATCGGGTTTTTCGGCAAGCAGCATGTTCTGATCGAACCATACTGCCTCCTGGCATAACTGATCATTCTCCGGACATTGATTGCCCTCCATATATTTAGTGTAGTCCAACATTTCGGAAGGATACATTAACTTATAATTTTTAGTTTTAAGTACATTTTCCAGGTATGGCATTTTATTTAGAGCAGTATATCCACCTGAACAAGGTATTCCTTCAGCCTGAAGTGCTTTAAGGAACTCAGCTCTTGTTAAGCCTTTAAACTCTTCTTTTTTGTACCTGAACGGAAAGAGATGAAAGGCAGCCCTTGTCACCTTTTGGTTGAATTTGTACGGTAATATTCCGGGGATTTGTTTGATTTGCGATTTCAGATATGCAGCATTATCATTCCTTTTGGTTGTTTGTACCTCCAGGCGCTTCATCTGAGCAAGTCCGATAGCTGCCTGGTATTCAGTCATTCGCAGTTTGGTTCCCGCAATAACTGTACCTGAATCTACTTTGCCAACCATAGCACCGTATGGATTGCCATAATTATGATAAGAATAACATCTGTCCATAAATGCTTCGTCATCACTTACGATAGCTCCGCCTTCACCAATAGGCATGTTTTTAGAATTCTGGAAACTGAAGCAACCGGCATTACCGAATGTTCCCACTTTCTTGTGATCTATCTCAGCCAGCCATGCCTGACAGGCATCTTCCACCACCAGAAGATTATGTTTCCTGGCAATTGCCATTATCTTTGTCATATCAGCAGGCAGACCCAGAATATGAACAGGCATAATGGCCCTGGTACGAGGTGTTATCTTAGCTTCAATTTTGTCATGATCAATCTGAAATGTCTCTGGATCGGTATCAACAAATATTGGCATTGCACCGGTTTGCAGGATAGCGACAACTGATGCAATAAAAGTATAAGGGGGAACAATTACCTCATCACCGCCGCCAATACCCAATTGAACGAGGGCTGCAATTAAGGCGTTAGTCCCGTTTACTACAGCCAGGCAACGTTTAGTGCCGATAACCTCTGCCCATTTTTTTTCGAACTCAGTTACTCTACCTGCACGTGACCATACACCACTGCGAAGGACTGTTATAACCTGTTCTTCGTCGGTAGCAGGATTCCACATTGGCCATCCCGGCCAGCCTTTGGTTCTTAACTTCTGGCCTCCAAGTATGGCCGGTATACTTGTATCAGTTGCACGGTTAGCAAAAAGAGTTGGTGCCACACCCATGGTAACTAAGGTTCCGAGACCGGCTAGTGAATTTTGCTTTACAAATTCACGCCTTGAATAATTTATTTTTGACATTTTAGTTTTTTCTTTTATGTTTTTAAAAATCCAGAATGTGCAGGGCATCCTGAATGTAACCCTCCTTTGTCACCAGAACAGGTTTTGGCAAGGTGGGGTCCAGATTGAGATATTCCATCCTGACTTTTATTGGCAGTTCCAGTATATACGGTTTGCATTTGGGAATAGCTGTCATTGCTTTTCTGGCTCCCTTGTAAAGAGCTTTGCGTGTTTCTTCAAAAGGATAGAGAACTGCTGCCTCACGCGATATTCCCTCCTTAACTGCTACTGTTATACAGTTGGGCCCGAAGAATTTTGTTGCTTCACGGCATACCGCAACATCGCCTGTGACCATTATCGTGGGCACCCCATAATAACCGGCCACGACAGCTGCCTGGACCAGTTCACCAGATTCCACACCGTTATACCAATACCGGTTCTCAGATCTCGAAGACTGGGTGTGATTCAGAACGCCGTCCGGTGTACCCATCATCGCATGAGCGCCAAACTGCACCTCTCCGGCAAAAGATTCGTCCAGTCCGAATGTTCGTGGTCTGGGTTTACCTGTGATGTACTTCGCCCCAGGCTCCATTAAATGAGGGATCACAGCCTGTGATCCATGTCCGTCAAGCACAATTATCTCGGTGGCGCCGCCATCACGAAGACCGCGAACTACTGCAGCAAGATCGCCCATGAAGTACTCACATGCCTGAATATTCAATGGGGAATCTTTCTCGCGGGTCTGTGCAAATTTGTACACGCCGCTGACACCCTCCAGATCTGTTAATACGTAGATTTTTTTCTGAGCTGAGGCAGAAGAAAAACAAGTGAAAAGAGCAAAAAATATTGCGGCTAATGTCCTCGCCAGTGATAATCCGAAGAATCTTATTCCTGTTTTATCAGTATTGAAATTTTTAATCATTGATTAATGTTTAATGTTTAAATATCTAATTTGAATTGTTTGAACCGGAATTAATTTAATATAATTGCAAAAGCTATATCAATTAAAAACAGTTTGGCTTAAGGAATAATTTTTATATCCTGTATTTTACGTGGCATCCACACCTGCATTGGACCTGCCCCCCTGTTAGCCCAGGAATAATAAGGGATAGCTGTAACAGGTTTGTTTTCCGTAGTTGCGCTTAACCCATCGGGTGACACAGATACCACCGGAGCATTGCCTTTTAATACAACTACACCGTTAAGGAGCTCAGGTTTGAATTCGGTAGTGAATTTTACATTATCGGGCAAAATAATATTCATGGTATGGTTACCATTGTCGGGGTGCTCAAAACAATATACCAGCGGCCCTCTTTGTAATGCAACCGAATTCCGGTCATCCTTTACCTGATCAATAGCAATTATTCTGCACACAGGCATGGGCAAATGGAGGTGAACATTATCTCCATTTTTCCAGGTGCGTTCTATAAAAGCATATCCGTTAACAAGCTTATAGTTTTCGGTTTTGCCATTAACATAAAGAGAGAATGCAGTAGACGCCGAGTCGGAAAAGCTATAAGTATTGCCTGGAACAGGCTTGTTTTGGGCCCATCCGGGAATGCGCACATATAGACCGAATTTTGTTTTTTCCCCTGGAACTACGGTTATTTGAATATCCCCATCCCAGGGGTATTTAGTAGTTTGGGAGATTTTAACATTTTTATTTTGAAGAGATAGTGTAGCTGTGCTGCCTATAAACAAGTTTACCCAAACAGCTTCGTCTGTTTTTGCATAGATGTAGTTCCCCACAGATTCCACAAGCCGGGCTATATTGGAAGGGCAGCAGGCAGTTCCGAACCACTCATTTCTTGAATAATTTCCGCGGGAGGCCAGCGGATTGCCATAAAAGAAACGATCGCCGGAAAGTGAAAGCCCATCTAATGCACCATTGTACAGACTACGCTCCAAAACATCAATATATTTAGCATCGCCGGTAAGTAAATTCATGCGTTGGTTCCAAAACACCATACCAACGGATGCACAGGTTTCGCAATAAGCTTTCTCGTTGGGCAGGTCGTAGTCAACGGAAAAACCTTCGTTGCTTCCCGAAGAGCCAATTCCACCCGTTATGTACATGTTACGGTAAACCACATCTTCCCATACCGATTTCATGGCATTCATATAACCATCATCGTTTTTAGCAGCTCCTACATCGGCAGCTCCTGTATAAAGGTACATAGCACGCACAGCATGGCCGGTAATTTCCTTTTGTTCCTTCACAGGTATTTTGTCCTGACAATATTCGGGGGCTTTCATTTCATCCCATATTCCGCCTTTCCCATGGCCATATCCGCGTTGTTGCAGATACCAATCGGCCAGATCCAGGTATTTTTTATTTCCTGTAGTATTGTAAAGCTTTACAAGCGCAAGTTCGATTTCTTCGTGACCCGAAACCCAGGGCACATTTTTCTGGCGAAAGGTACTGTCGATATTATCGGCTACGCGTATTGCCACATCGAGCAACTTTCGCTTGCCCGTTGTATTGTAATAGGCCACAGCTGCTTCAATGAGGTGTCCGGCAAGGTAATCTTCGTGCATCTCCATGTCAGTCCAGCGCTTATCAAGCCCGGTTAATGTATAATAGGTATTAAGGTACCCATCAGGCAATTGTGCCGCTGCAATCTTATCTATCCATTCATCGGCTTTTTTCTCAAGATTGGTATTGGGTTGGTTCTTTAAAGAATATGCTATGGCTTCCAATGCTTTATAAACATCCGAATCGTCATAACATTTCCCTTTATGTTTTTCGCCCTTTTTTGCAGCCACTTTCTCAAAATTCCTGATCCTGGGCGTTTTTACCTCTGTTTGTTCTATACATACTGGAATAGTTACTGTACTCACTCTATTGATAACAGGCTTCCAGAAGTTATCCTGAATTTCAACCTGCGAAAAATTTACAGGTTGTATTATTTGCAGTGCATTTTGGGCTTCCATGCTTAACGAGGAGATAAGACCAGCGCAGGCTAAAATAGCTATTGTCCACTTTTTCATTTTTATTGAATTATACTTAATTTCCTAATTTGAATTTTTTGAGCCGGAATTAATCCGGTATAATTGCAAAAGCTTTTCTATTGCGGCTAAATTTTTTTAATTAAACAAACGTTCAATTCATCGTTCTGATTTGCAATTTCACTTTAGCAGGTAAATTGAGCTGTTCTTCAAAGATTATCAATTGATTATTCTCTTTTAACCAGGCTTTTGGTACATGATAGTATCGCTGTGTGGGCAGGCCGGCAGGAGCCAGGCTCAAACCTTCCCGAGCCAAATTTTGCCAGCTTTCATCAGGGCCGTATCCGTTACCTTCAATTAGCCAATAACGCCCCAGCATATGACCATTCATAAAAAGCATGCCCTTACCTAATCCTGAAGCGTCTATGCGATAATCAGCATCGGATTGTAACACTGCTTGCGTCAGTTGAAAGCTTGTATTAAACCATGTACAAGGATTAGGCTTAATTGGTTTAATCCAATTCACGGATTTAAGCTGCGCAGGAATATTAAGTTGTTCCCCCAAAAGAAAAGGACGCATTTCCCAATTAGTAATCACTTTGTTGTTTACAAGAACATCCTGCCAAATTCCTTTACGTTCCGTATTCATTGACCCGGATATTTGCCAGTCACCTTTTACCAGACCAAGGGCGGTTGCCAGAATATCCAGCCGGTGTTTGCCCATGAGAACATCTTTCAGGATGAAACTGTGCTGAAAGCCCCTTAAGTTTAATTTCTCCAGCGCATTGGCAAAAACATAAGGATGATCGGCATCCTCTGGCATGGTTAACCCGCGGTTTTCCGAAAATGGTGGTTGTGATTGTGTTAAAAGTTTGCCATCCAGATAGATATAGAAAAAATCTCCGCCGTAAGTAATATCGATTTTTTGCTGACCTTTTGCTGTCGTTGTGAAGCTATTGCTGTACCAGCAATAATCTGTCTGATCGTGTGTCAGGCTTAGCTGTTCGACAGGCTGCAGGTTTTTCACAAAGTCATCAATACGCGCTGAAGGCATGGGTTCATTCCAAATCATCCAATTTTGAAGTGCTACCGGACTTTCCCATTCATGCAGTTTTATGGCTGATTGAGTCGCCTGATAATCGGATTGTGAATCGAAGAGTAATTTTCCTTCTGAATCGAATAAACGGGCACTTCTTGGTAAGAGAGTTAAATTATCTTCAGTGCATAAGTGATCAGTCTCATTAACAAACACAGTCAGCAATTCTTTGCCATTACTCCAGGTTGTTTTCTTAATTCCCGATGATAAATTTTTCTGGATACGTTCACTATTCAGGAATATTTTGCTGTTTGCTTTTACTGCTTTATGCAGCCGGGCCAGATAAAGGCCTTTAAGTGTTGGCCTTCCATATTCATCCAAAGGGGCATCAAAATCGTAGCTGGTGGTTTGAAGATACATACTGGTCCTGCCAAAATTCGTACCGCCGTGCCACATGTAATAGTTCCAGCCGGAACCGCCGTTACCAAGAAAGTTTAAAACGTTAAAAGCAATGTTGCGCGCATCGCGCAGGTGATGCTGATATCCCCACGTATCATACCAGGCAGGCCAAAGCTCAGTCCAAATCAGGGGCTGGTCGGGATATTTGGATTGATGATATGTAATGCCTTCCAACGATATTGAATGACCGTTGACACACTCAATGGCACCGGGAGCACCGCCTGCGCAGGTGATCGTTTGTACGTTTAACTGCAACCGGGCAGCTAATTCCACCACCCACTTCAGGTAACGTTTTCCTTCTTTTCCATATCGTTGGGCCACACTTTCGTATTCATTCTCAACCTGTATCAGAATAACAGGACCACCATTGGTCGCCAAATAAGGCCGCAACTCCGCTGCCAGGTGCTCGAAATATTTCTCCACCCGGATAAGATATGGCGTATTATAAGTCCGTATTGTAATGCCAGGCTCATCCCGCAGGTATGACGGGTATCCCCCATAATTCCATTCGGCACAACAATAGGGCCCCATGCGAAGAATTACTTTTAAATTCCGCTCTTTGCACAGCTTAAGAAAGTAACCGATATCCCGCTGACCTGAAAAATCATAAACATCTTTTTGAGGTTCGTGAAAACCCCAAAATATGTAGGATGCCACACAATTTAAGCCCATATTCACACTGCGATCCAGTAACTGCGGCCAAAGTTCTCGCGGAGAACGGGCATAGTGCATCTCTCCGCTGATAAGCAATTGTCTTTCGCCATTAATCAATATAGCCCGCGAATCAAATGAGATTGAATTTACTGTTTGGTTCTTATCCTGCTTTCCCTGGGATGTTTGCCGGGCCATAGTTGAATTTGCTGAAATGACTGCTATTATCAGTGCAATAAGTAGTTCATTAGGTCGATGTCTAATCCTGATTTTTAGTTGCATGGGTAAATATTTTTAAATTTAGCTCGAATGAAGCCCGAATATGCCCTCGTAGCTGATTTATAAATGTTTATGTTTAATGTATATACTAATCTCATTATATTTGCTGGCCAATTAATTTTAGTTCCATTCATCCGGAATTTCTCATGCTTTCCTAATGGACATTAATTGGCAAGCGGCTTACCCTCACCAATAATGGTCACCTGTACACGAGGATTTATCCCTTTTGGCGTTTCACAGGAGAAGGAGATTTTATTATTACCTGGATTAAGCACAGGAATCTTTCCCTGCACAGGAACGTCTTTAAGAAACTCACCTCTGGATCCATATAATTTACAATCAGTAGATGACCTGAATTCGAGATACATACCTGATTCCAAACTGACTGGAAAAATGATCTTTTCCCCTCCTATTATGACAATAGGATTTGTAATCGAAGTTGGTACAAGCGGCAATGCCTTAATTGGCCCCAAAAGAGTAGTCACAGTTTTTCCTGCCGGCAGGTTATTATACCACAACTGTAGTTTGTCCACTTTATCGAACGACACTAAATGGCGGTAGGAATCATATACATAAAAACTGGAACTGGAATAAGGGGCAGGCCATACATAGTCACTGAATTCAGAAGATTCAATTTCGACAAGCTCAAAGTACTTCCATCCTGTGAAATCTATCTTAATGAAATGATCGCCCCGCGCTCCGTACGAAATATTGTGAGGACTTTCGATCCTAAGGTTTAATAGCTCACCATTGCCATCTCCATTGACCCATACTCCTAATGCCTGGTTTTTAGTTAAATCCAATAAGGGTTTAAATTTCTTCTCCATTTTAACCCATGAAGCTTCCCTTCGGGATTCCCCGGAACTGGAAGCCATAAAAATACCGGTTGCTTCACCTGTGTTCAATTTCTCTGTTGAGATCTTTAATTCCCCGGATACCCCTTTTGCTGTTTCTTCAGTATTAAATTTCACTGTACCAGAAAAATCAGATAAAACGATATTCGCTGTGTCATCATAAGACTTCACCGACATTAAGGCTTCAATTCTTAACCTGACCGGTTGCGAATCATATTCATTCACCACTTTCCAACTAGCTGAAGGATGCCCAAGCCCGACTACTTTATGTTTCCGGTAACTAACGGGCTTGAAATTCCATTTGCCATCCGCTGACTGAAAAAGGGTAAACTCCTTGCCGGGCTGGCGAAGCAATTTTCGTATTGAATCATTAAAATAATTCCTATGACGTAATTCTTCGTATTGTTTGATGATCGCATTCAATCGGTTAAATACCGGGTATTCATCTAAAGTTTTTTTATCAAATCCATCAATCATCGATAGCCCTGCATTATTGCCGATCATTTTACAGCCCAGATATTCAATATCATCAGGAAAAGTGGGTTCAAACTGAGGCGGATTCCAGGTCTGGTGACTCCACCACCCCAATTGTAAAGGGAGCAACAGTCCGCCATTTTCGGCGGGGGCCAGTTTATTAATCAACGGAGTATTCCCGCGCCAAAGGCCATGCTCGTATTCATCCGATTTAATGGAAGCAGAATGAATATCAATGAATCGTTTATATCCGCGTCTGGGGCGATCCCACGCCTGCCACCTTGAACGGTAATGCCACCAAAGATGAATCATGGAACTCATCTCCATGCCCACCGGACGTTTTAAATTTTTTGCAACTTCGAACACAAATTTACTTCCGTAGTACCAGAAGTTTTCACCCCCTGCAAGTATGTCGCTCCCGTCGATTGCATCGAAATATATTCCGTCAAAATCTGCCTGATTTACAATTTCTGCAGTTCTTTTTGCTATCTCGCTAAACAAGGGCGTTTCAGCGCCCGGAAGAAATCTGCCAAACAATTCCCTAAGGTGGCAGGCTTTGTCGTTTGTTGCGTGTGAGGAGGCCTTTGTTCCAAATGCGCCCCGCTTGCAACCAGTAAATTGATAAGGAGGCGACTTCGTAATCCCGCCAAATGTAATCAACTCTTCTCCGATACGGATCGTAACACTGTTGCGCTCAAAAGTACCTGTAATCAAAGAAATATCAGCAGTTGATTCCTTCACTTCGATTACACTATCTGCTGAACCAGCAGGTTTAGAAAGAGTAAAGGCATTGAAGTAAGCCAGATCTTTATGGGGAACAGGCGTTACATATCTTGAATTTTTATCAATAAAAAAGGCGTAAGTATGAAATATAGAGGAGATGCCTGCATCATGAAGACGTTTGTTGATATGTTTGAACTGGTTCCAGCCTTGCGGCCACTTCTTTTCATCGAGGTCAAAATCTCCGAAATTAAAAAAGCCACGCCCTCCGTGATTATCGATCTGCGTAAATCCTAAATTATTACACATTGTAATCCACTCTCCTGCAGTTTCCCCGGTAAGTGTACCAAAATTCATAAGGTATGAACCATATCCTTCTTTTGATTGCTGAGCCCAGGCGCCTCCCGCATCGGAAAAGGGAATATCTTTGGCGTTTTTCATTACTTCGCGGATCACAGGCAGAATATTTTTCTGCGGAACACCGAGAAGCGCAATCTGAGCACCTTTCATTCCGAAGCGCTGATAGCAGGTTGCCCGGAGATGCGTCTGCAGCGCTGGAAGTTGACGAACGTGTGTGTATAAATTCATGGACAATACACACGCCGCGAAAGGCTCAAATGGCAGACCCTCAAGTTTAAGCGGCACGTTTATAAAAGTCAGCGATTCGGCCGCTCCATTAACATCAATCACCTCCATTGCGACACGGTCTTTCGATTTTTTGATAAGGATTTCGGCGGTTACTCCTGCATTCTCAAATTCAAGCTTCAACAGGTTTCCGTTAAGCGACACAGAGCTAACCCGATACTCCTTCCCATCCCTGGCCGCATACGCGCAATAGGAATCCGTCGCGGCATTTAAGTAGTCAATGCTGGTCCCCTTGTCGGTAAAACTCAAATTCCTGCCATCTCCCGCTATCTCGTATTTGAAATAGTCGTTTTCGATAACAACGCTCGCCTTGTCGCTCCTAATAATGCCTTTCGCTGAAAATAAATCGGCAAAGGGTATGAACATCATCCCCAGCAAAAGAATAGCCCGAATATTAAATTTACCGTTGGCGCATTTTTTTTTCATTATAATTCAGTATTTTGCTTAATCTTTTTTCTGACAGTTTTATTCATTATTATTTATTAGCCGTTGATCCTTCTTTTCAAGTCATCCTGTTTCAATGTTATCAGGTGGCCGATTGGTTTTCCATTGCGGTAAGATATTACACGAAGTGTGATTGGGCCGTTAGGAAGATCGACGGGTTTTGTGTATTTTGTTGAATAGCTATCGGGCATTGTATCATCGATGGTATAAAAAATATCGAGACCGGGCATTTCTGTTTCCATTTCCACCTTCAACTTTCCATCTTTTGATCTTATGTTAATTATCGCATCATAAATTGCAAGTGAGTGGTTAATTTCAGCAAAGTCGGCACGATTGAATTGTTTTTCCACACGTTGCACAAAATTTGGCCAGTTTTTTGTTTTCTTTGGCGACCAGAAAACTTCAGATAATGCCCAGGCGCGGGGCCAGGTCATATACTCGGCATGGCGGAGTGTTGGTATCTGTTCGGTCCACAGGTTTCCCTGACCACCCAGAATATATTTGGCTTCCACACCATCAGGAACCGGATCAAAACCATAACATTTTTTCAGGCGTAATTTGCAGTAATCAGCATAAATATATGGCTCAATTGTCTGATCACCCTGCTGGTAATCGAGATATGCAAAAGTTGATGGTGTCATAACAACATCGTGCCCCATCTTTGCTGCCTTTATTCCACCTTCAATACCTTGCCAGCTCATAACTGTTGCTCCGGGAGAGATTCCTCCTTCAAGAATTTCATTCCAACCCAGAATCTTTTTCCCCTTATCTTTCAAAATTTTATCAACCCGGCTCATAAAGTATCCCTGCAAATTTTCCACATTAGTGATGTTTAGTTTTTTCATCAGAGCCCTGCAATTTGCGTCTGCAGCCCAATAAGTTTTGAAACACTCATCTCCGCCAATATGGACATATTGATTTGGGAACAGTGAAGCAACTTCTGTGAAAACTTTATCCAGAAACTCGTACACTTTTTCATCTGACGGATTAAGAGTATTGTCAATCAGACTCTTCCATTTTCCGTCAAATATTGCAAATGCAGTTCCGGGGTTGACTTTTGTATTCTGATTTTTTGTACAACTTAATTCGGGATAGGCTGCAATAGCTGCCATGCTATGACCGGGAACATCAATTTCGGGTACAATAGTCACATTGCGATCTTGTGCATATTGAATGATTTCTTTGATATCATCCTGCGTATAAAAACCGCCAACTGTTGCAGCTTCACCTGTCTTTGGTTCAGCACGTTGACCAAAATGCCCTGAACGGGGTACGCGCCACGCACCGACTTCGGTTAGTTTTGGCAATGACTTGATTTCAATCCTCCAACCGTTATCATCTGTCAGATGCCAGTGGAAGGTATTGTATTTGAACCTCGAAATCTGTTCAATATATAGTTTAACATCTTCTTTTGAGAAAAAATTTCGGCTCACATCAAGCATGATCCCTCTCCATGCGAAACGTGGATAATCTGTAATTTTAACTCCCGGGATTGTCCAGTTTGTTTTTATTGCGGTCTTGCTTTCAATTTCTTTTGGTAACAGCTGAAGCAAAGTTTGCATGCCATAAAACAGCCCTGCCGGCTCATTGGCTGTTATAACCACACCTTTCGGTGTAGATTCAAGTGCATAACCTTCTTTGCCAATTTGTGCAACAAACACTTTATTCAGATTGAATTGTATTGCACCTGCCCGGATTTGTTGTGCTTTAATTGAAAAACCGGTTGGAACATTCAGTTTTTGTGCCAGCATTTCAGCAATTTTGCGACTTTCCTGGTTATCGAAGCCAATAGTCGAAGCCATTGTCAACACAAAGCTGCCACCAGATTGTTGTATTTCGACCGGCTGCGGAATAAGGTAAGTTGAACTGTTTTGTATATCCGGCATCCGGGTGCATGTGGCTGTAGACAATAAGAACAGGAACAGGGCAAAAATTTTCATATGTGAAATTTTGTATGTGCGGAAGGAAATGGATCAGACAGCATATATAATGGATAATCAAACTTTCAGGAATATCTTCTTTTTATACAGTATATAAAGAAATACCCAGCCAACTGTAGTTATTCCAATCCCATCAATAAGAGGTGACCATGTTTCAGGCAGAAGATCTTTAATACCACCAAAGAAAAAATTGCTTGTGGAACTGAAATTAATTATTTTTTTCGCAAGGTAGATTGTTATCGGGTTCATACCTATCACCACAAAAAAGAATGCCCATTTTTTATATTGCCATATATCAATTACAAGGTAAAAGACAGAGAAAAGAAGAATGCTAAAACCGCCGACAAAACAGACCAACGAACTTGACCAGAGGCTATGGTTGATCGGGAAAACAATATTCCATATCATTCCTGTTAGCATCAATGCTATTGCTACTAATGCCATATATAATACTTTTCGTAAAGGATTGTCGCTCAGATATTTCGATAATACAAATTCTCCTGTTAACATTCCAAGCAATGCAGTACTGGTCATTGGTATGATAAGGAGTAAACATTCCGAAGTACTCACTTTGCCAGGCATAAGTAACCGGTCGATATAAGCGGGAAGGCTCCCCTCCGGAGAAAAAATATCTGTAGAACCGAGGTCATGGGCCGGGAAAAGTACCAGAGCAATCCAGTAACCAATTATGAAGACCCAGAACAAGACTATACGAAAGGTCAGTTTTGTGTTCATATAGATAAGGGCCGCAAACATCCACGCAAGACCTATATGTCCCAGAACAGTCCCATATTTTATTTCTGCAAAATTGAAATTGATGCCTTTATTTTGATAAAGTATCCCCAGGAGAACCAGTATCAATCCACGGCTGACTACATGAATATATATCGACTTACGACTATCGTTTCTTGCTATGCGCTTTGTTAAGGAAAAAGGGAAGGATATGCCGGCAAGAAAGAGAAACAACGGAAAAATCATATCATAAAAATGTAATCCGTGCCATTCTATATGCGTCAACTGAACTGCCCACCATTGAAGAATCGGCCAGCCTGTAAGTGTGGCAAGACCGGCGAAGATCCCTGATCCACCCATAATCCAGAACATATCGAACCCGCGTAGTGCGTCCAGGGATTGTAATCGTCTGGCAGCCGGTTTGTTTTCGTTTTCCAAGATGTTATTTTTAAGGTAAAATTGTTATAGATGAGCGTTAAATTTTACAAGAAAAAAATAGCGTTTCTGATGAGACAGGCGTGGTAATATAGGCATCGAAAAAAAATACTTTTTTCGATGCCTATGTTTGATAAAAAAAAGATGATTAACTGGTGAATACCAGGTTGTTATCACCAGATTTGCGTGAAGTTAGTATCCCGGATTTTGCCACATGTATTTAGTATCCCGATTAACATCCAACTCAACCTGAGGTATTGCAAAGAGAATCCTGTATGCTTCCATTTTAAAGGTACCGGCGCCTTCTTTTGTCGTGGCAAGCCAGGCATTCATTACCGACATTGCTTTATCTGTACGTATAAGGTCGAACCATCTTAAGTATTCACAGGCAAATTCAATCCGCCTTTCTTGCAGCATTGCACTTCTGAAAGCCTCTTGTGTCGGGATCTGAACAGAGGTACGTGGTGATAAACCGCCACGCGCCCTCACTTCATTGAGTATTGCAAAAGCTTCTCCATTAGGATTATAACTTGCTTCATTCAATGCTTCCGCGTACATCATTTTAACATCCGTATAGCGTAAGACAGGCAGATTCACATCAAAATCCTGATTATTAGCCGGTATTTTCCCGTGGGCATATTTTATAAAGTAAAGAGTTTTGTTGTCAAATTGCCCGGCAACAGTTGTAAAACCTTTCAAAACAGTAAAATCACGGCGGGAATCACCACTTTCATAACTATTGTATAAATCTTCTGATACTTCCATTCCTTCACCTCCTCCAGTTGGAAAAAATGCAGTTCTCATACCAGTAGGAGTCAAAAAAGCGACAAATGGATTACCTTCGCCCAGGTTCCCTGTTTTGTATTGTATCTGAAAAACATGTTCGGGACTATTGTCCTTACTATCTAAGAAACAATCTGCATAACTGGTTGCCATCTGATATTTCCCTGAACCAATTATACCTTGCAAAAGAGGCTTGGCATCTGAAAATTTTTTCTGGAACATGTACATTCTGGCAAGGATTCCCTGTGCTGTATACTTTGTTGCTTTTCCGAGTTCTGCGGTAGCCCAAACTTCCGGAAGCAATTGTGCAGCTTGTATAAAATCTTTAGCCGCAAAAGCGAATGTTTCAGCTTGAGTACTTCGGGCAGTAGTTTTAATTTCAGCAATTCCCATTTGACGATCGATCAATGGGACACCGCCATACATCCAACCTAATTGAAAATAAGCATATCCACGGAAGAAGTATGCTTCACCTTTTAGGTTTGATCGCCTGGTTTCATCACTAAATGTTCCCGCATCTATCTTGTCAATTACGGCATTGCAGCGATCAATCATATTCCATAACATGTTCCATGTATCTCTTATGTTTATAGTAACAGCATTATCAGTAAACTTACTAACCAAAGCAAAATCCTGACCTGTTAATACCAATGCTGATATATTATCACTTCTGCCTTCCAAATCACTAGGTATTAACCGACCCATTAATCCTTGTGATACATCATATATCCCAATTACAGCCAACTCAAAATCCTTTTGGGTGTTATAAAAACTTCCTGCATTATAGGAAGAAATTGGACTTAAATCAAGGACTTTGTTGCAGGAAAAGATGATCATTGTAATTAGGGTCAATGATATCACTTTAAAAATATTTTTATTTTTCATGGTATGCTATTTAAAATGTTACATTAATGCCGACACTATATTTTCTTGCCACAGGGTAAGTACCGTAATCAATTCCTTGATTAGTGGTCTGATTTCCATAAGTATTTGATTCAGGTGTCATTCCGGGATAATGATTCCGGGAGTAAATATTATCTCCCATGATGTATATTCTGGCCTGTCCGATTCCAACACGCTGACACAAATCTTTTGGGAGATTATAGCCAATGGTAATGTTGTTGATACGAATGTAAGATGCATCATAAACCCAGGTATCGTTGTGATGAAGATTATTGCCAACAGCATATGGAGTCACTCCATCCCAGGACAAATCAACTTTTGTATTTTGAGGATAAGGATTTTCACCCGGAGTAACAGGCGGTTTCCATTGTCGCGCCCAATGGCTAAGCAGATTAAATCCACTGTCCCAATTGTCACCTTCATCCATGTGCCGTGCACCAGCGAAGAATATCTTCCCTCCTTGTGACCCCTGCAACAAAATGCTCATGTCAAAATTCTTATAACTAAAGCGATTGGTTAAACCCCAGAAAAAATCCGGTTGATTATTTCCTACTATTGTATAGTCGGCTGTAGTAATTTTGCCATCTCCATTTATGTCAACACCTTTAATGTTTCCTTTTAACTGTCCGGCAGCAATGGGAACCAATGCTTTCCCTGAACTGTCAAAATCTTTGTCCAACAACAATCCATTAGTTTTATACATGTAATAGCTGCCTATCGGTTCACCCACCATGGTGATATTGGTGCTTGCCCCGGCATAATAAGTGATGATCGGGGCATTATCAATTCCTAATTTTTTTACTTCATTGACGTTTCTTGATATGTTGAATGATGTAGTCCAGCTCAAACGCCCTTCCAGATTGTGCGAGGTTAATTCAAATTCCCAACCTCTGTTTTGTACCGCCCCTAAATTTTGTCTTACAGAAGTGTATCCGGATATACCAGGGAGAGGGGCATTTAAGAGCATATCTTTGGTATCATCAATGTAATAGTCCAGATTTGCTTCCAGCTTATTTTTTAAGATGATCAAATCAAGGCCAATCCCTTTTGAAATTTTTGTTTCCCATCCCAAATCGGCATTGCTAAAAGTAGTAGGAGCTAATCCATTTACAACGGCCCCGTTTAAATTGTAATTTGAGATGCCAAGTAATGCAATACTTTCATAGTCTCCGATATTGTCATTTCCTGCTTTCCCATACAACAGACGAAGTTTGAGCAAGTCTATCCAACCGGCACTTTTCATAAATTCTTCCCGGTTAATTTTCCAGCCTATTGAAGCAGAAGGGAACCATCCCCATTTTTTATCGCTGCCAAATTTTGATGAACCATCACGACGTATGTTTGCTGTCAACAGATACTTGTCTTTCGCACTTAGAGTTAAGCGGCCAAATAATGAAAACATAGAATTTTTACTTTCATAGGATGTAGTACCTGAATAGCCACTAGCCGCTACCGGGGTACTGGCAACATTCAAAGTATATACTAAATCATTAGGGAAACCAGTTGCTGTGGCCTTTACAAAATAATTTTTTGCTTCTTCAACACTTTGTCCCAGCAATAAATTCAGGTCGAATAACGTACTAAACTTTGGAGAATAGGACAGCGTATTTTGAAGTGACCATCTATAATCAGCTGATGATGATACACTGCCAGTTGGGTTTGCCCCTTTATTCAAATTGGCAGGTAAAAAATTTGTACTGCGTGCTTCCTGGAAATCATAACTATATTGGCTCTTGAATGACAGAGATTTCGACAGACTCAATTCACCCCATACATTTGTTAATATTTTATTATTTTTGTTTTCCTGGATTGATTGTTTCAGAGTTTCTATCGGATTTCTGCCATTCGACCCAGTTCCAGGTGCATATCCCCATTCCTGGGTTTGTGATTTCCACGGAACAATTGGTGGCATATTTATCATAGTCGTATTTACACCTTGTATATTCTGACCCGCGAGATTTGAAGTTGAATAAGACGGAGCTATATTCATCCCCAGTTTAAGATGTTGCCCTACATTTAGCGTTGTGTTTAACCTGAAAGTTGCTCTCTTATACTTAGTTGCTATTTCAAGTCCATCTTGATCCATATAAGAACCGGAAATTAGAAAAGTTCCCATATCCCCTCCTCCGGAGGCAGTCAATTGATAATTTTGCAGCGGGGCATTCTGAAGTACCGCCCTCTGCCAGTCATTATCTGGTAATGATTCCGGGGTCAACCACGCAATTGGGATTTGCATATACTGTCCACGTGCACTCATGGGATCCTTCATACTACCTCCTTCATCCAGCCATGCCTGATTTCTTGCCCATGTAATCCATGCAAGCCATGTATCTCTGTTCATCACGTCCATATACTTTTCTACCTGTTGAAATCCCTGGGACACATTTAAATTAAAAGTTGGCTTCCCGATTTTTCCTGTCTTGGTAGTAATCAACACAACGCCTCCTGCACCCCGTGCACCATAAATTGCACCTGAAGAAGCATCTTTTAACACTTCAATCGAGGCAACATCATTTGGGTTAAAATCTTGCATATTTGACGTTGGGATGCCATCAATAACATACAGCGGATTATTTGATGCATCAATAGAATGGATACCTCTGATCTTTATATTTAACTCTGCTCCAGGTGCGCCACCTTTGGGTTGTGATGCATAAACACCAGCCAACTTGCCTACAAAACCCTCACCCAACGTTGTAATTGCACGTTCCTGCAATGCGTCGGAAGTGATTCTTGATACAGAGCCTGTAAGATTTTGTTTCTTTACCGTCCCATATCCTACTGCCACAACTTCGTCCAATCCAATGGACTCATCTGCTAAGGATACATTAATGGAGGTTTTATTTCC
This sequence comes from Bacteroidia bacterium, assembly GCA_026391315.1. Lineage (GTDB taxonomy): Bacteria > Bacteroidota > Bacteroidia > Bacteroidales > Prolixibacteraceae > CAINVV01. Next base: position 50,397 of record JAPLDT010000098.1, read on the forward strand.
AATGGCAATTTCCTGCGTTCTCATTCCCACGAACGAAAACTTCAGTGTGCCATTTTCCGGAATATTGGCCAACGAATATTTTCCGTTGGCATCGGTGATAGAACCGTTAGTTGTGCCTTTAACCATAACGGTAACACCGGGAAGTGATGCACCCGATTGATCGGTAACTTTTCCGGTGATTTTTTTTGTAGGTTGCTGTTCGCCCATAAAGACCGGAGCCAAAACAATCTTGCGATCAATCACTGTTATCTCAACATTTTCACCATCAAAGAGTTTGCTGAGTATATCACTGATTTTTTGATCTTTAACGTTGATATCGATTTTCCGATCCACATTGATCAGTTCGTTGTTGTAGATAAAGAAGAATTCGCTCGTGTTTTCAATGGCCTTGAGGGCCTCCTTGACCGTAACACTTTTCAAATCAAGTGTTACCCTCGTATTTTGCGAGTAGCTCCTGGTGGCAAATAAGCCTAGAGCTGAGGTCATTAGAAAAAATAGGGTTAGTTTCATAATAAAAAACAGTTGTCTCAGAAAATTTCCTGACAGAACTTCCCTGTCTTTAAGTTTTTTTTTCATAGATTTGATAGATTTTTATTAATAATTAATTTTTGTTTGCCTGTTATTCAGGCATTCTGAAAATTCAAACAGGGGAGTGCTTCCAACACTTTCCTGTTTTTTTAATGTTTACTCCATAGGCGCGCAATTTTTAATGTTTAGTTAATTATCGGTTTTGATTTTAAGATGATCTTTCGTTTTGAGTAAGAGTTATCTCCCAGTTTTTTTGCCGGAATAACTTCGTATTGCATTTGTGAGGTTAGATTGAGAATGCTTAAAACCTGTTCGAGTGGTTCGTCAATAAAGGTTCCTGTAAAACGATAGTTTTCTAATTTCTTGTCGGAAAGCACAATATCAACATTGTACCAATTCTCCAGTTTCTGAATAACCGTATGGACGGGGTCATCGGAGAAAACTATCTTTCCATCAATCCAGGCAGTATATTTGGTTAAATCATTTTCGTTTTTCCACTGTAATTTGTTTTCCGATTGTTTGAAAAACGCGACCTGGTTGGGTTTCATCTCCATCATGTCAGAAATTTTATCGTTGTTGATTTGTTGAAGCAAAACCTTTCCTTCAACCAAAGCAACTGTAATTGAGGCATTTCCGGGATAGGCATCTACATTAAAGGTTGTTCCAAGAACCTTGATCTGAAGCTTGTTAATATCAACTAAAAATGGCTGTTTGCTATTTTTGGCAACCTTAAAGTTTCCTTCGCCAGACAGATAAACCAGGCGTGTCTTGCAGTTGTTAAAAGTTGTCGGAAACTTTAAAGTACTTCCTGAATTCAAACAGACCATCGTACCGTCGGGTAGTTCGATGTGTGATTGAGTTCCATATGCGGCCCTGACTTCCTGAAATACAACTGCTTCACTCTTTCCATGGCCGCCTGGTTTAAACTGCAAATTGTACAATGACGCGAACATTACTGCAAGAACCAGTACAGCGGCTATCTGGCGTGCCAAGCGCATCCACTTGATCTTCCTATTCCTAATTCCTGCTTTTTGCCGGGTTGTCTCAAGTGATTTGGGAAGATCGATTTGCGATGGTAGTACCAAACGATTGGAATGTTTCCAAATCTCCATTAAATCGTTGTAGCCTGCGAGATTCGATTTTTCAGCCGCTTTCCAGCTATTTAAATGAACTGACTCCTCTTCTGTTAATTCACCAGTGAATGACTTGGCAATCAGATCGTATATTTCGTCCTGTTCGAGATTCATTTATCTATTCTTTAAATGAATGACAAATTAAGACGGGGGATACCCTACATTGGTAATTGGAAAATGTGGAAATTGGGAAATGAGGTGACTGAAAAATGTGATTTTCACTCAGGCGTGACCAATTTATAATCCAATTTCAATATTCAATAAAAAGATGTTAAAATACTTTGTGCCCAGACATTTACATCCGTATATCATCTTGAGCAATATTGTCGGGATTAATATAAACGCAATTCTCAATCCATTGATGCTCCAATATCTTTCCAGTAACCGATGTTTTGCCCGAACCGTTTGGTCCAGCAATAATTATCAGTTTTGGTTGCTCTATTTTCATTTTGCATCAGGATTGTTTATCAATTGGTGTTTTTTTGCTCCAAGCAACAATTGTTGAAGTTGTTCAAAAAATTGTTTATCCGATTTTTGGGCTTTTTCCTTCACTTCAACAGCTACATCCTGCATTAATAAATGTAATTGTTCGTCAGTTGGCTCTATGTCTGAAGAAAATTTATAATTGATTTTCATACCCACCTATTTTATTACAAAAGTAAACATTTATAGAAGAATCACGAAATAGGACAAACCTTAATAAGCTTTGGTATGCCGTCGTTAACAATCCCAGACAAATTGATGCTGATTACAAATCAGCATCAGCGTAAATAATCGCGAATGAACAAGCGATTATTGAGATTATTTTCACTTTTATGGAAGTGATTTTTTGATGTCTTTTCACTTTTCCGAAAGTGACTATTGTAAAAAATGAATTAGTATTTCATCTGTTTATAATTTTGTTTTTCATTTGCCAGATGGAACTCCCAATAATCATTCTCCTGTGTGTGGAAGATTTTCTCATGGTCGTTTCATTTTGGAATGCTTCCACCATGACCAGCCAATGCCGCTTTGGCGATCCTAATCAGCGCAAAGAGTATCGGATTCTGAGATCTGCCTTTCCTGGCCGAAGGTAAATACTCGGCCAGTGAAATTCGCAACGATTTTAAAGCTCTGCCAATCAACGCATCAACGCCTTTTACGGAAATCTCCATCTTTAAAGCTATCTCCTTGTTGGTTAAATTTTCGAAACGGCTGTATTCAAAGGCCATTTTACATCTTTCGGGTAGCAAAGAGAGTGCAATAATCAGTTGCTCTTCAAAGGCATTCGCATCAATCTGATCTTCGGTTGTATTACCGGTTTGGGTACCTACCGGGATATCCTCAAGTTGGATGTTTCGTTTTTCCCGCTTGACAAAATTTAGTGAATGGTTCCTGGTCATGGCTGTCAGGTAAGGTGTCAAACGCTCAATATGATCCAACGCCGCACGGTTTTCCCACAGTTTAACGAAAACCTGTTGAACAAGACTATGGGCAGTATCCTCATCATGCACAATAGAATAGGCAAAACGACATAGATTCGGATAATGATCGTTGAAAATCTTATCAAAAGCACGTGTATTACCAGCTTTTAACTCCTCGAAAAGAAAACCGTCCAAACGAACCCGCTCATTCATAAGTTTAACAAATTGGTATGGAGTGTTCTTCAAAAGTAGTGTTATGATTGCAATTGCAAAAAAAAATCGTGAAATGTGGAAAAAAGAGGTTATTCCCCATTTTGAAATTCCAACTCAATCCATTTCTATTCCTATCTTTGGGGCTGTCAATTTTCTTCCAAAAATTGATACTCCCATTTTCATTGTTGTGTTTTAAACTTTTGAATCATCAGGGAGTCAAACTTGGGAACCAAGCAGCCTGTTATGAACAAAAAGAAGTTACTAATCATCATTTCTGTCGCAGTTGTACTGTTAATTATACTCTTTTTTAGCTTGAGAAGTAGTTCAAGTGAAGAGTTGATCACCTGCAAAGTCCAAAAGGGATCCATTGAAATAAAGGTTCATACTTCTGGTCAGCTTGAGTCTGAAAATTCTGAAAATATTTTACTTCCGTCTGTCCTGTCAACCCAAAACGTTAGGGTTTATGAAATCAAAATCACAGATTTGATTGAAGAGGGATCCGTAGTTGATTCCGGACAGTATATTGCCACGCTTGACCACAAAGTAATTGAGGAGGTTTTGACACAAGCCCGTCTTGATCTGGAGGCTGCACTGGTGGTCATTGAAGATGCCAAACTGGATTCAAACCTGAACCTCAGCAACTACCGTGATCTAATCACCAACTCACAATCGGATGTTGAAGAGCGAAAAATTGTCCTTGCGGAATCGGTATATGAATCCCCGTCAGTCATCAAGAAGGCAGAGATGGATCTTAGCAAGGCAGAACGAAAGCTGGAACAGGATATCAAAGGTCTTGCCATGCGGCAACGACAGCTTAATTCCCAGATGGAACGCCGAAACATTGATTTCAGGTTGAAGGAAAAAAGGGTGGAAGATCTTTTGAAACTTTACGATGCCCTTATCATCAAAGCACCAAAGCCGGGGATGGTGATTTACGCCCGCGACCGGTTTGGGATAAAAATCCAGATCGGTTCAGTACTAACGCCATGGAGTCCGATTATTGCAACCCTGCCCGATATGACCAAAATGATTTCAGAAACCTACATCAACGAAATTGATATAGCAAAAATCAAAGTTGGTCAGAAAGTTACGCTAAGTATCGATGCATTTCCTGATAAGGTATTGAACGGTGAAGTCATTTCCGTTGCCAACATTGGTCAGCCAATGCCCAAGAGCGACTCGAAGGTTTTCCTTGTCAATATCAGGGTTTTCGGCAGTGATCCCGACCTGAAACCTGCCATGACGACCGGGAACTTAATTCAGACGGGGGTCTACTCAAATAAATTGTTTGTTCCGTCGGAGGCGGTCTTCGAAACTGACTCAACCAAATTCGTCTATTTGAACAAGAAAAAAATTGTCAGGCAACTGGTAGATACGGGTGAGGAAAACGAAGATTTCATCATTATCAACAAGGGCGTTGCGGAAGGTGATGTGCTGTTGTTGAGCGAACCTGAAAAGCCGGAAGATATTGAAACCATTGGCTGGGATATTTATGACGAGCAACTGGCCAGACAAAAAGTGCTTAAAACCTCACAGAATCTGGCTGAGAAGATGGATACATCCAGGAAAGGAAATAACATTGTCAAACAGTAAATATCTAATAACCAATCCAGTTGCAATATTGATTTCCAAGTACCGAATTAACCTCTCATGAAGATACGAGCCTTTTATACCAGGTATTCCTATAATGTTCAGATTGCCATCGAGGCAATCATCGCCAACAAAGTAAAATCGCTGTTGACGGCCCTGGGCATTATTTTTGGGGTAGCAGCTGTTATCAGTATGCTGGCCATCGGAAACGGCGCCGAGCAGGAGATTCTGGAACAGATAAAAATGGTGGGGGTAAACAACATCATTGTTACACCAATTTTGCAGGCAGATCAGGCCGGAGCCAATGATGCCAAGGCAGGAAGTGCAAGTGAAAGCAATCAACTTAGTGGCGGCAAGAAGAAATTTTCGAAAGGTCTAACCCTGATTGACGCAATTTCCATCAAGCAAATAATTCCTACTGTTCAGGATGTTTGTCCGATCATCACATTCAATTATACAGCTATTTTACATGATATCAGTAGCCCTGTCAAACTGGATGGTACCGACAACACCTATTTCCATCTTTTTGATATAAAACTTGAAAGCGGAACCCTTTTCCATGACCAGCATACGAGGGAGGGATATCCCGTTTGCATCATTGGTTACAATGTGAAAAACCTGTTTTTCAACCAGGAATCCCCCATAGGTAAATACATCAAGTGCGGACAGATCTGGCTTCAGGTCATTGGCGTGATCGAAAAACGCAATTTTGTCGGAAGTGGTGGCGGGACCATGTCGATCAGCAGTACCGATAACAGCATCATCATTCCGGTAAAAACAATGCTGCTCAGGTATAGGAACAGAGCTTTGATACGTGGGGACCAGGTAAAACTGGTAGGCTCAGGAAGAGACAACGTCACGAACAAAGTGGAGGACATCAACCAACTGGACAAAATAATTGTCCGGGTCAAAGAGACACAGCAACTCACTGCTACTGCTAAAGTTGTAGGGAATATGCTGATGCGCAAGCACAACGACATTCATGATTTTGAAGTCAGTATTCCCGAGTTGCTTTTAAAACAGCAACAAAAAACCAAAAATATCTTCAACATCGTATTGGGCGCAATAGCAGGAATATCGCTGATTGTCGGGGGTATTGGCATTATGAACATCATGCTTGCTTCTGTCATGGAAAGGATCCGCGAGATCGGTACCCGGCAGGCCATTGGAGCTTCAAGAAAAGATATTGTATTTCAGTTCCTATCAGAATCAACACTGATTAGCCTGGCCGGAGGATTGATTGGGATAATTCTTGGCGTTATCCTTTCCAAAGTAATTCAGACAGTGTTCGATATCAAAACCATCATATCGCTGTTTTCAATATTTATCTCTTTCGGCGTTTCTGTCTTTATCGGGATCACCTTTGGGTACCTTCCTGCTAAGAAAGCTGCCGACAAAGATCCGGTTGAATCACTCAGACAATAAATTACCTATGATCCGTTTTTTTGCATTACTTCTGGTTGTGGCCTCCTGTCAAATTTCCTTTGGCCAGAGCAAGGTACGAAAAATCACCCTTTATGAGGCCATTGATTTGGCTTCCAGTCAGTCGCTGGATGCTTTCAAACAACAAAACATGTATCTTTCAAGTTATTGGGAATACAAGTATTACAGGTCCGACAAGCTTCCGCAATTTTTGGTGGGCGCCAATCCACTCTCCTACAACAACTCAATCAGGCAGGACTATATTCCACAGGACCAAAGCTGGCAATACAGTCAGCAAAAAAATATCACCTCCAGCGCATCTTTGAAAATGACTCAAAATGTTGGCTTAACCGGTGGTAGTTTCTCGGCCAGTTCGGATATCGGAATGGTAAGGAATTTTCTGGGCGATCAACAGACCTTGTACTCATCCAACATGATCAGTCTGGGCTACCGGCAAAAATTGAACGGCTACAACAGCATGCACTGGAAATCCAAAATTGAGCCGCTTAAGTTTGAAACTGCCAAGAAACAGTATATCCAGTCAAGAGAGGATATCGCAGTAAAGACAACCACCAAATTTTTCGTCCTGGTGGATGCGCAGATTGAGATTAATATTGCCAGAACCAACCTTGCTAATTCTGATACCTTATACCAAATTGGGAAAGGCCGATACCAGGTTGGTACGGTAACCCAGGATGAACTGCTGAACTTCGAGCTAAATCTGATGAATTCGAGGATCGCCTTAACACGTGCCAATCAGGGACTTCTGAGAGCCCGTTCAGATCTGAACAGCTTTCTGGGACTCGAGAAAAATGCTATCCTTGACTGTGTTTTGCCTGTCGCGATCAGTTCCTCCCTGCAGATCGATGTTGAAGAAGCTATTCAAAAATCGATGAGCAACAATCCGGACATTTTATCCCAGGAGCGGCGCATTCTTGAACAGGACAGCAATGTTAAACTGGTCAAATCACAGAATGGATTAAGTGCGGATATCAGCGCCTTGGCTGGTTTGAACCAAAAATCGATTTCGCTTGCCGAGTCCTATCAAAATCCAAATCAATTTCAAAACATCGCCCTGGTTGGGCTCTCCGTTCCTATTGTGGATTGGGGCAGAAGGAAAGGTCAGATTTTAATGGCCAAATCCAACCGCGAGGTGGTCCTCAACAGTGTAAAACAGGAAAGGATTGATTTTGAGCAGTCTGTAATGATGAGTGTTCTTGAGTTCAATCTGCAATCGGAACAGGTACAGAACTCGGCCAAAGCGGATACCATTGCGCAAATGGGGTTCGATGTAACCATGAGACGATTTAAAATAGGGAAACTGGATGTTACCAAGCTTAATCTCGCCAGAAATGACCTGGAGAATGCCAAAAGGGCATACATCAATTCTCTCAGAAAATATTGGTTATCTTATTACCAGATTCGTCAATTGGCACTTTTTGACTTTGAGAAAAACCTTGATTTGATGGCGGATTTTGATAAAATTCTCAACCAATGAACCGATTCAAATCGAAAAAGACCATTTTTATTGCTTCAGCGCTCTGTGTTGTCCTTCTGGTTGTTATCTGGATATTCGTGCGTAAACAGGTTTCAGGGATTTACAGGGTAAAAAAGGAGAATTTTGAAGCCATCATCACCAGCAAAGGGGAAATACAGAGTGAAAAAGCTGTTCTGATAAATTTACCGGATATATTTGGAAACAGAACACTTGAGATTTGGGATATGCAAATCAAAGATCTCGTACCAGAAGGTTCAATTGTAAAGAAAGGCGATTATGTGGCCCTTCTGGATCAGGGCAGAATCAAGCAACTCAAGGAGAATAACGAAGAGGCCCTGAAGAAAATGCTTTTCAATTTCAGCGATTCCAAGATTGACAGTGCGGTCGATCTGGTGGCGCTACGTAATGGGATTGATCAGTTTGGCTATGACCTCAACAACAGGAAAATTGAGTTGGAGCAAGCTGTTTACGAATCACCCGCTTTCCAGCGAAAAGCACAGATGGCCTACGAAAGGATACTCAGACAAATGGACGCCAGGGTCAGGGCATACATAATGACCCAAAAAACCTTAAGAATTCAGGTATCAAGGGAGGAAGATAAGGTAAAAGAACTGACGCTCAAAGACAAAAATTACCAAATCGCTTTTGATGCGGCCAGGATCACTGCTCCGCAGGATGGTATGCTCATTTATGGCCGTACGTTCGGCAGAGGCGGAAGCCGCAAGCTCACCGTTGGTTCTTATGTAAGTATGCAAAATCCAGCGATCGCGACCCTGCCCGACTTGTCTGTACTTGCCTCTGAGACTTACGTGGAAGAGATCTATATCTCTAAAATAAAGATAGGGGATAGTGTCCGGGTTTACATCGATGCCCTGAAAAATCAATTGAAAGTTGGGGTTATCTCCAATATCTCCAATGTTGGACAAGAGATGGTTGGATTTGAATCGAAGGTTTTTAAAGTGATTATCCGGATATCGAGTGACAACAAACGCATCAAACCAGCCATGACCACCAACAATGAAATTATCATATCTAAAGAGCAGAATGTTCTGGTCATACCGCGCGCTGCACTTTTTTCTGATGGGCCAGATCAATTCGTCTACCTGAAAGAATTTGGGGGAGTTTCGATGAGAAAAGTCGAATGCGGAAACCAGAATGAAAAGTTCGTCGTCATCAAGAATGGATTAAAAGAGGGGGATAAGATATTGTTGAATAAGCCTTTGAATTGAATTGAATTAAAAATTACAAATTACAAATTACAAATTACAAATTGGTAACAGCGGATTTGTGGTTGTTGTGGGGACAAGAGATTAGGTTGCGGGAAGGTTGGATGCATCAATGCTATTTTCTTTTTCTTTGTGAAACCTTAGTGTCTTGGTGCCTTAGTGGCTAATTTTTTTCCTGCCACAAAGGCACCAAGACACTAAGGTTTCACAAAGGCCCCTTTATAAAAAATACCAAATAATTTAGTTGACTAATGAAATCAAAAATGATGCCCGTTTTGGCTTTCCTTGCCGTCTCTTGTGCGACGGTTGTGAAAGAGACCAGTGAAGATGCCATCCAATACAAGAACATTGAAAAACACATTGCCACCTTGTCATCCGACCGTTTTGAAGGACGGATGCCTACCACACGCAGTGAAAAAATCACCATCGATTACATCGCCTCGCAGATGAAGGGGATTGGTCTGGAACCGGCGGCCAACGGTAGCTTTTTTCAGGAAGTTCCGCTGCTTTCAGTGCGTTCGACCATCTCCAACACCCTGGATTTTGAGACACCCAAGGGAGCGCTCAAATTGGAGAAAATGGTTGACTATGTGTCATTTTCAAGAAGGGAGGAAGAGGAACTGACCCTTGACCATTCGGAACTTGTATTCGCCGGATTTGGCATCACCGCCCCGGAATACAACAGGGACGATTTTCAGGGAATGGATCTGAAAGGCAAAACCATCGTGGATTGATTCGTGGCAGCAAACATGCCGATGAGGTGGTCGTCTATACGGCCCACTGGGACCATCTGGGAATTGGCACCAAAGTGAATGGCGACAGCATCTACAACGGTGCGACCGACAATGCGAGTGCAGTAGCCTGGATGCTGGAGATGGCCAGGGCTTTTAAAACTTCGAAGCCGGTTGACCGCTCCATCCTGTTTCTCTCCGTCACCTGCGAGGAGTCAGGATTGCTGGGTTCCGGCTATTATACAGAACATCCCTTCTTCCCTATGAACAAAACGGTAGCCGTAATCAATACCGATGTGCTGTTGTTCCTGGGTAAATTTAAGGACGTAATGCTAACCGGTTCGGGGCAATCAGAACTGGATGGCTGGGTGGAGAAGGAAGCAGTCAAACAGGGCCGGTACCTGGCTCCTGATCCCAATCCAGAGAATGGCATGTTTTTCCGTTCCGATCAGTTTCCGTTTGTCAAACTGGGTGTTCCGGCCATCTATGCCAAAGGTTATGTGGACGCTGAAAAATACGGAAAAGTGGAGACCATGAAACTGGTAGATCGCTACTGGAAGGAAACTTACCATACGCCTTCCGATGAGTACCATCCCGACAAGGCCGATCTGAGTGGTGTGGTGGAGGATGCCAAATTGTTGTACCATGTTGGGACCAATCTGGCCAATTCAAATGCCTGGCCGGTGTGGAATAAAGATTCTGAATTCAGAGCGATCAGGGAGGAGTCGAGGAAATAAAAAGCAATTATTCCAGGTCAAGCACTATTTTGAGATTTACAGAGACACGTTTTCTTAAATCAGCCGGAATTTCCCCAATTTTTTGGACGAATCGTTTGTTATCAATGGCCCTGATTTGATCGATCATCAGATCAGATGGTTGCTGCAAATTAGATATTCCCTTTTTGATGTGGACCCTTAAAATGTCGCTTTCCTTCACAACATTTGTTGTTATTGGACAAATGATTGTAGAGGGATGCAAGGAATTGAGCAGATCAGTCTGAATAATCAGAACTGGTCTGATTTTGCCGGGTTCAGTCCCAATTTGAGGATTAAGATCTGCAGTCCAGATATCAAATTGCTTAATCCTCATGGCTTATTCTTTCAAATTCAGCCAGTACAGACATAGATTCTTCCTGAACTAATTTTGATTCTTTTGCGAGCTTTGTCGCAAGTATCTTCCGCTTGTTATATCGGTTGTAGTAATCAACGGCTTCATTGATGTAGCGGTTTCTGTTCTTCCTGACTTCAGAGATCACCTCCTCTGCATCATTAAAAATCTGATCTTCGAGTTTTAAAGAAAGGGTTTTCATAATTACAAGATTAATACAACAAAAGTATATACAATTTGTGATACTAAAAATGTTTGTGCAAGTTTTCTGCCTTTTCGGAGATTTTAGTTGCCATCGGAAGCACTAAGTAATCGTTTGGAAGGGTTAAGTAGTTGTTTCCAGATTTTCTCTTCCTATTTTTCAGTGGCACAAATTTCTCCGTTGTAAGAGATCAAAGCCCGATTGTTGGATGAGATTGACATGGAAGAACTCCCTTCGAAACTGACTGTCAGATTAATCGTATAATAATCGTCTGTATCTTTCACCTTTGCCTTGATGACATAATTTTTACTCTTCTTTCCAAGGGTGAAAACATCAGGTTTGCCCCAAAACATCAGGCCTCCGTCACCGTATGAAACTGAATAGACCCTCCCGAAATAAGGCATCTCACTCACAATCAAATCGGATGAAAATTTGACGTAACCGGGATTGGTAGTCAGATCAACTGATTTATACCCAGTTGGAATAGCCCTTGTTGCTCTGAACACGAAAATTTTTGAATAAACCAATCTCGCTACTTCCTTCTCTTTTGCAATCCTGCTTTTCCCTTTCTCGGCTTTTCTGTCAGTGGTTTGTGCCATTGAATCTAAGGTCATGACAAGCATCAATAAGACAAGTGGAGTGATTTTAGTTTTCATGTGTATATAATTTGTTTTTAATTGCCACATGGAATTCGCATATTGTTTATATTCACTCCTATTGGTGGTTTACAATCATGCTCATTTCATTTGATAATAATTTGTCTTTTAATTGCCAAATGGAATACCCACATTATCATTTTCGGTTGGTGTGAATATTTTCTCATGGGTATTTCTGTTTACTATTTCCATCACAATGATATTGTCTGCAAAAACTTGCCAAAGCTTTATTTGATCATCTTTCACAATCGCTCTCCACGCTGCAGGAATTCTCCAGTAATTGCTGTTGTTATTGTTGATCAGGTTCTTGTAAGTCGCGCTGGCATATCCAAACAAACAAACCAAGGAATCCTTTGTAAGTACTTCATTTATCTCAATCTTATAATCAGGAAACAGGTCAAAGTATCCAATCCAGGCTTGTTTCATATTGTCCCTTCCTGCCATCTTATTATCCTGGGAATCTATAAATACGTGATCAGTTGCCATTAAATCAAACATTTTATCAACATCTGCACAATTAATCGCGTCTATAAAATCTAAAACGATCTTAGTCTCCATTTTTTTCAGCAATGATTGTAAATGTTTTCACTTCATCCAATATTTCAATAACCTTAAACCCTGTCAGTTTCAGAAAAAGCAATATCTCATCTTTTGTAAATGCCCTCAATGTTGTTACGTCATCATACTCGGTTAAGTGGTCATTATCGCTAATGATGTATTTCGCAAACCAATCATAGGTCCACCCGGTGGTAAGGTTCTTTTTTAGCGTACTTATTCTTTTAATTTTTCTATTTTCATGTTCAATATTTTGCTCGAAATCATTGAAGTTGTCGAATATTCCATTTGCCTCAAAAACACCAAATACCAACAACCCTTTATCCACAAGCGCTTCTCGAACACCATTTAGTGTCTCTATGATTCCTTTGTTCTCAATCACATAGGCGATAGAGCGTCCTGTTATCATCACCGCGTCAAATTGCTTATGGAATGATAGGTTTCGCATGTCACATTGGATAAACTTATCTGTTTTAACTTCCAAACGTGCAATTTCCAGCATCTCATCAAACAAATCCAATCCCAGATAGTCGTATCCACTCTTGACAAATCGTCTGGCAAGCATTCCTGAACCACAACCTATTTCCAGAATTTTATGGCAATTGTATTTTTTCAAAATTGAATCATAAAATTCAAACTCCTTGTCATAATCGAAAATATGCTGATACATCTCATGATAGATGTTCGCCAATGTTGAATAAAGCTGGGTCATAATCGCACAAGTTTAATTCCTCATAACGGTCCACGGCTACCCGCAGACAGGGTTATTAAAGTTAATATTTTTTTGACTGGCAAGATTGCCCTGGTTGCGGGTAGGTGTTGTTAACGGCTGGCATATTTTGTTCTGGTTCACTCAATAACCATTTGTTGGTCAAAGAATTTTTTCAAAACAGCATAAGATTCTTTGTGAATGTCTTCGCAAGTGTCTAATATGACTAAATAAAAGATTCTTCCCTTAAATCTATTTTTGCCACCCGAAACAGTGTAATAGGTCATTTTATCTTTTTCTCCGCTAGGTAATGACATTGGATTTTCAAGAAGAAGTCCTGAGTATTCTGGCATTTCCCTTTCTATTCCAATCATATACAAATGGCCGCCACCTATGTCTTGATAAATAGTATTATCATGTATTTCAAACGCACTCATTCTATCGTATTTATCAGAAAATTGAACTTTATTATTTCGCGGATATTTTGAAACAAATGTGTTTAAGAAGTCATCTAATTTATCCTCATCTTTTACGACCTTCATTAAGAGTGCTAATGAGTAATGTATTTCTTTCCCTTTATTGTTTTTTAATGTAGTCGGTTCTAATGAAATAAAGCATTGGTGGTTGATATAGTTTTTAATTGATAAGTTCCAAGTAGAGTCAATTAAAAATTTAATCCCAAGCGGACGACAAATGAAAGTTACTTTTTCCCCCCGAGTTGCAGTCCAAATTTCTCTTGACTCATAGGTACTATCATTTTGTACCGGAACAATCATGTTACGTATATTTTGACCAAGTTGGCTTTCAATATTTCCTTGTTTACCAAGAATATTTCTTGCCTTTTCCATAGCATATATTGAATGGGAAGGCATACCTGCAATTGCCGTTGACCAGGCATAATCATCCCAAAAGTCGGCGGGTTGTTCTGAGGTTAGGAGATCTTGAGCTCTAATAAAATTTTCGATAGCACTATTGGGAACATTTGCCTGAGCATAATGATAAGCTAGGAACCAATGGGCTCTGTAATCCTTGGGATTACTTTTGATTGCTGCATTATAATTAGTAACAGCAAGCTTATTATAAACAGTATCATCAAGATTGTATAAATAATGAGAGATATCACCTAGGAGTAAAAATAGTTCTTCATTCTTTATCGTAATAGCTGAAAACATTGAGAAAGATTCCCGAAGAGTTTTAACAAACTCATCTTTAGGTTTGTCATATTTCCATTCGTTTGTCCAATGGTCGAAATAATTTTGATTCTCTTTTATGTAATTGAATCCATTAACTAAATTATCATTGCTGCTTATTTTGGAAATGTCGATAAAGTTCACATTAGCAAAAGCATCACTTGCAAATAATGTCCCAATAAGAAAAAAAATTAGTCGATTCATATTATGTTATTTTATTATTGTACTAATGTCAGTGTGCTTGCCGTTAACTCATTGCTAAGCGCAATATTGCGCCTATACAACGAATAGCGTATTTTCAGGTACCAGTTTTTCATTTACCTCTCAGTAAAATTAATGAAATAAATATGTTAAAGATTACTGATACGGGAAACTATTTTCCGGATTCGTTAGAGGAGCTAATGCGGGCAGAATGTTGCATTATCATTTCTCTTTCAGTTAAACCATATATTGATAAATCAGTCTATTTGCTATCAAAAGTACGTTAATCAATTTGACCGTATTTCTCATTTTTTACTCTGAACTTTTTTGTTATCATTGTCTGGCATATAATCTGTTAACACTTTTAAAATCAAATTATAACATGATGAACCTAAGAAAATTCGGATTACTGATTTTGTCTGCCATCATTTTGTCTGCCGGCTCTGTGAGGGCGGACGAAGGGATGTGGATGCTTCCGCTGCTTCAGAAGCTGAACAGCAAAAAAATGTCGGAGATGGGCTTTAAACTCTCTGCCAAAGACATTTACGACATCAACAAATCCAGTCTGAAGGATGCAGTGATGCATTTTGGCGGTGGCTGTACAGCTGAGCTGATCTCCAAAGAGGGGCTCGTTCTGACCAACCATCACTGTGGCTACGGTACGATTCAAAAGCTGAGCACAGTCGACCACGACTACCTCGAAAATGGTTATTGGGCCAAAAACCGGGATGAGGAGCTTCCTGCCAAGGGACTCTCTGTTACTTTCCTCGACAGGTTTGAAGATGTAACCAAGGCGGTAACGGATGCGATGGCCGGAGCTGCCGATCCCAAAGCTAAAGATGCAGCATTCGCAACCATTTCAGATACATTGACAGCCAAAGCAGTTAAAGGAAACAAGTACCTGAGAGCCAGAGTCGTCTCTTTCTTCGGCGACAATCAATATTACATGGTGGTTACCAAGACCTACAGCGACATCCGATTCGTGGGCGCTCCCCCCTCCTCCATCGGAAAATTCGGCGCCGATACCGACAACTGGATGTGGCCGCGTCATACAGGCGATTTCAGCATGTTTCGCATCTATGTCGACAAAGACAACAACCCAGCCGAGTACGCCAAGGATAACGTACCATACCAACCAAAAAAATACCTGACCATCTCACTGAAGGGAGTCAGCCAGAACGATCCTGCCATGATCATCGGTTATCCCGGCAGAACCAACCGTTTCATGACCTCCTACGAAGTAAAGGAGACCAGCGAGATTACCAACGCCGTCACCATCCTGGTAAGAGGTGTCCGTCAGAATGTATTGATGGCTGACATGGAGGCAGATCCCAAAATCAGGTTACAATATTCGAGCAAATATGCCGGATCATCCAACTTTTGGAAAAAAGCGATTGGCATGAACGAGACCTTTGCCAAATTGAAAGTAATGGATAGAAGGGCCGCTGAAGAGAAGATTTTCACCGAATGGGTAGCGGCTGATCCGGCCAGGGTAGAAAAATATGGGAAAGCCTTGCCTGACATAAAATCTGCTATCGAAGGCAGGGCCAAACTTCAGATGCTCTCCAGGTATTACATGGAGGCACTGAATTCCATTGAACTGACCTCCGCAGCCAACCGGTTTACACCCCGGCCGGAAGGCAGTGAAAGAGGTGGCCAGGGAGGAGGCAGAGGTGGTTATTATGGGGGAACTCCGGCTGATTTCTACAAAGATTACAGTGTAGCAACAGATAAAAAGGTTGCCAAGGCACTGATTGCCCTCTTCAAAGAGAAAGTTCCGGCAACCGATCTGCCTGCTTTTTATAAAACTATCGATACTGACTACAACGGAAACATCGATGCCGCTGTGGATGCACTTTTCAGTCATTCGGCATTTGTCTCTGAAGAGAATCTGAAAGCCGCACTGGCAGGAGATAAAAATGCACTTCTGAAAGATCCTGCCTATTTGGTAGCCATAGATATCTCTTCTTCCATGATGAAATACATGAAGGATTTGGAGCAGTACCGCGTGCAATATGCCAAAGGGCAAAAACAGTACATCGCCGGTATGCTGGAGATGAAAGCCGGGCAGGCCATCTATCCGGATGCCAACTCCACCATGCGTTTGACCTATGGAAAAGTGCTGAACTACTCCCCAAAAGATGGTGTGATCTACGATTACGTAACCACCATGGATGGTGTGATGCAAAAAGAGGATCCTAAAAATTGGGAGTTTGTGGTCCCTGCAAAACTGAAAGAGCTTTACAATGCCAAAGATTTTGGCCAGTATGCCATGAAAGATGGTCGCATGCCGGTTGCCTTCCTGACCAACAACGACATTACCGGAGGTAACTCAGGTAGTCCGGTGATGAACAAAAAAGGCGAGCTGATTGGTACGGCCTTCGATGGCAACTGGGAGTCCATGAGCAGCGATATTATCTTTGAGCCTTCGCTGCAACGTTGCATCAATGTGGATATTCGCTACACCCTGTTTATCATGGATAAATTTGGGGGAGCGGGATATTTGCTGAACGAGATGAAGATTGCGAAATAGAATTAAACACCCTCAAGGTTTTAAAAACCTTGAGGGTGTTTAATTATTTATATTGTTCAAATAGTTCCTTCACTTTGGCTTCAGTAGTATTTCCTCCATGCACCACTACCCTGTATCGCAGAAGGAGCTTTTCCCCTTTCTTCACGGTAGTTTCTACTTCATTGACAGGCCAGTACATTGGTGTTGGCGACATAAATCCGTAGTCACGTGTGAACCAGGGTGAGGGAAACCACGGATTGGTTGGATGCTGAAGAATAGCTATCCCTTCCACAAAATCCCCCCTCTTTCCGAAGTAATCCATCCAGGGGGAGTTCTTACCAAAAGTGGCCTTCTCACCACTATTTCCTTCGGCATTCACCATGGTGCCGCCATTTTTGACAGAGAGATCGGCAGCCATCCGGACACTGAAAAGTGAGTGGTTGGTTTTTTTGATGGTCACATCCATCAACATCTCCATGGTTATCTCCACATCTATCAGCCGAACAGTAGCCGAAGGGGAAGTGAGGGTAAATTTACGGCTGTCTTTGATTGGGGAAAGCGCACCGGGACGGCTCCAGATGCACTCATCCGAAATCACCACAGAGTCTCCTCCTTCTTTTAAAATTTCGGCATTTACCGAGATAATGCGCCCACGCTCCAGCCCCTCCTGCCAGTAGTTACCGCCATTCACCTGATCGCAACCGAAGAAAAGCGAACTGTGGTGCGGATATTCTCCATTCCGCATGGAGGTAACGGATCCACCTGAAAGGGGGCCGTTGACCGGATAGAAGAAGGGATATTTCTCATCGGAGGAGCAAATATAGCTGGTGAAATATTTGCCATCGATGGTCACATTGATTTTGGATCCTACCTTTACGGCTGTAAGCTTGACTGCCTGAAGCTGGTGGAGGCAAGATAGCAATAACACTAGAACAAAAAGCAAGCCTATTTTCTTCATAATATGATTTTATACAATTGAAATAAATTGAATTAAATTGAAATAAGTGGAAATAGATAGAAATAAATTGAAATAGAAATAAAGACGAAATAACAGCAAAAGGCAATTTTCAATATTTGATCCTTCCGTCCGAAATAGGCTTATAACATTTTTAAATATGATAGCTCGGACGGTGGTCTATCTTCATTCCCTTACCCGGGGTAACGCTCCTTCGTCGCTTAACCCCGGGCTACCAATATTTCGCCACTACGCGGCTTAACCCCGGTGTAGCGCTTGTCCCTTCATTGTTTCTCTGTTTCTGCTCTACTCAGGGAATCTTCAGGAGTCGCACTCGTCCACTCTCCCCCTCGCCAAGTCTCCCCCTCTTTTCTCTAACCTCACATTTTGATATTTGTGGTTCCATACGGGAACCGCTGCGATCTTGATAGCATCTTATTCGCCTCATCGTCCCTGACAAATTTCTCCGTATCCGGATCCCAGTCCAATTTCCTTCCCAGCTTCATGGAAATATGGGTCAGCAGGCACACCGTACAGGCCCTGTGCCCTTTCTCAACCGGTGAGATGGGTTCTTTGCCGGATATGATGCAATCGAGCCAGTTTTGGTGCTGGTTGTCAATCTTGTACAAATGAATCTCATTCTCTTTGATCACTGAAGTCAGGATTTTGGGATCGCTTGCATCCAGCGCCCTGCTGCTCCTTTTTTGCGAAACAGGATCACTTGCTGAAGCAGTATAAGCTCCTCTGGTCACAAATATCCAGCCTTCACTCCCTTCGTAACGGATGCCATTGGGATAGGCTCCACTGGTCAGCTGGGTGATGCCATTTTTGTATTCGGCTACCGCCAGGAAATCGCCATGCACATCCCACAAACCCGATTTTGGGAAAGTGGCCATCGCATTGATGGTGATGGGTCCAGTGTACTCTGTGTCCATACCCCAGGCTGCCGAATCGAAGTGGTGTTGTCCCCAGCCGGTAATCATTCCTGCACCGAACTGCTCGCAACGCAACCATCCCGGACGGTCGCTCATGCTGTTCTGCGGATGGACGCGCATCTCGGTATAATAGACTTCGGGTGTTGACCCTAGCCACATGTCGTAATTGAGATTCTTGGGTATTGGCATCTCAGGCGCCGCCGGACCTGAAGGATCGCCCGGCAATCCGATTTTGACCGTATGCAGTTTGCCAATCCTGCCGTTACGGACCAGTTCTGCAGCTATGCGGAACTGTGGCATGGCTCGCTGCTGGGTTCCCTGCTGAAATATATTACCCTTCTTCTTCACTATATCCGCCAACATCCGACCTTCCGCGATAGTCAGAGCAGTAGGTTTCTGCAAATAAACATGCTTCCCCGCAAGGGTAGCTTCAATGGCAGGTTGTGCGTGCCAGTGGTCCGGCGTAGAAATCATTACCGCATCAATCTCCTTGTTGAGCAGCATTTCGCGGTAATCTCCATACGTTTTCACATTGATAGCCGAGGTGCTTCCGCTCTTTTTGGCATAAAAATCCTCGATAAACTGCTTGCCTTTGGCTGCCCTGTTTGAGTCAAGGTCTGCTACCGCGATAACCCTGGCCAAATCGATTGGCAGTGTCTCAGCAAGATCATGACCCATGGCAATCCGGCCGAAGCCTATCTGGGCCACATTGATTTTGTTGCTGGGTGCATTTGCTCCGAATATGGAAGAGGGAACAATTGTCGGGATTATCATTCCTCCGGCCATTGCAGCAGAGGAACTTTTCAGAAAATTTCTTCTTTCCATTTGTTTGGTTTGTTGTTTGTTGTATGAAGAAAAAGTTATTTTGGAAGTGATATTGTTTTAATGTACTCCTCGAGCCTTTCCGCATTGTAGATTCCGGCAACTTGTCTGGTCCTGTTGTTGGCTAGTTTGATTACAAGATATTCCTTGAAGAAAATTCTTCTTACTTTCATTGATTTCACATCTTTCAAATATATTTCACTCTGAGCATTCGTTAAAA
Organism: Bacteroidia bacterium; assembly: GCA_026391315.1. GTDB lineage: Bacteria > Bacteroidota > Bacteroidia > Bacteroidales > Prolixibacteraceae > CAINVV01. Next base: position 70,205 of record JAPLDT010000098.1, read on the forward strand.
GTGCAATGACAAGAAAAATCAAGCCAAATATTCCGACAAGTAACCCACTCCATTGCGCGGGAATGTCGTTGTGCTTCAGGAAATTCATCAGATTATAGAGTCCAAAAAGGATCAATATACCTGAGGATAAAAGTCTGGAACGCTTTAAATACCTGGCATTGTCCGTAATTAAAATCTTGTCCTCTTCAAATACTAGTTTACCTTTTTTGAGTTCGAAAGTGTTGTTCACCATGGTTTTTGTTTGGTTTGATTGGTTATTTACTGGAATAAAATTACATATAATCTTTTACAGCCTTAACAAATGCCTGCAGGTTTTCAGTAGATACATTTTGAGGAATCCCACCACCGCACGACCATATGATCCGGCTGTGATCGTTGGCCTCTCTCATCATTGTTTGGGTTGCTGAATAGACCTCCTCCGGTTTACCGGCAGCCAGCACATCGCGGGGTGGCAGATTGCCAATCAAGGCAACTTCTGCTCCGGCAAGTTCCCTGATCTGGTTGATTGGATGGTCAAAGGCGAAATTGAAGAGGTTGACTCCCATCTCCTGCAGGAAAGGGGCGCAGGTCAATCCAAAAGCATCGTTGTGGAAGAAGCCGATTTTTGATTCTATTGCACCGAAACACCGCCTGATATAGGGCACCACAAATTCCCTGCACTCATCTTCCCCGACAAAACCAACGATATCGTCCAACAAAAGAACTCCTTCGATGGAAGGGAAACAAGCTTTCTGGTACTGCACCCAATCTTCAATAAATTTGGTGATTTTCTCCATCAGTTGGTGTGCCTTATCAGGATTCAATGCCAAAAGAAGCATGAATTCGGAAGTGCCCATCAAAAAGGTGGCAATATTCAATGGACCGCGGGTAACAGCGAATTTAATCTGGTGGCCTTTCTCTATCATGACTGGTTCAATCAGCCTCAGCCTGTTGATCATGAAAGGGAGCAACCCATCGCTGGTCACATTGGGTTGGGGCAAACGATCGATGTCCTCGTCCGAATGGATGACCCTCTCGGCATGAGGCAGATTGGATTCATACCACACCGACCGTGCCCCGAAAGCCGAAGGTTCGGTGCACATACCATATTCCGACCAGAATCCCGGCAGGAAAGTTACCTCCGGGAAAAGATCTATGGCCTTCAGATTGGTTTTCAGCCAAATATCATCCGATGAATAGTAATCCAGTGTTGAGATACCAGCCCAACCGGGCAGCCAGGGACTGTCTATTATAAATCCAAGCGCCTTTTTATCGATACTTCTACCCTCAACCACAGCCAACAAAGCTTCCCACTGTTTATCTGTCATAACGATTTTCTTTTCTTCAAATATAACTTTTCAGGGCCATTTTAAGCATGCGCCGATGAGATAAAAGTCTTATGAACTGCCATTTTTCTGCTCAATTTTTGAAATACCTTTCGGCATTTTTGCAAAATATTTTATCAACGGCCTCTTTGGGCAATTGTAGTCCCTTCAGTTTTGTGTCAGGCATATCTTTGAAAACCATGGTCGAGTCTGTGGCCAGATAGGTCCAGTGGTCCAACCAGGTTCTTTTCATCCCTTCACAAACAGAGGCATAATTGGTACTCTTTTCATTGACAGACATATCCGTTCCATAAATGATCCGATCCTGGTATTTAATCAGAAAATCCCTCACCTTCTCACGGTCTTTTGAAGACTGGTACTCCAGATGGCTTATCCGGGCAGAAAGATCCGCCTTTAACTGAGGATAGCGGTCGAAACTTCGGGACAACTCCTCCACACTCCACTCCTCACTGGCCAAATGTGCGCCAATGAACTCAAGCCCTGGATGTTTTTGGAGCAGTTGGTTGCGCGCATTGATCTGGTCTTCATAGGAAGGAGACTCAGGATGCAAAAACATATGGTATTGTGGATGATCCCGGTAATACCGCTTATCGTTGGGTGTTGTCATCTGATCAACCGGTAGCCAGCAGTTTTTTGGCTCACCCAGATGCGCAAGCAAAGGGATCTGATGCTTTTCAAGGTAGTTGAAAACCGTATCAAACTTTTGATAGTCAACCATGACGAACTTGCCGGAATTCTCCTGCAATGACATCCCAATATTCTTCCAGATCTTAATACCTGAAGCGCCTGCTTTCATGCATAGCTCAATTCGGTCAACTGTCTCTTTGCCAAATCCGGAATTTCCAAAATTGTCTACCGTGAAAGTTCCAAAAAATGCAAACTTACCAGGAAACTGCTGTTTGATAACAGTGGTAATTTCAAGTTGCTTATCAATTGACGTCCCGGCATCTACATTTGGAGATATGATCCTGAAATTCAATGAATCCGCAAATTTCAGAAATCTGACATCACTTGAGTTGTAGTGAAAATGCCCGTCAATTTTAGGAACACGCTGAAAATCGGAAACACTGTAAAATTGCATCTTTCGGGTAGTTGTATCGGTATGTTTGTTCTGGAGATTATAAAAAGCAATAAAAGCGAGGCATGCCAGGAGCGAAAAAAACATCCATCCATTTGGAATGTCGAAGAACAGATTCTTTGGTTTTTTCATATACAAACTTAGTATTGTGCTTATAAAATTACGAAAAATACTAATGCATTGATCATCAAACCTGACAGGTTTGAAATGTGCAATTTTTTTTGTAACTTACATAGACTAAATCAACTTACTGTGAAAAAGACCGAAAAGTTAGCATTTGGCAGTTATTATCATATTTACAATCGTGGCATCAATAGCTGCAATATTTTCAAAGAGAACGAAAACTATGAATATTTTCTGAAACTATATGATCAATATATTTCTCCAGTTGCCGAAACTTATGCCTGGGTTTTAATGCCCAACCATTTTCACTTTCTGGTGAGGATAAAGGAAGAGAACGAAATTCTTCCGGACCTGACAGGTTTTGGAAACCTGTCAGGTCTGATGAAACTCAAACCACCTCACCAGCATTTCTCAAATCTGTTCAATGCCTATACCAAAGCCGTTAATAAACGTTTTTTTCGTCATGGAGCACTCTTTGAAAGACCTTTCCAAAGAAAAAAGATCAACGATGCACATCATTTAAAACAGGTAGTCCTATACATTCACCACAACCCTGTTCATCACAATTTTTGTGAACTGGCAACGGACTATCCCTGGAGCAGCTACCTGACCTGCATTTCGGTCAAACCCACCAAACTGCATCGTAAACCGGTTATTGGCTGGTTCGATAATGTGGCCAATTTCAAATTCCAGCATAATCAAAAAATTGAAGTCGAACAAATTGAAGGATGGTTACTCCTGACCTGACAGGTTTTGGAAACCTGTCAGGTCTGATTTATTTTTTTTACTATATTTACCTCAACGAATTCATTAACTATTAACAACTATTCAACATTTTAGATTATGCAAAAAAAGGGAATCGTCCGTCTTGGAATTAACATGGAGTTTGTGCGCCACCACGATATGTCCTTTGCCAATGGCGTAGCCAAAGCCGCTGAAATTGGATACGAGTATATTGAGCCCATGGTTCACCTTGGCAGGGAATTGCTCAGTGAAGCAGGTTATTTTCATTCCGTATCACTTTTTGATGACCCGTTATGGGTAAAACAGTTATGCGCCGAACATGGGGTCAAACTTTCCGGATTATCTTCCCATACGCCATTGTGCAAACCGGAGATCAGTGTCGAATACCTGAAGATGGCGATCCGATGGGCTGCTCAGGCAGGAGCGCCTGTGGTGAATACGGATGAAGGTCCAAAACCATTCTGGACCACCAAAGAACAGGATTACCAGTTGATGACCTATACCCTGACAGAAGCCTCCATGGTGGCCGAACGTCATGGCATCCTAATTGGACTAGAGCCTCATCAGCAATACAGCAAAACACCGGATGGGCTGGACAGTATCTATTCGCTGGTAAATTCTACGGCCATCGGAATTAATTTTGATACCGGAAACAGCTATCTGGCAGGCGGATCGGATATGTATGAATGGCTCGAACATGTTAAAGATAGGTTGGTCCATCTCCATGCCAAAGACATCAGCATGGCGCAAAGCGAATTGCAACGCGGTAAGGTAACAGGGACACCTGTTGGTTGCGCCTGTGGGGATGGCGTAGTTGATTGGAAAAGAGTCATCGACATTGTTAAATCATCCGGAAAGGAAATTGTTTTCAGTGTCGAATGCGGCACAATCGAAGAGGCAATCCGAAGCATCGAACATCTCTCGCCGTTACTATAACTCCATTGTCTCTGAAAAAAACTATTCCAAAATGAACAGAATCCATTTTATCTTTTTCTTCCTGGTCATAGTGGCATTCTCAGACAGGAGCAGTGCTGCTCCTGTACAGCATCAGAAAAAGCCAATCAGAGTACTGATTCTCAGCGGATCAAATAACCACGATTGGAAAAAAACGACCCCTTTGCTCAACAGAATTCTTGACGAAGCAAATCTTTTCGAGACTCAGGTCACTGAAAAACCGGATAGTTTAAAGTATACCGATCTGAAAAAATTCGACCTTGTTATCAGCAATGCCAACACCTGGCCGGATAACAACAGAAGGCTGAGCAGCAGTTGGGAAGCCGATTTCATGAAGTATGTCAGTGAAGGCGGCGGCGCCCTCTTTTTTCATGCCGGGGCTTCCTCCTTTTATGGGTGGGACGACTACCGGAAGATTGGTATTGGCAGATGGGGAAAAGAGACCTTTCATAATGCCCCGATTGTAGCCAAACTGTACAATTTAGATCAGAAACATCCTATTACCAAAGGATTAAAAGGATTTCAGATCATGGATGAGATCTGGGAAAAAACGGAACTTTACTCCGGTGCGAAAGCAATTGGTTCGCTCAAAGCCACCAATGCCAAAGACGGACATCCGATCGATGAACCTTCGATTTGGGTGAATCAAACTGGAAAAGGAAGAAGCTTCTTCACCATCCTGGGCCATGATGAGCGCGCGCTGCTCAATTCAGGTATGCGTACACTTTTGGTCCGTGCGGCCCAATGGTGTGCACGCAAAGCGGTCACATTTAAACCTCCGGTGGAGATGAGTTTGGCCCAAAATCCGGGCAAACCGCATTACAGCTGGATGGAATCCGATACCACCTTTACGCTGCTCAACCACAAAGAGATCGTCTGGCAATTCAACTACAAAGATCGTTTTCAAAGACCTTATTTCCATCCGCTTACCGTGAACAACACCATGATTACCTGTGTTTCCCCGCCCGATCACCCATGGCATCTCGGGATGTGGTTCTGCTGGAAATATATCAATCATTTGAACTACTGGGAATACCTGAACGAAAACAGATCTGCCAAAACCGGATATAAATCAGAGGGTTCCACAGAAATAATGAATTCAAAGATTGTCCATAACCCGGATTTCACCTGCGATATCCAGCTAAATATCAACTACCATCCGCTCAAAGGGGAGACGGTCATGTCGGAAGAACGCAGTTACCATGTATCTATCCCGGATAAAGATGGAAATTACTTTATTGACGAAGATCATCTCTTCAAAATACTGGCAGATAGTGTCGTCCTCGATCGTACGCCTCCTGCCATTAGGGGTGGAAGGATCCAGGGCGGTTATGCCGGTATTTCCATCCGGTTCAACCAGGATTTTACAGCACCGGTATTCAAATCATCCGGTGACACGGCGCAATGCAAAAAATGCGACTGGCAATATTATGGATTTGAAAGCCTGACCGGTAAAAAAGTTGGCATCAAAATCGAACAGGATCCACAATTCAGGTCGGCCACAAGCAGTTGGTACATTATCAACGATCCGCTCATCCCATTCTACTACTTTAGTCCTGCCGTGATTTTTGACCGCCCTGTTGTCTTGAAGAAAGGAACAAACTGGAGATTGAAGTATCGGATACAGATGATTGAAGGGGAGTTGAAGAAATAAGAATTAACTACAAAACTATTAACAATGGAAACAAACGAAAAAAACACAAAACTCACCCGCCGTTCCTTCCTCGGAACCTCCGGGAAAATTGCGCTGGGAACAACCCTGTTGCCTACCGTATTAACCTCCTGCTCCAACCACAAAGGTGCCAACGACCGGTTGGTTATAGGTCATATCGGCGTTGGATCGAGAGGTACCGAGGAGTTGATGAACTATTTTGTCCCCTTGCGGGAAGCCCTGAATATTGCCTTCTGCGACACGTTCAAAGATCGCCGCGAGAGTGCGGCACAACGCGTCAACCAGTTTTACAAGGAGAACAAATTTACAACTGAGGAGTGTAAAACTTATCTTGAGATGGATGAATTGCTGGCACGGAAAGATATCGATGCAATCCACATCACAACGCCCGACCATTGGCATGTGCTGGCCGCCATCAAGGCCGCCAGGGCAGGAAAACACATCATGCTGGCCAAGCCACTTGGACTGAGCTATCCTCAAAACCTGGTTCTGGCAAAAGAGTTGAAAGCCAACAACGTAAAATTTCATTACGGGACACAGCAACGGACACTTGCCCATATGCAAATGGGTTACGACATGATCCGGGAGGGATTGATCGGGGAAATTGAACGTGTGGATGTGTGGGCTCCAGGCAAGAACGATGTTCCGTCGCCTGTTTGCAACGAAGTTCCGGTACCCGCCGGTTTCGATTTTGACCGATGGACAGGTCCGGCGCCGATGAGGCCTTACTGCCCCGATCGCGTTACCAACAACAGTTCCTGGTTCAACAACGATTACAGCATCGGATTTTTAGGCGGCTGGGGAGCGCATCCACTGGATATTCTGGTATGGATTTTGAAAGACAAGGTTTCTGGTAATTACAGTTGTGAAGGAACCGGACAATTCTGGCCCACAGGCGGTTTGTACAACAACATCCTCTCATGGGATCTGAACCTGAATTACCAAAGTGGCCTGAAAGTTCACTTTATAAGCCAGGATATCGCCTCCAATACCATTCTGAAAGACAGGGCAGTCAAGGAATCAAATGGTACCACATTTTTTGGAAGCAAAGGTTGGATATCCCTGAGCAGATCCTCGGTAGAGTCAAACATTCCGGAACTGAACCAAAAACTCAACAGTGTTCCCAAACAGGCCAATGGCAGGGTAAAGGGCGAAAACAATACCATGGGAAGCAGGTTCATTTCTGTGGTCAGAGGGAAAGAACCCGAACTCTGTCCGCTGGATGAGGCAATCATCTCAGACACCATCAGCCACATGGGAGATATCGCCATCCGTACCGGCCGCAAGGTTACCTGGGATCCGATCAAGGGTGAAGTTGTCGGAGATTTGGAGGCAAATAAATTGTATATCAGGGAGATGAGAGCTCCGTACAACGTATAAAACCATCAAGGTTTTCGAAAACCTTGATGGTTTAAATTCGATCGGCTAACGCCTTCTTCTCATCGAACTCCCCTTCCCACCGTGCTATCACGGCAGTGGCAAGACAGTTTCCAATGACATTAACTCCGGTTCTGGCCATATCGAGCAAAACGTCAATTCCGAGAATGATCATCACCGGCTCTACCGGAAGTCCGAATGTTGTTACTGTACCCAAAAGGATGACAAAGGATGCCCTGGATACTCCTGCTACCCCTTTGCTGGTAAGCATAAGAGTCAATGCAATAGCAATTTGCTTTTCGATGGAGAGATCAATTCCTGCAGCTTGCGCCACAAATACGGCTGCAAGGGAAAGGTACAATGTTGAACCATCAAGATTAAAGCTATAACCTGTTGGAATCACGAAAGAGACAATTTTTCGTGGCACCCCGAAGGCCTCCATCGATTCCATGGCAGAAGGCAGTGCGGATTCTGAATTGGCTGTCGCAAAGGCGATGGAGGCAGGCTTTGAAACCGCTTCCATAAATTTCAGAACGGGAATCCTGAAAAGCAATGCGATTGGAAATAATACCAGCAATAGAAATGCAATGAGTGCAACATACAAAGTTGCCAGCAATTTCATCAGTGTAAAGAGTACATCGGTGCCCATGTGCCCTATCGTGAAAGCGATGGAAGCAAAAACCGCCACAGGTGCAAAGTACATGACGATGCCGGTAAATTTAAACATCACCTCTGTCAGGCTTGCCGTTAGCTTCAACATGGGGGATTTGTATTTCTCATTCAGCATGGAGAGGGCGATCCCAAAGATGATGCTGAAGATGACAATCTGAAGAATGTTGCCCTCGGCAATTGCTTTGGCAATATTTTCCGGAAAAATATGAAGGATGAACTCCTGCGTTGTCTGCATTTTGGTTGCAACAGCAGGAATATTGCCTGTGATCGCGGAGAGATTAATTCCGACCCCTGCCTTCGAAACATTGATGGCGATCAGGCCGATTACCAGCGCCAAAGTTGATGCTATCTCAAAATAAAGCAGCGATTTCCAACCCATCCTTCCAACTTGCTTCAGATCCGTATGCCCGGCAATACCATTCACCAGCGTAGCAAACAACAGTGGTGCGATGATGGTTTTGATCATTCGCAGGAAGATTTCACTCAGAAATTGAAGTCCTCCGGCGGTTTTGGGTAAGTCATAACCAAATTCGGCTCCGGCAACCAGCCCGAAAAGAATCCATATTGTCAAGGATTTTTTTCGCCAGGCAAAAGATCCAAACAACAAAATTGTCAATACCCGGCAAAATCTCAGCAGTTCAATGTTCAGGTCAGCAAGGTTAAACATTTTCAAAAAAGAGAGCAGTACTGTGACCGTTAAAGTGACGATCAGAAACCAGGAAACCCAATTCAGAGAATTTCTGTTCTTTAATTTATTTTCCAAAGTTTACTATTAATTATCAGTTAGTTAATATCTTCTTTAGTCTACTGATGCAATTGAGTAAGAAACTTCAACGATGATACAGAAAACCAGTCAAGCTCCCTGCTCCCAATGAATCCAAAGATAGTTAATCTGATTTACTAACCCTGTTAAGTAATAACCAATTTTCTCTTACCAAAAGTTAGATAATATAGATTGGGATCTGTTCAAAATTATTATTTTTACATCGTGTTATCTTTTATTAAATTCATGTTATTATGTCAGTCACTCGTTTTGGTATTTCCATTGAACAGCCTCTACTCGATGCGCTCGACGAATATGTGAAAGAGAATTTCTATACCAATCGCTCACAGGCTATTCGTCAGCTGATTAGCAAGAATATTGTAGAAAAAAAATGGCAGTGTAACAATCAGGTTGCCGGAGCCATCACCTTGCTGTATGATCCAAAAAAACGGGAGATCATCAACCATATTGCAACAGAATTGGAAAAATTTCATTCCGAAGTATTGTCATCCCAACGATTTATGCTGGAGCCGGACAAATGGTTAGAAGTGGTAACTGTGAAAGGTTCGGCAAGCAGGCTAACTGAGTTATCCGATATTTTAATTTCAATCAAAGGGCTCCATCATGGTAAGTTAAGCATGAGTAGGGCCGATTAAATTTAATGGATAATGAACAATTGAAATACCCATGAAACATCTATCACATCAAACGAAAATGAATATGTGGGTATTCCATGCGACTATTAAAAAACAAATTATATACGCATGAAAATTGAAAATGAAGGTCAGGAAGAATTCAAACACCGAAAATTGAAAATGATGGAAAATATATCTCCGCAACTTACCGAAAAACTCAGGGTATTGGAAAATTGGTTTGCACAACGACAAGGGTCGATCGTTGCCTTCTCGGGAGGAATAGATTCAACCCTGGTGCTTTATCTGGCCCGGAAATTTCAGGGTAAGGAAAAAACCATAGGGGTAATCTCCAATTCGGAAAGTCTCAAAAACAGGGATTTTCAACAAGCAAAAGCTTTCTGCGAACAGTTCGACATAAACCTGGAAGTCATCGTTACACGGGAGTTGGAAGATGAGCGGTACAACCAAAATCCGATTAACCGCTGCTTCTTTTGCAAAGAACACTTGTTTCACGACCTGACCGATATATGCAAGAAATATCCCGGGTTCGAAGTATTGAGCGGCACCAATGCCGATGATCTGGGCGACTACCGGCCCGGTATAGACGCTGCAAAACAATTTGAAGTACAGTCGCCCATGGTCGATTGCAATGTCACCAAGGAGGAGTTACGACAAATTGCCCGCTATTTTGAGCTTCCCAACTGGAACAAACCTGCCAGCCCCTGCTTAAGCTCAAGAATTCCTTATAACCATACGGTCACCATCGAAAAACTCAGGCAGATTGAGGCTGCCGAAGAGATACTGAACAGTTATGGCTTCGAGGATGTCCGCGTGAGACATTACGGTAGTTATGGCAAGATTGAAGTGCGCAAAGAAGAGCTGGAAAAACTAACCCTTGTTCAGAATGAGGTCGTCAAAAAAATTACTGCACTGGGATTCGAAAAGTGTGAAGTCGACCGGGAGGGTTTGGTCTCGGGTAAAATGAACCGCGTGTTAACCAATTTATAACGATATAAATGAGAATATTATATTACGATTGCTTTGCCGGTATCAGCGGCGACATGAACCTCGGAGCGCTGCTCGACCTTGGTGTTGATGCTGCCTACCTGGAAGATGAATTAAAGAAACTGAACATCAAAGGTTTTCATCTGGAAATATCCAAAGATCTCCGTCGCGGAATTTCCGGCACCAAAGCCACTGTCGTTGTGGAAGATCCTGACAACGAAAAACACCGTCATCTGCGGCACGTGGAAGAGATCATCAACAACAGCACACTTTCTGACAAAGTGAAAGCCAACTCGCTGAAGATATTTAGCCTTATCGCCTTTGCTGAGGCCAAAGTGCACCAGATAGAGGTAGAAAGGGTCCATTTCCATGAAGTCGGCGCCCTGGACTCCATTGCTGACATTGTAGGTGCAGCCATCTGTCTGGAATACCTTAAGGTGGATAAAGTGCTCTCCTCCCCCATTCAGTTGGGTGGCGGAACCGTTAAATGCGCCCATGGCATCATGCCGGTCCCGGCGCCAGCAACCGCCTTAATTGTGGCAAATGTTCCGGTTAAAACCGGATTGGTACAGCACGAAGCAACCACACCCACCGGGGCCGCGATTCTGGTGGCGACAGTCGATGAATTTACTTCAGAAATAAACTTCCCAATTACAAAAACTGCCTATGGAATAGGGCAAAGGGATGTTTCAGATGTTCCGAATGTTTTGCGGGTCTACCTGTCGGATACCGAGACAATGGCATCCGATCTGAAAGAAGAGAGCGCCACGATGATAGAATGCAACATCGATGACATGAATCCGGAACGATACGAATTTATCATGGAACAACTCTTCGAAGCAGGCGCTGCTGATGCCTGGCTCACCCCCATCCTCATGAAAAAATCGCGCCCGGCCAATAAGTTAAGCGTATTGTGTTCGCCCGAAAAGGTCAATATGATCAAAGGGATCATCTTTAATCACAGCACTTCTATCGGATTGCGGGAGTACACGGTAAAAAAAAGTGTTTTGCCAAGAGTTGAGAAGGCTATACAGACCAAATTCGGGTTGATCACCATAAAACAATCAGTTTTTGAAGGAAAAATTATCCGTTCAAAACCCGAATACGAAGAGTGTAAATTAATTGCAAAACAGTACAATATTAGTATCGAAGAGGTTGAACGCGAAGTAATCAGGAATCTGTAATATGACCCTAACTGACATATTTGAAAAATACAAACAAGGTGAACTAGACCTGCCGGAAGCATTGCAGATGGTTTCGAACCACGGGACTTTTGAAATGGGTTTTGCCACGATCGACACCGACCGTTTGCATCGTACCGGAATGCCGGAAATGATATATGCCGCAGGAAAAACGACCGAACAAGTCAGACAAATTGCCGAACGGATGTATCAAAACGGAATGGATGTACTAGCAAGCCGGGTTTCTCCTGAAATGAGCAAGGCAATCAAAGAGGTAATTCCATTGGCCGTATACAATGAATTAGCCCGGACAGTTAGTTTCAGACATCAAAAAATTCAAAATACCAAAGGTTATATTGCTGTCGTTGCTGCAGGTACTTCCGACATGCCGGTTGCTGAGGAAGCAGCCGAAACTGCCCGTTTTCTTGGTAACGAAGTAAAAACCATTTACGATGTGGGCGTTGCGGGCATTCATCGCTTATTCCACAAAATAGACATCATCAGAGGGGCACGCGTAATTATTGTCGTGGCCGGGATGGAAGGAGCCCTGGGGAGCGTCATTGGCGGACTGGTAGACAAACCGGTTATCGGTGTTCCGACAAGCGTTGGGTATGGCGCTAATTTTAAGGGACTATCAGCCTTACTATCAATGCTCAACAGTTGTGCAAATGGTATTTCTATCGTCAATATTGACAACGGATTTGGTGCCGCATGTCAGGCTTCCCTTATCAACAAGCTATAAGTAAATGAACGAATTACACGTACTCCTGGTAACAGCTATCTCGTTAGGGTTTATTCACACCCTGCTGGGCCCCGATCACTATCTTCCTTTTATTGTGCTGAGCAAAGCACGAAAATGGTCGCTTTCGAAAACACTTTGGATCACTTTTTTCGGCGGAGTGGGTCATATTGTTGGATCGGTCGTTCTTGGAATTACAGGGGTGGCGCTCGGTATCAGCGTAAGCAAATTGGAGATGATTGAAGCAAGCAGGAGTAATCTGGTTGCCTGGATGCTCATTGTGTTTGGTTTCTTTTACACCATCTTCGGAGTCATCAAGTACCTAAGAAACGGACATCATGCCCATTTACCAAAATTTCTTCTGCCAAAATCAATCCGAAGATACCGTCATTTACCCACCACTGAAATTGAGGAGGCAAAGGAAGATACGACCCGGCTAACACCCTGGATCCTCTTCCTGATATTTGTGTTTGGCCCTTGTGAAGTGCTGATCCCGTTACTTATCTACCCTGCTTCCCAACACAATATGTTTGGCGTATTTGCAGTAGCAATGCTCTTCGGAATAGCAACCATCTCCACCATGCTGTTCACCGTTTTTATAGGCTTTAAGGGTACTTCGCTCACGCTTTTTAAAAAGAGCGAAAAATACATGCACATGATCGCAGGATTGGTGATTTTGTTTTTGGGCCTCGGTATTCGGTTCTGGGGTTGGTAAGCCTACCGGAATTTATACTTGCAATTAATATCATTTGCTTAAGGATAATGATTCTTTTTAGCTTTGTGAAACCTTAGTGATTTTGTGTCTTTGTGGCCTATTTTTTCCTGCCACCAAGGCACCAAGGCACCAAGAATACACTAAGTATTTTCTTAACTAAACGACTTTGATTTGCAATTATTATAACTTCCTTGCTGATTTAATCGTATAGCTGGTATATTTTTACAGCATTTATCAAACCCTGTTTATGGACTTTAGCTCATTTTCAATTTACAAACCCAAGATGGAGTACCGTCGTTTTGGGAAAACCAACAAAATGGTGAGTGTCATCACCCTTGGCGGAATGCGTTACAAGCATGCGAATAGTGAACCACGCGATCAGGTACCTTCAGACACACTGGACCAATGCCGGGATACAGTTCAGAATGCCCTGAAACAAGGCATCAATCTGATAGAAACGGCATGGGGATATGTCAAAAGTGAACATGTTTATGGTCGGGTGCTGAACGATGAACTGAAAATTGCCCGTTGCTCCTATTTCCTAATGACCAAAGGAAATCCAAAAACAGCTGAGGAGATGCGCAAAATGGTCTTCCTACAGCTAAAAGCATTAAAAACAGACTACATCGATTTTTATGCCTGGCATGGCATCAATACCATGGAGCTGCTCAATACTGCCTGCGCCAAAGGTGGTCCGGTAGAGGAGCTGTTAAAACTCAAGGAAGAGGGAGTTATCGGACATGTTGGTTTTAGCACCCACGGCCCGCTGGAGGTGATTCTGAAAGCCATCTCGACAGATCTGTTCGACTTCGTGAACCTCCATTATTACTACTTTTTCCAACGAAATAAACCAGCCGTCGATCTGGCAGCTTCAAAAGATATGGGTGTGTTTATTATCTCTCCCAACGACAAAGGCGGACAATTGTTTAATGCGCCTCAAAAGCTTAAGGATCTTACCAGTCCGATCCATCCTTTGCAGTGGAACGCACGTTTCTGTCTGGGACATGCGGCCATTCATACCTTGTCATTTGGACTTACGGTACCGGCTCAGTTTGAACACCTGAACGGCATATTTCCTGCCCCCTCTCCCATGTCACCGGAAGATGAAGATATAAGGCAGTCACTTGAAGCCCGGAAATTGCAGGTTCCTTTTGCCGATTTCGATCCCTACTGCATGGAAAACGATCCATCCGGACTAAATATTCCCGAAATACTCCGGTTCAGAACCCTTTGGAAATGCTACGACATGAAGGAGTTCGGGTTATACCGGTACAACATGTTTCAGGAGAAAGACCACTGGTTTCCAGGCAATTTCCCGACTGAAGAAAATTTGCAAGAGATTGATCTGACCCGATGCCCTTCTGAAATTCCTTTGGTTGACTTGATCCGCGAGACTCATGAAGGTCTCTACCGGCCAAAATAATTGTTTGAAAAGTTTGAAGGGTATAAAAATTGTTTGAAGAGTTACGAAGTTCAAACATTTCAAACATTTCAAACAATTTAAATAATGACCGTCATGATCGAATGCGGCAAACTGTTTGCCTGTGCGGCTTTCCCGGCTATCCACAAATAAATTGGAAATTTTTCATCCGTTTTATTCAACACAACAACCACCAGTTTTCCATCAGGATTGAGAAATGCTGTTGATTCAAGTTGGTCGCGGTTCGATGAACAGGCAATTCTTTTGGCTCCCGGAAGAATGAACCTGGAGAAATGTCCAATGTAGAAATAGCTGTTGGTGAAGATGAGCTTTCCGGTAGCTACATCAGCATGTACAGGTGCAAAACAGAAATTGCCTACATGGTTTGGTCCCCCCTTGGTGTCCAGCAGGATGTTCCAATCCGTCCAGGCTACTGTTCCGCAATTGAAATCGTTGACCATCGAATGGGCATATTTCTCACCGAGCGACCAGTTAACCAGCCGAAGATTATCGAACTGCATGCCACTTTTGGTCCAGGTTTCGTACCAGTGAAATCCAACACCCCAGATATATTTTGCGGCACCCGGATCGCCAAGAACCACACTGGCACGTTGGTAAATCAGGTCGCGGTTATGGTCCCAAACGATCAACTTTTTACCTGCAAGTCCATTTTTTTGAAGCGTCGGTCCCAGGTAATTTTTCACGAAATCCCTTTCATCCTCGGCAGAATAGACACATGATTCCCATTTCTGAACGGCCATCGGTTCATTCTGGACAGACAATCCCCACACAGGAATACCAAGTGATTCATAGGTTTTGATAAATTTCACATAGTGGTTGGCCCAGATCTGGTTGCAACTCTTCAACAGCTTACCTCCATGCAACAACTCCCTGTTGTTTTTCATCCAGGCGGGCGGACTCCATGGAGAAACAAACAAAGGAAGTTTTCCACCGGCGGCAGTGATGGCTTGCTTGATGAGTGGAATTTTGAATTTCTTATCGTGATCCACATTAAAAGTTGCCAGAAGTGAGTCGTTATCTGCCACATAGCCATATGAATCAGAAGAAAAATCACAACTGCCAATATTGGTCCTCGCAAAGTTGTATCCGATTCCTTTCTCCTTGTCATAATAGGCATTGAGCAGATCCTTTTGGGAGGCAGGAGGCAATTTGGCAAATACCTCGGCTGAGGCATCTGTGAGCGCTCCACCTATGCCTACCATGGTCTGGAATGTTTTGGCCGGATCGATAAAAATGCAAACCTGCCTTTCGTTGGGTTGATTCAACGTTTCAAACGGAGCATCGGCAATCTGGGTCAACATCATGGAGGTATTCTTTGCCGACACAAATATCAGCGCTTTGCCATTATCCATTTTTTTCAGCTGTGGCCAGGACTGACCATACCCATTTTCCATCTGGAATACCATTGTTGTCATCAGCAACAAAATGGCAGCAATTTTTATCTTTCTCATCACTTTGTAATTTTTATGCGGTAAAATTAAGAAATTTGTAGCCAAAAGAGGAGGAGATTGATAATTTTGTAATCATTTTAATTTACTCTATTCCAACTCAAGTTGGCAAATGATATGCTGAAGAAGAAAGAGTTACCCAAGGAAAAACCGGGATTACATCCGCGAAACCTGCACCGCGAACGGTACGATTTTGGCGCTTTGGTGCAAAGTTGCCCTGATCTGGCTGCCTTTGTGATCCAAAATCCTTACCAGGATACCTCGATAGATTTCTTTAATCCTGATGCGGTGAAGATGCTAAACAGGGCATTGCTGAAGCATTACTACGATGTCGAGAGCTGGGACATTCCTCCGGGATACCTTTGTCCCCCTGTACCGGGAAGAGCAGACTACGTTCATCACGCGGCTGATTTACTCGTAATGGGAAATGGAGGTATAATTCCCCGGGGAGAGAAGATCCATTGCCTGGATATTGGTGTGGGTGCCAACTGCATTTACCCCATCATCGGGAATAAAGCCTATGGTTGGTCGTTTGTTGGCTCAGACATCGATCCGGTGGCCATCGATAATGTCCAAAAGATCATTCGGGCGAATCCTTCACTCAAATGCATGGTCGAGGTGAGACTACAAAAAACCAAATCTGCTATTTTCAATGGAATCCTTCAACCAGATGAACATTTTGACCTAGCGATCTGTAATCCTCCGTTTCACACCTCTGCAGAAGAAGCCAGGAGCGGATCACAGCAAAAACTCAGCAATTTGAAAGGCAAGAAGATCAAAAACCCAACACTTAACTTTGGTGGTCGAAACAACGAACTGTGGTGCCCGGGAGGTGAAGTACAATTTGCCAAACAAATGATTTCAGAGAGCAAACAATTTGCCGGCTCCATTACCTGGTTCTCTATTCTGATCTCAAAAAGTGAGCATCTGACGGCATTATACCATGCACTAAAATTGGTAGAAGCATCTGAAATCAGAACCATTCCCATGGCCCAAGGCAACAAAATCAGCCGAATCGTGGCATGGAGTTTTCAACACTTCAGTGCAGGTCCCAAAGTAAAGTAGAAGGCTGTTGATACTATTTTTGCTCCTTCAAAGGTAACTGAAGTACCTGCCCGCGCTCAAGAAGCTTAACCTTCAGAGCATCGTACGAAATATCCTGAACTGCCTGATGGTTTTCCATGGCCAGAGAGGCGGCCACAACAGCCGACTGCCCCAAAATCATGAAGACAGGTTCCATCCGTATCGAGCCAAAAGCAATATGGCTGGCCGAAACGCAAACCGGGATCAGCAAATTGGTGCATTCACTCTTTTTGGGCAGGATGGAGCCATAGGATATCGAATAGGGATACTTCAGGTGAACCTGTACATCCCCTTCATTCTGTGCAGTACCGGCAGAGGTCAGGTAACGCTGCACATTGTGTGAATCCATGCCATACGAACCCATTCCCACAGGATCCGAAACTGCCTTTTTGTTGGTCACCTCCAGCTCGGTAGTCACGAAAACACCCACCATTCTTCTTGCCTCACGGATGTAAAGCTGCCTCGGCCAGTTACCGTTGTCTTTGAATTCATCTGCCGCCAGTCCCCATTTCGCCATCTTA
>JAPLDT010000063.1 GCA_026391315.1 Bacteroidia bacterium
ACCTATTTGTCACTGTTTCTGGAGCATCATTTTCAGGGCTATTTCCTCAACAAAATTCCACTTTTCAGGAAACTGAAGTGGAGAGAGTTGGTTGGTGTACGTTCTGTAATTGGAAATTACGATCCTTCCAAACATAACACCATGCTCTTCCCTGCAGGGATGAAGAGCCTTCAGAATAATCCTTACACAGAGGTCTCTTTAGGACTGGAAAATATTTTTAAGGTTTTTAAAATTGTCGCAGTCTGGCGATACAACAAACTTGACAATACCAGTTCAAAATTTGGCGTGGTGGGAACTTTACAGTTGGTTTTGTAGTCATTGGTTTTCAAAATGAGCATCACCACAGGCAGATATCTCTTCAATATGGCTACATTTGCGCCATTCAAAAATTAACCGATGCGAATTAACCATTTGGGTGAAATTTCTGCAATTCTTACAGCCCTCTGCTGGACCGTCTCTGCGCTTACCTTTTCCATAGCTACACGTCGGGCAGGATCTCTGACTGTAAACCTTTTCAGACTTTTGTTCGCCATGATTATGTACATGGTCTGGTCTAAAATTATGAGAGGACTTTGGCTGCCATCCGATGCAACTCCAGAATCGTGGAAATGGCTTTCTGTTTCAGGACTAATTGGGTTTGTATTGGGTGACTATTTCCTGTTCACTTCTTTTTCATACCAATCCGCAAAAGTATCCATGCTGATTATGTCACTTGCTCCCCCCATCGCCACAATCTTCGGGGTTATCATCCTTCATGAAGCATTTACCTGGCTTAATCTGTTGGGAATGGTTTTGGTCCTTTCCGGAATTGCCATTGTCATCCTTAAAAGAGAGGAGGTCGATGATAAAATGACTCATGGATTGAATTATCCTGTTAAGGGACTTCTTCTGGCATTTGCAGGAGCTGCTGGACAGGGAATAGGGGCGGTATTTTCTAAACTGGGGATGGGAAGCTACGATCCATTTGCATCTTCACAGATAAGAACCATTACCGGGATTATCGGTTTCATCCTGATTATCAGCCTCACAAGAAACTGGAGAAATGTCAAAAGTTCAATTCTAAATCAAAAAGCACTTAATCCACTTTTAATCGGTTCCTTTTTTGGTCCTTTTTTAGGAGTATCATTGAGCCTGCTGGCTTTTCAGCATACCAAAGTGGGAGTAGCTTCTACCCTAATCGCCACAGTTCCGGTATTTATCTTGCTGCCATCTGTTCTTTTTCTAAAGGAAAAGCTAAACTGGAAAGAGGTGATCGGGGCCTTCCTGGCTGTGGGCGGCATGTTTGTATTTTTTATTTGACTTTTGAATCACTGACGTCATGCCATATCCCTACTCACTTTTGGATGCTTTGGGCATAATTTCTTCAATGACTATACCCGTAGAACTTCCCGGTGGAACAATTCCCAATATAGCACAGATTGTTGGCACAACATCTGTCGCATCTGTTTTCTTCAAAGTTGTTCCTTTTTTTACACCTGCCCCATACCAAACCAAAGGCACCTGGTCGTTGTCGGTATAATCGACTGATTTATACTTCTCTTTTGGTAGCCACCCCTCCTCGTAACGGATCATAACGTCACCAGAACGTTTGATGTGAAAATTATTTTGAAAAGCGGCAAGCGGACCACCCAAGAAATTGTCAGACTCAATTTCAAAGGCTGCCTTTGCATAGGCAATCCCTTCAAACTGGTTTAAAAATCGGGCAGCCTCGACCTGTATATCTCGTAAGTTTATTTTTTTCTTAGCTGCCAGATCATGGTTCAGATACAATTGTTGATAGCTGAACTTTTCCACCCAATCGCCCTCTCCAAATTTGATATTTAAAAATGATTTCAATAGCGAAACGGAACTTTCCGGATTAAAAATTCCTGTGTTCATTTTAAATCTTTCTTTGAGATAATCAGCGTGATACGAGATACTGGAAGTTGAAGTGAGGAAAAAAAGCACATTATCTACACCATATCCATCTTCAGTGTATTTCAATAACTCTGCAATCTCTTTATCCATTCGAAGATAAGTATCCTCCATCTCTACCGAGAGAGGGCCAAAACTCCCCCAATTTTTGTCCATGGAAGAGAAAACGATGGTCAATAAGTCAGGTATAAAATCGTAGCCAATCTGCTCCTTGGGGATTAGTTGCAGGACAAAATCTTTCAAAAAGGTGTTTGCAAAGGGAGTGCTTTTAAGTATCGAATAGGTTCCTCCTGACTCTTTCTTTAATTTGGACAAGTCGTATGGAAATGCATTGTATTTATCAAGAAACCCGGTTTCGTGGAGAGAAGCACTTTCCACACTCTCAATGTAACTTATCTGATCATTCAGCGTTTTCCAGGACGTTTGGAGATATTTGTCCGCAAGTTTAAATTTATTAAACTCAGTAATCCAATCCGGATATTTATCCATATAGAAACTACTGGATATCATATTACCTGTGGTTTCATCCAGCCAATAAGCACCATCAGCCGAGTGCCCTGCAGAAAAGATTGCCGCATAATCATTCATGGCCACACTAAAAACACGTGCTCTGCCCTTGGTTACAAGCTTCAATCTGTCACCAATTGTAGGTGTCATTAATTTTGAAGCCGATCTTTGTCCGAGTTTTGAATCGCTTCCAATGGTAGTATAAGCGTTGTCAAAAATGCAGTCTGTCTCCTTGTTTTTCAACCGGTCAATCCAACTATCACTAACTATACCATGGTGAGATGGAGTGGTTCCGGTAAAAAGTGTTGCCATACCAACCGAAGGCCGCTGAACGAGATTGTTAACATGATGATTGGCACAGACAAAGCCTCTGGTGTACAGTCGTTTGAATCCGTCATTTCCAAACTTATCCCAGTAGCGCTCCACGTAATCGGGGTGCATGTTCTCAACAACAAAGCCGACTATCAACCTGGGTGCGGCAGCCGAAACAGTAGTATGCCCTTGAGAAAACAGAAAAAACGGTAAAGTGAGGAAGAGGAAAAGTGAAAATATGCGAAGAATCATACTGGATATTTTAGCACAAATGTAACTACTTGAGTTGATCCATCAAAAAACAATTATTTTAGCAATTTGTTTTGCCAAAACTTGATCAAATGAACATTGTCAAAGAAGTTTGTGTCGAGTCGTTCGACGAAGCAATCAGAGCAGTTGGTGCAGGTGCAACACGCATCGAACTCTGCGAGAATCTTTCAGTCGGAGGGACAACTCCTTCTTACGGAACCATCAGGAGATGTCTGGACAAATTGTCTGTCCCGGTAATGGTAATGATTCGTCCCAGAGGTGGTAATTTTATCTATTCCCAGGATGAGTTTGAAATCATGCAGGAAGACATTCTTCTGTGTAAAGAATTACCTGTCACAGGTGTGGTTTTTGGACTTCTGGATGAAAAGGGGAATATCGATGAGATGAGGACCCGTTTGCTTGTTCAACTTGCCAGACCCATACAGGTGACCTTTCATAAAGCAATAGACAAGGCAGCCAATATTTTGGAAAGTGTTGCTCTACTGAAGGAGATTGGTGTTGAACGTATTCTTTCTTCAGGTGGCAAACCCACCGCGTTTGAGGGTAGGGAAACATTGAACAGGATGATAGAACTTGCTTCTCCTCAACTTTCCATTATCGTAGCTGGAAAGGTAGACCATGAAAATTTCGAAGAGATCAGGAAGATCATACCATCCAGTGAGTACCATGGACGCAGGCTGGTGCCTTTCTGAATTTTATATCAATAAACGCTACTCAATAAATTTCAAAAAACATCAAATGTATAACAACCTCTTTTTCGGATTTCTCTTGTTCCTGTTTGCTGTCTCATTTTCGGGATTCAGCCAAAACGCTGATTTCACCAAATCCTATATCCCGTTTCACGCTGAATATATTACAATTTACCGGCTAAATGCCGACTCATTGGCACAGGAAAAACAGAACATTGTAGTTGCTGAGTGCAAAAAAGAGGCTCTCGGGCAACACAAGATTTCTATTGCGTTTTCAGATTCCGCTCTACATAAAACCAGCTCTTTCGGAGAAGATTCAAAGGCTTTGGTCGCAATAAACGGAGGTTTTTTTGATGTTGAGAAAGGTGGTTCAGTAGCTTACCTGGAATCTGATAGCAAAATCATTGCACGAACCAGAAATTCAAAGGAAAAATGGGCCAAAACTGATTCACTGCTGAATGGAGCTGTGGTAATTGACGTGGGAGGGAATTTTAAAATAGAACGTGCAAGACCTGCTGGTTTTTATGAGCAATCAAAACAAGAAAAGGCTGTTATGGTTACTGGTCCCATCTTGCTTGTTGAAGGGAAGATAATTCAGTTGGGAAATTCTGATTTTGTAAAGAAGAGACATCCAAGGAGTTGCTTGTGTGAAACTAATGATCAAAGCATTCTTTTTATCGCCATTGATGGCCGCAGCGAGGTTGCAAATGGAATGAATCTGGATGAATTACAGCGTTTCTTAATTAAACTGAACTGTAAGGATGCAATTAATCTTGATGGCGGTGGTTCTACTACCCTTTGGGTTAATGACGGTACTGAAAAAAGAATATTAAATCACCCGAGCGATAAAACGGGAGAAAGACCCGTTTCGAACATTATCTACGTAAACTAAAATTGAAATACGCAATTTTTGCTCTCTTTTTGCTTGCTTTTGTTGATTCGCTTTGTTCGAATAGTATGGGATCCGATCTTTCAGAAGGCGGCACAAGCAAATCCTGGATACCTTTCAAGTCGTATTCAAGGGGCAACATTTGTCAATCAGAGTTTGAATTTGCATCATGTACTTTCAATTCTGATTCTTTAAGAAATGACTCGTCCACAACCTCTAAAATTCTCCCTTCTAAAATATCCTTACTCAAAGCATCCTATACAGATACGGCCAAATTAGTCACTTTGGGTTTAAACTCAAAGGAGAAAAGGTTGGATCAACTGGTCATCAAAAATAGTTTCACCAAGAATCTTTTGGGGTACTTTATTACCTTCCAACCTACTTCCGTGGTACAACCCGGAGTAAAGAGTATCTCCTATTTTTCTCAATTCGAAGGCAAGAAAATTAGCTCCATACGCTTTATTAGACTCCATCCATTCGGATCCTCCTTATTTGATACCACGGTGGTAGCATCCAAATGGATAGAAAAGGCAGGAAATCGCCTACACATGAATACAGTAAAAAGTAAACTAGGAATGCAGTTGCTTTTCAAGGTGGGAGAGACTTTAAACCCTTTGTTGTTAGCAGAAAATGAAAAACTTATGCGTGATTTGAGTTTCCTTGAAGATGTCACCTTTCTGGTACAAACAGATGAACAAAACCCGGATGAAGTTAAAATTGTTATCATTTCGAAAGATAAATTTGAGTATGCTGCAAGTATGAGCCTAAGTTCCGATAACAGTGATGTTGAAATTATCAACGAAAATATGTTCGGATTGGGCCACCGTCTAAATGTCGGAATGGCTCAAAAAAATGCCTATTTACCCCAAATGGGAATCTACTTTTCTTATCATATAAATAATATTTTCGGAACGTTCATCAACACGACGATCGGATATTCTGATACTTACAAAAGAAAGGGATGGGATTTCTCCCTGGAAAAAGAATTTCTCACATCCTTGGAGGAAAATGCCGGAGGTTTCTCATTCGAAAAAGTATCAAAATACAACCATATTGCTCCGGATCATCCCATCGAACTTGACACCACTCTTGCCTACTTATCAAGTGATTTGTGGTTTATCCATGCCTTTACAAATCCAGTAAGTCCTCAGAACAAAACTCTCCTTTCCTTCAGGTATCATCATCAGGATTTTAACCTAAATAGAGAAGAAACCCTTGGTAGAAGCCAATTCCTTAGAGATCATGATCTTTTTTTAGGAGGGATCAGTTTTACGAAGAGAAATCTTTATAAAAACAACCAGATTTATGGATATGGAGTAACTGAGGATATCCCGTATGGTCATTATTATGAGCTAATTGCAGCATTGGACAGGTCACAATTCGGAACCTGGCCCTACCTTGGGTTATCTTTGAGCAATGCTTTTATTGACAAGGGAGGAAGATACTACAATGGAAGGTTGGCAATGGATGGCTTCCTGGATAATGGGAATGTAAAGCAAGGTTCTATTTTGTTAAGCGGGAATTTTTTCTCCAATAAATTCTTTGCCTTGGGTGATCCATGCCGCGAATTTATCAAAGTTGAATTTCTTGGAGGTATCAATCGCTTCAACGAGGAATACCTGACCATCAACGGAAGATTTGGAATAAGGGATTTTTACGCAAGTAATTTGAAAGGTACCAAAAGGTTAAAATTCAACTTCGAGACAGTGAGGTATCTGAAATGGAATTTTTACAATTTCCGGTTCACCAACTACTTATTTACAGATTTCGCATTTTTATCCAACTCAATGAATTCAATTTTTAGTCAGAATTTTTATGCAGGGATTGGTGCCGGTTTAAGGATATTCAATGAGTCTCTGGTCTTCAAAATTGTCGATATAAGATTTACATGGTTCCCAGTATCCCCACCGGAAGGAGTAAGTCCATTTGGAACAAACCTTCAGGGCCTTACCAAATCACGTTTTGAAGATTTTTTGGGAAGAAAACCTGAAGGTGTTCGGTACCAATAAGGGAAACCACTATCTTTTGTCAACCGGTCTAGAAAACGATAGCCCTGCAGAATGCAAAGCAATATCGCTAGTCCTTATATTTACCTATTGAACCACATTTCTTACACTAACAGTTACTACATCATCTTGCAAGGAACGAATAAAGTAACTTAATAATGTGTTCTATACCTTTTACCTATATTATTCTAATTGTTTTAATAATTTACTGGATTGTTCTCCGTAGAACCCTTTCCTGGATGCGATCAATCTGAATTGTTCCAATGCCTTCTGGCGCTCATCAACCCTTAGGTAGCAAAGTCCAATGTACCATTCAGACTGTTCAACCAACAGATTATCACCGTGATGTACTACTTCAGAGAAAGAACCTATAGCCTGTTTATACTCTCCAAGTTCCTGATAGGCTACTCCAGAATAAAAATTAATACTGTAGCCATCTTTTTCTTTTATCGGCACCACTGACATTGATTTTAATGCCTCCTGGTATTTACCCTGACTTATTTCTCTCAGCGCTGTATTGAGACAACTGTAAGAACCCGATGCCGACCTTGAGACACTCTCTCCACTTTTATATGGCTGATAATAATTGGCATATAGTTGCTGACTGGAGTAATTTTTGCTCCTCATCAAAGAGGTAAAGACAACCATAAGCACAATCACTGAAGCCGCAGCGTACCAGTACAGATTTTTTGTTTTTGGCGAAGCAATGCCAAGTTTCTCATTTGCCTGATCATGCTGCTCTCGCGAAATATTTCGTAAATTCTCCCTGAGAGCCATTACATCTGTTTCAGAGATAGCCTTATCGACATCCCTGTGGAAGTTCAGATCGGAGGACAGTCCTGAATTGTAAATCAGTTCATCTTCAAAGAGTGCCGAAGCATCCTCATCCAACTCTTCATTCAGGTAACTGTCAATCTCTTCCACCGTTCGGGAATGAGAATATTCATGCTGAATCATGTTCTTAAGGGTTGATCTGAGTTGCATGATATCCTCTTCCTCAATGGCACTGTTGATCTCTAAATGGAGATCTATTTCGTTGGAAAGTGCGCTATTCAATATCGCCTCTTCCCTCATTAGACTTTCAATTTCTTCGTTGAGCTCACCATCAATTAAATCTTCAATCTCTTCAAATGTGCGCTCATGTATGGATACACTTTTTGCAATCGATTGAAGATTAGACCTCAAATCGATAATTTCTTTTTCAGCCACTGCGTCCCTGATCTCTCCGAAAAGTATTTCATCTTCAGCCGACATTAATTGGTGCTCCATTTCTATCATCGCAGCCTCATCAGTAAAAAGGTCATGGATAACCTCTTTGGAAGAGACGGAGTGATTTTTTATATGAAGTTTTTGAAGATAATTCCCAATCTCGTCACTCTCTCCGTCTACCTTCAGGTTGACGGCATTGAATAACTCCTCCGATAAGCCAAAATAAGCATCTGCATCGATCGGACGATTGTTTGCGGAAGGGATTCCTGTTTCTTTGTTCATGGTTTTCAATTGACTTCTTATACTAAACTTTATTTCCATTTTTTACCGGATTGTATCCATCATTTTATAGATGCACACTCTCAGTTGTTTTCAGATAATCTCCGGATTGGAAGGGAAAAATTTATTCCATTCATTTCCAGTTTATTCTAAGGTGTTGGAAATCACCTGTTTAAATTTTCATTTGCAAAATTCTGCTCATGAAATGCCATTTATACAACAAAAGTTGCAATTGGATCGGTCAAAACTTACAAACACAAACAAATATGATATTGCCAGTTTGTATAAATCTACAAAATAATAGAAGGAGACTGATTATTCAGTGATAATGATTGGGGTAGGTATACCGTAACCACCTTTAACTGTTGCCAATTCTTCGTTTGAAAGCACTTCTACTGTTAGGTAATCAAAATTTTTCATGGTAAAATGTTTTAATAAGTTAATGATTCTTTATTGTTCCTTGCAATTCTTAATACCAGGAACCCACAAAAGGTTACCCCGTAATTTGAAAAAAAATGCAAAATAATTTAAAATAATTTTTATATGTCTGAAATAGTGATAGTTATAAACGTAATTATTTTTAGCTGACAATCATTTTTTTAATTTATTTTACATGAGCCGTAATGAAATAACCTCTTATGAAGTTTTGTAGAGCCCCTGGAATCACTTTATTCTGTACCCTTTTTTTCTTGTTCTGCATGATTGTTCCCTGGATAGGGCGTGCACAGCAAAGTTCTGCGGATAAGGAAAAGGAGATCTTTTCCCAGGCTGCCCGTGAACTGAGCAATGGTTCGTATGATACTGCGTTGAACCTTTTTAACACTTTACTTCAAATTAGAAGCGGAAAATGCGGATCGGATTCTGTGCCGGTAGCCAATGTACTAACCAATATTGGTGTCATCAAAAGTCAATTGGGGTTGTATGACGATGCAATTTCATTCTATGACAGGTCATCAGCCATCTACGAAGCTGCCGGAAGCAAAGAATTAAAACGCCTTGGTTCAGTCTATCAAAATTTAGGAATTTGTTACAATGCGAAAGGAGACATTGAGAAAGCCAGGACTTACTATGAAAATACAGACAGAATCTTCCAAAAGCTTGAAATGTCTGATCAGCAAGTATATGAAATCTTGTTGATGAATTTGACTTTGTTTTATCTTGATAATAAGAAGATAAGTGAGGCGGAAAAATTCAACGACAAATCCATCGAACTAAACAAAAAAAGTCCACTCAATTTTAAAAAATGGACCTCAAGTGGTTTAATTTGTTTTGAAAAAAAAGATTTTATAAAAAGCATCTCTTTTTTAAATAAAGCCGTTAGTACCGGGGAGAAGGACCTTGGGACGGACTTTGCAGAAAAGGGGCTGATCTACATGAATCTAGGGATGGTATATCTTGAACTGGAAGATTTTGACCACTCGCTTGCCAATTATCTGACTGCAAAAAAACTGCTTGAAAAAAGTATGGGGGGGCAAGGTATCTCTTACTCCTCCTGCCTGAAAGACATCGGATTAAACTATCTTAGGAAGAAAGAAAGTGAAAGTAATTTGGAGGAATTTCTTGTTCAACGCAAAAAGAACCTTGAAACATCGCTTGACTATTTTCAAAAAGCAATCATCGCCATTACGCCAGGATTCATTTCAAACAATACTGAAACAAATCCTTCCGCTGAAGATGCAATTGACAAGACCCGGTTACTGGATGTTATAAAAAATAAAGCTGAAGCATTCTATTTAATCTCTCAATTGGAAGAAAAACTTGGGAACAAAGAGGCTTCTTTGCAGAAAATGAAATTAGCCCTCGAGAACTACGATCTTTCTATTAAAACAATTCATTTGATCAGAAATGGTTTCCAAAATCAGGAAAGCAGGCTTTTCCTCTCTGAGAACGAACATCCGGTTTATGCAAATGCGGTTAAAGTAGCAGTGCGGTTGTATGAAACAACTCACGAACTCCTATATTTTGAAAAAGGTTTTGAAATTTCAGAACGAAGCAGATCTGCCGACTTCCAAGCGATGTTAAGAGAGGTTCAAGCCAAGAAATTTTCGGATGTGCCTGATTCATTGCTCAAAAAAGAGACCGATCTAAAGGGTCAAATTGCTGCTTATGAAAATTTCATTTTCAACGAGAAAAGCAGTCCGTCACCTGATCAGAAAAAAATTAACCTATGGAAAGATAAAGTCTTTTCGCTCTCCCAAAGTTATCGGCAAATGATAAGCCTTATTGAGAAAAAGTATCCTACCTATTATCAGTATAAATACGCAGATCCAATTGTCCCGGTACAAAAAATACAAGGATCGCTCGAAAGGAGAGAGGCCTTTGTTGAGTATTTTATCAATTATGGAGGGAAAAAGAGTGATGGTGAGCTCTATACATTTGTAATTACCAACCAGGAATACAAAATCATACGGCGGACTATTAACTCTGAATTAGATGAAACCATCGATCATTTTTTGCAATTCATCAAGAACGGAGATGTGCTTAAAACCAGAAAATCAGATTTTATTAAGTACACCAAAAATGCATCACAACTGTACAAGCTTCTGATCGAGCCTATTGAACCATCTCTTAAAGATTATCGTCTGGTAATTGTTCCGGATGATAAGCTCTCCTATCTTCCTTTTGATGCATTTTTAGTTTCATCTCCTGACACCAGTAAAATGGATTTTAGAAATTTGGATTATCTGGTCCATCATCATGCCATTTCCTACACCTATTCTGCGACTCTTCTCTATTATTATTTTCAGAACAATTACAAATACAGCAACAAGATAGGGGCTTTTGCACCTGATTATACAGATGAGAAAGCTACCGGGGTAAATGAAACAGACCACTTTTTGCCATTACCAGGTGCAGAGGCAGAAATTACCGGGATAACTGCTTTAATACCGGGAGATCAATACCTAAAGGGAAGAGCCAACAAGCAAAATTTTCTTCAAAAAGCCGGGAATTATGATATTCTTCACCTCGCCATGCATACCGTACTAAACGATACCTTGCCACTCTACTCCAAAATGGTTTTTTCGGCAGATAGTACCGGGGAAAAAGAGCGAACATTGAATACTTTTGAAATTTATAATTTAAAGCTTAAATCAAATATGGTAGTGCTTAGCGGCTGCAATACTGGTACAGGTAAGCTACAGAAAGGAGAAGGGGTAATGAGTCTTGCCCGCGGATTTTTTTATGCAGGATGCCCATGTATAATAATGACTTTGTGGAATGTGGAAGACATTTCCAGTTCTACCATGATGATTGAATTTTACAGAAACCTGAAAAATGGATTTTCTAAAGATGAAGCCCTGAGAAAAGCCAAGGTTTCTTATATCTCCGGGGCAGACCCATTGAAAGCCCATCCCTATTTCTGGTTGGGTTATGTATCCATCGGAAAACAAACTCCTCTTTTCAAAACAAAAGTTGGTTATTTTGTCAGCTTAATAATTTTTGTATTTTTAGCAATCGTTTTGGAAAAATGGTATTTCAAACGAAAAAAAAGAGTTAGCCAACTAAAATGATCAACTACAGCAACGAAGAGCTTCTAAATGGTATTTTACGTAACGACAACGTAATTCTTCAGCATATTTATAAGAATTTCTACTACAAGGTAAACTTGTACATCAAAAAGAACAGTGGAAATGATGAAGATGCCAACGATGTTTTTCAAGAGGCAATCATTGTAGTATACCGCAAACTTAAGGCCAATGATCTGATTATCAATTGTGCATTCGAAACATATCTCTATTCTGTCTGCAAATTCCTTTGGCTGAAACAACTCACTCGTCAGAAAACTGAGAAGGAGATGATGGTCGATTCTACTGTTTTCGAATCAGAATTTGACCACGATTTTTCTGACTTGGTGGAAAAAAATGAACGTTTTAAGCTTTACCAAAAGCATTTTCAGTTGCTTGGAAGTGATTGTCAGAAGCTGCTTCAACTCTTTTTCGACAAGGTCCCTTTGAAACAGATTGCTCAAATTATGGGTTTCAGTGGAGAGAAATATGTCAAGAAAAGGAAATTTAAGTGTAAGGAGTATCTGGTTACAAGCATCAAACAGGATGTTTCCTACAAAAGAGTAAGCCAGTAAACCCTTATTTTAAGTATTAAAGTTACTGTTTCCTTTTTTGAGAATCACTGTTTGCTTGTGGGTACCGCGAAAAAGTTCAAAACTCCTGAAGCTGCAAGGCAAAGCTCCATTAAACAGTTCGATTTTGCGAGATGGCTTTAATCCGATACTTTTGAATCCTTCCTCAGAACTGGAGATAACCCATGCAGTGTATCCTGAGAACCTTTGTTTTAAAACATCTCCAACCGATTTGTACAATCCCGCGATCGATTTGGTTATCAATCTTTCGCCGTAAGGAGGATTGGTGACAATAATTCCACTTCCGAAAGGTGGATTCATCTCCAGGAAATCTTTTGTCTCAACCTCAATCATCTTGGAAAGCCCCGCGCTTTTGATGTTGGCGCATGCTATGGCACAGCTCTGTACTGAAATATCGGAACCTAAAATTTTTACAGTTGATTCCTTTTCGTAATCCGCATTATAAATTTCGGAGAAAAGCTGCTCATCGAAATCCATCCACTTCTCAAAACCAAAAGATTTTCGGTAAATCCCTGCCGGGATCCCTCTGGCAATCATGGCAGCTTCAATGAGCAGAGTTCCTGAACCACACATGGGATCAAAGAAATCGACATTTCCCTGCCATCCTGTCAACAGAATCATCCCGGCTGCCAGAACTTCATTAACCGGCGCTTCCCCCTGCCCTACTCTGTATCCTCTTTTGTGAAGTGATTCCCCTGAGCTGTCGAGCGAAAGCTCACAGTAATCGCCCATCAGATAGATATGTATTCGGATATCCGGATCTTCTGTGTTAACTGAGGGGCGCTTTCCAAATTTTTCTCTAAAGTGGTCGGCAATGGCATCTTTTACCTTTAGCGACGCGTACATCGAGTTAACAAAAAGTTCGGATTGAACCGTACTATCTATCGAAAAACTCTTCCCCAGCGTAAGGTATTCAGACCACTCAATCTTTTTTGCCTGGTTGTACAGATCATCTTTTTGGTTGACCTTGAACTGGGCTATTGGTTTGAGGACTTTCAAAGCCGTTCGCAACAAAAAATTGGCTTTGTACAACATGGATTGGTCTCCGGTAAATGATACTGCCCTTCTTTCAATTGAGATTGCATCTGCCCCAAGAGCATTGAGCTCCGCGGCTAGAACAGGTTCAAGTCCGGCGAAAGTTTTAACAACAATTTTAAATTTCTTCACTGAATTGGTTAAAATATTGATCTGAGGTCACTTTTTAGTAGCTCTGCAAAGGTAGTCTCATTCAACCCAAAATATTAAATTCCTGCGCCAAAAATATATTCTGCTGATTTGGCCTTGTTTTGAACAATCTTTGAATAAGGAGGAAGATCATTGGTAATCCAAATATTCCCCCCGATAACCGAGTCGTGACCAATGGTAATGCGCCCAAGAATAGAGGCATTGGAGTATACTACCACATTATCCTCAACGATTGGATGTCTTGGAATACCCTTTACAGGATTGCCTGATTCGTCGAGAGAGAAACTTTTGGCTCCCAGCGTAACTCCCTGATACAATTTAACATTTGACCCAATAATCGTTGTGGATCCAATCACAATACCGGTTCCGTGGTCAATTGCGAAATAGGGTCCGATGGCCGCTGCAGGATGAATGTCAATACCTGTTTCGGAGTGCGCCATTTCAGAAATAATTCTCGGAATTAAAGGTATTCCACATTTGTGAAGGGCATTGGCAATCCGATAACTGGAAATTGCACGGATGGCGGGATAGCAAAAAATCACTTCACTCCTGCTTGTTGCAGCAGGATCTCCAAGATATGCTGCTTCAACATCAGTGATTAAAACTTCTCTAAGCCTGGGAAGTGCCTCGATAAATTTCGAAGCACAACTTTCCGATTCTGCTTTTCTGTTCTCAAGTTCCGAATTGAACTCCTTGTCACATACGAAACAGAGTCCTGCAAGCAGTTGTTCGGCCAAAATATGAAATACTTCATCTACCAATACACCCATGTGGTAGTGAAAGGAGGTCGGATGAAAGTTTATTGGTCCAAAATATCCCGGGAAAATGATTTGACGTACCTTGTCTACAAAAATCTTCAGTTTCTCGGTAGAGGGCATTGGTTCTCCAGCCCTCTGGGCATGTGCCACTTCACCCACTGCAGATATATCGGTCAATTTCTGGACCGCATCGCCAATGGATTTCCTTATTCTATTCTCTGAACGCTCTTTCATCTGTTTATAATTTTGTTTTTCAGTTGCCACATGGAATACCCACATATTCATTTTCGGTTGGTGTGATATTTGTCTCATGGGTATTTCATTTGTTTATATTTTGTTTTTAACTGCCAAATGGAATAGCCACATAATCATTTTCGGTTGGTGTGAATAAATTGCACATGGCTATTTCATGTGTATATAATTTGCAGAAATCTGTCTGCTTTCCTCTTTTACCAAAACTATTGGCTACTTCTCCCGTAACGATTTACAATATTAACGTGAAGATTTCATAAATGTTTTATCCTATGCTATGGGATTTTAGCAGATTCAATGCATTCTGCAATCTGAGTTCACCGGCTCCCCTAACAATTTCATAGGCAAATCCATGGCTTTCGATCTCTTTGATATACCTGTCAAACAGCTTCAACCGCATCTCACCGCCATTCTCCCTGATAGGATCGGCAATCCAGGGAATATCAGGTGCGCAGACCAAAAAGAGATCAATATCATCGGTAGCAATCCGTTTCTCGATCCATCCGGGAGCTGTTCCATATACAACTTCAAACCAAACCTTTGTAATTATCAGCCAAGTATCCATCAGCAATATTCCACTCACGCCAGTATCCGAAAATCTTCTCTCTTCATCCATCTGATGTTGTGCTATCTTTTCAACATCTGAACAGATATAAGGCCTATTTAGCCGTTCTACATAGCTCCTTGCATATTCCGGGATCAGAAGAGCATTCAGCCTTTGCGCGAGCGCTTCTGCCAATGTGGTTTTACCGGTCGATTCTGGTCCTGTGATAACAATTTTCGTCAAGCCAACCTCCTTTCTTCTGCATCGGGCACTATTCCCTTCTTCCATTCCGCATATCCGTAAACGGCCAGCACAGTATATACGAAGAAAAGTAAAGTTGTAGGATACAACTCTTTGAAGATAAATAATCCCATTGAAATTGTGTCAACTACTACCCATACCAGCCAGTGTTCGATCTTTTTCCGTGCAAGCATCCAGGTCGCCACAATACTTAAGGCCGTTGTTACGGCATCCCAATAGGGCACCTGAGAGTCAGTATAATGTAATAAGATATAGGCGATTACGATGAAAAGCAGAAAAAAGGATATCATCAACTTTTGCCACAAAGCACCATCTGTTTTCGTCACCATCAAAGAATTCCCGGTAGCACTACCGTGATACCAGCACCACCAGCCATAAATGCTGATGACAACATAGTAGAATTGCAGGGTCATGTCTGCATAAATCCGTGAAGTGTAAAAAACAGCGATGTAAAACAGCGCATTTAGCAGACCGACCGGCCAAGTCAGAAAATGTTGCCTGATCGAAAATCCCAGGTATAAGAATCCGGTTAAAGTACCACAAACCTCAACGTAATGATCAATAAGCCACCCGTAGATAATCATATTTGAAATGAATGATAGCGTAACCTTATCTGTTCAGGTAATGGTCATAATTTTTTTGATCCGACAGCAGTTCAATTGCCTTGTTTACCTCTTTATCATCTTCTGTCATGATTTGGAAATAGGTTCCCGCCTCATACAGATCACGGGCTATCAAGGCACGAATCTGCCTGTAGATGGCATTTTGTAAAATTCTTACGCTCTCTACATCCCTTTTGACTCCGGATTTCTCGCCCAGGGCCATTAAGTCGTCAAGCATCTTCACCGGAACGGCAAAATTCATTTTGAAATTCTGAAATTCAGGATATGTCGCCAGCAATACTTTTCGGTTCTGATCGATGTAATTAACTACAAAAGGAAAGAAGATATTCTTTCTGATCAAGGTATTGAAGTACGTATAATGCACTGAAGTGTCTAGAGGAACAAATATATCAGGCACGATTCCACCTCCTCCGAATACACGCCTTTTCGTTACCAGCGTATTGGTCATCAGAGAGTCGGCGTTTGAGATGCTATCTTTGTTAAACAGCTCTCCCCGCTCGTATCGTTTGAGGTAATCATTTCTGTAATTTTCAGGATTATTCTTGTATGGTTTCTGAATATTCCTCCCTGCCGGCGTATAATAATGGGCAGTTGTTAAACGTATCATGGATCCGTCGTTCAGGGCAAAAGGTTGTTGGACTAAGCCTTTACCAAATGATCTGCGGCCGATGAGAACACCCCGATCCCAATCCTGGATGGCTCCAGAGACGATTTCGGAAGCTGATGCGGTACCCTCATCAATTAAAATCACAAGGTTCCCTTTTAGGAAGTCTCCGTTGGTCGTGGACAGGTAATCCTTTCGTGGACTATGGATACCTTCAGTGTACACAATCAGCTTATTCGCTTCGAGAAATTGGTTGGCTAAATCATAGGCCGCCCCAAGATATCCACCGCCATTGCCCCTCAGATCAAGAACCAGATTTTTGATCTTTCCCTCTTTCCCAAGTCGGGTCATAGCTGAGGTGTATTCTTCAATTGTGGTCGCTGAGAATCTGTTCAATTTCACAAAGGCGGTCTCCTTGCTGAGCATAAAAGCCGCATCCAGACTGTAAATCGGAATTTTATCCCTGACAATGGTGTATTCCAATGGAGCGGAATCTCCTTTTCTGGTCACTTTCAGATTAACTGTGGTTCCCTTGGGGCCTCTCAAAAGCCCATACACATCCTGTGTTTTGAGACCAATGGAGGTGATGTTTTTGGCGTCAACTTTTATAATCCGATCGCCCGGCCTTAATCCAACCTTTTCGGAGGGTCCGCCCGGAATGGTAGTCATAACAGCCAATGTATCCTGTATGATACTGAAGGAGATACCGATACCTTCAAAATTGCCTTCGAGAGGCTGATTCATCTCTTCGACTTCACTCTTTGTAATGTAAACTGAATGCGGATCCAATTGCCCCAGCAAATCAATGATGGCATGCTCAGTGAGCTTGCTTACATTGGTTGTATCAACATAAAAAGTTTCAACCAATCTCAATAATCTGCCAAATTTAATCGCCTGACTTTGAACATCCTGAGCAGAGACAAAATTTGAAAAAAGAGCAAAAGAGAGGGTGAGTAAAACACCGTATGGAAAGCTATTATAATTTTTCTTCACACCAGTAAATTGAATAAATAAAATAATAAACTAATAACCTAGTAATAGGTCTATCGAAAACAAAGATAATAAGTTATCCAAACATCTACTTTACCGGGTGAAAAAGTAACATTTGGTTTAGAAAACAATTGAATAAAAAAGCCTGTAATTCCTTCCAAAATTACAGGCTTTTTTATTAGTTTTTGTTGAATCACACAGAAAGCGCATATTTGCCGCTAACGGCCTCTTTGTATTCTTCGAGCAAAGCAGAAAATAACTCTTTGACAGAGATGATTCTGTCAGTTTTCCAAACATTACTTCCGGCAAAAGCGTATCCGTTTCTAAAGTTACCTCGAAGCGCAGAGGCCAGTGATGCCATGATACAATAAGGGGCAGTGGTAATATCGCATGTTTTTACGCAATTAACCGGACAAACGGTTGGACGTCTTTTCCCCTTATCTACATCATCCAAGAACGAACAACTAATGGCTCGCCCAGGCATTCCAACCGGACTCTTGATGATCCTGACATCCTCTTCCCTGGCTTGAATATAGGCCTGCTTAAAACCTTCGGAGGCATCGCATTCGGTTGTAGTTACAAAACGGGTTCCCATCTGTACACCCGCAGCACCCTTTGCCAAAATCGATGCAATATCTTCACCGGTATAGATTCCACCTGCCGCAATGACAGGTATATTCTTACCGTATTTTTCACTGAACTCATTGGCAACCACAACGACTTCTTCAATCAAATTCTCCAGAGAATAGTTTTCATCAAATATCTGGTCAACCTTGAATCCCAAATGGCCGCCGGCCTTAGGACCTTCTACGACGATGGCATCTGGCAGGTAACCGAAATTTCCGTACCATTTGTTGCATATCAAAGTAGCAGCTCTGGCAGAGGAGACAATTGGAACCAGTTTGGTTTCAGAATCAGGTGTTAAATATTTTGGAAGGTCCAGTGGCAATCCTGCTCCTGAAAAGATAATATTTACTTTTTCCTTGATGGATGTTGTCACCAAATCAGCGAAGTTTGAAAGAGCAACCATGATATTCACACCGATGATGCCCTGCGACTTTTCGCGCGTTTTGCGAATCTCCGTAGTCAGTCCATAAATGCAATTCTCTAGATAGTCGGAAGAATGATCCTTATAAAGAAACCCAATACCAGCCGGAGATATAACTCCAACGCCACCTTCGTTGGCAACTGCAGATGCCAATCCCGACAAGGAGACACCCACGCCCATTCCTCCCTGGATAATGGGAAGCTTAATTTTCAATCCACCGATGTTTAGTACCTTCATAACCTCAGACTTTGATTTTGACTTTTACGGCACAATGGTAGGCATAGAAATTTTCATGACCAAGAAAATGGGTTATGCGGTTCAAAAATGGTTGAAAACATTAGATTTTGGGACGAATTGCAATATTCGTGGGACGAAATTCGTAGGCTTGGTGGGCCAAATATTCAATTCAGCTTCTCTTTGAAGGAGGGCACCCAGTTCCTTGACACAGGAATGGGAAAATCGAGACGATCCAATTCCAAATGATATCCGCTGGCAGTTCTTTTCAATCTTTTTACCTTGTTAATGTTGACCATCCAACATCTGTGACATTTCAGCATCACGTCTGAGGTTTCGAGCGCTTTCTCTACATTGGTAAAAGATTGCCGGAAGAGTCGTTTGCGAACTGCAAGTTTTCGGTCGATCCAATAGATTTCAACATAATTTCCAGATGAATGAATCAACAATACTCGTTCTACCTCTTCAGCGAAAGCTTGCTTTTTATTCTCAGCCACTAGATGCACAGATTCATGTTCAGGATCATTTTGAAAGGCATTCATCTCCTCCTTCAGCCAGGTCTTACCAGAATCTATCATGCTCCCCACCTTCATTTTTAAGGAAAAATTGTAACTGATCAAATTAAACAGAATCAAAGGGAGCAAAGACAAAGCTCCGGTCCGGAAAAATGGAAGATCTGTGTAGGCGGTGGCTTTTGCCAGCCAGGCCATGAAGGTATATACGACAAAAAGGTTGGCAAACATCCAAAAATTCCATATCAGCTCCTTTTTGATGGTCCATTTGGTTGGATCGAACATTCGGGGAAAGAGTCCGGGAAAGAACAGGGTATTTAAAAAGAGGACACCGGCAGTAAGAAGACCCGCACCAAGCACGAAATAGCCATCGTGCTCTGATTTCAAAAAATTTATTCCAAGCGGCTGAATGTAAAGAACAATAAGAATAAAACCCACACTCACCAACAAAATGGTTCGCGCGTTGTGCTTAAAATTGTTGTTGAACTGGTATGGTTGATTTAAATTTTCAAACATCTTACATTTATCTCGCTTTCGCTGGAAATATCAATTTCAAACTATTAAACTACAAATCTGATTCGGTAAGCCTCTGATTCATTCAATATTTTGTCCGGAATCATCCTTCCCACTGATCACATAGTTCAGAAATATAGTATTTATTTTGAGAAGATTGTCCTGTTGTATTGAAAAAATGCAAAAGCCCCGGAGCTTACCCCGAGGCTTTGCGGTCTGGACGGGACTCGAACCCGCGACCCCCTGCGTGACAGGCAGGTATTCTAACCAACTGAACTACCAAACCAAAATTCCCAAAGGACTACTACTTTTATTCCATCAAACAGCCATCCTCAAAAGCAGGGCAAATATACGACTAGTTTTGCTTATCTGCAAAGTACATTTAAAAAAATAGATGACTGGATTTGGTTGCTGATATAATGCCATGACAGATCAAGAAACAATGAATCTATACCTTTAATTATTAAACACTTCACCTGATCAGCCTACCAAAGGTTTAAAAAATGAGAAGTGTACACTTCCATATTCTCTCTCCTCAAACAGATTGGGATGGGATGCGAAATTATCGCCTTTCCCATGTTCAAGAATCAACATTCCACCAGGATTGATGAGTTGATGCTTCAAGATAAGATCCGGAATTTGGCTAAGCGACTTCAACTGGTAGGGAGGGTCAGCAAAGATGAGATCATATTTTTCAGTACACCTTGGAATAAACTTCAAAACATCGTACCGCAATAGATGAATGATTTTCTCCAGATGCAGCAGCGTGATAACCGAAGCAATAAAGGCATAATGAACATGGTCAATCTCCACGGTAGTAACCGACTGGGATCCTCTTGAAGCAAATTCAAAGGAGATACTTCCAGTGCCTGCAAAGAGATCCAAAATCTTGGTCTCTTCGTAATCTATTCTGTTATTCAGTATATTAAAGAGATTTTCTCTGGCAAAATCAGTTGTTGGTCTGGCCTTGAAATTTTTACCCGGCTTAAAAAGCCTTCCCTTCAATTCCCCTCCGATTATTCGCATTTGTAAAGATCCAATAATGATGTAAAATAATGATCCGGCAACTGGTTAAAGGTGTAACTGTAATTGAAAAGAGAGGTTGGCCGTGCAAAACTGGTTTTTCTGATATATTTTTTAAAGGTCTGGTAAATGGGGTCAGTCTGTTGCATCTGACCATGAATAACCAGTTCTGTGGTATCCGGCGGGAGTTTTAACTGATCAAATACATACAGTACAAAATAGCTAATATCGTTTTCGCCTGAATAGTTGAATTGATTGCAAAGTAGCAATTTCGTACCTGAGAGAACGATCAGTTCAAAATAGGATCTGAAAAAATTGATGTGTACCTGTTTCCTTTCCGGAAAATTCCTGTTTTCCTTCAATGCTCTCTCTACCAGCGGGTAAAGATTGTGCCGGATGCTGGCTTTTGGATACTTCAATACTAAGAATTCTTTCAAATTTTCAGGAATGTTGAAGATACACCAGGCTTGCGCCTTGGTGAGCAATGTCTTGTCAACTATAAAACCCCTTTCTATTTCGTGATTGAACCCAAAAAATTTATCAGCTGCTCCCTGTTGATAAAATACCTGGGGTACAAGCGTGAAATTCTCGGAAGAGTATACAATTTCAATGCTTTTATATTTCAGGTTCAAATGCTCATCTTCAGTCATCAACTCCCTCACCTTCATAAAAAGTAATCTCGGTCTTTTTATGAAGAAGTTGGTAGATTTCAACAATGTGTACTTTCCTTTTGGTATATCCAGGATGGCAAAAGAAAATCCATCCAGACTGATTTGGATGGATATATGATATAAGTTTGTCTGTTCGGGATCGAATGATTTGTCGATAAAACAGATGTCGTGCATTGGATCTAATTAAAGGTTTTCTATTGCTGCAAACTCCCACAAGTGAATGCTGTATCCGGCTCAGGGAAGGTCGCAACCAATGATTATTTATTGCATTGAATGACAATAAAAAAATCAATATGTTTGCTTAGTTTATTATTATTGTCTTCGCAATAAATTGGTTGACAATCTACAAATTTAAAAAAATTATCGACTCAAGTAAATCACCGGGCAAATTTTAGTCGCCCGGGCAACTTTCCCGGGACCGAAGGAACAAATAAAAACGAAATCAACTGCAGGTAATCCATTATGTTTGCAACTAAGGGAACAATATCATGAAAAAATTTATCTCCGATTTGATCCTCGTAAAACTGGGTCATGAACCTACGGCTGGTCAAAAGGAGATGATTGACTCACTGGCTGAATTCGTTTCCACTATCGAATCAGACAAATTGTTCCTTTTGAAGGGATACGCCGGCACCGGTAAAACCTCCGCCATCAGTGCACTGGTAAAAGTGATCGATGAATTGAAAATCAAGTTTGTGCTTTTGGCACCAACAGGGAGGGCAGCCAAAGTACTTTCCAATCAGAGTGGTAAACCTGCCTCCACTATTCATAAGAAAATCTATCGTCAACAAGCAGTAGCCGATGGTGCGAGTAGATTTTCTCTCGATAGAAACCTGGCAAAAAACGCAATATTTATTGTGGATGAAGCATCCATGATCTCAAATATGCCACAGGATCACACTGTTTTTGGATCAGGTTACCTTCTTTCTGACCTGATCGAATATGTTTTGGGTGGATTCAATTGTAAGCTGATCATTTCAGGAGATACAGCCCAGCTGCCTCCAGTCGGGCTACTGGTAAGTCCTGCGCTTGACAAAGAAGAATTGTCACTTTTCGGAATGGAGGTGATTGAAAAGGAGTTGAAAGAGGTCGTCAGACAATCACTCGATTCAGGTATTCTTCTGAATGCTACTGCCATCAGGAACCGCATTCTTGAAGATTCTCCTACCGGATTTTGGCATCTCAAAATGGGAAAGAATCAGGATGTTATCCAACTCGCAGGTGATCAATTAATTGAGGAAATATCCAATTGTTATAGCAGGACAGGAATGGAAGAGACGATCGTCATTACCCGCTCAAACAAACGGGCCAATCTGTTTAACGAAGGGATCCGGCGAACCATTCTTTATCAGGAAGATCAGATCAGCAAAGGGGATCTTCTGATGATCGTCAAAAATAATTACCACTGGTCCAAACAGTTGGAGGAACTTGATTTCATTGCCAATGGAGATATTGCCGAGATCATCAGGATTAAAAAGCAGGAGGAACGGTATGGATTTCATTTTGCCAATGTTGTCATACGGTTGATTGATTACCAGGATCTTGAGATTGAATGTAAAATTTTACTGGAAACACTTTCAGCAGAAGCCCCTGCCTTGACCTCGGAGGAGAATAAACGATTGTTCGAGGCAATTTCGGAGGATTATGAAGAGATCCGAAACAAAAGAGACCGTTGGAAAAAGATCAGGGAGGATCCCTATTTCAATGCATTACAAGTCAAATATTCCTATGCTGTTACCTGCCACAAAGCACAGGGCGGACAATGGAAAGTCGTTTTCCTGGACCATGGGTATCTGACTGCTGAAATGATCGACCGTGAATTTCTTCGGTGGTTTTATACCGCATTTACCCGGGCAGAGGAGAAACTTTATCTGGTAAACTTTCATAAGGATTTCTTTGAACCATCTGTTTAAGGAAAAGGTTTGAAAAGTTTTCTGAGTTTATAATGTTTGGAATGGTTCAGTTACAGTTCATAACAATCGCCATCATTTGCGGCATATGTTTCGGGGAAGATGGTGCGGGCCTCATCAACCAGGAATGAGATATCCTTGTACCTGGATGAAAAATGGCCGATCAACATTTTTTTGGCGGCTGCCGCTGCTGCGATTTCAGCTGCCTGAATGGAAGTAGTATGGAACGTCTTTTTTGCGAGATCGGCGAGATCTGCATCAAAAGTGGCTTCATGGTAGAGCAAATCTACCCCAGCAATTGTTGGAACGATCTTCATGAGAGCAACGGTATCGGTACAAAATCCATAACTCCTTGAGGGATTGGCCGGGATGGTAATTTCGATATTGGGAATAACGGATCCATCAGCCAGAATAAGGTCTGCCCCGTTTTTAATGTTCATCCTTTGTGAAATCGGAATATCATACTTTTCGATGGCATCCTTGTCCAGGTGTTTATCGGTTGGCAGTTCCTGAAAAAGAAAGCCGCAACAGGAGATTCGGTGCTTCAGGGGGAAAGAGGTAATCCTGATTCTTTTGTCCTCAAAGACGACGGAATTTCGCTTAAAATTCAACGGATGGTAGACGACTTTCAGGTCTGTCACATCATTCATAAATTTCATCATCCCTTCCATCATCTGCTGGAGGTCTGAATGTGCGTGAATGTGCAACTCCCCTTTTTTCCCGTATAGTACCAGGGAAGAGATCAATCCTGGTAAGCCATAAATGTGATCACCGTGGAGATGGGAGATGAAAATATGGTTAATCCTGCCCATTTTAAATTTGAATCTCCTCAGCTGAATCTGTGTCCCCTCTCCGCAATCAATAAGGAATAACTGCTCATTCAGCCTGACAACCTGAGAAGTAGGGAACCTTTGTGAGGTGGGCAGCGCAGAGGAGCTTCCGAGTATGGTTACAGAGAATGAATTCATAAAGCACAGTTTAAAGCCAGGATTATCCGGCAGATTCAAAGATAAAAAAACCCGGCCAAAGTGCCGGGTCTTTAATATTTGTTTTCGCCATTTCTGATTCCTACAACAATTGTTTCGCTGCCTCTCTGGTTTCAGCCACCTTCAGAACTGATTCAAATCCAATCAGATCTACCAATCCTTTTACCCGTGGAGTGAGTCCGAAAAGTACCAAACTCCCTTTTACCTTGTTGCAAAGGCGATTACCGAGTAAGAGTGCACTCAATCCAGAAGAGTCACAGTAGCTACAATTCGTAAGATCAACCAAAATGTTCCTCTCGCCATTTCCAATGATTCCTGCCATTTCTGCCTTCAAATCAGGAGCCATCATAGCATCCAACTTTGCGTTGCAGACTGTGATACAGGTATACGAACCATATTTCAGAACACTGAAATTCATGGCGGGGAGAAAGAAGATCTATTTTTTCTCGTTTTCTTCCATTTGGGTGCGCAAAGCTGCCAGTTCACTGATGTCGCCCAAAGTTGTCTTTTCGATGTTATCTTTCACCGTTTTGACACTCTTGGGAGCATTCTGTTTGGTAGCCGCTTTCTTCTTGGCGGTATCTTCTGTTTTCTTCACATCTTCGTACACACGTGAATGTGAAAGAATGATTCTCTTGGCTGATTTTGAGAATTCGATTACTTTGAATTCAAGCTTCTCATCCATTTTAACGTGAGATCCGTCCTCTTTCACCAGGTGACGCGGGGTAGCAAAGCCCTCAACACCATAGGGAAGAGAAATTACAGCACCTTTGTCGAACAGGTCGATGACGGTTCCTTCGTGGATAGAATCAACAGTAAAGATGGTTTCGAAAACATCCCATGGGTTCTCTTCCAATTGTTTGTGTCCGAGGCTCAAACGACGGTTTTCTTTGTCGATATCGAGTACCTGAACCTCAATTTCGGAACCGATAGAGGTGAATTCTGAAGGATGTTTGATCTTCTTGGTCCAGCTAAGATCGCTGATGTGAATCAAACCATCAACTCCCTCTTCGATTTCGACAAAGACACCAAAGTTGGTGAAGTTGCGAACCTTAGCGGTGTGAGCGGTTCCAATGGTATATTTGCTTTCGATCAATGACCATGGATCGTTCTTCATCTGCTTGATGCCGAGCGACATTTTGTGCTCATCACGGTCAAGTGTAAGAATGGTTGCTTCAACCTCTTCGCCTACTTTCAGGAAGTCCTGGGCAGAACGCAGATGCTGTGACCAGCTCATTTCTGAAACGTGGATCAAACCTTCCACACCGGGAGCGATTTCGATGAATGCGCCGTAATCGGCGATAACTACAACTTTACCTTTAACGACATCACCTACTTTGAGATCAGCGCTTACATTGTCCCATGGGTGAGATGCAAGTTGCTTCAAACCAAGAGCGATTCTCTTCTTCTCATCATCGAAGTCAAGAATAACCACGTTGATTTTTTCATCCAGCTGAACGATTTCGTTCGGATGTGCTACGCGGCCCCAGCTAAGGTCAGTAATGTGAATCAAACCATCTACGCCGCCCAGGTCGATGAATACACCATAAGAGGTGATATTTTTAACAGTTCCTTCGAGAACCTGTCCTTTTTCGAGCTTGGAGATGATGTCTTTCTTCTGTTGCTCCAACTCAGCCTCGATAAGCGCTTTGTGAGAAACCACAACGTTTCTGAATTCATGGTTGATTTTAACAACTTTGAATTCCATTGTCTTTCCAACATAGATGTCGTAATCGCGGATGGGTTTAACATCAATTTGAGAGCCTGGTAAGAAGGCTTCAA
Organism: Bacteroidia bacterium; assembly: GCA_026391315.1. Classification (GTDB taxonomy): domain Bacteria; phylum Bacteroidota; class Bacteroidia; order Bacteroidales; family Prolixibacteraceae; genus CAINVV01. Next base: position 26,071 of record JAPLDT010000063.1, read on the forward strand.
TTCCGAATACATCAACGATCATACCGCCTTTGGTACGACATTTGATAAATCCGGTAATAATTTCGTCATTTTCGAGGGCAGAATTAACGCGATCCCAGCTACGCATTGCGCGGGCCTTTTTGTGGGATAGGGTTAACTGACCCTTCTTGTCTTCCAATGTTTCAACATAAACCTCAACTTTGTCGCCAATTTTCAGGCTCGGGTTGTAACGGAATTCGTTGACAGAAACAATACCGTCAGATTTGTAGCCAATATCTCAGTCATAGATTGTTTTGAAGTTGAACCGGCGGTAGGTTTTTTCCCTTCGAAAGCATCCCAGTCAAATTCCTCTTCGTTTGTTGTAGCTAAAACTGTCTCAACAAGTACTGGTTTTTCGACTGCAACTTTTTTCTCTTTTTTTGCCGGTTTTTCAGCAACTACTGCAACTTCTTCAGCAACAGGAGCGACTTCCTCAGCAACTACTGCAACTTCTTCAGTAACAGGAGCAATTTCTTCAACAACCGGCTCTTCAACAACTGTGGCTACCTCTTCAACTAAGGGAGCTACTTCTTCAACTACCGGAGTTGCTTCTGTTACTTCTTCCACCTGGGGAGCAGACTCAACAGTAGAATTCTCAACTGTTTCGTTTACCTCCAGATTTTCATTGATTTCACTCATTTTGAAATTCTCTTAAAATTAATAAATTAGACATTATTTTGAACGGGCGCAAAGGTACATTATTTTATCAAATAAACAATCCAATTTTTAAAAATAGATGTGAAGTATAACTAATTGACAGTTACTGATTTTAAACAAGCCCAAAAGGAATCCATCGTATCTGCCTCCAAAGGTAAAATTTGAATCTAAAAATTGGCGTTTCCAACCAATTTTGGATTTCCATTTTTCTGCCGATTCCTGATAATTTTTCGCTTATTTTATCCTCCGGTAATTGATAAACCCCAGATCAAAACAATCCTATGTATTTCTTATAGAACATCTGCCATGGCACTCGAAATTGAACGAAAATTTTTAGTCACAAATGAGGATTTCAAGTCTGAAGCCTTAAAATCCACCCGAATCAAGCAAGGTTACCTTTCTTCCTTGCCCGGAAGAACTGTAAGGGTTCGAATAAAAGGAGATAAAGGCTTCCTCACCGTCAAAGGAGAGAGCAATGATTCGGGAACTACCCGGTTTGAGTGGGAGAAAGAGATTCCGGTAGAAGAGGCCAATGAACTTTTGAAAATTTGCGAACCTGGTCTGATCGACAAGACCCGTTTTGAGGCAAAATCAGGAAACCACATCATCGAAGTAGATGAGTTTTACGCTGAAAATCTAGGTTTGATTGTTGCAGAAATTGAGCTTTCCAATGAAAATGAGATAATTATAAAACCTTCCTGGTTGGGCAAAGAGGTTACCGGAGATACAAAATACTACAATTCTGCCTTAACGAAGATTCCCTATTCAAAGTGGTAAATTTGGCAAAAGAATTAGGCCTATTATTGGCGATCATTTGTTCTGAGGATATTGTTGGATAAATTTTCTATCTTTAAAAATCAGTTACGTTTTTCACACAATCCAGGTATGATAGATGAAAATGTAAAGATTCATGATTTCTTCTCCCTGGAGATGAAAGTTGGTTTTGTTGCAAGTGAAAAGCAGAAAATCAATGATTTCGCCTTCAACATGTGGATTTTTATCCCCAACAGTCTGGATATAAACCGGTTTACCTACACCAAAGAAGAATTCTACAAAGATCTCACCTCGCATATCAGGCTGATTACACCTTCCTACCTGCTTAAGAATATTGCAGATCAACAACTTCCTCCTTTCAGCTTTTTGAAAAATTCAATCGACAAGCTCCTTTCCGATCAGTCAAATGCCAACAGGATCAGCTATGAATATCAGCTAAAAATGTTTTTGTCGATTGTGAAAAGCTCGCTGAGGGAAGAGGTTTCTCATATTGTAAACGGCAAATCGAACAACGATAGGGATCTTTTGATTCAATCCTATCTGTCGGATGTCGAAAAAACAGCAACACGTTACCGCTCCCTCTTTCCCAGTCTCCATGCTCCAACTGTTTCTAATGAGCTGTTGGAATACTTTCAATTTGGAGATGAATTTTTATCGAACCTTATTGAATTTCATACCTTCAGGCTGATTCAGGCACTTAAAGAGAGACATTCGGAAACCTTCGAAAGGACGAAAGGGGCTTTGCTTGCAATTGTGAACAAGGAGATCGCCTACAAAAAAGAGAAAGGCTATCTCATCGTTGAGGATGGTGTCAATAGAAACAATCACGAACTGGTACTTCATCTGGGGATGTTGAAAAAGTATGCTGAGAGCAACCTCTATCTGGATGTAAAAAAAGGTAAAGATGGTGTATGGGTTGAACAGATCCTCTTTAGCCTTGCCGCAGGATTGTCCATGATATTTGCCACAGTCATTGCCTTCTCTTTTCAGCACAAATATGGCTTCTTCACCATGCCCATGTTCGTTGCACTCATAGTAAGTTACATGCTGAAAGACAGAATAAAAGAGCTGTCCAGATACTATTTTGCCCACAAATTCAACAAGCGATACTTTGACCACAAAATCAAAATAAGCACGCACAAAAGCGAGATCGGTTGGGTCAAAGAGAGTATGGATTTTATTTCCGAGCAAAACGTCCCTGCTGAAATACTGAAAAAAAGGGACCGCTCCTCCATTCTGGAAGCCAATAACCGTGTAGGCAATGAACGCGTTATCCGCTACCAGACCCTGATGCAACTGAACAGAGAGAATATTGATGCCAACAGCGAATATCCGGCAGCCGGGGTGAATGAAATCTTTAAGCTGAATATTTCGCATTTCATCCAAAAAATGGACAACGCTGAATTTCCACTCTACTATCCCGATAATGCTGCAGGATACAAAATTGTGCATGGAGAGAAAATTTACTATCTGAATCTGATTCTTCAGGCTAAAAACAGGGAGCAATGGGATCTCAAAAGATACCGTATCGCTTTTAACCGAAACGGGATTCAAAACATAGAGACCTTCGATTGATGCCAACTTTCAGACAGAAAAGAGATATTTTCTAGTGAATTTAACCATTTCTATTACCTTTACTTGCCGCAATCGAACATTCAATTTGGCTATATTATGAAGATAATCGTAACTGGATCAAAGGGTCAGCTCGGACGTTCCATTCAGGAAATCTCGTCTGAATACCCGGATTTTTCATTTGTATTTACAGACATTGAAGAACTTGACATCTGCGATTCTGTGCAGGTCGATAAATTCTTTGTCGGGGAGAAACCCTTCGCAGTTGTCAATTGTGCTGCCTACACGGCGGTTGATAAAGCAGAAAAAGAGAAAAATCTTGCCGAAAAAATCAACCACGAAGCGGTTGTTAATCTTATCAGTGGATGCAAGAAAACAGGGGCCAAACTTATTCATATCTCTACCGACTATCTTTTCGATGGCAGTAAATCAACGCCTTACCATGAAAAGGATATCGTCAGACCGCAGTCGATATACGGAATCACCAAGCTCGAAGGTGAAACTGCCATCCTGCGGGCTGAGATTAAATCGATCATCATCCGAACTTCCTGGTTATACTCGGCTTTTGGTAACAATTACGTAAAAACCATGTTACGACTGGGGCAGGAAAGAGACCAACTCGGAATCGTAAGCGATCAGGTTGGAACCCCTACCTATGCAGGTGATCTGGCTAAAGTGATACTGGATATCCTTCAAATGAGTGCCAAAGAGAACAAACGGTTCGTTCCGGGCATTTATCACTTTTCCAATGAAGGAGTTGCCAGCTGGTATGATTTTACCAAGGCCATTTTTGAGATTCATGGGGGTATTACCTGCAGGGTAAATCCAATAGATACGGCTTCATATCCTACTCCGGCTTCCAGACCTGCATATTCCGTCTTGAATAAATCGAAAATCAAAACTACTTTTGCCATCGAGATTCCTTATTGGAGAGATAGTCTGAAATTATGTCTTAGCAAACTACAAGGAGATGCAAATAAATGAAATTCCCGAAAATGTAATTCTGAAAGCTCAGGAATGGTTGCAAGGAAATTATGATGCAACCACAAAGGCCGAGGTAAAAAGATTGATGGAAAAAGAGGATCCATCTGATCTAATTGATGCTTTTTACCGGGATCTCGAGTTTGGTACAGGCGGACTCCGCGGTATCATGGGTGTTGGGTCAAACAGGATGAACATCTATACTGTTGGAGCCGCGACACAAGGTTTAAGTAACTATCTCAAAGAAGCATTTGCCCATCTGCCTGAGATCAAAGTGGCCATCGGACATGACTGCCGAAACAACAGCAG
>JAPLDT010000017.1 GCA_026391315.1 Bacteroidia bacterium
AACAGGATAAGCACCAACCGATGTCACAAATCGTAGTAATAAAATTGCTACGAGGAAGTACGAGCATGAAAATTTACTCTCTTAACCTGTTTTATTAATTATTGATTTTTAAAGTATTAGAAATTTATATACACATGAAATACCCATGAGACAAATATCACACCAACCGAAAATGAATATGTGGGTATTCCATGTGGCAATTAAAAAACAAATTATATACACATGAAATACCCATGTGGTAATATCTGCACCAATCGAAAATGATTAGGTGGGTATTCCATCTGGCAACTGAAAAACAAAATTATATACAGATGAATACAAAGTTGACATTGACGATTGAGCAAACGATTATCGAAAAGGCAAAAAAATATGCCAATAACAAAGGTCGTAGCTTATCCGACATTATTGAAAATTATCTCAAAGTCATCACTAAAGAAGACAACACTGAGAGTATCGAACTAACACCAATTGTTAAATCACTAAAAGGATCATTTACTGCTCCTAAAAACCTCGACATCAAAAAGGAATTAACGAAAAGGCTTAAAGAAAAATACTTGTAAAAAATGAAAAGAATTCTTATCGATACCGATGTAATTTTAGACTTTTTTTTTGATAGAAAACCTTTTTCAGACAATGCTGCAAAAGTTTTGTCTCTGTGTGAATCAAGAGAAATTAAAGGCTTCATCACATCTGTGATTATAAGCAATGTTTACTATTTGTTGCGACAAACATCAACACATGAGAAAGTTATTGAAAAGCTAATGCAATTAGTGACTATAACAGAAATACTAACAACAGACAGAGATGTAATCATAAAAGCTTTGAACTCGAATTTTAAGGATTTTGAAGACGCATTGCAAAATTATTCAGCTGAATTGAATGGCCAAATTGACTTAATTGTTACAAGAAATATCAAAGACTTTTCAAATAGCTCTCTTGGGGTAATGACTCCAGAGAATTATCTAAAGACTTTAAGTGCCAGCCACTAACAAAGGCTATGGAGCAAAAGCGGCTTATGTGGAAAACCATCTGTCGGTCACGTCTATGAAATTGTCCGAGCGGACACTTTCGTAGCTCGCTACCCGCTCTTGCTCATAGCCCAGATGTTAGCAGCTTGCCTAAACAACCGCTCGACCCGACATGGCACAAGATCAATTGCATGACATTGCAATCAAATCAATTTAACACATTAAGTCAATGGAAAATAAAAAGGAGTTGTCACCAGAGCAACATAAAGAAATAATCAGCGCATTAAAAGCCCGTTTTGAGAAAAACATGAACCGCCATAAAGGTCTTGAATGGGCAAAAGTACAAGCACGGCTGGATCCGCCAGCTGGCGGCGAAAAACTGTGGTCGCTCAATGAAATGGAAAGAACCGGCGGTGAACCGGATGTTGTAGGGCTTGATACAAAGACAGGCGAATATATTTTTTATGATTGTTCGGCGGAAAGTCCCAAAGGCCGCAGAAGTGTTTGTTACGACCGGGAAGGACTGGAATCAAGGAAAGAATATAAACCAGATAATAATGCTATTGATATGGCCGCTGCCATGGACATTGAAATTTTGACGGAAGAAGAGTATCGGGAGTTACAGAAACTTGGAAATTTCGATACGAAAACATCGAGCTGGGTGAAAACACCTGCTGAGATTAGAAAACTCGGTGGCGCCCTCTTTTGTGATCGTCGCTACGACCATGTCTTCGTGTATCACAACGGTGCTGAATCTTACTATGGCGCCAGGGGGTTCCGCGGTTCGGTAAGGGTCTGAATATTGCATAATCACAAAGATTACACTAAGAATTTTCTTAACTTACAGTTTCTTAGATAATTTATCGCTATATGATTATAAACTACCACATTAAACCAGCTGATCTAAAAGAAAAACTGGATCGCTTCTGGCAATTATCCGGCGATAAGATCAAAAACATTGAAAAGGAATATGACGCCTCCCTGGGCGCTCCGGTCTTTACCAAAAACGGGAAATACGCCACTCGCGGCTGGACGGAATGGACCCAGGGATTCCAGTTCGGATCTGCCATCCTTCAATTCGACGCTACCGGCGACGAATCGTTCCTGGAGACTGGCTTGCAAAATACCGTAAGATTAATGGCTCCGCATATCAGCCATGTCGGGGTTCATGATCATGGATTTAACAACATCAGCACCTTCGGAAACTTGCATCGTCTGATGAAGGAGGGCAAAATTCCCTTCAATGAATGGGAGAAGAATTTTTACGAACTGGCACTCAAAGTCTCCGGGGCGGTTCAGGCAAACCGGTGGACCAAAACTTCCGATGGTGGGTTTATATATTCTTTCAATGGGCCGCACTCCCTGTTCGTCGATACCATCCGTTCGTGCAGGATTTTGATGATGGCCCATCGGTTGGGACACTACCTGCCTGGCGAAAATGATAAGCATACCTCCCTTTTGCAGCGGGCAACAGATCATCTTTTGGCCACTACAAAATATGCGGTTTATTATGGCGAAGGCCGCGACAGCTATGATGTATGGGGAAGAACCGCCCACGAGTCCATCTTCAATCCAAACGACGGAAACTACCGCTGTCCGAATTCGCAGCAGGGATATTCTGGCTTCACCACCTGGACCCGCGGACTGGCCTGGGCGATGGTTGGATTTGCCGAAGAGCTGGAGTTTTTGCAGACACTACCGGAAACTGAATTCGAAGGTGGAAACTCTAAAGAACATATTATCAGTATTCTGCTAAAAGGCGCCAGGGCGACCTGTGATTTCTACCTCGATCATACATCAACCGATGGAATTCCTTACTGGGACACCGGCGCACCGGGTCTGGACAATATGAAAGATTGGCTTACCAGGAAAGCCGATCCATTCAATGATTTTGAACCGGTCGACAGTTCTGCCGCGGCAATTGGCGTTCAAGGGTTTTTGCGTCTTGGGCAATACTTGAAACTTCAGGGAAAAGAGGAGGAGGGGAACCGCTACTGGCAAGCAGGCCTGACCGTGGCATCCAGGTTACTGGAGACCCCTTATTTGTCGATGGATCCCGATCATCAGGGAATATTGCTGCACTCGGTTTACCACCGGCCAAATGGCTGGGACCATATTCCGGATGGTTTCAGGATTCCATGCAATGAATCAAGCATGTGGGGCGATTACCATATCCGGGAAGCCGCTTTGTATCTGACCAGGATCATTTCCGGGGAACCTTACTATACCTTCTTTAATGGAATAACCGAGCCATGATAGCTGAAATAAAAGATCTCTCCAAACTTTGCGTCCACACGCTGACGACCAAACCCTGGAACATCGAAGAATGTGTGAAAAACTATTCGGCAGCAGGTATCAAAGGCATTACCATCTGGCGCAATGTATTGGAAAACAGAAATCTGACCGAGGTTAGAAAATTGCTGGATGAATTTGATATGGAGGTAGTGTCACTGGCTCGTGGAGGGTTTTTCCCATCCGTGAACCAAAAAACGCGTCAAGCTGCCATTGATGACAATCTTTTTGCCATTGATCAGGCTGCCGGAGTTGGGGCACCATCGATTGTGCTTGTTTGTGGTGCGGATGGTGGTCAGTCGCTGGAGAAATCGAGAGATCAGATCGCCGAAGGAATCCTCAGGATATTGCCTTACGCTCAAAGTGCAGGAGTAAAACTATCTGTCGAGCCGCTTCATCCGATGTATGCCGGCGATCGTTCGGCCATCAACACCATCCGGCAGGCCAACGATCTGGCCGAGACCCTCAATTCAGCGTGGGTAGGTGTAGCTGTTGATGTTTATCATCTCTGGTGGGATCCGGATCTTAAGAAAGAAATTCAACGATGCGCTGCCCATAACAACCTGTTTGCTTTTCATGTTTGCGACTGGAACGTACCGACAATAGATTTTCTGAATGACCGCGGACTGATGGGAGACGGCTGCATCAATGTTCCCGAAATCAGGTCTTGGGTCGAAGAAGCGGGCTTCTGCGGATACCATGAGGTGGAAATTTTTTCGGATAAATTCTGGGCAACCGACCAAATTGTCTATCTCGAAAAAATTAAGCAGGCTTATCTAACAAAGACGTAAACGCAGAGGGCAAATGGCATGGAGCATGGAGAAAGGAAAAACGGAGACCTGAAAAGCGAGGGGGCGACTTGGCGAGGGGGAGAGTGGGCGAGTGGTTAAATGAAATATTTGAAAGGAGTGGAATCCCTTTGGGGATGACCAGTATTGTAGCCCGGGATGGAGCGAAGCGGAATCCCGGGTAAATGAATGCAGGGAGATCAACGTCCGCGGTAGCATTTAGGAAAATGAGATTGAATTGTTTCGGACGGAAAGAACAAATATTGAAAGCTGGCGATCGAAATTTTTCAATAGTTTATTCAATGTGAAATTATAATTTTGATAAAAGACCAAACTTTTTTTTTATTCATTGATATGGCTGAAAATATTACCATCCACAAAGTTGGGATCATCATGAACGGCGTGACCGGACGCATGGGCACCAACCAGCACCTGATGCGTTCCATTGTCGAAATAATCAAACAGGGCGGCGTGCAATGTGGACCCGCTGAGTATATCATGCCCGATCCTGTACTTGTTGGTCGCGATGAAGTTAAACTCAGGAAGCTGGCTCAACTGTCGGGAGTCGAAAAATGGACCACCAACCTGGATGAGGTCATGAAGGATCCATCCTATCAGATCTATTTCGATGCGCAAACCACCGGACGCCGTGCCGAGGCTGTTAAAATGGCCGCAAGGGCAGGCAAGCATGTCTATTGCGAAAAGCCCGTAGCAGTTGATACAGCAACGGCCCTTGAATTGTATGAGGTATGTGAAAAGGCCGGCGTCAAGCATGGGGTAGTGCAGGATAAGCTTTTCCTGCCGGGGATGTTAAAACTCAAACGGCTGATGGAGAACGATTTTTTCGGGAAGATACTGTCGGTAAGGGGGGAATTCGGATACTGGGTCTTCGAAGGATTTAATATCCCTGCCCAACGTCCCAGCTGGAACTACCGGAAAGAGGATGACGGTGGCATTATCGTTGATATGCTGTGTCACTGGCGGTATGTACTCGATAATCTTTTTGGGAATGTGAAGGGTGTCTTCTGTCTTGGCGCCATGCATATCCCCGAAAGGGTAGACGAGAAGGGCAAGGTTTATAAATGTACGGCCGACGATGCTGCCTATGCTACTTTTGAACTCGAAGGCGGGATCATCGCTCATTTCAACTCCTCCTGGGTGACGAGGGTGCGTCGCGATGACCTGCTTACGCTGCAGGTCGATGGTACCAAAGGTTCTGCCGTAGCCGGATTGCGCGAATGCTGGACCCAGCATTATGGAAATACGCCCAAACCCGTCTGGAATCCGGATATTCCGAGTCCCATCAATTTTTTTGAAGGATGGTCAAAAGTGCCTGAACAGGAGTCGTTTGGAAATGCATTTAAAGTAGAATGGGAACTCTTCCTCAAACATGTGGTCAAAAACGAGCCCTTCCGCTGGACCTTACTTGAAGGCGCCAAAGGAGTTCAGCTGGCCGAAAAAGGGCTGGAGAGTTGGGCGAAACGGTGCTGGGTGGAGGTTCCGCCGCTGTAAAAGTGGAGAGACTCCGAAATAATTTGCACGCAATGACAGGACGGGGAGATTAGGAGACGGGGGGACTTGGGGACGGAAAGACTTGGAGACTACGGGACTTGGGGAAAGAACTCCTAAAAGTTGAAACGATGAAATAGAGATATCTCTTTTCATTTCAATCTGTATAATTGTTTTCCACCGGTAGTCAGAGGTTTATCTGTGGCTATTTGTGCAATTTGTGTAATTTGTGGTGGGGAGGGGTTTTATATGGTTTGAAATGTTTCCCAATTCTGTTTATTCTGAAATTCTGTAAATTCTGCTTCAGACAATTTGTGTAATTTGTGGTGGTGATAATCTAAACTTGAAAATGAAAAAGATCGCATTAATTACCGGCGGAACCCGTGGCATAGGACTCGGCATCGCCATAGAACTGGCAAAAGCCGGATTTAACCTGGCATTGAGCGGAAAGCGTGAGGAATCATCTGTTGCATCAGTGCTGGAAGAATTGGCTGAGTTGGGTAGTGAGGTGGCCTATTTCCGGAGCGATGTATCAGTAACAGCCGACCGCCAGCAACTCGTTGATTCTGTAAGGAAGCGGTTTGGCAAGGTGAATGTCCTGGTAAACAATGCCGGCATAGCCCCGTCCGAACGAAGGGATATCCTGGATGCAACCGAGGAGAGCTTTGAGCAGGTACTTCACGTTAACTTGCAGGGTCCCTATTTCCTGACCCAATTAATAGCCAATCAGATGATAGAAGTGAAGAAGCAGGTGCCGGATGAATTTTTCTGCATCATCAACGTTTCTTCGGTGTCGGCTTCATTTGCATCGACCAACCGTGGTGAATACTGTATTTCAAAAGCTGGAATTGCCATGGCCACCAAATTGTGGGCAACCCGGCTGGGAGAATTTGACATTCCGGTGTATGAAATTCAGCCCGGGGTGATCAGAACCGACATGACCTACGGAGTCCAGAAAAAATACGATGCGCTGTTTCAAAACGGAATGGCCATTCAGTCAAGATGGGGAGCGCCTGAAGATGTAGGTAGGGTGGTAGCTGCCATGGCAACAGGAAGTATGCCCTATTCAACCGGACAGGTGGTAATGGTAGATGGGGGGATGTCTGTACCAAGACTATGATTGTGTAGTAGTTATTTGATCACATGTTTTTTTCATAAGATAGTTTGACTTTTAACAGATTGCTTCCCGCTTCGTGCCTCGCGGTCGCAATGACGGATCATTTTTTTGGAGGTGAGGGTGGAGAGAAGGAGGCGGGCGGCTATTCTACTATTACCGAAAACTGATGATCCGCCTCCTTCTCTCCATCCTCACAAAATCAACAGCATACCGTCATTGCGAGGAGGAACGACGAAGCAATCTGCTGATATACAGTAAAATATACTTTGAGCCAGTTATGACAAAATTTGATATTAGATCATCGCACTGTGCCAATTATGACAGATGATATGTATCTGTCATTGGTAACACTGCCTGTCCCGATTTTTCATCGGGAAGGAACGAAGTGCGAAGCAATCTGTTTATAAGCCGCACTTGATTTTCTTAAGGCATTGAATATTAATAGAATGATAAAAGTCCTCATCAATCGACTAAAAAAATAGTTAAATATTTATAAAACTATTGTGTGACTATAAATATAGTTGTACATTTGTTTCGAAGGATTGACAACAAAAAACAACAACCATGCAATTAACAAGATCAGAAGAACAGGTGATGCAGATTTTGTGGGGATTGGGCGAAGGACTCGTCAAGGATATCCTGGACAAGTTTGACGACCCAAAACCTGCACGCAATACAGTATCGACAGTAGTAAGAATTCTGGAAAAAAAGGGATTTGTCGGGCACAAGGATTATGGCAAAGTGTTTGTCTATTATCCGCTGGTGCAAAAGAAAGAGTATTCGGGCAAGCAGTTGATTGGATTGATGAACAACTATTTTAACAACTCCTTCCCTGCCATGGCCTCCTTCTTTGCCAAGGAGAACGACCTGTCGATCCGTGATCTTGAATTGCTGCTCGAAGAGACTAAAAAGGAGTTGGTAAAACGCAATAAAACCGAATAAAATGGAAGCACTCGGATTGGTTCTGTTAAAATCAGCCGCATGGCTGACCGGTTTTGCACTGGTTTATCTGCTGGTGTTGCGCAACGAACGCTATTTCAGGCTCAACAGGCTCTACCTGCTGACAGGAATAGCTGCTTCTCTCCTATTTCCTTTTTATACTTTTCATTACACGGTAGTCATTCCTTCAAAATTGATGGATTCTGCTTCAGTAGGAGAGTTAATGCCCGGAGGCGTTGTTGCATCCGAGTCTGCACTGCCCTTCTACTTCTGGATCTATCTGGCTGGTATTGTTACTTTTTTGCTTAGGCTTCTCTTCCAGACGTGGAAGATCATCCGGAAATTAAAGGAAACCGGCTATGAACAAACCGGATCCGTGAAACTGGTCCGTACATCGGAATATGCCTCCTCGTTTTCATTTTTCTCTTACGTATTTGTCAATCCTTCAACAGCGACAAGTGAGATGGAAGTGATCATGAACCACGAGCGCGAGCATATTCAGCAGCGCCACTGGTTGGATCTGCTGTTGGTCGAATTGATCTGTATTGTGCAATGGTTCAATCCGTTTGCCTGGATTTACGTCCATCTGGTCCGCCAGAACCACGAATACCTGGCCGATGAGCAAGCCTTGCAGCGTACAGTCGATCCGGTCATTTATCAGGCTGCACTTCTAAACCAGTTGTTGGGAGTTCCTGTCTTCAGTCTCACCAACTCCTTCAGCTATTCACTAAACAAAAAAAGATTTAACATGATGAAAAAGAAAATAGAATCCCCTTTCAGAAAATTAAGGATGTTGCTGGTTTTGCCACTGGCGGCCATGATTTTCTATGCCTTTGCCGTGCCGGAATATCAATATGGAAGCGATCAAAACACGCTTGCACCCGATGGGAAAACGATGAATGTGAAAGGCCAGGTGCTTAAAGCAGATGGAACTACACCACTGCCAGGAACCTCCGTTATTTTGAGAGGTTCTACAATTGGAACAATTACTGATCCGGAAGGAAATTTCCTCTTTAAAGGAGTTCCGGTAGATGGGGAACTGGTCTTCTCCTTTGTGGGATTTAAGACCGTAGTCCAGAAGGTAAGCAATCAACCGATGAAAATTGTCATGGAGGTTGAAAAGGTCGGTATTGACCTGGTGGTTGTCACTGCGTTAGGACCGCCACCACCACCACCGCCGCCACCGCCGCCACCACCACTTGATTTGACAAAAATGATTAGTGATCTGAATCCTCCACTGGTGTTTTTGGATGGTGTTCAAATTTCGAAGGAGGGAATGAATCAGATCAAACCGGACCAAATTGAATCGATCTCTGTGCTAAAGGATAAGTCTGGAATTACTTTATATGGTGACATGGGCAAGAATGGCGTGATTCTGATCACTACCAAGGCTCAGGCAGGCAAAAATCCCTATAAGAATATAACCTATTCAGACAAAAAGGGGGAACCACAAAAAAGTGCTGATAATGTCTTTGTGGTAGTGGAAGAGATGCCCGAATTTCCCGGAGGAGAACTGGCACTGAGAAGTTTTATCGGCAGAACGATCAAGTATCCGGCAGATGCAATCAAAGACAGTATCCAGGGAAAAGTATTCGTCACCTTCGTCGTTAAGTCGGACGGGACCGTCAGCGATGCCAAAATAGCCAGGGGAGTTCATCCTTTACTGGATAACGAAGCAATTAGGGTAATAAATCTGTTACCCACCTGGAAACCAGGCAAACAGCGTGGTCAGGCAGTGAATGTATCTTATACTGTTCCCGTAACATTCGCCCTGGATGGTGGTAAAGCTAAACAAACAGCATCTTTTGTAGCGCCAAAAACTCCTCAAAAAGGGGAAAAGCAAGTCTTCATCGTAGTTGAAGAGATGCCGGAATTTCCGGGAGGAGAATTAGCTTTAAGAATGTTTGTAGGTAAGTCAATCATATATCCTCGTGAAGCTCAAAAAGATGGGGTTCAAGGAAGCGTTTTTGTCTCCTTTGTCATTAATTCGGATGGGAAAGTTGAGCAGGCAAAAATTGAAAGGTCAGTCAATCCGGCCCTGGATGCCGAAGCAATCAGGGTTGTTAACCTGATACCCGACTGGAAACCAGGAAAACAACGTGGACAGGCGGTTAGCGTAGCCTATACCATTCCGATTGAGTTCAAGCTGCAATAGAATTATTTTCATAACTTTGTTGGAGGCCGTTTCAAAGAGGTGAAGCGGCCTCTTCTTTATGCCCGCCCTTTTCCCCTTTTTAATCATGGCCTTACTAAATTCAGGCCATTGTTCAGATAGGTGAAGAGGTGAAAATAAGATACGAAGTTCAGTTGTTAAAACAATCCTGAAAAATCTCGTATAAACAGACAGAGAAATGTCATTCGTCTTTGTGAAACCTTCGTGTCTTTGTGACTTAGTGGCTATTATTTTCCTGCCACAAAGACGCAAAGTCACTAAGGCATCACAAAGAATTATAATTTGAACAATTCTGAATGTGCAGGATAGATCAAAAATGGACACAAAGAATTTTTAAAAAACTATGGCCATCACACCTTTAATCGGTTCAACCATGCAATTGAATGCATTGAATAATTTAGCGGGATTTACGAACAACACAGCGCAAATGCCTGTGCTGTTTCTGGGCCACGGCTCTCCGATGAACGCCATCGAAGAGAACGAATTTGTTGCCGGATGGCGGGAAGCCGGGAAAACCATACCACGTCCCAATGCCATATTGTGTATCTCTGCGCATTGGGAGACAAGTGGTACTTTTGTGACTGCCATGGAGAAACCATTGACCATCCACGACTTTGGCGGTTTCCCGCAGAAATTGTTCGATATGCAGTATCCGGCTCCGGGAAGTCCGGAACTGGCTTCCAATGTTCAAAAGATCATCACAAAAACAGAGGTCGGTCTCGACCAGAAATGGGGTCTCGACCATGGCTGCTGGAGTGTGGTAAAGCATCTGTATCCTGCAGCGGATGTGCCTGTTATCCAGATGAGCCTGGATTATTACCAGACACCCCAGGCACATTATGATCTGGCCAAAGAGCTAGCCTCCCTGCGGATGAAGGGGGTTTTGATTGTGGGAAGCGGGAACATCGTTCACAACCTGGGCCGGGTTGCCTGGGATAAACTGAATGAGCCAGGATTTGCCTTCGATTGGGCCACAGAAGCGAACGAAACCATGAAGAAGTTCATCCTCAATGGCGATCACAAGCAGTTGATCGATTACAAATCACATGGCAGGGCCTTCGATCTGGCCATCCCGACACCCGAACATTTCCTGCCGTTGTTGTACATTCTTGCGTTAAAAGAGGAGCATGAAGAAGTGACGATATTCAACGATCAGACAGTTGTCGGCTCTCTTTCCATGACTTCTGTAAAAATTGGCGCAAGCCGCTAACGGCAAATATAATTTCAATACTTTTGCTGCCAGACCTTGAAGTCGACCCAATTTTTACAGGAAGGCTTTTGCGTTTTTAAAGTATTTGAATGACGAATTTTACCCCAACAAATAGCCTTCACGAAGAATCTGCCCCGAGTAAAAGACGTATCCGCATCGCCGTAGCACTGGTATATTTCAGCATGGGACTCTGTTTCTCGTCGTGGGCGAGCCGGATTCCTGAGATTAAAACGGCTCTGCATTTGAACGATGCCTTGTTTGGGACCATTTTATTTGCTTTGCCGGTTGGCCAGTTCCTGATGATGCCTTTCTCTGGCAAACTTGTCACGCGCTTTGGAAGTCACAAGGTATTGCCTTATGCCCTTCCTGCCTACACCATTGTCCTTAGTTCTATTGGTTTGGTTCATGCCGGTTGGCAGTTGGCCATCGCGCTGCTCCTGTTCGGGCTTTCAGGCAATTTGTGCAATATCTCCATCAATACGCAGGGCGTGGCTGCCGAAAAATTATACCAGCGATCCATCATGGCCTCTTTTCATGGGGGATGGAGTTTAGCGGGATTTGCGGGTGCACTGGTTGGAATTGCTATGATTAACCTGCATATCGAACCGTTCTGGCATTTTATTACCATCATTTTGATCGTCTGGACAATCGTCTGGATCAATTATCCGTTTTTGGACCGTACCAAACACAGGGCCAAATCTGGTGAGCCCAAACGCAAACTGTTTAGCCGGCCCGATGGTGTTCTGATTCAGCTCGGAATCATCGGATTTTGCAGCATGGCCAGCGAAGGGGCCATGTTCGACTGGAGTGGCATCTACTTTAAAGATGTGGTTCATGCACCGGCCTCCCTGGTGGTTCTTGGTTACACCTCTTTCATGGTCATGATGGCAACAGGGCGGTTTGTTGCCGATTACTTTGTTTCGAAGATTGGCAGAAAAAGATTGATGCAGATATGCGGTGTCATGATCTCGACTGGCTTGTTTACAGCTGTTTTAGTTCCCTATCTGATTCCCTGTACCCTTGCGTTTATGCTGGTTGGATTGGGTGTTTCAAGCATGGTCCCCTCCGTTTACAGCGCTGCCGGGCGACATTCAAAAGTCCCGACTGGCATTGCCCTGGCAACGGTTTCGAGTGTAAGTTTTCTCGGCTTTTTGATGGGTCCACCCTTGATCGGATATATCTCGCAAGCCGCCGGATTGCGTTATTCCTTCGCGGTGATTGGTTTCTTTGGTTTGGGAATCACCCTATTGGTTTCCAGGGTCAAGGCATTGCAGAATTAGCCGGGCATTAATTATTGCTTTACCACGAAGGACACAACGGGAATCCACGAAGGTCTCAAAGAGCACATAATCATGCCTGCAGGTTTGTGCCCTTTGTGTGTTTACGTGGAGTTCTTTGTGGTTAATCCTTGCTATCCGTAGATTCTCGAAGGAAATAAATTTCTTTTACCTTTGCGGTTTATTGGAACTGAAGACCCGTTAATATATGACTCCTAATAATTCCGTAGTTGTAACTGATCAGCTCGAAAGTGTACTGGCTTCATCAATAGCTGCTTTCCCGGCTGACAAACTCTTTCTGGTGGTCGACCAAAACAGCGACCGTTTTTGCCTTCCGCTCTTGTGCGATACCCCTTCTTTCGAAAAGTGTAAGAAGATTGTTATCCCTGCCGGGGAAGAAAATAAATTGTTGTCATCGGTTGAAAAGATCTGGCTTTTCCTTAGCAGGAATGGTGCTGACCGAAAATCCCTGGTAGTGAACCTTGGCGGAGGAATGGTGACCGATTTGGGCAGTTTTGCAGCCTCAACATTCAAGCGGGGGGTTCAGTTTATCAATATTCCCACCACCTTGCTGGCGCAGGTGGATGCCTCTGTCGGAGGGAAGACCGGTTTCAATTTCAATGGTCTGAAAAATGAGATAGGTATAATCAATCAGCCGATTAAGGTGATTATCGACACCCGTTTCCTGAAAACACTTGACCACGATAATCTCATTTCCGGATACGCAGAGATGATCAAACATGGGCTAATCCATTCCCAGGACCACCTTGCTGAACTTCAAAGATTTGATTTTCAACACCCGGATTATGCGATCTTGCAGGGAATGATAGCTCATTCCGTCATCATCAAAAATTATTTTGTAGAAAGGGATCCCAACGAAAACAACATACGCAAAGCATTGAATTTTGGACATACCATTGGACATGCGTTTGAGAGCTTTTCGCTCAGCAAGGGTCAACCTTTGTTGCACGGGCATGCCGTTGCCTTCGGAATGATTGCTGAGCTTTATCTCTCTCACCTAGTTTCAGGATTTCCTGATGGCAACATGCATTATCTGGCCAAATGGCTGATCGCTGTTTATGGGAAATACCAATTGTCGGCCACCGATTATGAGGCATTGTTCGAACTGATGGGTCACGACAAAAAGAATGAAGGGAAGCGAATCAATTTTACCCTGGTCAAATCGGTGGGAGAGGTGGAGATCAACCAGAATTGCAGCAAACAGCAAATCTTTGAGGCGCTTGATTATTTCAGGGAGATAAACAACGATTAAGCCATGCAAATCCTTTTGACCAAAACAGATTCCTCCATCTTTGGCGAAATTACGCTGCCCGCCTCCAAGAGTATCAGCAACAGGGTGCTCATCATCAATGCGCTGAGCTACTCTTCGTTTCCGGTTAAAAATCTTTCTGACTGCGACGACTCACTGGTGATGAACCAGGTACTGGAATCAAACTCGAACTCCTTCGATATTCATCATGCCGGTACCGCCATGCGGTTTTTAACAGCTTATTTATCGAAAATTGTGGGTGAGTGGCATCTGACCGGATCCGAAAGGATGCAGCAAAGGCCTATCTCAATTTTGGTTGATGCCTTGCGTAAACTTGGGGCACAGATTGAATATACAGGTCAGGAAGGATTTCCGCCACTCAAGATTACCGGTACAGCCCTCAAGGGAGGGATCCTCGAACTGGATGGAAGCATCAGCAGTCAGTATATTTCGGCATTGCTGATGATCGCTCCCACCGTTCAGGGTGGTTTGACTCTGCGGTTGACCAACAGGATTACCTCTCGTTCTTACATCGAAATGACCCTTGGGATCATGAAGAAATTTGGTATAAAACACCGGTGGAACGGCAATGAAATCCGCATCGAGGCGCAAACTTACAAGCCTATATCCTACTCGGTTGAGGCGGATTGGTCAGGAGCATCTTACTGGTATGCAATGGCTGCATTGTCTAAAGGATGCGATTTACATCTGAAAGGTCTCCGGTTAAATAGCCTGCAGGGTGATTCAGTACAAGCCGAATGGTTCGAAAAATATTTTGGATTAATTTCCCGGCAGGAAGGCGATGCAGTCAGGGTGACAAAAAGCAAAGAGATCACAGCTAAAAAGCTGAACCTGAATTTTATTGAGTACCCGGATATCGCCCAAACTTTTGTCGTTTTGGCGATCGGCAAACGGCTTCCTTTTCACTTTACAGGTTTGAAAACCTTGAAGATAAAAGAGACAGATCGCATTGCTGCACTGACAATCGAATGTGCCAAATTGGGTGTCGTGCTTACCGAACCTGCCGAAGGTGAACTGGCTTGGAATGGAGAGATCAATCAATCCCTTATGCAGAGCAAACCGGTTATTGCCACCTACCACGACCACCGAATGGCCATGGCCTTTGCCCCAGTTGCCATGTTCAATGGATGCATAAGGATTGAAGATGCCATGGTCGTGACCAAGTCATACCCTTCCTTTTACGAAGACCTGCGTAAAGTTGGGTTTAATGCAGAGACAGTTACTCCTTGATTACTTTGATCGTCATCCTGATGTTCTCCAGCGGACGATCGTTAGCGCCGGTTGGTTGGGCAGCGATGGAGTCAATGACGGCAAATCCTTCCAACACTTCACCAAAAACGGTATAACCTCCATCAAGGTGTGGAATTCCTCCGAGCGTGGTGTAGCTTTCAACTTGTTGTTTGGTTAGCCTGACCGGATTTTTTTCGACCTCCCTGATCGCCTTTTGCTTTAGTTTTTCAATCAATTTGTCGTATCCCTCCTTGTTTCTGGCCATTTGGAACAACATGAGGGTATCAATTTTCTCAGATTTCATTTTCAGAAATAGCGATTGCGATGCCCCGATATTCATTTTTTGCTCAATGACCGGAATTTCTTCCAGTTTGTACACTTTGCCCTGGGCGAGATAAAACTGGGTGGCCGAAGAGCGGCGTTCGGGATTCTCTTCATCTCCGTTTCTTGCGGCGGCGATCACCCCTTTTTTGTGAATAATTCCGGGTACGATTTCTGCCGGAATGGTATAATTCAGATCTCCGTCGCCGAGCACCTGGTCTTTGGTGGCACGTTTGGAATTGGGATCTCCACCTTGTACCATAAAGCCTTTGATCACACGATGAAAAATCAGGCTGTCAAAAACGCCCTCTTTCGTAAGCTTCATGAAGTTGTCGCGGTGCAAGGGCGTTTGGTTGTAAAGCACCACCTTCATATCGCCATATTTTGTTGAGATCAGCACCATTGGACCTTCTGGCACCGGTTTGTTCTGTGAGAATGAGCAGGAGGAGATGGTGGCAATGGCCAGAAACAGGGAGGTTTTTATCAAGAAATGTTTCATAATAAAATGATTACTTGTATTATTTATCGGAATAGTGACTCATAAGCCCAGGAGGAGAGGAATGTCCTCAGGTTTTACTGAAACCAAGTCCCCATGATTGGCTTCTTCTATCGAACGATCGAGTCGCGCCCGGATCTCTGGTTCAGAGAAATATTTTACTGTTTCGTCAATGGGAACAAGAGCATATGATTTATTCTTGCCGCGTTGCACGATGACCTGTTCTTTTTGATCGATTAGGTCAAAATACTTCTTTTGATTCTCACGGAACTCTCTGCTACTAATGACCAACATAACTTAAAATTAATAGTATATAATTTTAACAAAGATAAATTGAAAGTACCAATTTGGTACACGTTTTCTAAAAATAATTACCTATTATAGGATCACTTGAATGTTTTTATTCATGCGCCAGAAACAATTCATGTAATTTTTGTGCCAGTATTTTTTTGTCAGGTATGGCCATCAGGTATTGGGCAACCATTGTCGGACTTAAACTTCGGTTCAAAGCATACTCAACTACCTCATCGTCCTTGTCCCTGCAAAGTAATATCCCAATGGTTGGATTCTCATGGGTTTTTTTAATATCCCGATCCAGTGCTTCCAGATAGAAATTGGTTTTACCCAGGTATTCCGGTTCAAACCGACTGGTTTTAAGTTCAAAAGCGATCAAACATTGAAGGGATCTGTGAAAAAACAGAAGGTCGATTCTAAAATCGCGATTGCCAACCTTAATTGGAAATTCTTCACCGACAAGCAGATAGTCAGATCCCAATTCCAGCAAAAAGTGCTTTAATTCATGCAACAAAGCTTTCCTTAGTTCATTTTCGATATAAGGTTCAGGAAGGTTCAAGAATTCAAAAACATAGCTGTCTTTAAATACGTTGCTAAAATCCTGGGGCAGTTGTTTGATGTTTTTTGAAAGATGGGCATTCCCCAGCATGACCCGTTCAAATACTCCGCTGTTAATTTGTCTGTCCAATTCCCTTTTGCTGTAATGGTCCTGAATACAAAGCCGGATATAAAACTCTCTTTCTTCCGCCGATTTGCATCTTCCGATAATAATCAGATGATGAGTCCAGCTTATTTTAGCCAAAATTGTCTTACGAATATCATCGCTCTCAATGATGGGGATTTCCTCCTCCTGTAAATGTCGCACCAGTGGTGCGACATTTACAGGAGGTTATAAATCAGTATCTTGTAAATGTCGCACCACTGGTGCGACATTTGGCGCATCCTTATACAATTGATAAAACTGACACATCCGGTAGATGTTTTTCTTGTCAAATCCTTTGATATCCGGATATCTGTTTTTGATAAAGTTCGTCAACTCAACAACAGTACTTTCTCCCCAGGAAGCGTTCCCCAATTTTTCAGAAACAAAATGCCCCACTTGCCAGTAAAGATTCACCAATTCGCTGTTTACAGTGTAAAGTGCCAGACTACGGGCACTTTGAAGCAGTGACACAATTTGTGAAAATTCATTCATACCTAAAAATTTAAATGATTGTGAATTTTGATCCAGAAACCAACCAATCGGGAATTGGTTTATAGGTCTCTATTAAAGTTACCCAATTTTGACCAGAATTCCAAATTTGCATGATGGAAACCTCTTAGCATGACTTCTAAGTAGCAATCATCCAGATCAAACCACCTCTTTCTGACCAGTTTTATCCTTCCCATCCCTTTTTTTTATAATTTTGCAGCTTGATATTTAGATACAACCACCATGGAAAAGTTAACGCTGCACAACACCCTGACCCGTAAAAAGGAGCTTTTTGTCCCCATTCACAAGGATCATGTCGGGATGTATGTCTGCGGTCCGACTGTCTATGGGAATGCCCACCTGGGGCATGCCCGTCCGGCAATCACCTTTGATTTACTCTTTCGGTATTTGTTGCACATTGGATACAAGGTAAGGTACGTCAGAAATATCACAGATGTGGGTCATCTGGTCAACGATGCGGATGAAGGAGAAGACAAGGTGGCAAAAAAAGCCAAAGTGGAGGAACTGGAACCGATGGAAATCGTTCAAATCTACACCAACAGCTACCGCAAGAACATGGCGCAGCTCAACGTGCTTCCGCCCAGCATTGAACCCACTGCTTCAGGGCATATCATCGAGCAGATCGAAGCTGTAAAGAAGATGATTGAAGCCGGATTTGCCTATGAAACAAATGGTTCCGTTTATTTTGATGTGGAGACCTATGCAAAAAACCATCCTTACGGGATACTTTCCGGCCGAAAAATTGAGGATCTCTATACCAATACCCGCGACCTGGATGGTCAGAACGAGAAGAGATCAGGTTTGGATTTTGCGTTATGGAAAAATGCCTTGCCCGAACATATCATGCGCTGGCCGTCACCCTGGGGTATCGGTTTCCCGGGATGGCACACGGAATGTACGGCCATGAGCACCAAATACCTGGGTGAGACTTTCGATATCCACGGAGGCGGACTGGATCTTCTTTTCCCGCACCACGAAGCAGAGATTGCCCAGGGAGTGGCTTGTTTTGGTCATGCTACTGTTAACTATTGGATTCATAACAACATGATCACCATCAATGGTCAGAAAATGGGCAAATCACTGGGTAATTTTATCCAGTTGGATGAGTTCTTCACGGGCAACCATCCTTTGCTCGAAAAGGCCTACAATCCAATGACCATTCGCTTCTTCATGCTACAGGCACACTACCGTAGTCCGCTCGATTTCTCCAATGAGGCACTCCAGGCTGCCGAAAAAGGATTTGAACGGCTGATGAATGCCATGGCATTGCTCAAAAACCTGAAAACAGCCGACACTTCCACCCTGGATGTGGAAAAGCTGAAAAGGAATTGCTATGATGCATTGAACGACGACCTAAACAGTCCGATCCTCATTGCCCACCTTTTTGACGGAGCGAAAATGATCAACTCTGTCAATGACGGGAACATGACAATCACGGCTGCTGATCTCGTGAAACTTCAGCAGCTTTATACCGACTTGGTTTACGATGTCCTTGGATTACAGCCTTCCGGCGACAGCCCGGAAAACGGCAACAGCGAGCTATTCGGGCAGATGGTTGAGCTTCTGCTCATCCTGCGGCAAGAGGCAAAAACCAAAAAGGATTGGACTACTTCCGACCAGATCCGCGACCGCCTCACCGCTTTGGGCTTTGAAATCAAAGACACCAAAGAGGGGGCAGACTGGAAACTCAAAAATTGACAGTTAACAATTGATAATGGACAACTGTCAACTAAAGTGAACTAAATTGTCTAAAGTTTTTGTTTTGAACCAATACAGTGCCGATACCATAAGTACTTTAGTCACTTTAGCTCACTCTAGTCACTTTAGGCATTTCTTAATAAGTGAAAAGCTTTCGCACATCCTTTTTCTCGTCATCGGAGAGATGAGTCAGCGAATCAAGGGCGGCGCTTATCTTTGATTTAAAATTCCAGCAAGTCATCTGTCTGAGGGAAAGTCTTCTGGCAAACTCGTAGGTTGAAATGGTCTCATTCCCTTTGCATACCTGGAAGGCTATGTAAAAGGCTTTGCTGATCGGAAACTTGCAGTTGTGAAAAATTGTTCCGGCAGTTGCCGATTCTTCGCTTTTGCATTTTGTGCATCTCCTCGAAAATGGGGTCTTGCCAGTGCAGTAGTTGGTGTTTCCACATTTCCTGCATTCAAATCCCTCCCCCCATTTTAATGCAGAGATAAACTCAAGACATTTCTCATCGCTTTGAAACATCAAGTCAAGCTCATCTGGAGTCAGATCCTCTGAAAAGAAATTCTTCATTTTGCAAAAATAGTGATAATAAAAAGATTTAAGTGATAGTAATACGATTTAAAATTAATTTTTCTATTTTTGTCGGATCAATGCAACGATTGACGAACTTAGTTGGTTAGTAATTGTTTATTTAATGGATTAGTTTTTTGTAAAGATATGGATTATTCTAGTATAAATCTTAGGTACAGTCAGTTGGCCAAGACAGAATGCTGTCTTTCTTGTGGTGGTGCACTCAATTTTTCAAAAATTCAGCCCGGTGAAATTTGTGTGGACCTGGGAAGCGGACGGGGTACCGATGTGCTTCGAATGGCCGAACAGGCAGGAGAAGAGGGATTTGCATACGGTATAGATATTTCGGATGGCATGTTGGCAACCGCCAGGGAGAATGCCGGTAAATTTGGAGTCAGCAATGTCAAATTTATCCAAAGTGAACTGGAGAAACTGGAACTGCCTGATCAAACAGCAGATCTGGTTGTATCGAATTGTACCATCAACCACGCTGCAGATAAAGCAGCCGTATGGAACGAAATTTTCAGGATTCTGAAAAAGGGGGGGCGTTTTGTCATAAGCGATATTTATGCGACCTCATCTGTTCCGGAGGAGTACCGCAACGATCCGGTAGCAGTTTCAGAGTGCTGGGCAGGCTCGGTTACACGCGAGGAGTATCTGGATACCCTTAACGCAGCCGGATTTCAAACAATCACGATTCTGGAAGAATCCAAACCTTATCCGAAAGGGAAGGTAGAGGTCTGCAGTTTCACCATAGCCGGGGAAAGGCCGAAAGGCAAAACCTGCGGCTGCAAAGCATAGTGGCTTTTCTAAGCAAATATATAATTACGTAATTCATTCATTAATTGTTTTTTAAATGAAAAGTTTGGTTAAAAAGCAGGAAGCGCAGAAAAGCGTGGTGATAGCCCAGTGCTGTGCCAAGACTTCCAAGTCGGTTGTGGGATGCCACGACTAAATCATCCTGAATAGGCTGCCAGGAGAGCAATTTCCTGGTAGGCTTATTCTTTAAGGAAAGACTAGGAGACTAGGAGAAGGGAAGACGGGGTGAGTGGAACTCCGGAGCTATACCGCGAAGCGGTTAAATGTTAATAGCCCGGGGTGAGCGACGAAGGAGCATAACCCCGGGTAAAAGAATGCATAAGAACCACCGTCCGTGGTAGCAGATAGAAAAAACGTTGAAAGATTTATTCGGACGGAAAGAATAAATATTGAATGAAGCGCAATCGACCCTTCGGCTGGCTCAGGAACCGAATCGAAAATCCAAAATCGAAAATTGTCTAAATGATCCTATCAAAACACAATATTGTATCCAAAGTAGCTGGTTCAGAGAGCTATTTCGTAGTGAACCTGTTAAGCGGAAATGCCGATCTTCTTACCAAAGAAGAGGCTGATACTTTGACGAAACAAGATATAGCGTTGGCTGAGAACCAGCAAATGGTTAATGATCTTGCTGAAAACGGGTACATCATCACTGCCGAAAACGAGAATAAAATCTACCGCAACCGTTATTTTGATTTTGTAGATCAACGGGACGATGAAGAGGTTCAGCTCTTCTTTGTTCCGAATTACAGTTGCAATTTTAGCTGTAGTTATTGTTACCAGGATGAGTACACCAATCCACATCAGCGTGCAACGCCCGAACTGATCCATGCTTTCTTCGACTATGTCAGGAAAGAACTGCCTGGAAGGCGTAAATACCTGACCATTTTCGGCGGCGAACCGTTGTTAAATACTCCCCAACAGCGCGAACTGATTGCACTTTTGGTTGAGAAATCCAATGAAGCAGGAATAGATATTTGTGTTGTTACCAATGGTTATTACCTTGAAAACTATATTGATCTGCTCTCAAAAGGGAAAATCCGCGAGATACAAATCACCCTGGATGGCACAAAAAAGATCCACGATCAGCGGCGTTTTATCAAAGGAGGTTCACCTACTTTTGAGCCGATCGTAAGGGGTATCGATGCCGCGTTGACAGCAGGTTTTCCGGTTAATCTACGGATGGTGATCGACAAGCAAAATATCGGGAATCTTCCTGAACTGGCCTCTTTTGCCATTGAAAAGGGATGGACCTCGCATCCTTTGTTTAAAACGCAAATTGGTCGGAACTATGAATTGCATCACTGTCAGTCAACTCCTGATCAGTTGTTTACGAGAATTTCGCTGTTCAGGAAAATTTTTGAACTAACAGAAGAATATCCGCATATCCTGAAATTTTACAAACCCTCCTATTCGGTGGCCAAATATCTTTCCGAGAACGGTACCCTGCCTGACCCGTTGTTTGATGCCTGTCCGGCGTGCAAATCGGAGTGGGCATTTGACTACACCGGACGAATTTACTCCTGTACTGCAACCGTCGGCAAAGAGGAGGAGGCATTGGGTACTTTTTACCCGGAGGTAACAAAAAACGAGCAGTTGATACATCAATGGGCTTCGCGGGATGTCACCTCCATTGAAGAGTGCCGGAATTGTTCAGTACAACTCGCATGCGGCGGAGGGTGCGGTTCGGTGGCTAAAAACAAGAATGGCTCCATCCTTTCGCCCGACTGCCGTCCCGTGAAAGAGTTGCTGGAGATTGGTTTCAGGGCGTATTTCGGCGCAGAATTGACAATTGAAAGTTGACAATGAAGCACTGAGCGCTGAGAAAATGAGAAGTGAGAAGGGGCGACTTGGCGAGGGGGAGAGTGGGGCGAGTGGTTTAAAAGGGAAACACGAGTGGTGACAGGGAGCGTGGAAGACGGAGAAAGTTCGACTCCTGAGTTTAGCCACGTAGTGGCGAAATCTTGGTAGCCAGGGGTGGAGCGAAGCGGAACCCCTGGTAAATGAATGCAAAACGACCCACCGTCCGCGTAAGTAATTTGAAAAATGGTTGATGATTGTTTCGGACGGAAAGAGCAAATATTGGAAAGAGAATATCAAATAGAAATAAAAATATATGAAAGAGATCAACAGTTCAGAATTTGAACAGGAAGTATTAAACGGAGGTAAAGTTGTTTTGGATTTTTATTCTACAGAATGTCCTCCATGTGAAGCTGTCGCCCCCAAATTTGAATCATTGGCGGGGATGTACGGTCATGAAATTAAATTCATCAAGATGTACCGTCAGGCAAACCGGGAACTGTCTGACAAATTGGGCGTGAAATCTTCACCGACCCTGCTTTTCTTCGACCAGGGCAAAGAGGTTACAGAGCGATTGGCCGGAGGTATCAAGCGCAGCGAAATCGTCAAAAACCTGAATGCTATGCTGCCGGCAGAATCTGTCAGCAAAATTACAGGTAAAATTGTACCGCAGGTTTCTGAATATGATGTGATTGTCCTGGGAGGTGGTCCCGGTGGACTTACTGCCGGATTGTATCTCTGTCAGGCGAAGATCAAAACCGTATTGGTAGATATTTCACTTCCAGGCGGACATGTTTCGACCACACATGAAGTATCGAATTATCCCGGATTCATTGATCCACAGGCCGGATACATGCTGTCGCACAACATGTCCGAACAGACCAAACTGTGCGGAACTGTGTTCAAAGTTGCTGTAGATGTGACCAAAGTAGATCTGATTAAACGGACTGTGGTCATTGATGAATATGAGACCATCCATGCAAAAAAAATCATCATCGCTACCGGTACAACGCCGAATCTTACAGGCGCCAAAGGTGAAAGGGAGCTGAAAGGGAAAGGCATCTCTTATTGCGCTACCTGCGATGCGAAATATTTTGTCGACAAAGAGGTGATAGTGATTGGTGGAGGTAACTCGGCCGTTGAGGAGAGTGACTTTATCGCCAAATTTGCTTCCAAAGTGACGATGGTCCATCAGTTTGCCGCCTTTACTGCCAACAAAACAGCACAGGATAAACTGCTGGCCAACCCAAAAATTCATCCCATCTTTTTGCATGAGCCCCGCTCCTTTAAAAAAGTTGGCGACCGTATGGTAGTCGATGTGGAGGATTTAACCACAAAGGAGATCAAAACG
Organism: Bacteroidia bacterium; assembly: GCA_026391315.1. GTDB lineage: Bacteria > Bacteroidota > Bacteroidia > Bacteroidales > Prolixibacteraceae > CAINVV01. The sequence goes on from JAPLDT010000017.1 coordinate 23,358, forward strand.
ATTGAAGCCGACGGCGTCTTTATTTTCATTGGCATGAAGCCCAATCTGGGTCTTTTTACCGACAAGCTGGAGCTGGATCAGTGGGGCTATATTAAAACCGATGATGAGATGCGGACCTCTATTCCCAATGTTTATGCGGTAGGGGATGTGATCAGCAAAAAATACCGTCAGATTACCACTGCTGTGGCGGATGGCACGATTGCCGCTATTTCGATTGCCAAAGAGTTGGATTGAGGTTAGAAATAGATAGAAATAACTGGAAATAACCGGAAATAGGATTAATTTAGAAGGATGATTTCTGAACCTGAAATTTCAGGCGATCTTACAAGTTTAATAGTATAAAAAACAATAGCCATGCAGGAAAACCAACCAATTTTTGAAAAAGAGAGTCTTTTTGGGTTCAACGAAACTGTTGAGTTATTGATCACGGCTGCGACCGACCGTGATTGGATGAACCCGGCAAACCACGATCTTCAGCAATCCCTGGCCAAAGCCGGAAAGTCGGTAAGGCCGGTGAAAGTTGTTGAGATTTGTAAACCGGCCTATTCGGGTGTCATGCTGGAGAAAAGCGATGAACGGATCGTCTCCGTGATGATGCCCTGCCGCATCTCGGTGTATGAGAAGGAGGATGGCAAAATCTATGTGGCAACTTTAAACGGCAGGACGTTCGCAGCTGCCATGCCCGAAAATATCCGCGGTACCATGGTTGACGCCGCTGACGAAATTGAGGAGATCGTCAAAACAGTTGTCGGGTAAGAATTTTCGATTTTCGATTTTGGAATGACGCAATATCTTAATTTCGTTTAGGATTCATCATTCCTTTTTGATCATGCTCAAAGATATTTGACCCCGGCTGGGGTCTCATAACTGCACGTTTGATCCATTTTCTATAAATATTTTATCCCTCTGGGATAATTATTTGACAATCGGTCTGATCTCAATATTTCGGTACAAAACTTTACCATGATCCCCCTGCAGGTAAAGTGGGCCCGTGATAAATTCATCGGGCGTGATGGCCCCGCCGGTACAGCCAAGCACCGGCTGGTTGTCGATGATGGTCTTGCCGTTCAGGATCACGGTTACGTGCCTGTCGCAAAGGGTAATGTCCATATCTTGCCAGACACCGGCAGCCTTTTCGGCCGATTCGGATGGGGTAATCCTGCTGTAAAGCGCTCCCATGTTGTGCGGATCCAGTTTTTGACCATAACTGTCTATTACCTGAATCTCATAAATACCACGCAGATAGACGCCGCTGTTACTGCCGGCCGGAACATTGACCTGAAGTTTCAGGTTGAAATCTTCATATTTATCGACTGTGCAAAGATTTCCATATTGGATGTGAGGCTGTCCCTCCTTTTGAGCAGGATCATTCACGAGCACACCATCCACGATGGACCATCCGCTTACTTTGTTGGCTTCCAATAACTTCCAGCCGGCGAGGTCTTTCCCGTTGAGCAGTTTGACAGGTTTGCCATATACCAGTTTGGAAAGGTCGGGAGCGGCAGGCACATCAGGAATTTTCTTTCCGGTAAAACGCATGGTGGTGCAACTGCCATCTTTTTCGGGGGAGATCTCTTCACCTACAAGCTGGTCGGCGAAAAAGCTGAAACGAAATTGCGTGTTGACAACATGCGTGCGGGTTGCTGCACCTGCAGCATCGGTGGTCCGGACAATGTTGCGTGTGCGGGTAACGACAAGCGTTTGGCCTTCCATGTAGACACTGTTAACAGGTTCTACACTTCCACCATACCAGAGCAAGCTGGCATCCAGGTATCCGTCCATCTGTTTTACCTCCAGCCATCCGGCGCCACCGGGAAGGAATAGGGCCCAACGGCCTAAAAATGGTTTAACGGAATCGATAGCTTTCGATACATTGGGGATTGAAAGCATCATCATCATTGCCCCGATCAGAGTGATTTTTCTTAGCATGAGATCTGGTTTTTAATTATAGTTGTAGTGTTAATTGAACTCCATCCAAAGGTAAAGAAATGTTTGAAATGTTTGAAATGTTTGAAATGTTTGAAATGTTTGAAATGTTTGAAATGTTTGAAATGTTTGAAATGTTTGAAATGTTATAACCCTATAAACTTTTTAAACCCTTCAAACCCTTCAAACAATTTTAGAGCAGTTCTTCAAACCCTGGAACGGATTCCAGCTTCATAGGTCTGCCGTGATTCAGTCCGACTCCCGTTACTTTGGCATGTGATACCAACCTGTTTTCCGGAAGTTTAAAAATATCCTGTTCAAAGATAAATCTGAGATGTCCCTCTTTTCGGGTGGTAACAGTTACTTTGAAGGTATCTCCGCTCCAGAGAGGGTATTTAAAGTCAATTTCAATCCTTGATACAATCAAATCAATCCCTTCGGTGTGCAGTTTCGCGAAATCGACCTTCTTGCCTAGCAGGAACTGATGCCGGGCATGTTCGTAATAGTTCTGGTAAACCGCATTGTTGACGATCCCCTGCAGATCGCACTCGTAATCGCGAACAGAGAATTCGAGCTCATATGGCTTGCTGGTCACTTCATTATTTGTCATTGTTCAAATCCTTCCATTTTCTTGTTATATCCTAATAGTAGTTCAAAGAGAACCGCAAGATCAGAATTTTTTTAAAATTGGCAATGCCCTTCATCGTCTGCTGGTAATAGGAATGAGTTAATCAGAGTCGGACTATTGATCGTATTTGTTCTGATATTCAAAGTTTTGCACAATAAAAATGTTTAATTATATTTAGCAATCCAAACCCACTCCAACTTAAAAAATGAGGTGGATTGTAGCATTCGTTTGAACCATTTCCTTATTTGAAATTCATCCCTGCAACTAAATGCAGCTGGTGAAAGCACTGGCGTACATCTAAATCTAACTAATTTATCATCATGACTGAGAACCCCAATCAAGCAGATGAACTACTTGAAAAGCTTGAAATTCTGCAGAAAAAGCAGGATCAGTTTGCCAAAGAGATCTATCAACTGCACAAAGAGATCGGCAGGCTTAAGAATGCAGAGGTAGAGCATTCGTTTTCAGAGCGATCTATTGCTACTGAGGATAAGCAGCAGGAAGTTAAAGCGACAGAAAACCAAGCTTTTGTTAAAAGGGAACCCATGCTTTCAGATAATGCTGAAGCCGCTGAGATAATGCGAAAGTACACCAACCCGCAGAATAATTCGAAAGAAGCCTCAAACATTGAGAAATTTATCGGAGAGAACCTTATCAATAAAATAGGGATCGCCATCACCATAATTGGAGTCTCTATTGGGGTGAAGTACTCAATAGATCACGAGTTAATTAGTCCTTTGGCAAGAGTATTGTTGGGATATTTAGCCGGACTGATCCTATTATTCTTAGGAATCCGCCTGAAAGCAAAATATGAAAATTATAGTGCCGTCCTGGTAAGTGGATCCATGGCCATTCTATATTTTATGACTTATGCTGCTTACACTTATTACGGCTTGCTTCCACAGTTCGTGGCATTCGCCTTAATGGTTCTGATAACGGTTTTTACGGTCGGGGCCGCATTACAATACGACAGAATGGTTATTGCCCTGATTGGCCTGGTTGGAGCCTATGCCATTCCTTTCCTGTTAAGTAATGACTCAGCAAATGCAACTATTCTTTTTAGTTATATGGCCATCATCAATACCGGCATCCTGATAATTGCCGTAAAAAAATATTGGGAACCATTGTATTACGCTTCATTCGTCCTAACCTGGCTTATCTATTTTTCCTGGTTTATCACAACCTACAAACCTGATAGTGACTTTGGTCTGGCATTTGCCTTTCTTGGAATATTCTTTGTCATTTTTTATCTGACATTTGTTGCTTACAAAGTGGCAAAAGATACGCAGTTTGATATTCCTGACATCCCTCTCTTGCTGGGCAATACCGCAATTTTTTTTGGGTTAGGCTATATCCTGGTAAGCGGTCAAAAATGGTTGGAAGGCAGCCTGGGTTTGTTCACCTTGCTGAATGCGCTGATTCATTGTTCAGTAGCCCTGATACTTTATTTTAGGAAACACAAGGATAAGAATTTATTCTATTTCATTACCGGACTGGCATTGGTCTTTGTTACCATTGCTGTTCCCGTTCAACTGGATGGGTATTGGGTGACAATGCTTTGGGCCGGTGAAATGGCCTTACTATTCTGGATTGGAAGAACCCAAAAGGTTTCGGTATACGAAATTCTTTCCTATCCCATCATGGCTTTGACATTTTTCAGTCTGATACATTGCTGGTCTGTCGGATACTTTCATCCTGTAAGTGAGGATAGTACAACAACCATGCTTCCACTGTTCAATGAATATTTCCTTACAACTTTGCTGGTGGCTTTATCTTTTGGATTTCTCCACCTGATTAACAGCAAAGAACAATATACCTCATCAATCTCTAACCAAGAAGATTTTCTGAGTCTTGTCTCTGTTGTGATTCCATCCATCCTGCTTTTAACAATGTACTTTTCATTCTGGAATGAAATAGCCTTTTACTGGGATCATCTGCATTTTAATGCGGTAGTGAAGGCAAATGGTAGCTGGAGTAAATATTATACAGATTTCTATTGCTCTGACCTTCTTTACCTAAAAACCATTTGGATCATCAATTATTCACTTTTATTTTTTTCAATATTGTCTTTTCTTAATATCCATCATATTAAAAATCGATCTTTTGGGTTGGTTAACCTGTTTATTAATTTGGTTATTACCGCAGTTTTCATCACCGTAGGATTGTTTTTTCTTGAAAAGTTTGGCACCAATCTTGCGAATGCTGCGACACTAAATGACCAGCATAGTTTCTTTAATATTTTGATCAGGTATATCTCCTTTGGCTTCTTGGCGCTGATGCTTTTGGCCTGTTATCGGTACATCAGACAGGATTTTCTGAAGAGAGACGACTATAGGATGGAGTTTGATTTAGTCCTTTTCACCTCCATTATTTGCGTTGCCAGCAGTGAACTTATCAACTGGATGAATGTTGCCGGGTCGGCCGAGTCGTACAAACTAGGTTTAAGCATACTCTGGGGGGTTTATTCATTGCTGATCGTCTCATTAGGAGTATGGAAGAAGAAGAAATACCTGAGGATCGGAGCGATCGCTCTTTTCACTGCAACATTGATTAAACTTTTCTTTTACGATCTCTCTACGCTCGACACCATCTCAAAAACCATCGTTTTCGTTTCACTTGGCATCCTTTTGCTGATCATCTCGTTCATTTACAACAAATACAAAAACTTCATTTCAGATTAATGTAAATCTAGATCAAATTATCTTGTGAAACAGATTTGCTCCAATATCCTGGTCTATCCGGCTATCAGAAGGAAATAGTTTTTCTTCCCCTTTTGTACTAACAGGTATTTTCCGCTAATCAACTGTTTCGCATCTATTTGCAGGTCGGCAGATTCCAATTTGATCTTGTTTATGGAGACTCCTCCGCCGGCAATGGTGCGTCGTGCCTCTCCCTTGGAAGGGAAAACTTCGCTTTTTTCGGCAAGGAGGTCGATGACATTGATCCCTTTCTCCAATTCTGCGTGAGCAACATTGAACTGTGGTACCCCTTCGAAAATGGAGAGCAGCGTATCTTCATCGAGCTTTCGCAATGTCTCTTCCGTCCCTTTTCCAAACAGGATCTCGGAGGCTTCCACGGCAGTGTTGTAAGCCTCTTCAGAGTGAACCATGCAGGTTACCTCTTTGGCCAGACATTTTTGCAGCAAGCGCAAATGGGGCGCTTCGAGGTGCTCTTTGACAAGTGATTCAACCTCATCTTTCGAAAGCAGCGTAAATATTTTGATGTATTTCTGGGCATCCTCATCAGAAGTATTCAGCCAGAACTGGTAGAATTTATAAGGTGAAGTGCGTGCCGGATCGAGCCAGACATTGCCCGATTCGGTTTTGCCGAACTTGGTGCCATCGGCCTTTTTGATCAACGGACAGGTTAAAGCGAAGGCTTCACCTCCCAGTTTACGGCGTATCAGTTCAGTCCCGGTCGTGATATTTCCCCACTGATCGGAACCTCCCATTTGTAATTTGCAGTTTTTATGTTCGTAGAGGTGCAGAAAATCAGTTCCCTGAACCAGTTGATAGGTGAATTCGGTAAAAGACATTCCTGATCCACTGTCTGAATCAAGACGTTTTTTGACTGAATCTTTTGCCATCATATAGTTGACTGTGAGATGCTTTCCAATATCCCGAATGAAATCCAGAAAAGTAAAAGTGCTCATCCAGTCGTAGTTGTTGACCATCTCGGCGGCGTTGGGGGCCTTAGACTCGAAGTCGAGAAATTTGGCCAGCTGCTGTTTCAGGCATTCTTGGTTGTGTCTCAGGGTTGGCACGTCGAGCAGATTTCGCTCCTGAGATTTCCCGGAAGGGTCACCAATCATTCCTGTGGCCCCGCCAACTAAGACAATTGGCTTGTGACCGGCAACCTGAAAATGCTTCAGCATCATCACCCCAACCAGGTGACCGATGTGCAGGGAATCTGCAGTCGGATCAATACCAACGTAGGCAGTGGTCAGCTCTTTGGCAAGTTGTTCGTCCAAACCGGGCATTTTGTCGTGGATCATGCCTCTCCAGGAAAGTTCTTCAACAAAGTTCATGGGAATATTTTTGAGCAAAAATAACGCATTATTCCGGCCGGTGAAAATTGAATTGATAATCAGGCGAAGTTTTCCGATCTTTGGGTGAAAGTTGCACATTTGAAATGTTACACAGAGTTTCACAGAGGAGCACAGAGTTACACAGAGAAAATATGAAAAAGTTTGAAGGGCTTGTAGGGTTTAAAAAGTTTGAAGGGTTATCCACCAAAACATTTCAAACCATTCCTTTCCTCTGTGCAACTCTGTGTTACCTCCTGGTGTTCCTCTGTGTAATAATTTATTAGGCACAAATATTGATTAAATAATCTGCAATGAAAAACTTTCAAATCCTTCGGAAAACCCTGTTCCTGCTGCTTCTGCAATTTTTAATCCTGTCAACTTTTGCTCAGCACAAGATCTTTTTACTCCACCCGACGGTTGGAAATATTGAGAATATGCTGGAGCTGATCAAGCAAAGGGTCATCGATATTCCTGACATGGAGATGGTGGGTGTTTACCACGAAAAGGAGGTGTCAGACTATTCCCAGTCTGAGAAATACCTGAAGGAGCACAACGTTGCACATTATACGCTGATGAAAATCAGCGGTGTGCTGAATACGCAAAACATCTATCAGGAGAATGCCTGCACGCCGGCGTTTAAGCAAATCGTAAAGGAGGCGGATGCCATCCTTTTCTTCGGAGGACCGGATATCCAGCCTTCCATTTACGGTGAAAAGCAGCATCTGCTGACGGAGGTAACTGACCCCAACCGGCACCTGATGGAGACTTCTCTCTTGTTTCATCTGATTGGGGGTAGCCGTAATCCGGGTTTTAAACCGTTGTTGCTGCAAAAGCCGAATCTGATTGTCCGCGGATTCTGTCTGGGTATGCAAACCATGAATGTTGCCGCCGGCGGGACACTTGTACAGGATATTCCGGTCGAGATCTACCACATTTCAACTGCTGAAGGGATGCTGGCTATCGATGCCAAAAACCGTCACAGGAATTACAATACACAGTTGAATCCAAGTTGCGATCTCTCCTGGGGATTTCTTCATCCCATCCTGATTAACCCCAAGGGCTATCTTCATGAGCTTTGTGCTAGTTTGGAGCAGCAGCAACCTTACGTATTGAGTTCTCACCATCAGGCCGTTGGCAAAATGGGACAAAACCTGGAGGTAATAGCTACTTCGTTGGATGGTAAAGTGGTTGAAGGACTTCAGCACAAAATTTTTAAAGAGGTGGTTGGCGTTCAGTTTCACCCCGAGCAGGCTACCTTATACCTACCGGGAAGTCGGTTTACCAATACCCCGGGCAACGACTATTCGCCCAACGAGCAACTGATTACCGAGAAGAGCATGGAGTTTCACATGAAATTTTGGAAGGATTTCTCAGAGAAGGTAAAAGGGACAAAGTAAAACAAGGATAAAGGATAAAGTCAAAAGGATAAAGTGGGATCCAAGGATAAAGGATAAAGTCAAAAGGATAAAGTGGGATCCAAGGATAAAGGATAAAGTAAAAAGGATAAAGTGGGATTTGAGCTAATCCGAATATTTCGTCGTTGAAATAAATGAACAACTGAACGGAGTCCACTACTTTATCCTTTATCCTTTTTACTTTATCCTTCGAAACGGAGTCCACTACTTTATCCTTTATCCTTTATCCTTTTGACTTTATCCTTTATCCTTAGAACTTTCAGGACACAATTTTCTTTTGAACCTCCTCTTTCTCTTCCCGGAGGAATGGCAACAGGTTCGGGGCTAATTTCTCAATGGGCGCGTAAAGTTTGGATCCTCTTTTCGGTTCTTTGGGTATAATGGTCACATCGTAAGATTCGATGCGTACCACCACATACATGAGGAAGCTCAGTATGAACGCGGTTTTGATCACCCCAAAAATTGCACCGCCTATCCTGCTAAGTATGCCAAGGGCTATTGCTCGTACAAATTTTTCCAGGGCATTGGCAATCAGGTGTACAACGATAACTACACTGATAAAGATGATAAAGAAGGCCGCAGCCTTGACTGTTCCGGCTTGCCACGAAACTACGGCAGATAGCCAATGTCGGAGGGACTCGGAAAACATCATGGCACACAAAACGCCCAGGATGATGGCTGCCACTGATGCAAACTCAGCAAAAAAGCCTTTGACAAACCCATGAATGGCTGCAGCAACCAGTATTATGATTAGGATCAGGTCGACTATGTTCATATTATTGTGTAATAAGAATGTAGGGAATAAAGTTAAAAATTTAAATGTTCCCATCTTCGGATTGCGCGAAAATTCGTAGTTTTAACCTCCATAATTAACTAAGACAACCCATAACGAGACTCCATGACTATTGTTAGCTCCATCATCAATTGGATCAATTATAAAAGGATTTACCAAATAGAACTCTATAAGGAGCATGCCAGGGATATTCAGGTTGAGTTGCTTTTTGATTTGATTGGTTCAGCAAAAAATTGTGAATGGGGAAAGAAGTATGACTACGAATCGATAGTCTCAATCAAGGAATTTCAGAAACGTGTTCCCATTTCTACTTACGAAAAAATAGAACCTTTTATCAGTCAAATGATTGAAGGGAAAAAGAATATACTTTGGCCTGGAGAGATCAAATGGTTTGCCAAATCTTCCGGTACAACCAATGCAAAGAGCAAATTCATTCCTGTTTCAAAAGAGTCCCTGGATGAATGTCATTTCCAGGGAGCAAAAGATGTGCTTGCGATCTATTACAACAATTTTCCTGAAACGCGTGTTTTATCTGGAAAGAGCCTGACACTGGGTGGTAGTCACAGGGTAAACAGCATGAATAGCAATAGCTTTTATGGTGATCTATCGGCTATCATGATTGAGAATCTCCCCTTTTGGACAGATTTTCACAGAACACCACCCACTGAGATAGCACTGATTGAGCAGTTTGAAAAGAAAATTGATGAGATTGCCAAGACTTCCATCCACGAAAATGTTACCTCTTTTGCCGGGGTACCCTCATGGAACCTGGTTTTGATGAAATACATCCTGGAATGCACCGGGAAATCGAATTTGCTGGAGATCTGGCCAAATCTGGAGGTCTTTATTCATGGAGGTATTGCCTTTGAACCCTACCGGGAGCAGTTTAAGAAATTGATTCCATCTGAAAAGATGCAGTACATGGAAACTTACAACGCCTCAGAGGGATTCTTTGCCATTCAGGATGATCCCAACTCTCCGGACATGTTGCTCATGCTCGATTATGGCATTTTTTACGAGTTTATTCCGATGACCGAAATTTGCTCGGATACACCTCCGGCTTTACCGATCTGGGAGATTGAAACAGGGATCAATTACGCCATCGTCATCTCGACCAATGGCGGCTTGTGGCGGTACATGATTGGAGATACTGTGATGTTCACCTCGAAGAATCCCTACAAATTAAGGATCACAGGACGCACCAAACAGTTTATCAATGCATTTGGGGAAGAGATTATCGTTGACAATGCGGAACGGGCCATACTGGCAGCCTGTAACGAAACTGGAGCTATTGTCAGCGAATACAGCGCCGGACCGGTTTTCATGAGCGATACAGCCAGGAAGGGTTCACATGAATGGATCATCGAATTTGAAAGGGAGCCGGACAATCTGGTGAGATTTACCAATGCGCTGGACAAAAGATTGCAGGAGCTCAACTCCGATTACGAAGCCAAACGGTTCAAAAGTGTTACGCTTGAAAAACCGAAAGTGGTTGTTGCAAACAAAGGTACTTTCCTGCATTGGTTGCGTGACAAGGGCAAGGTTGGAGGGCAGCACAAAGTTCCCCGCCTTTCCAATAATCGTGAGTACTTGGATGAACTTTTATCCATTAACAATCAAGGATAAAGTAAAAACAAGGATAAAGGATAAAGTAAAAAGGATAAAGTAAGAACGCTTTGATGATGATTTTCATAACTCATAACTCATAACTCATAACTTTTCATTCATGAAAAAGGAGCCAACAAACATGCACATCGCCATTGCCGGAAATATCGGCGCCGGCAAAACTACGCTTACCCGCCTTCTTGCCAAACACTACGGATGGGAAGCGCATTACGAAGATGCCGATAACAACCCCTATCTTGATGATTTTTACCATGATATGCTCCGTTGGTCCTTCAACTTGCAGGTGTATTTCCTGAATTCGCGATTTACGCAGGTGCTCGATTTCAGAGATAGCGGGAAAACTGTAATTCAGGATCGTACGATTTATGAAGATGCAGAAATATTTGCACCCAACCTCCACGAGATGGGGCTGATGAGTTCGCGCGATTTTTCAAATTACCACAAGCTTTTTTCGCTGATGAGCAGGTTGATCAAAGCACCAACCCTCATGATTTACCTCAGGGCAACCGTTCCGACCCTGGTCAACAACATCCAAAAAAGAGGCCGCGATTACGAAAACAGCATACGGCTGGATTACCTCAGTCAGCTAAATCAGCGCTATGAGGCTTGGGCAAGTCACTACACGTTGGGGAAGATGTTGATTGTCAATGTTGATAGCATTAATTTTGAGGCAAATCAGGAAGATCTCAGTAAGATAATCGACAAGATCAATGCACAGTTTCATGGGTTGTTTTAGTAGTTGAAATTGATAGAAATAGGGAAATAAATAGAAATAAGGGAATAGATAATTTTTTTACAATTCGCAGTTTATTAATAGTTTGTAAAAGAAAACCGAAGTATTGTTAACTCTAAAGCAGATTTTAATATAGTATTTCAATGTATTTCAATGTATTTCAATGTATTTCAATGTATTTCAATGTATTTCAATGTATTTCAATGTATTTCAATGTATTTCAATGTATTTCAATTTTCAAATAATGCATTAATGAAAATTTAACCGAACTATTGAGAAAAAAACAACGAAGAAATCTATTGTCCGTTAGGACATTGACAGATAAAAGATTAATTCCCTACGGGAAATCTGGTTTAATGATGTGCCCTTTCTATTGACATTTATCTCCTACGGAGAAAATTTAAACAGTCTGAATATCGTAAATTATCTGTATAATAGGTCGTATCATGACTATTGTTAGGTGTTGAGTGAAAATTGATTAGTAATTTTCAATTCTCGTTTTTGCATACTTAAAAAGAGAATATGACCAACCAAAAATATTTCAATTACGGCGAAGACCATCTGACTGCTGGACTGGCTCTCCGGATTGCCTCAGGAGAATTAACAGGCAGAATAACTCCCGTTGCTGCTGAAGTGATCGAAAAGAGCAGGGAAAGAGTGGATGAGATTGTTGCCAACCACCAAAGTGTGTATGGTATCAACACAGGTTTTGGGCCACTTTGCACCACCATTATTTCTGAAAAAGATACCAAAACACTTCAGTACAATATCCTAAAGAGCCACAGTGTGGGGGTTGGCGATCCTATTTCACCTGAAATCGCCAAGCTGATGATGATCCTAAAAGTGCATGCGCTCTCGATGGGCTATTCGGGTATCGCAATGAGCACGTTGGAGCGAATCATCTGGCACATCGATAAAGATATCATCCCGGTAGTTCCATCACAAGGGTCAGTTGGCGCCTCCGGCGATCTCGCCCCCTTGTCGCACCTCTTCCTGCCACTGATTGGACTAGGTGAGGTTTATTCCGATGGAATCAGAACCGAAACAGGCAAAGTGCTTCAGAAATTCGGTTTGGCGCCTGTTGAACTGGGAGCCAAAGAGGGGCTGGCGCTGATCAACGGTACTCAGTTTATTGCCGCGCATGCGGTCAAAGTCGTTGAAAGGCTCCAGAACTGTCTCGACAATGCCGACCTGATCGCAGCGATGAACCTCGAGGCCATGCTGGGATCTGTCAAAACTTTTACTGAAGAGCTTCATCTGCTGCGCCCCTATCGTGGAACCATCTATGTCGCAGAGCGGATGAGGATACTCCTTGCTGACTCGGAGATGGTCCTATCACACAAAAACTGCACCAGGGTACAGGATCCCTATTCCCTTCGTTGCATTCCACAGGTGCATGGCGCCTCAAGGAACGCCTTCCTTCATCTCAAAGAGTTGTTGCACATTGAATTGAATTCGGTAACAGACAATCCCATTTTACTCAGGGATGGTAGCTCCGTTTCCGGAGGCAATTTTCATGGTCAGCCACTGGCTATGGCGCTCGATTATGCAGCTGTAGCCGCGGCAGAATTGGGTAATATCGCCGACCGGCGGATTTATCTCTCCCTGAAAGACACCATCCCCGGTCTGCCAAAATTGCTGATGCACGAAACCGGTCTCAATTCCGGATTCATGATTCCACAATATACCACCGCAGCATTGGTAAGTGAAAACAAATCGCTCTGTTTTCCCGCTTCCGCGGATAGCATTCCTACCTCAATGGGGCAGGAAGACCATGTTAGCATGGGTTCCATCAGTGCTCGCAAGTGTCTGATGATCATCGATAATCTTGAAAAAATTCAAGGAATTGAACTCTTTTGCGCCGCCCAGGGTTTTGATTTCAGAAAGCCTTTGAAATCAAGCATGATCATGGAGGCTTGCCATGATTTGGTGCGGAAACAGATTCCATTTGCCGAGTCAGATCATGTGATGTCGGAGGAGATGAACAAAGCCATCGCCATGGTTAAAAATAAGTCTTTGGTTAAATGCTCGGGTGAAGTTGCTTCCGGCTACGGGATTAAACTTAAAAATGAAGAGGATGAACTATTTGGAATTTATTGAAAAATACGCTGCCCATCCCAATTACCACGCACCACGTGGGATCACCCTGAACGCCAAATCGTGGCAGACGGAAGCGCCGCTCAGGATGCTGCTCAACAACCTCGACCGGGAGGTGGCGGAAAATCCAGAAGAGCTTGTGGTCTATGGTGGTACGGGTCAGGCTGCCCGAAACCAAACTGCACTTCAACAGATTATTAAGGAGTTGCTTACGCTGGATGAGGATCACTCACTACTGGTACAATCGGGCAAAGCTGTGGGCGTCGTTCGAACTCATCCACAGGCGCCCAGGGTATTGATTGCCAACAGCAATCTGGTACCTGCCTGGGCCACCTGGGAACATTTCGAACAACTAAAGCAGGACGGATTGATGATGTATGGCCAGATGACGGCCGGAAGTTGGATCTACATAGGGACTCAGGGTATTTTGCAGGGGACCTATGAAACCTTCGCCGCCTGTGGAAAAAAATATTTCAACGGCAATCTTAGAAATAAATTGCTGGTATCCGGAGGATTAGGAGGCATGGGAGGAGCCCAGCCTTTGGCCGCGACCATGGCCGGAGCAACATTCCTGGGTATCGACATCGATCCGGAAAGGATCAAAAAAAGACTGAGGACAGGTTACATCGATCACATCGCGTATACCTACCGGGAAGCTGTAGACCTCGTTTTGCGCGCCAAAGAGAAAGGTGAGGCTATTTCAGTCGGGTTGGTGGCAGATATCGGCGATACACTTCAGAATCTGCTGAACGATGGTATTGTCCCGGATATTCTCACAGACCAAACTTCCGCGCATGATCCGCTTCATGGCTATGTTCCGAACGGGATATCGCTGGAAGAGGCCATCCTGCTAAGGAAATCAGATCCCGCTACCTACCGGGAACGCTCCATGAAAAGTATGGCACGCCATGTCGGATTGATGTTGAAAATGCAGGATCTCGGAAGTATCACCTTCGATTATGGAAACAATCTTCGGGAGATGGCCAAACAGGGCGGTGAACCAAATGCGTACGACTACGACGGATTTACCCCGAAATTTATACGGCCACTTTTCTGTGAGGGGAAAGGACCTTTCCGGTGGGTAGCCTTGTCGGGTGATCCGGAAGATATTTATACAACGGATCAGGCACTCATTGAAGCATTCCCTGAGAATCACCACATGATCGCATGGCTTAAAAAGGCACGCGAAAGAATCTCCTTTCAGGGACTTCCTGCCCGGATTTGTTGGCTTGGCATGGGGGAACGCGAAAAGGCCGGACTGCTTTTCAATGACTTGGTTAAAACCGGCAAAGTGAAGGCCCCCATAGTGATTGGCCGCGACCACCTCGACTGTGGATCGGTCGCCTCACCCAACCGCGAAACGGAAAAGATGAAAGATGGCAGCGATGCCGTCTCCGACTGGCCGCTACTCAACCTAATGTCAAATACCGCCGGAGGCGCCACCTGGGCAACAGAGACATTGAAGAAGTTTGGAATGGAGCTGAGAGGAAGTTATGAGTTATAAGTTATGAGAAATGAGATTTTGCCTTTAAAACAGATTGACAAGTTTTTATGGATTTATAGGAAAGAAAAATTTCTGGCAAACTATGGAAAGTAATATAGCAATATTTGACACATTCAAAATTCGTCGTCAATACGATGATGCGAAAGAGGTTTGGTATTTTTCAGTAATTGATATAGTGCGGGTATTAACCGATCAACCGGATTATCAAAAAGCCCGAAAATATTGGAACAAACTAAGCGAGCGGCTTAAAAAAGAGGGGAGTGAGTCGGTGACAAATTGTCACCAACTGAAATTGGAAGCGGCAGATGGGAAAAAAGCTCGACTTGAACTTGAGGGAAAAACAGGCAAATCAGTAATTTCAAATCAAAATTTTCTACCCAAAGATGCAAAGAAGAAATTAATTGAGAGGGGAAAATAAATTTCCACAAAATAAACATAGACATGAACATGGGCAGGATGTCTATGCAGCTAAATGAATAAGAATTGAAAAATGTCAACGAGTCGAATTACTCAATTGAGATGAACAACCAACAAGTCCCAATCTTTATTACCGGTCCTTTCAAACAACTTCTGACGATGGACCACCTTTCGCTCATAGGTAGTTTGAAGGATGCTCAATTGGAGATCATTGAGGAGGCGGGAGTTGTACATCAAAATGGGATAATTCTGGAGATTGGTCTTTTCGAAGAGTTTTGTACCAAATATAACTCAGCGCATCCGGAAATCCAATACATTGAAAGTGACATGATTGCGCTTCCGGGATTTGTGGACGCTCACACCCATCTTTGCTGGGCAGGAAGCCGCGAAAATGATTATGCCATGCGGCTGGAGGGAAGAAGTTACAATGAAATTGCGCAAAGCGGAGGAGGCATCTGGGACACGGTCACCAAAACCAGAAATGCCACTGATGAAGAGCTGAAAATGTTACTGAAAGTGAGGGCAGACAGACAGCTTGCGAACGGAATTACCACCTGTGAGGTAAAAAGCGGTTATGCGCTTAATCCTGAAGGAGAAATCAGGTTGCTCGAAATAATCCGTTCTGCAAATCAGGAGCATTCCATCGACCTGGTTTCCACCTGTTTGGCTGCCCATATAAAACCAAAGGAATTTGATGGTGGAACAGATGGTTACCTTCAGTTTCTTGCAGATAAGTTATTGCCGGTCATCAAAAAAGAGAAGCTCACCAACCGCGTCGATATTTTTGTGGAGGAAGGCGCTTTTGGGGTTCAGGAAGCCTGGAAATACCTGCTTGAAGCAAAAAAGATGAGCTTTGAGCTGGTCGTGCATGGCGAGCAGTTTACTTCGGGCGGCGTA
>JAPLDT010000028.1 GCA_026391315.1 Bacteroidia bacterium
AATAAAAAAAAGATCAAATAACTTTTTGAATTAAAATATAACTACCTTTACATCGGATTATTTACCATTAAATAAGTTTTTTTTTATGAACATTTTCGTAGGAAGCCTTCCATTTAGCTTGGAGGAGGCAGAATTAAAAGGATTTTTTGAAGAGTACGGTGAAGTTACTTCAGCCAGAATTATTACAGACAAATTCTCCGGAAGGAGTAAAGGTTTCGGCTTTATTGAAATGCCGAATGCAGAAGAGGCTCAAAAAGCCATTGAGGAATTAAACGGTGCAGAAGTTGACGGACGTACAATCGTTGTAAACGAGTCTATCGAAAAACCTAAAGACGGCACAAGGCGTCCAGGCGGTGGCGGCGGTGGCGGTTTCAACCGTGGCGGCGGCGGTGGCGGTGGTTTCAATCGTGGTGGCGATCGTGGCGGTTTCAACCGTGGCGGTGGCGATCGTGGTGGTTTCAACCGTGGCGGCGGTGACAGAGGTACCGGTCGCAGGTCCAGTTATTAAGCAGTCGGACGTGTAGTAGCATTTAGGCTACAGTTTGAACTATTTTCGTGCTGAGTTCGTGTATGAAAAATTATATCTTGACTTAACAGCCTGATAATTAATCGGAATTGAAGCAGATCACTGAGATAATCCAAACAAAAGCATAATCGTTCCAAAGCTTATGATAGCATTTAAGAGGGCTCCTTAACCGGAACCCTTTTTTTATTTATATTATTTGCCTTCGTGTTCCTTTGTGCCACCGTTTGAGCCCATTTGTGTTTAGTTTTATTTCTATCACAAATGTCTCAGAGACTGTTTAAATTTTCTCCGTAGGAGAAAAATGTCAATAGAAAGGGCACATCATTAAACCAAATTTCCCGTAGGGAATTAATCTTTTATCATGAGTTCAGGGTATTCCTCTATTGTAGCAAAAGCTGTCAGCAATCTCGGTTTTGAGTCTTTAAATCCGATGCAGTCAGAGATGCTGAAAATCAGCAAAAAAGCCAAACAGATTCTTCTCTTTTCTCCAACAGGGTCAGGAAAGACTGTCGCATTTCTCTTACCAGTTTTGGAAAAAGTGAAGGAGCCAAACTCGGGAATCAAAGCGCTGGTGGTTGTCCCTTCCAGGGAGCTTGCCCTGCAGATCGAACAGGTGTTCAAGTCAATGGGCACCGGACTAAAGGTCTCGACATGTTATGGTGGTCACAAGGTGAAGACAGAACGCAACAATCTTCTTGAAGCTCCTGCCCTGCTGATTGGAACTCCCGGCAGGATTCTTTACCATCTGGAGAAGGGAACTGTTCAGCCAAACACCATTGACCTCCTGATTTTGGATGAATACGACAAATCATTTGAATTTGGCTTTGAAAGGGAAATATCGGCAATTTTAGCTTACATCTCCAATCCTGAACAAGTAATACTTACCTCAGCGACAAAATCAGCCAAAGTGCCCGATTTTGCAAAGATTCAAAATCCACATATTTTAGATTATAGCAGCAATGAAAAACCGGCTGGACTGCAAATAAAGCTGGTCAGGGCAGAAGAAAAGGATAAGTTAGCCCTGCTGATGAAATTACTGGCAGGAATAAATTCCGGATTAACACTTGTATTTTGCAACCACAGGGAGGCCGTTGAACGCATCAGCGACTTGTTGCTGGAGAGCTGTATCCAGCACGGCACCTACCATGGCGGGCATGAACAACCGCAACGTGAACGAGCGCTTATAAAATTCAGGAATGGCAGCAACCCCATTCTAGTTACCACCGATTTGGCTTCACGCGGACTGGATATCTCCGGAATACAAAATATCATACACTATCAACCGGCAAATAGTGAAACCGTTTTTATCCACAGAAATGGTCGTACTGCCAGGATGGAGAACGAAGGAACAGTCTGGATTCTGCTTTCGGCAGATGAAAGAATCCCTGATTATGTTCCTGATTATTGTGTGGAATCGACAGTTCCTGAGTCAATAGTACCTATGCAGGAACCCTTTTTCTCAACGCTATACTTCGGCTCCGGGAAAAAGGATAAAATCAGTAAAGGAGACATTGTCGGACTCCTGATTCAAAAAGGAGGATTGAATAAAGAGGAGATTGGAATAATAAATATCCTTGATTTTGAGTCATTTGCTGCCGTACCAAAAGCAAAAATAAAAAATTTGATAACTATAATTAGTAAAGAGCGACTCAAAAACAAAAAGATCAAAATAGAAGTTTCCGTCTAGTTAAGGTTATAGCCTTAATACCATCTTCGCTTTTAAAGGCAGAGCTCTGTAAAGAATAGTCGCATCAGATTTTTTAAGTGTTATCACAATTTGAGGCATAACTAGTTCCCGCTTAAAGGTCGTAAGTGATTTTATCGTCCTGTCTATTTCCTTTTTCTTGTAACTCAGTTTTAAGCTATCGACACTCGATTTTCCCTCAATTTTCTCTTCTTGTTGAATAATCAATTGCAGGTTTCGTTCAAAATTCAGGATTAAATAAACATCTTCCATCACAGGAGCAGACGGCAAAACAGTATTTGAATTGGCTTCGATGGTGTCTTTAGGGGCATTTACAACTGCAATTGGTACTCTGGCGATAGTAGATATTGCATTTTTTAACATAAAGGGCTGACCTATCCAATGAAGAAGTTGCTCGGTATGAAACATCCTGATCGAATTGCTTACCGTAAAATCAAAGATTTTACTCTTATGAAGCGGAACACCTTTCAGTTCGATATAGGCAATTTTATCGATCAAATCGAGTACCAGATACATTGAATCTTCACTTGCTATATTGTATCGAGACCTCAGCAGGTTTTCTGTTTTCTTTAATTCAAAAAGAGTTAACTGATCTCCCTGGCTGCCGGTAGTGACTTTTTCATCTACAACTTGCTCTTGCTCTTTTGTGTCTGATTTCTTGCTGCCCTTCTCGCCTTTAGCAGATTTTTTCGCCTGATTTTCTGGTTTCTCAGGTTTTTTTGCACTTTTCTCAACCTTTTCCTCTACTTTGGAAATTGTTGTATCTAGCAGCGGATTTTTGGTCACTACAGGCATTATAACGGTGGTTGTCATAATATAGACAACGATTAAGACCAAAAACGTGGTTATTGACCAGAAAAGAGTTTTCTTTGCCATATTGACAGTTTAAAAAATAAAAACTTTAGACCCTTTTTCCAGGGTATTAAAGATGACTTCAAGGTCTTCATCACCTAATCGGACACAACCATGGGTAACAGGCAAGCCAAGAAAACGCTTATATAATGTTCCATGCAGCATGTAATTGTCTCCGATAGATATCTGATATTTTCCCAATGACCCATACTGAATACGATCCTCAGAGCGGGAAGAAGGTGGTTTTACACCTTCTTCAATATATGCCCAATCTGGTTTGATCCAGGGGGCATCCTTTCTTTTGAGTAACACCGAAAACATTCCTTTAGGTGTCTTGAAAAGCCATTTTTTTCCTTTGGAGCCTATCAACAGCACATCTTTTCCAGTCGAGCAAACACCTGTACGAATTGTATCTTTTGAGTTACGAAGCTCAAAACGGTTATCTGTTGTATTGACAATAATGTAAGGCTTATCCGGTAGCAAGTCAGAAAGTTTAACCTGGAGGGTAGATAAATTGGATTTGCTTACTTGAATTTGTTTCCCAATGCCTCCAGCATTTGAACTACGCGTAAGGTTAATCCCTGTAAACCATGATTTTACCAAGAAAGCACTATTCTGAAGTTGAGGAGTATATAATATACTGGCAACGATCAGCAAGCACAACAGGAAAGGAATTACCCAAGGTGCATATTTCTTAAACCAACTTTTTTCTTCAGTTTCCATGACCTAAAATATAGTTATTTTAAAAGATCTGACAATGCAACTGTTGAACCCACGATAGTAACAGGTGATCCGACCGATAGTTTGCTGTACAATTCATCAATTTTATCATCCGAAAGGGCTACGCACCCTTTTGTCCAGTCGACACCTTTACCACCATTACCATGAATTTCGATAAGGCCACCAATACCACGGCTCCTTGAAATCTGACCACTTCTCCTGCGGGCGTCAAACTCACTACGATCTTCGGCATTTGGATAATTCAACATCATCGCTTTGTAATAACCGGAATCCCTGGTACCTTTCTTCCTGGTGACCATGTATCTACCTTCGGGTGTAGCATTGTCGCCGGCATAAAGCTTATCGCCAATCCAGTTTTTACCAAATTCAACATCATATTCTTTGTAGAGCTTTCCATTTAGATAGAGAAAGCCCTTGTGTTTGATCTTATCTACTACGAACGCATAACATTTGTTGTTCGCGGAGGTGGAAATGGTACTTTCGACCCAGCGCTGCCATTTTGAAAAACGGGAGAAATATTCTTTAAGAAGCTGGTTGACCTCAGCGTCAGCATAACCGATCCTTGCTTTTCCTTCGTTCAATTTTTTATTCGCTTTCATGATATCCCCCTTTTCGAAAGCATTGACACTCTCTTCTACAGACAATTTTCCAAATTCATAATCCTTTCTGGTCTGGGCCCTGAGGGGAAGTTTTATAAAGAATTCATGGTAACTATCCAGTTTTTTTCTAAGCATTTCGGTCTCTTTCAAAAACCTCGCTTTCTGTGTATCTTTGTTTGTACCAGAGGCATTTCGCGCCAATTCTGCCTTGAGAATCGCATTAACAATCAGCTCTTTGGCTTTTGAAAAATTGCGTTGAAAAAACAGTTTCTCATTTTGTCGCCTCAATTCAATGAAGGCATACTTGTAATTTGTTTCAGCTGATTGATAATATTCAGGGGCATATACATCGGCATTCACTTTCTTCGCCTTCGTCATAATTTCAATGCATTTATTGAAATCTTCCATGGGCGGTTTGTCCATAAAAAGCAACAAAAGAATCATGACAATCAGGGAAGCTAAAGAAAGAATCCCAAAATAAAAGAGAGCTTTTTTAATAAATCCGGATCTCACGCTGAAAATATTTTAGTGATGCATCCTGCAGATGCTTGAATTCCTATAAAATTAGGAGAAAATTTTGGTTGAAGAACAGAAACTTGAGATCATTTTGTTCCTGGTGAACCTGGGATCAATTAAGTATTTAAAAAAACCCCCGGAAATTCTCCGAGGGTTATTTCTTAAGCGAAACCAAGAGGTCGCTTATTTTTTTGCTTTAGGAGCTTTAGCTTTTGGGCCTTTGGCTTTAGCAATAACGTCAGTTAACTCAGTATTGATAGCTTTAGCTTTCTCAACAGCTGGTTTTACTTTTTCAGAAAGAGTTAAGATATCGTCGTTGTTGGTCAAACCTGCAGAAACTTCAGTTAATACAGTTTCAACAACACCAATTTCTTGACCGATAGCTTCAACAGCAGCTTTACCTTCTTTGCCTTTAGGGGCTTTAGCTAACAATTCTTTGTCACCAGCGATAGTTGTTGTCAATTCAGCAACAGCAGCAGTAACTTCAGCTTTTAAAGCTTCTTTTCTTGCAGTTGTTTCTTCTACAGCTTTGTTAGACAAAGTAGTAACAGAAGTCAAAGTAGTTTTTGCAGCATCATAATTTCTGAACAATGCAAATTTTGCATTTTGCTCTTCAACTTGAGCAAGACCAGATTTCTGTGCATCAACAGCAGCTTGGAAAGAAGCGGCAACATAACGATCAGCACCTGCTTTTTTAGCAGCTTCGATAGCAACGTTTGCAGCATCGATGTCAGCTTGAGGAACTTTAGCACAACTTGCTAATGTAACAACGAGAATACTTAAGGTAACCAGTTTTAATAATCCTTTTTTCATAACTTTGAAAAATAAATGTAATTAATGTAAATCAATGTTTCTGTTCAAACAATTTTAACTTTTAGACGCAAAGGTTTCTTAAAGTCACCGCTAAAATATATATATTTTTTCAATTTCACAAATTTTCTTTGCAAATCATTAACTTAGAATACTTTACGAACATTAAAAAATGATTAATAAATTGTCTGTGAATGATCTTCCCGACATTGAGATCATAAAAAAGATCAAACACGAACACAACACAAATCTCTTTGGGATCCTGTATATCAGGTATTCTACGAAAGTATTTGAGAAATGCAACTCTCTTTTGAAGGATCCTGTGCTCGCACAGGAGTTTGTTCAGGATATCTTTTGCAAGGTATTTGAAAAGCTTTCGGATTTCAGGGGCGAATCCAATTTCTCCACCTGGCTATACTCCATTACTTATAACCACTGTATAGAATACCTGCGCGTCAAGAAGAAAATGAACTATCCTGACTGGAACAGTTCTCACGAACTACCGGATGTGATTGATGAAATTGATGATAAGGAGGTGAACAGTGATAGGCTGATGCAGATCATGGACCAGATTCACCCCGAGGAGAAGGCATTACTTACCATGCACTATATAGATAATTTCCCGATTGCCTACATTCAAACCGCCCTTAAAATTAGTGAAAGTGCTACAAAAATGAGGTTAAAGCGTGCCCGTGAACGAGTAGCCTACCTCTATTCCCAAAAGTACAAGTAACAATTTTTAATTCAAGACCTTGTGACTTTTCCCCGATTATTCGTCAAAACAGCAGTGAATCATTCTCCGGTATAATTTTACCTGATGAACTTTTTAAAAAGTGATTTCACACCATTATGAAAGATCTTATTCAAAAATATATTTTCCGTTTCGATAGTAATTCTCCAGGTATCAAGGTGTTAAATTGCTTTCGGCTTCACTTTCCGGAGGCAACCAACATTGACTGGACCAAAGAGAAAGATGGCGTTTTTGAAGCAATATTCAGAGTGAATGGAATTGAACAGATTGCCTGGTTCGAGAAGTCAGGTTCTTGGTTGAAAACCGAAACCAACTATACCCTTGGGATGCTCGATGAAAAGATTCGCCAGAAATTGGAGCTGTACGGTCAGATTATGAGCTCCATTTTCATTGAAAGAGCTAATGGCGACAGCGAATATGAATTCATTATCCGCGATAATTTTCAGGTTCGGCATGTTTTCCACACCGATAACCAGGGAAACGTGCGTGATCGTCAGAATTTCGATGAGAACGAACTGAGATAGCGATAGAGATATAAGAGATGAGACATGAGATCGGAGAGCTTTGCATTGCAAGGCTTTTTTGTTTTATAAAAAATTAACCATTTACTACTCTCTTAATTATCAAAACACTATAGCTAATACCCACTCTTAACTCATAACTCATATCTCATAACTCATATCTCATATCTGTTATTTGCTATTTTTGTCTGATAAATCCATCGATCAGATCATCAATGAAACGTATATACCTGGCTTTCATACTACTGCTATCCTGTATCCCAACCTATTCGCAACTCAATACCGATCACTATTTTTACATAGCGCGGAGCAGGATCTATTTTGGCAATTATGTCAGTGCCATTGAAAATTTCAACATAGTTATCAAACTAAAGCCCTACCTTCCAGAACCCTATTTCTACCGGGGCATGGCTAAGCTTTACATCGATGATTTCAGGGGTTCAAAAGCAGATTTTGACAAAGCCATCGAAATTAAGCCCTATTATCCTGAAGCATTTATGTACCGGGGAATTGCCAATTATGAAATGAAAAATTTCAAGGAGGCCTTGAAGGATTATTCCAATGCACTCGAATACAACCAGGAGGATCCTAATATATACAACAACAGGGGTATAACCAAGATAGCCATGGAAGATTTCGATGGGGCCATTGCCGATTATACCAGATCTATCGAACTGAAACCTGGCACGGCCAATACCTTTCTTAACCGCAGTTCTGCCAAGCAAATGAAAGGAGACCTGGATGGTGCTATAAAAGATTGTGATGCAGCGGTCAGGATCAGACCCCACTTTTCCAGCGCCTATTTGGTTAGGGGTATCGCCAAATTTGAGAAAAAAGATTTTGCCGGCGCTTTGAAGGATTATGATCTGTGTATTCGACTGGATCCAAAAACTTCGCAGGCATACGTCAACCGGGGGATCGTCAAACATCAGCTCAACGATTTAAAGGGAGCTATTCGTGACTATGACATGGCCATACAACTGGATCCCAACATTTCAGCCGCATGGCTAAACAGGGGTATTGCCAAAGAATCACTTAAAATTCCGGGATCGGAAAAAGATTTTGCGATGGCAGCTGAACTCGATCCAAAATTTGCCTCTTTTAAAAAACGGCTTAATGTAGAGGAAGAGAAGGAGAAACAGAGACGCCAATATGGATTTGTGCTCCCGAACCCTGGACAAAATCCCAACCAGGCACAAAACAACCAGCAGACCAACAACCAACCAAGTCAGGCAAAGGGCCAGACAAGCAACAATGCTGTTGCAGCACCAAACAGCGCCACTATAGCAGCTGTTGATACCACCGCATACAGACAGGAGTCCAAAAGCGGACCGGTTACCCAGAATCGAAGAAGAAGAAATATTGTGGTATCAGACGATGGAAAAATATCTGAAACAGATATTAAAGATGGCATGGTTCAAAATAAAAATATCAAGATTATTATGCAACCCGACTTTGTCATCTCAATTTTCAACAAAGATTCTGTGGATTACAACCGGTTGCAGTATTACAACATGGAAATCGAATCGCTCAATACCAAAAACAACAACGACCCCTTCTTAATTATTTCCAACAAACCTTTTGCCTATCAATCCATTCATAAAGAGACATTTAATAATATGCTCGAAATCTGGAACAACGAGATCTCAACCAATAAGAAAAATTCCAATGCCTATCTCAACAGAGGCATTATTCTGGAACAATCTGAAAATTTCAATGGCGCCATCCACGATTTTTCTAAGGCAGTAGATTCGGATAACCGGAATCTGTTGGCATACTTTTGCCGCGCCAATTCCAGGGCCAAAATGGTCGATGCGATTCGTTCGGAGGGATCTCTTCCTGAACCGGAAATTCTTACCATGAACGGAGGGAAGACCACCATTGCAAATAAAACTGCAGAAGTAAAAATTCTTGATTATGAGGATATTATCAATGATTACGAATCTATTTTGTACATGAATCCCAATTTTATATTTGCCTGGTTCAACATGGCCAACACGAAGGTGAAAAAGCGGGATTATCTGAATGCCATCAGCGACTACACAAAAGCCATTTCTATGGAACCGGATTTTAGCGAAGCCTACTTTAACCGTGGACTGACCCGTATCTACATGAATGATCTTGAAGGTGGGGCATTGGATCTCAGCAGGGCAGGCGAATTAGGCCTTACGGAGGCATACAATGTGATAAAACGCTATTGCAATTGATGGGTTATGTCAAATCAACCTTTAGCTGAAAGACTCAGACCAGTCACTATCGAGGAGTTCATCGGTCAAAAACATCTGGTGGGAGAAGATGCTGTTATCCGAAAAATGCTCGCATCCGGACGACTCTCCTCTTTTATTCTGTGGGGACCTCCCGGAGTTGGCAAGACAACATTGGCAAAGATCATTGCCAATACCATGAATCGCCCCTTTTACATCCTGAGTGCCATCAATTCAGGAGTTAAAGATATCCGCGATGTCATTGAGAAAGCGAAAAACAATCAGTTTTTCAGTGCCAAAAATCCCATACTTTTCATCGATGAAATTCATCGTTTCAGCAAGGCACAACAGGATTCACTGTTGGCAGCAGTCGAACAAGGTGTTATAACATTAATAGGAGCTACCACCGAAAATCCATCTTTCGAGGTTATTTCTCCCCTCCTCTCCCGCTGTCAGGTCTATGTTTTAAAATCGCTGGAAAAGGATGATCTGCTGATTCTACTTGACAGGGCCATACACACCGATACAGAACTTTCAAAAAAAGATATTGTTATAGAAGAGAATGAAGCGCTGCTCCGTTTTTCGGGTGGTGATGCAAGAAAGTTACTTAATGTTCTGGAACTGGTCCTGAATGCCTCAGAAGAAGGGCAAATTGTCGTTACCAACGACATGGTAACCGAACGATTGCAGGAAAATCTCGCACTCTACGACAAAAATGGCGAGATGCATTACGACATTATAAGCGCGTTTATCAAGAGCATTCGTGGTGGTGATCCGGATGCTGCGGTTTATTACCTTGCCAGGATGCTGGAGGGCGGAGAAGATGTGAAATTTATTGCCAGACGGTTGCTGATTCTGTCGGCAGAAGATGTAGGACTGGCCAATCCAAACGCTTTGCTGCTGGCGCAAAGCACGTTCGATGCGGTTCACAAAATTGGAATGCCAGAGTCCAGGATTATTCTTTCTGAATGCACCATCTATCTGGCAACATCCCCCAAAAGCAATTCAGCCTATTCAGCCATCGATGAGGCATTGGCAGAGGTAAAACTTTCAGGACACCTTCCGGTGCCTTTGCACCTGCGAAATGCCCCCACCAAACTGATGAAAGATCTGGGATACGGCAAAGAGTACAAATATGCACACTCCTACGAAGGTCATTTTGTAGATCAGGATTTCCTGCCGGAGAAAATTAAGGAAAAACGATTTTACAAGCCACAGGAAAACCCTACCGAAGAAAAGATTCTGGAAAGACTACGGCTCTGGTGGAAAACACGATTCAGTTAGCTATACAAATGATAATCATATAGTTGATTATTCATTTGGCCCTCATTCCGTATGTCTTAACAAAATTTAACTAACTTCTTAGTACTATAACTAATATATTAGTTGTATATTTGTTTTGTTTGAATCGTTTTGCGCAAAACATCCTAAAAATTTAAGCAATGAAAACAAAAAAATTATTTCTCGTAACACACGATCTAAGAGTTTAGATTTTTTTTGATTTTTAAAACTAATTTTTTAGTTTTTTAACGAAAGAAATAGTTATAATAATTTTGATTCCATATTTCCATTATTTAATTTTGTTAGCAGGTCAATTTAGCTGATAATGAATCATATTATATCCACATGAAAGAACTTACCCGCGCTGAAGAGCAACTGATGCAAATACTCTGGAGAATGAAAAAAGGGTTTATCAAAGACTTGATTGACAAGATTCCTGAACCGAAACCTGCATACAATACGGTTTCAACTTTTATTCGGATTATGGAAAAAAAGGGATTTGTCGGACATACAGCATATGGGAAAACACACGAATATTATCCATTGATCTCAAAGAAAGAGTATACCAAACTATTCATGAAAGGATTGATCAAAAATTATTTTAGCAACTCTTTTCAAGAAATGGTCTCATTCTTTGCCAAAGAGGATAAAATGAGCATAAGTGAGCTTGAAAAGCTATTACAGGAGGTTAAAAAAGATTTGGAAAGAGAAAAAAAGTAAAGCCATGAGCACAACAGTTATAA
The DNA here is from genome assembly GCA_026391315.1 of Bacteroidia bacterium. Classification (GTDB taxonomy): domain Bacteria; phylum Bacteroidota; class Bacteroidia; order Bacteroidales; family Prolixibacteraceae; genus CAINVV01. The sequence goes on from JAPLDT010000028.1 coordinate 11,250, forward strand.
ATTTTGTATTTGAATCCGGTGTCAGCCTGATCATCTTCACATTGGTTTACTTACTGTTCCTCCGCAAGGAGACTTTCTTCATGCTTAACCGTATCTATTTATTGGCGGCTGTCCTATTCTCCGTTTTGCTTCCTTTCATTCATTTTCAAGCGAATAGCACATTGCCATCCGTCATGTTGGGTGAAGTCACTGTCACGGCTATGAGATATCAGAATCTGCTTCAAACTGTAACTGTTTATGGAACCAAGCTTTCCGGTACATTTGAGCAAACTATCCGGTCAATAGGGCTAATCAGGTTCATCTATCTTTTGGGGACAGCCTTTTTTCTCCTTCTGTTTTTATACCGGCTAATACAGATTACCTCCTTGATATTGCACAACGAAAGTGAACGAAAAGAGGGGATCAGGATCGTAAAAATCGATCGTGATACGACCCCATTTTCTTTTTTCAATTTCGTGTTTATCAACAGGAATTATTTGGATAGTCCCGGAATGAAAGAGATGGTTGCTCACGAAACTGAACATGTCAGACAAGGGCACTCCTTCGATGTATTGATTTTAGAGTTGTTAACTATTTCTCAATGGTTCAATCCCTTTATCTGGCTTTTGAAGAGGTCGATCAGGGAGAACCATGAATTCCTTGCCGACCACGGCGTTTTAAAACCTGGCGTAAGCTCAGCTGCCTACCGATTGTTGTTGTTGGGCAGTTCTTTTGAGCAGCAACCAGTGATTGCAAATAATTTCAATTACTCCTTAACCAAAATTCGTATCAAAATGATAACTCAAATAAAATCATCTAAAACAGCTGCCTTGAAACTTTCGCTGGGACTTATGGTAACGGCCGCATTGCTCATGAGTTTTGCCTTCGACAATGAGCGATACACCATTCAAGACAATACGTCTGTCAATCAACCAACTGAAACCACAGTAAGCAACCAACAAGAGACAAAACAAACAAAAGATCAGGTTTTTACGATTGTAGATCAGATGCCTGAGTTTCCTGGCGGAGAACCTGCTTTAAAGACATACATCGGGAAAAATATCAAATATCCGGATGATGCCGTGAAAACGGGAATTCAGGGCAAAGTGTTTGTAAATTTTGTTATTGATAAAGATGGAAACATAGTAAATCCCAAAATTGTCAGAAGTATCAACCCTAGTCTCGACAAGGAGGCGCTCCGGGTTATTGGCACTTTGCCCAAATGGACTCCGGGCAAACATAAAGGCAAAAAGGTGGACGTTTCGTACACAGTACCAATCAGCTTTAAATTAAAGTAATCCTCGGTTTTTTATTCCGTTCCGGAATCACTTTCTTCCGGAACGGAATATTTTTTTGAATTTTAACATAACATTGTGTTTGGTTTAACACAATTTAACTACTATCATAGTTGCATGACTAATTAAATAGTTCTATATTTGAATTGGCTTTACCTACCACATTATTAAACAAAGAGAACTTAACCAATTCTTTTAACATGTTTAGAATATTGATATTATCAGTTCTGATTTTTCTGCCATTTTATTCATTTGCCCAGAAAATCGATCGGCCAAATCAAAACAATCAAAACAGCAAAGAACTGCAAGTAATTGATTCATTACTGTTAAAGAATGAATCTGATCCCAATCTCTACCTGAAACAGGGAATGATCCTGGAAAAAGAATATAAATATTCAAAAGCTTTGAAATCTTTTGAAAAAGCCTACCAGTTCGACTCTACCAACACAACCATTATCAGTGAACTTGCCGAAACAAATAACAATCTCGGCAATTACCGCCAGGCCCTACCCTACTTTAAAAAGCTATTTGTTCTTGACACTTTAAATACAATCAATGCAATCAGGCTCTCCAGGGCATTTTTCAATCTTAGAAATTATCAGGAGCCTTTTCAAATTCTGCTGGGTGTTTACCAACGCGACAGCAGCAATGTTTATGTATGCAAACAACTCGCCTTTTCTGCCATGCGAACCGGAAACGACAGCCTGGCCATCGAACTATACAGCAGAGTTATCCCCCAAAATCCAACAGATCTGAATAACTACACCAACCTTGCCTCTCTGTACCAAAAGCAGAATTTGTATGATCAAGCAGTTGAAACACTTGAAAGTGGAATATCGGTCTTCCCGGAATCTGAATAATTACACCAACCTTGCCTCACTGTACCAAATGCGGAACTTGTATGATCAAGCAGTTGAAACACTGGAAAGTGGAATTTCTGCCTTCCCTGAAGAGAACCTTCTATTCAACAGACTTGGAGACCTGCATTATTCCAAAAGAAACTACAAAAAAGCGATTGTACAATATGAAAAGATACTTGCGACTGGGGATTCCTTACCTGGAGTGATCAAAAATCTTGGAATCAGCTATTATTATGAAAAGGAGTTCAAAAAGGGGATCGAATTTCTTGAGAAGAGTTTGACGCTTGTACCAAATGATCCGGTCGCCGGCCTTTTTATTGGGCTTTGCTACAAGAATCTGAAAGACAACAATCAAAGCCTAGCCTACCTGAATTTTGCCGCTAGTATTGGGATACCTTCTTATATGTCAGATATCTACAATCAATTGGGCAATATCTACACCGAAAAGAAAGCGTATGGAAAGTCCATAGAGTTTCTTAAAAAAGCCTATCAGCTGGATTCAACCAAAGTCGATATCCTGTTCAAAATAGCCAACAACTATGATCTCTGGCTAACAAAAGACAAATCCCAGGCGCTACGGTACTACAATGCCTATTTAAAATCAGAGAAAGAGAAAAGTGACTACCATCGCCAACTTACCAGATATGCCCAGGAACGCAAACAAAAAATAAAGAAGTAATCCAATTCAAATTAAACAAGATGACAAAAAAAAGCCGAAACCTAAAAACAGCAATTTTCATTTTCAACTTACTAAGTTTTACATTTCTCTCTAACCACCTTCTGGCCTCCTCACCATTGGGAAAATTCCAGGTAAAAGGTGCTGTTACAGAAGCAGAATCCGGCAAAACAATACCATATTCTACCATTACCGTTCAAAATAACAAAGGCATCATCAAGCGTCTGGCTAGCGATGTAAACGGAAAATTTGATTTTACCGTCGATTCCATTGGAAAGTATGTAATTGTAATACAATCCATTGGATTTCAATCAAGCAGAAAGAATATCAGTATCGATGCAAAAACCATAAAGACTGAACTTGGAGCCATTAAACTATTGACCGGAAGTGAGAAAATCGGAGAAGTAGAAGTTGTGGCTCAAAAACCACTTGTCAGAACAGAAGTGGATAAAATCATTTACAGTATTGAGGCCGATCCAGAATCAAAAACTACCAATGCTCTGGAGATGCTCAGAAAGATACCTCTTGTAACCGTTGATGGGGAGGACAATATTCAAGTTAAAGGCGCTTCAAATTTCAAAATATTATTGAACGGCAAGAACTCATCCATGTTGTCGCAAAATCCCAAAGATGTATTACGAAGCCTACCGGCGAATACCATCAAAGACATTGAAGTCATCACCAATCCCTCCTCAAAATATGAGGCGGAAGGCACCGGAGGGATCATCAATATCATTACCACAAAAAAACAACTTGACGGTCTAATGGGAAGGGTAAATGCCGGAGTTGATTCAAGGGGAGGTTACAGTGGGGGTCTCTATGCTACCTCAAAAATCAAAAAATTCGGATTTTCTGTCAATTACTCCTACAACAAATTCCTTCAACCAACAAATGAAAACTACTCAAACCGCGAAAATTTGTTGAGTACAACCAACAGATATTCTGAATCTTCGGGATTCAACAAATACAATGGTACTTCTCAAATGGCTATGGGAGAGGCAAGTTATGAAGTTGATTCCCTAAATCTTATAAGTCTTTCATTCTGGGGGTATACAGGTGATTTTACGGCAAACGGAGAACAGACAACACGTGATTTTGATGTAAACAATACGCTTACCAGACAGCTCAACAACCTATCAAATTCAATAAACAGCCGCGGAAGTCTCTCCGGCAACATAGATTATCAACGCACTTTTAAAAAGCCGGATAAAACATTTACTGTATCCTATAAACTTGACAGGTCACCCATGAATACGGACGGTGAGAACGAAATAAACGGAATACTCAACTACAGCTCCTACCGCCAACGATCTGCCAATGATGCTTCCGGTACCGAGCACA
>JAPLDT010000020.1 GCA_026391315.1 Bacteroidia bacterium
ATCCAGAATATTATATTATACTTTGCTTTCTAAAGGTAAGAAACCGGGTTGGTTTTTACATTCGATAAACGGAGTGCAAATGTAGGGAATTTTTTTAAAACTATCTCTTTTAAAACCTCTTTCGTAAATTGTTCGCTTTCGTAGTGACCAATGTCGGCCAGAACGATTTTTTTATCGGCTTCAAAAAAATCGTGGTACTTAAAATCAGCCGAGATAAAGAGGTCGGCGCCTTCCGCGATAGCTTTGGAAACCAGAAAACTACCCGACCCTCCACAGACTGCGATTTTACTGATTTTTCGCCCCGACAATGCGGTATGTTTGATCATTTGACTGCTAAAAACCTCTTTGATTCGTTGAAGGAAACCGATCTCGTCGGAAGGTATCTCCAGCTCTCCGATCATACCTGTTCCTACACCCGGAAAATCATTCTCCAGCGGGATCAGATCATAGGCCACCTCTTCGTACGGATGTGATGCCTTGAGGGCTACCACAGCTTTTGAAACCAGATGACGTGGCAGAATCGTCTCGAACCGGATTTCAGGCTCAGTATGCAATGTCCCGGCAATTCCTGCAAAAGGATTACTTCCTTCATTTCCCCTGAATGTTCCGGATCCGGAAGCGCTGTAACTGCACTGGTCGTAATTGCCGATGACTCCAGCTCCGGTTGAAAAAATGGCCGACCTTACTGTCTCAAGATGATCTTCAGGGATATAAGTTATCAGCTTGACCAACTGGTTCTTAGCAGGAGACAGAATGCGGCATTTCACCAACCCGATTTTATCGCATATTTTGGAATTTACCCCTCCGGTGATACTATCCAGATTTGTATGTGCTGCATAAATGGCCAAATCATTTTTGATGGCTTTGATCAGACATCTCTCCACCTCATTGCTGCCCGTGATGCGCTTGATTCCCTTGAAGATAAGGGGATGATGGCTAATAATCAGTTCACATCCCAATGAGATTGCTTCATCAACCACCTCCTCCGTAACATCAAGCGTAATGAGTGCCGAACTAATTTCGCGGTTCTTGTCTCCCATAATAAGCCCCGCATTGTCATACGATTCCTGGTAAGAAATCGGGGCAATGGTCTCAAGATGTTGAACAATATTTTGCAGGAGCATAGGTCTCTATTTCAATTTTTTAGCCAAGCATCAAATTGACAATACTTCCAATAATTGTCAATCTTTAATTTGTAATTTGTAATTTTTAATTTTCTTACAACGTCTCCTTGATCTCAATCAAATATTTCTTGATCTCCTGAAGCTTCTGCACAATTTCGAAGTTGTGATCCACTTCGTCCTTGTTCTCTTTGATCTTGGCTTTTGCACCTTTCAAAGTCAGGCCGCGCTCCTTGACCAAATGGTTGATGATGGCCAGATGGTCTATATCTTCCTGGGTATAAAAACGATTGCCCTTTTTGTTTTTAAATGGCTTGATCGTATCAAACTCCTTTTCCCAGAAACGGAGCGCCGAAGGAGCAAGATTGAACTTCCCGGCCACTTCGCTGATCGAGAAATAGAGCTTTTCTGATTTTGGTGCTTTGAATCCCACGGTTTTTAATTTTAGGTTAATCGAAACTTTGACCAGTATTTGATGAGATGGTGATCATCTTCTCGTATTCCAGCGGATTAAGATCCTGGAAGTAGTAATTCTGCGGATTAACCTTCTGTCCGTTTTTCATCACCTCGTAATGAAGGTGAGGGGCTGTGGAGGCGCCAGAACTGCCAACAAAACCTATCACATCACCTCTGTTGACGGTTTGACCTACTTTAACATTGGTCCGTGAAAGGTGTCCGTACATGGTTTCATAGCCATAGCCATGGTCGATCAAAACGATGTTGCCATATCCGGCATTCCTGCCAACCTCTTTTACGATACCGTTCCCGGTAGCAAAAATATCAGTCCCGGTAGGGGCCGTAAAATCCATTCCATAGTGAAAGCGTGGAATGCGATAGATTGGATGCATCCGCATACCCCAGCCCGAGGCTGTCCGTTTGAGATCCCTATTGGAAACAGGCATAATGGAAGGGATACTGGCCAGCATCTTCTCTTTGCCCAGCGCCATTCTGACAACATCATCGTACGACTTCGACTGTACATAAACCTGTTTGGAGAGGATATCCAGTTTTTTTGCTACCGAGATAATCAACTCCGAATTGTCCATGCTCTCCAGTTTGGTGTAACGGTTGGCTCCTCCAAAACCAGCCATCCTGACCGACGAAGGAATTGGATTTGCTTCGAAAATTACGCGGTAAATATTATCATCCCGCATCTGAATATCTTCCAATGCCTTGCTGATCTTCTCAATATCCTTGTTCATCAGGTTATACTGCGACAGCAACTGCTCGTTTTCCCTCTTCAGTCTCTTGGTAACAGGCGTATCAAAAAATTGAAGGAAAATGAAAAAGAAGATCATGCCCGATACAATTCCGGTCGACAGATAACCAAGAATTTTTTTGATCAAAGTACGAAGATTTCGTTCGATCCTGTCAAAACTTAAAGTATCAGGATTAAATCTGTAATTAATGCCCATTCCAAATGATTTATTTTGAACAGAGGTAGGCCAAAATTAATGAAATAATCTAATTTTGCAACGATTTTGACCCCTTCTGTCGTTCCTTGAACGGGCAAAATTAGTTTATTTATAGGCATTCACGGATATTTGAACGACCGTCGAATGCCATTTAAAGCTTTTTAACATTACACGATGATGGATTCAAAACAGATACGTGAAGCCTTTTTGGACTTTTTTGCCTCCAAAACGCACCAGATTGTTCCTTCAGCACCCATGGTGGTGAAGAATGATCCTACCCTGATGTTTACCAACGCGGGGATGAACCAGTTCAAAGATATTTTTCTGGGAAATGCTCCGGTGAAGAGTCCGAGGATTGCCGATACGCAAAAGTGTCTCCGCGTATCCGGAAAGCACAACGATCTTGAGGAGGTAGGTCACGACACTTACCACCACACCATGTTCGAAATGTTAGGCAACTGGTCGTTTGGCGATTATTTCAAAAAAGAGGCCATCGACTGGGCCTGGGAATTGCTCGTGGGGCGTTTCAATATCCCTGTTGATCGTCTTTATGCGACTGTTTTTGAGGGTGATGCAAAAGATGGAGTTCCTGTTGATTTTGAGGCGCTGGCCATGTGGAAGAAGTATCTTCCTGAAGATCAGATTCTGTTTGGGAACAAGAAGGACAATTTCTGGGAGATGGGCGACAGCGGTCCGTGCGGTCCCTGCTCCGAGATCCATGTGGATATTCGCAACGATGATGAGCGTGCAAAAATCCCCGGTAGGGAAATGGTCAACCAAAGCCATCCACAGGTCATCGAAATCTGGAACCTGGTTTTTATCCAGTTCAACCGCAAGGCCAACGGCCAGTTGGAGGAGCTTCCTGCCAAACATGTGGATACCGGAATGGGCTTCGAACGCCTCTGCATGGTGCTTCAACAGAAACAATCCAACTACGATACCGATGTATTTCAGCCGATGATTACAGAAATCGGATACCTGGCCGGAAAAAAATACGGCGAAAATGAGAAGTGCGACATTGCCATGCGTGTCATCGCCGACCACTTGCGTGCCATCGCTTTTGCCATCACCGACGGGCAGTTGCCTTCCAACAACAAAGCCGGCTATGTAATTCGCCGGATTTTGCGCAGAGCAGTACGTTACGGCTATACTTTCCTGGATTTCAGAAAACCATTCATGCATCAGCTGATCAAGGTATTGGCGGAGCAGATGGGAACAGCTTTCCCCGAATTGATCAAACAGCAGGATCTGGTCACCAAAGTGATCCGCGAAGAGGAAGACTCCTTCCTCCGTACCCTGGAGACGGGTATCAGGATGCTGGAAAACATCATGGAGGCAGCCAGAAAGAAGAACCAAACCGAAATCAGCGGCAACGTTGCTTTCGAATTGTACGATACTTATGGTTTTCCACTCGACCTGACTGAACTAATCCTGCGGGAGGAGTCTTTCACGGTCAACCGTGATGAGTTCGAAAAGGCCATGGAAGAGCAAAAAAACCGCTCCCGGAATGCCACCCAACTGGAAACCGGCGACTGGATCGAAATCCGCCCTTTGATTGAAAGTCAATTTATTGGTTATGACGACACCCAGGCAGAATTACGGATTTGCCGTTACAGGAAAGTCAAGGATAAAAAGGGCGAGTACTTTCAACTGGTTTTTGACGCGACCCCTTTCTATGCCGAGTCGGGGGGACAGGTAGGAGACACCGGTAGCATCGAAGCCGAAGGTTCAAAAGCTGAGATTTTCGATACCATCAAGGAGAATGGACTGACCGTTCATTTAGCCAAAGCGCTTCCTTCCGATCCATCCGCGCTATTTACCGGATATGTAAATACATTCAACCAGAGGTCGACCGCAGGAAACCATACTGCCACACACCTGCTTGATCATGCCTTGAGGGAAATTCTGGGCACCCACATCGAACAGAAAGGTTCTTTGGTAAATCCTGATTCATTGCGTTTTGACTTTTCTCACTTCCAGAAAGTTTCAGAAGAGGAGCTTGAGAAGATAGAAAAAAGAGTTAACGAATTGATTCGTCAGAACGCAGCCAGGGACGAGCGCCGCGAAATGCCGATGGCTGAAGCGGAAAAGCTGGGCGCCATTGCACTCTTTGGCGAGAAATATGGCGACAAAGTCCGGGTGATCAAATTCGGTGATTCGATCGAACTTTGTGGCGGTATCCATGTCGGAGCTACCGGCGAAATTGGCCAGTTTGTTATAGTCTCCGAAGGATCCATCTCAGCAGGAGTCAGGCGTATTGAGGCCATCACAGGGGCAAAGGCCGAAGAATTCCTGCGCAGCAAGATGAAGATGGCCAAAGAATTAACCATGCTACTGAACAATCCTTCGGATGTGAAAGTAGCTGTCGAACAACTCCTTCAAAAGGTAAGTCTGTTGAACGGTCAGGTCGAAACCTTCAAAAAAGAGGCTGCTTCCGGTCTGAAAAAAGAGCTGCTCAAACAAATCTCCAATATCAATGGGATCAACTTCCTGGCAAGCAACCTGCCCCTGGATGATGCAGGAATTATCAAGGATCTCGCCTTCCAGCTGAAGGGTGAAGTGAAGAACCTCTTCCTGGTATTTGCCGCAGAGATTGACGGAAAGGCTTCCGTCCATGTGATGATCGCTGACAATCTGGTCAAAGAGAAGGGATTGCATGCAGGAAACATCGTTCGCGAGTTGGCCAAACTGGTCGATGGCGGCGGCGGTGGCCAGCCGTTCTATGCAAGCGCCGGAGGAAAGAACCCTAAGGGTATTCCCGAACTTCTTGCAAAAGCACAAGAGTTGATTGCTAAAAGTTAATAGTATTAGCTGTTAGCCATATCACAAAGGGCACAAAGTACACACGAAGGAGACAATTCCCGGGCGTATTTTTGTGCCCTTTGTGTTTCCCTTCGCGCCCTTTGTGTTAAAATATTGAAAGCGTTTCTTTCAATGTTACTGCAAAAAGTGAGCCATGTGAATTTATATTGAAAAATCCAACTTCCCATTCGAAAGGTTTATTCTAAATAGCTTGAAAAGAGCTGGAATTTTCTGTATAAATCAAGCGCTTGACCAAAATCACAATTTCGAAATATCATTAATATTTACCTTTAGGACAAAAACTAAACCATGGAAGTAACCCGAACTTTTGATCTGCTTGAGCACTGTCTTAAAAACGTTCCCCGCGAAGATGCGGTAGCCGGAAAACAAGGAAACACCTGGGTCAAATATAGCACAGCGGAGTTTGCAAGAAATGCAGAATTGCTGGCTTACGGCCTTTTATCCCTGGGGATTCAAAAGGGAGACCGGGTTTCAACTGTCAGCGGAAACCGGCCGGAATGGAGCTTCGTGGACATGGCCCTGTCCATGACCGGAGCGGTGCATGTGCCTGTCTATCCTACGATTAGTGAAGAAGAGTACAGTTACATTTTCAAGCATGCTGAGATTCGTTTCCTGTTTGTTTCAGATGAAAAATTGTACAGTAAGCTCTCTCCCGTGGTGGCCGAAGTAGAAAGCATGGAGAAGATATTTACTTTCAACGATGTGCCGGGGGCTGATAATCTTTCGGTACTTCTGGAGTTGGGTAAGAAGAACGAGGAGATCTTGCGTGACAAATTGACTGAGATTAAAAACAACATCCGTGAGGATGAAATGGTTACCATGATCTACACCAGCGGAACCACAGGTATTCCCAAAGGGGTAATGCTTTCACACAAAAACCTGGTCTCGAACTTTATAACTTGCTCCCACCATTTTGCACTTGGTTTGGGACATCGTTCCATCTCATTTTTGCCTCTTTGTCATATTTTTGAGCGCACCGTAAACAATGTATTCATGTACCGCGGGATCGGTATCTACTATGTCGAGAGCCTCCCCCAGATTGTCCAGTCGATCAAAGAGGTTAAACCACATATATTCACAGCAGTACCCCGCCTGATGGAAAGCGTCTACGACGGAATCATGGCCAAAGGAAAGTTGCTTACTGGTATCAAGTTTAAGCTGTTTTTCTGGGCGGTAGAATTGGGTAAGGACTTTGATTTCAATAAAAAGTTCAGTCTGAGCAAAAGGATCAAAATGGCCGTTGCCGACAAGCTGATCTACTCCAAATGGCGTGCAGGATTGGGAGGAAATATCCAGTTGATTGTATCCGGTGGAGCGCTTTTGCAGTCGCGTATTGCCAGGGTGTTCAGCGCGGCAGGATTAACGGTACTTGAGGGTTATGGATTAACGGAAACATCCCCCGTTATTGCAGTTAGCAATGCTGTAACCAATGAGATCAAAATTGGGACCAATGGCCCGGTTATCAAAGGAGTGCAGGTGAAGATTGCCGAAGATGGCGAGATTCTTGCAAAAGGTCCGAACCTGATGATGGGCTACTACAAAGAACCTGAATTAACCAAGGAAGTAATTGATGCCGACGGATGGTTCCATACCGGTGATGTAGGGATGCTTGACGAGGGTAAATATCTGAAAATCACTGACCGTAAAAAGGAGATTTTTAAGCTCTCTGGCGGCAAATACATTGCACCCCAACTGATTGAAAATAAACTAAAAGAGTCGGTACTAATTGAACAGGCCATTGTTATTGGCAGCCACGAAAAATTTGCCAGCGCCCTGATCTCACCTAATTTTGTCTACCTGCACGAATGTTGTAATGAAAATAAAATTCTTTTCAAAGACAATGCAGATCTGATTGCCCAGCCTAAAGTGCTGGCCATGTTTCAGGCCGAAGTGAAGGAGATTAACAAAACACTTGGGCAGCACGAGGAGATTAAACGGTTTAGGCTGGTACCCGATTCCTGGTCTGCCCAGTCCGGAGAGCTCTCTCAAACCCTAAAATTGAAGCGAAAAGTAGTCGAACAAAAATACTGCGATCTAATTGAAGAGATTTTTGCCTCTTCCAGGGAGGATTGACAGTTAAAAAATATATTTTTGCCCCGTTGGTCTTTAGACTTTAACTTTTCGAATTTAATAGTTGATCCTTCTATGGATAAATTTTTAATAACGGGTGCAACCGGGAATGTCGGTCTTTCTACCATGCGCTATTTGCTGGAACAGAAGGATGCGGACTTTGAGGTCGTAGGTGCTGTTCGGGATGTTGAAGCAGCCCGTAAAATGGAAGGATTGGAACAGGCTCAGTTGGTGAATTTTGAATTCGATGAGCCTTCCACCCATGCTGAGGCACTTAACGGGGTGACAAAATTGTTGCTAATCAGGCCAAATCAGGTATCCGATGTCTCCAAACATATCTTTCCGTTTCTAAATGAAGTCGAAAAATCAGGTGTAAAACACATTGTATTCGTTTCCATTGTTGGAGCCGAGCGCAACAGGGTATTTGCCAATCACCGGATTGAGACCCACTTGAAAAAGATGGGCATCCCGCATACCATCGTGCGTCCTTCCCTTTACATGCAAAATCTTGTGACACTGCACGGGCAGGAGATCAGGAAGAACAGCCATCTTTACATTCCTGCTGGCGCCGGAATGGTGAATTACATTGATGCCCGGGATGTGGCAAGGGTAGTTGTAGAACTGCTTACAAAGCCCGGTCACGAAGGGAAAGAGTACGAAATTACAGGTCAGGAGCCCATGGATTTCTACAAAATTGCGGCTCTTTTTACTACCGAGTTGGGCAGGGAAATCAAATATGCCCGGCCGTTGACCATCAAATTCATCCGTCAAAAAATGCTTGAGAAGAAGCAGATGCCATTCATTGTCACCCTCTCTTTGCTTTATGGCGCCGCAAGGAATGGCAAAATGGGACATACATCCTCTGTTTTCAAGGAGCTGACAGGATCAGAACCACGGCAATTGGTGGACTTTATCCACGAAAACCGAAAGGTCTGGAAAAAGTGACCGGTCGTTGGTGTAAAAATTAATCCGAATCTTTGGCTGGAAAAAATTAATGTATATCTTTGCACCGCATTAAAATAAGGTGCCATAGCTCAGTTGGTAGAGCAACGGACTGAAAATCCGTGTGTCCCTAGTTCGATTCTTGGTGGCACCACGAAAGGGTAAAGAGCAATCTTTACCCTTTCCTTTTTTGTTATCTTTGCCGACCTGAATCTTTTGTATGGAATATACCTCAATGACTTTACCCAATGGGATCCGGCTGATTCATACCTCAGTCGATTCGCCCGTTGCTCACTGCGGAGTGGTCATCAATACCGGTTCGAGGGATGAAACGACTGAAGAGCAGGGAATGGCGCATTTCATTGAGCACACCATCTTCAAGGGTACTGTCAAAAGAAAGGCCTATCACATCATCAGCCGGCTGGAGGACGTTGGCGGAGAGATGAATGCCTATACCTCCAAGGAGGAGACGGCCATTCATGCCTCGTTTCTTTGCGAGTATTACGAACGTACCATTGAGCTGTTCAGCGACATCCTGATTGATAGCACCTTCCCCGAGAAGGAGTTGAAGAAAGAGCAGGAGGTCATAGTCGACGAGATCAATTCCTACAACGATACCCCTTCGGAGCTCATTTTTGATGAGTTTGAAGAGCTGATCTACGAAGGTCATCCGATGGGCAGAAATATCCTCGGAACCCCCGAACATGTCAGGGGTTTTCTGGCTACTGACATTCGCCGCTTCATGGCGGAAAATTACCACACCGACCAGATGGTGATCTGTTCGGTTGGAAATATCCCCGCGAAAAAATTCTTTCACCTTGCACAGCGTTATTTTGAAAGATTGACAACCAACTTGCGTACTGAAAGCCGTACACGGTTCACTGCCTACCGACCAATACAAAAAACAGTTGAAAAAGGAACCTTTCAGGCGCATTGCATTTTAGGTGGGGAGGCATTCGATGTGTACCATCCCGACCGCTTGCCATTGGTGCTGCTAAACAGTATTTTGGGCGGACAGTCCGGCAATTCACGTCTGAACCTGAGCCTGCGCGAGCGCAACGGAATTGCCTACAACCTCGAATCATCCTATACCGCATACACCGACACCGGTACCCTGACCATCTATTTTGGCACTGATCCGGAGAACATCGAAAGGGCGCTCACCCTGATCGACAGGGAGATCAGGCTGCTTCGGGACAAAGCACTGGGAGAGCTTCAGTTGAGCAAATCGAGAAAGCAACTGATCGGTCAGCTGGCCATGTCGCAGGAAAACCACGAAGACCTGATGCTGGCCATCGGCAAAAGCATGCTGGTTTTCAACAAAGTGGAGAGCCTGGAAGATATCTACAAAAGGATCAGCGAGATAACCGCCTCGCAACTGCTGGATGTTGCCAACCGGATATTGAAACCCGAAAATCTGTCGGGATTGATTTACCAATGATGAAGATCGATCAGCAACTCGAAAATTATATCCTCGCGCACACCGTCGACGAGGACCCGGTACTGAAAAGGCTCTACCGCGAGACCTACCTGAAACTGGTGAATGGGCGGATGTGCTCGGGCCACTTGCAGGGCAGTCTCCTGACCTTTTTCAGCAAGATGACCGCTCCCAAACGAATACTTGAAATCGGAACCTATACCGGATATTCTGCCATTTGCCTGGCAAAAGGCTTGCCTGACGGCGGAATGCTCCACACCATTGAGATCAACGATGAACTGGAGCAGTTTGCCGCCCGCTATTTTGAAGAGACCGGGTTGAGGGACCGCATCGTTCAGCACATCGGCGATGCCACGGATATTCTACCGCACCTGAACGAAAAATTTGAACTGGCCTTCCTGGATGCCGACAAGCGCCAGTACCTGACCCATTATGAGTTGATTTTGCCAAAGATAATGCCTGGCGGATTGATCATTGCCGACAACACCCTTTGGGGAGGCAAAATAGTTGGCAAGATCTCCCGAAACGATGAGCAGACCCTTGCCATCCTTGCCTTCAACGATTTCATCAAAAGCGATCCCCGCGTGGAAGCCACCATCCTACCGGTGCGCGACGGGATGACGCTGATTCGTAAAATCTAGACCTTCAAGGTTTCCAAAACCTTGAAGGTCTGATATATTTCCAGAATATAGAAAGTCCTTTTGAGGGATTGTAATATTATGTATACTTTTACAATTAGGTACGACGAATCTAAGGATAGCCAAGACTCGTATTCTGGCTGTGTAAAGCTTCTGTGTATTTATAAGCGAGTTATGGTGCATAATACCACGGTCATGAAAGTCACTGCAATTTCACAAAGATATTTGAAATTCAAAAAAACATGTTATCTTTGGAGATAACATTTGCATATGACCAGACAAATAATATTTCACGGAGACTACTTCACCGACTTTTATAAAGAGCTGGATATAAAGGTTAAACTGAAAATTCAGTATGTTCTTGAATTAATAAAGCAGGTCGACAGAGTCCCGGAAAAGTTTTTATCTCCTATGACAGGATATGATGGACTTTATGAAATAAAAATTGAATACCAATCAAATATTTACCGAGTATTCTGTTGTTTTGACGAAGGAAAGCTGATTGTTCTATTTAATGGTTTTCAAAAAAAGACACAAAAAACACCAATCAATGAGATTGAAAAGGCAATTAGGATAAAGAAAGAGTATTTTGAATCTAAAAAAAATAAACATGACTGAATATAAAGGAATAAAAACATTCGATGAACTCATAGAAAAAGAGCACGGCAAAATTGGAACTGAAAGCCGAAGTGAATATGAAGAAGGTGCTCAAATGTTCATCGTAAGCGAGATGCTTAAGGAAGCAAGAAAAACTGCGAACCTGACTCAAGAACAACTGGCTATAAAGGCAGGTACCAAGAAAAGTTATATCTCAAAAATTGAAAATGCCAAAGGGAATATTCAATTGTCTACGCTGATCAGAATATTTGAGAAGGGATTAAACAGAAGGATAGGATTGACGTTTCTATAGTCAATTACGCACCATAACAAACGCCAAATGCCATGTGGGGTCAATAGATCATCTACGTTTCTCCTGCCGGAAACACAAACCAAACAGAGACTAACAAAAATCATGAACCCGCCCGGTACCTAGCGTCGGAACGTTATGGCCAATTGTAGTCGCGCGGTGAAAGTTTGTATATGTTTGACAAGAAAATGGTTAGTAGTTGTCTGAAAGGACTTCGGGGTTCGATAGAACCGTGTTATTTAGAAGGTTTTTAAAAGTGGCTTTTAGGTTTTCTGGGTTTGATAGGTTCTCGTTTTTCGAGAGAGTTTTGCCGTTTGACACAGAATCCACAAGTGACAAATATGAAAAATATTAATCCATGAGATTAGCATTAATTACCATTTTATTTCTAGGAAGAGTAATACAAACATATTCGCAAGATATTGAGCTGATTACTAAACAGACAAAGAATCCAAATACTACAGAAAAATATTTTGTTTTAAAGAGTGATGAAAATATAAAGCAAGGATTATATGAAAAACGACGCTATGACAATAGCTTAGCAATTAGAGGATATTATTCAAAAAACAAAAAAGACAGCATCTGGATTTTCTATGCTTCTAATGGTATTGATACAACATTGATTGGTTGTTTTACTGACGATAAGCCAAATAAAGCATGGACTATTTTTGAAGACCAGTGTAGAGTAAGATACAAATTTGATTATTCGAAATATGATGTGGTTGAGTATAACTGGTATGAGACAGCAAATAAATTCCCCATTCTGATTGATACAACTTGGACAGTGAGTGATATTGATAGTCCTCCAATAATTATTGGAAAAGAAAATCCTTTTCAATTAATTTCTGGTAGTTTGAGATACCCAATGAGTGCGTTCGAAAAAGGTATTTCTGGACGAGTATGGATTTCATTTATTGTCGATAAGGATGGAAGTGCATGTGATTTTAAAGTATTAAAAGGAGTGGCAAAAGACTTAGATGCAGAAGCGTTAAGAGTAACGAAGATTCTTGATAAGAATTGGTTTCCGGCAAAAAAAGATGGACAGGCAATTACTATTGAGTATTTTATTTCGATTAATTTTAGGCTAATCTGAGGATTTAACAAAAAAGAAAAATTGGAAAAAAAGAACAACTCGGCACCCGCTGGCGCGGAGTGTGTCCTGAAGTGAAAGGACGAATTTAGTAATAAAGAACGTTCTTTCACATGCTGTATAAAAGATGAAGGGGTTTCTGAAAGGGAATGATCCTTCGTTGGCGGTTTACAGGATTAGCCAACAACCCCTGCTGGTATCGGCTTTCGGCCTGCAAGAATTCGGCCAGCACAGGTGGCTGGATATTGCGGTTTTTAATTATACAGATTCAGTAAAACAACAACAACCAGGCTAACAGCCTGGTTGTTGTAAAGGTTTAAATTACTTATGCTGCGGGTTTTATTTTGTCAATGATCACATAAGCCAGATCAAATCCTTCCAGTATGATCCTTGAGTCTTTTGATCCGTCGTAATAGCCAAAAAGATGAAGAGAATTATAGGCTTCAGTGACATAATTCAAAAGTTTTTTATCTATTTTGGAAACAGCTTCTTTGTAAAAATCAATATCTTTTCTCCCCTTTTTCTTCTCAATTCCCTGGATTAATAAATAACCATCGAGCGCCAGTAATACAGCATTGTATGCAGTTCCACAGGCTGTTTTTACATATTTCTTGTCAATGTAAAACCGATCCTCTTTACCGGCCTTTTGTAAGGTTTCCCTGGCATTCTCCATGTAACGAATGGCTTCGTTGTAATAGGTTTTCCTGATCCGGTTTTGTTCTTCATTTTGAATAAAAACAGAAATGGAAAGTCATTTTTATTGAAATTGTTAACTTATCGCTTTCAAACCCTTGCATAACCCCCAGTTGGCGCGCATTTGCAATCCGTGCCCAGACAATTGCCCCCAAAGACAATTTTTGCATAACGATAATATTTCGGGAATGGGTCGAAACATAAGTTCCATAATCCCGATGAACCCGATTTTGTTACTTTTGTCTTTCAAGGTCAGATAGATATTTTTAATGACAGGGCACGGATTACAAATCCGCGCCAGTGGGGGTTGCCCAGACACTATAAAACGGATAACAAAGAATAAGAGAAATAGATAATCCACAACTAAAAATGACTTTAGAAGAAATTATAAATCACAGACGTTCGGTAAGACACTACAAAGATCTACCGATTGATTCAGAAATAGTTAAACATTGTATAGAACTGGCAACGTTAGCTCCCAATAGTTCCAACATGCAACTTTGGGAGTTTTATCACATCACAAATCCGGAAATTCTAAAAAAACTCTCTGTCGCCTGTTTAAATCAAAAAGCGGCGACTACTGCCCAACAAATGGTAGTTTTCGTAACAAGGCAGGATTTGTACCGAAAAAGAGCAAAAATTATGATTGAGTTGGAAACTCAAAATGTTTTGAAAAATAGCCCAAAAGAGAAACATGAGAAAAGAATCAAAAACTGGAAAATGTACTATGGGAAAGTAATGCCATTTTTATATGCCCGCTTTTCAGGAATTTTAGGGATTGTCCGAAAAATTATCGTGAACATTGTTGGGATTTTCAGAACAATCACTTATCAGGTATCTGAAAGCGACATGAGAGTCGTTGTTCATAAAACCTGTGCTTTGGCGGCGCAAACGTTTATGTTGGCAATGGCCAATGAAAATTATGACACTTGTCCGATGGAAGGTTTTGACAGTAGAAAAGTGAAAAGTATCCTGGAATTGCCTTTTGGGGCAGAAATCAATATGATTGTTTCCTGCGGAATTAGAGATGAACGAGGAGTTTGGGGAGACAGAATGAGAATTCCTTTCAAAGAAGTTTATCAAAGAATTTAAAAAGCTACAAAACCTGCTGACAATAACTAAGGCTTCGTGTGGTTGAGGGACGAGAACCCGCTCAGCCTGGAGTCAAATAGAGGGAAGGAACGACGGACTTTTAACGGCATTTACCTGGCAATACTGAAGAGTTCAACTAAAATGGGGAGTATTGTTTTAAAGACATCTTCCTTAGGATTACTGGACGAGAAGATAACAATACAAAGTCATTAAGATAAAAAAAAATAAGGATGAGAACATTTCTTGTAATTCTGTCCATAATATGCTGTTTCTTAGGTCCTCAGTTATCGGCACAACCTGCCGGCAGGGAAAATTTCGATGCCAATTGGAAGTTTCACCTGGGTGATATCATCGGAGCAGAAGGGACGAACTTCTCAGATAATGGTTGGCGGAGCCTTGATCTGCCGCACGACTGGAGCATTGAAGGAAGCTTCAAACCGGATAATCCTGCCACCAATTCAGGAGCTTCACTCCCGGGCGGTATTGGATGGTACAGAAAAAATTTTACCGTTAATGGCGCCAAATCAAAGCACCGGTTTATCCAATTTGATGGCGTTTACATGAACAGCACCGTATGGATAAACGGACACAAGCTGGGCAACCGTCCATTTGGTTATTCCACTTTTCAGTACGATATGACACCTTACCTGAAAGAAGGGGATAATGTCATTTCGGTTAAAGTGGACAATTCCCTGCAACCGAACTCACGTTGGTACTCAGGTTCCGGGATATACAGGCATGTATGGCTAAGTACAACTTCACCTCTCCATGTAAGCCAGTGGGGCACTTATGTAACCACTCCCAAAGTTTCAGCAAAAGAGGCATTGGTACAGGTGGAAACCAGCATATCGAACGACAACAAGGAAAAAGCGAATGTCAGAATTGTATCGACGATCATTGATAATAAAGGAAATAAAATTGCAAGTCAGGTTCAAACAGGGAAAATTGAACCGGACACTCAGCTAAAGATCAATATGAACATCAAGGTAAACGCTCCTCAACTCTGGAGTATTGAGCAACCAAACTTATATCAGTTGACAAGTGAGGTATATCAGGGCAAAGAGCTAAAGGATACCTACTTTACCACCTTTGGTATTCGCTCTGTTGTTTTCAGATCTGATAGCGGATTCTTCCTGAATAACAAGTGCGTAAAAGTTAAAGGGGTTTGTGTGCACCACGATTTAGGTTGTCTGGGTGCAGCATTAAATACCCGGGCCTTGACCCGTCAACTGGAGATTCTGAAGAGCATGGGCTGCAATGGCATTCGCACAAGTCATAACCCGCCGTCGCCAGATTTGCTTGATTTATGTGACAAGATGGGGTTTTTAGTCATGGACGAGGCGTTCGATGTCTGGTATCTGGAGAAAATGAAGTACGATTATCATATTTACTTTAAAGATTGGCACGAACATGATTTATCGGACATGGTGCTTCGCGACAGGAATCACCCTTCCGTTTTTCTTTGGAGTATCGGCAACGAAATACCCGAAAAGAACCACTCCAAATATGGTGGCGCCGCCATTGCAAAGGAGTTGGATGGGATTATTAAAAAATACGATAAAACCCGCTTCACTACGTCTGCGTTTGCGGGCGTTTGGCGTGCTGACACTACATTTATGACAGACAAGGTTGATGTGATTGGTATTAACTACACCGTTGAAAGGTATTCTGAGGAGAAGGCCAAACATCCCAACGGTTTCTTCATCGCCAGCGAAACCACCTCATCACTCAGTGACAGAGGTATTTATCATTTCCCTGCCGACTCCGCCATGCAGGCTACTTCTGATATGCATTGTTCGTCTTTTGATAACCGGGGTACCTATTACGACCGTCCTGCAACGATGATTACACAAACCACCTGGCGAGCGGTAAAGGAAACTCCATACGTGGCAGGTCTGTTTGTATGGACGGGCTTTGACTACCTTGGCGAACCGGCATATCCTTACCCATGCATCTCTTCCAGCTATGGCATCATTGACCTGTGCGGATTTCCAAAGGATGTTTTTTATTTTTATAAAAGTCAATGGACAAACGAACCTGTGCTCCACCTCTTTCCGCATTGGAATTGGAAAGTGGGAGCATTGATCGATGTAGTAGCCTATACCAATTGTGATGGGATAAAGCTCTATCTTAACGATAAACTAATTGGGGAGCAGGTATTTGCCAATACGAATATTACTTATCAAACCAGACAATGGGATAAAGTGATTAATCTGGGTCAGGGACAAAAGTCATCATTGGATTGGAAAGTTCCATTCATGCCCGGAACGCTTAGGGCTGAAGGATATAAAAATGGGAAACTCATTGCAACTGATATCGTAAAAACAGCCGGAGATCCTGCTAAGATCGAACTGGTTGCCGATCGTTCAGCTATTGCTGCCGATGGGAAAGACCTCTCCTACATCACGGTAAAAATTAAGGATAGCAAAGGCACTTTGGTTCCTGAAGCTGATAACCTCGTTCATTTTGACATTGAAGGCGAAGGAAAAATCGTTGGTGTCGCCAATGGTAATCCGATTAGCATTGAGCCGGCAAAAGGCAGTGAGCGTAGGGCGTTTAGCGGGATGTGCCTGGTCGTCATACAAAGTACTTCTAAAAATGGAAGCATCTCATTAAAGGCATCATCGTTGGGATTGCCTGACGAGAAAATATCACTACTAAGCAGAGACCCTAAATAAAAACTAATAATAACGAATTCTGATATTAGTCAGAATACAATAAAGAAATATTATGGTAGATACAGAAATTGAAATTCCGCAAAATTTCAAAAGTATTCAAGAGGATTCTAGCTTGTGGTCAGGGATAGCAAATTCCACTTCCGTTAATTTCCACATTTTCACATTTCCCAATTTTCAAATTTTCCAGTTATCTTTCTTTTTTCTCCTTAAAATCCCGTAACTTATAGTTTCTGATAATGAGGTGAATATGAAGGAAGATTTTCTCCATTTTCTATGGAAAAACAGGCTGTTCGAACCTGCTAATCCTGTCACGACCGATGGCGAACCCATCGACATTGTTTCTGTCGGTAGGCACAACATCCATGCCGGTCCTGATTTTTTTGATGCCCGCATACGGATTGGAAGAACACTCTGGGCAGGCAATGTGGAGATCCACCTGAAGGCGTCCGACTGGAACCGGCATGGACATCACACTGATCCGCTTTACCGGAATACCATTTTGCATGTAGTAGCGGAGAACGATGGTATCGTCTGCAACAATGCCGGAGCCTCCATCCCAACGCTGCAAATAGGTTGGCCATTGTGGGTTGAATACAACTACAAGGCACTGATGCAGCAGCACGACTGGGTCAATTGTGCCTCTCAGCTGAATAAAATCGACCCTTTCAGGATCCGCTTTTTCCTGAACGGATTGGCCATCGAGCGACTGCAACAAAAAATTGGCGCCATAGAGAAATTGCTGGAAGGATCGAAGGGCGACTGGAGTGAAACCTTTTACCTTTTTTTGGCCAGGAGCTTTGGTTTCAGGCAAAACGGAGATCCTTTTGAGATGCTGGCGCGATCCCTGCCGCTGACTGTACTTCAAAAGCACCACGACCAACTCTTTCAGCTGGAGGCGCTCTTGTTCGGTCAGGCAGGGTTGCTTGGTGATTTGTTGTATGAGGAAGAGCATCCACTTGCTTTGCACAGAGAGCATGAATTCCTTTCACGCAAATACGGACTCAAGCCAATCCCCGGGCACCTCTGGAAATTCATGCGCATGCATCCCCTTAATTTCCCCACAATCAGGCTGGCCCAGTTCGCCGGATTGCTAAAAAGTTGCGGCGCACTTTTCCCGACGGTCATCCGGATGGAAACGGTCAATGAATATCGCTCCCTCTTCAGGACTGAGACTTCAGGGTACTGGGACAATCACTATACTTTTCTGAAGACCTCTTCCTACCAAAAGAAAGAGATGGGGGAGGAGTCATTTCAGCTGATCCTGGTCAATGTGCTGGTCCCTTTTCTTTTTTTGTATGGCGAGCGAAACAACAAACCAGAGCTAAAAGAGCGTGCTTTGAAGATATTGGAAGAACTTCCCCCCGAAAACAACACCATTCTCCGTCATTGGTCATTGGCAGGTATCTCCTCTTTTAACGCTCTCGAATCGCAGGCCCTGATCCATCTGCATCACGAATATTGCGAACCCAAAAAGTGTTTGGAGTGCAGTATTGGGCAGAAGTTGATAGCGCACAGTGGCTAAAGTGAACGCATTGAGGTCACTATTCAATAATTTATCACATAATCCAACATCCCATGCAATCTTACCTCTCACAATTAATCGCAGACATGCATCAAGCTACAATGCGTGTGCCGCAATCCAGGATTCCCGAAGGGACATTCGACCCCGATTATCAGGATGAGCTTGAAGCAAGCCCCGACTACCCGATGAGCCATTGGTTCGGACTCACCAAAGAGCAGTTCCCTGCTTCCGACAGGCTTTCGTCCGAACAATTAGTACTAATGGCGGATGAATTTGAGCAGCTTTGGGCTGCATACAGTTTTGAACCCGATTTTCCGGAGGGCCTCCCAGCCAAACGCCGTTACGAACTGATGCGCGATCATCTTGACCACGAATGCTCGCATTGGCCGGGAGGGTGGGTACATCACTTCGAATTTTGTGATTACGATCCCGAAAATTGTCCGTTTGGTCAGGAATTTTGCAAATGCAAAGATTTTGATGAAGCGGAAAATGGGAAAGGATAGCCTGGAAGAAGATAATCTAGTTTTGTTGTACGTAAACAACAAATAAATTTAAATAATGTAGTATATAAACTACAATTAATAGCTATATTTGTAGTAAAATAACTACATAAATGAAGAAATATTTTGAAACAACGCAGCGTTTAATTGAATCGATCTCAACAGAAAAGATAAGGTACTTATATTCCCAAATCGACTGGAACCAAAGGCTGGTAGGTATATTAGGGGCGAGGGGAACCGGAAAAACGACCCTCATGCTCCAATATCTGAAGTTAAATTATGGGGCAACCTATCAGGCCATGTATGTATCGCTTGACAGGTTGTTCCTTTCAGATTTTTCATTGTACAACTTGGCTGAGCAATTTTATAAGAATGGTGGAGTTCATCTTTTTATCGATGAAGTGCATAAATATCCCAATTGGACAATTGAATTAAAGGGCATTTACGATGATTTTCCTTCGCTAAAAATTGTTTTCTCTGGTTCATCGGCACTGTTGCTGCACAGGTCGGAAGCCGATCTTAGCCGAAGGGCCTCCATTTATCGGCTACACAACCTCTCTTTTCGCGAATTCATCCAATTTAAATCCGATTTGCAATTTCAACCGGTCAATCTCGATCAAATTCTGATGGGCCACTTGCCACTTTCCGTATCTATAAATCAACAGATCAGACCTTTGGTTCTTTTTCAGGAATACCTCAGATCAGGTGCATATCCTTATTATTTTGAGCATCCCGCCCTTTTTTACGATCGGGTTGTCGCCACTGTAAAAACTATTATTGAAACCGATTTACCGGCTATTGCTTCGTTTACCTACTCGAGTGTTGTGTCGTTGCAAAGAGTATTGGCGTTCATTGCGGACAGTGTCCCTTTTAAGCCCAACATTTCGGAATTAAGCCGAAAAACCGGAGTAGCGCGTGATATTCTGTTAAGAATGATCGACTTGCTTGTGCGTGCCGACCTGCTAATGATGTTGCGACAGGATAGTTCCCCGACCGGATATCTTACCAAACCCGAAAAACTATTTTTGCACAACACTACGCTGGCTTGGGCACTTTCAGCAAAAAACGAACCCGACACTGGCAGTTTACGCGAAACATTTTTCATGAACCAGGTAAGTAGCCTTCATCAGCTTACTCTTCCAAAGACAGGCGATTTTTTGATCGACAATAAATATACCATAGAAATTGGAGGGGCAAATAAAACCAAAAAACAAATTATTAATATCGATAACAGCTTTGTCGTTCGGGACCAGATTGAGATCGGGTATTTGAATACCATACCACTGTGGCTGTTTGGATTTTTGTATTAAGTATTTAATTGGATAAATGATGTTCATCAACTTCTCCATCCATCCTTTCGTTTTTTGGGACGAAGCACAAAAACAGGCGGACAGGCAAGAATTAAATTGGGAAAAGTCGTTTAAAAAATTGTAGTTTTGGGTTCATTAATCAAAGTAAGTTTGTTAAAAAACAACCATTTTAGCAAATTGAAGCCGCTAGCACAATGAAAATGCATATCAGGGTTTATTCTATCAAAGCTCTATTGTTGCTGCTATTCACGCTCAATCTTTCGTGCCGTTCTGTCGTAACAACAGTTGCCCCTGAGATTCCCGTAACTCCCGATAACCCAAAAGCTGAGGTTCAATTTGCCCGGTTCACCTACGATTTTGGGGTAAAAGGGGTTGCTCCCATTGAAATGACCAATTCGGAATTGACAGGTGGTACCCTGACTGTTGAAAGCGATCCGACCGATTCCAACAACCAGTGCCTTCAGCTCAACAAGACATCAACTATTCCTGCCGATCAACTCACCACATACAAAGACTTCACACCTGTTGTGCAAGGGACTGTCTCGGTAGAGGCAAAAGTGCGGGTTACAGATGTTTCTCACTGGAAGCAGTTTACGTTACTGGCAAATTCCACTACTGAAATTGCAGGGGTCATTTTGGGTGACGGGGGTAAGATGACGGCCATAGAAAATACAGGTAACAATTATACTGTGATCTCACAGGTAAAGGTTAATCAGTGGTACACTGTAAAGCTGGCACTTAATTTGTCTGCCAAAACTTATGAGGTATATGTTGACGGAACAAAGGAGACAACGAAGCCACTTGCATGGAAGAATCAGGCCACTGCACCGGGTCAATTTTCCCGGATGGTATTCAGAAATTGCGGCAGTACAACCGCCGATACTTATTATGTAGATCAGGTTACGGTGACTGCAAGCGACATTCCGGGGTTGGTCTATAACAGCGGCACAGATAAATCCAACAGCACATCAGGTCGTTTAACCGGGAGAACATGCCCGACTTTATACTATATTTCCCTGCCTATTGGCTGGACGCCGACCAAAAAATGGCCGATTTTCATGTACAATATCCGGGATGGATGGGATGGCGCACCTCCGAATGACGGGCCTCAAATATTTGCCCAAAAGCGTGGAAATATGCCATTTATCATTGTATCGGTGAAAACAAAAAGCATTGTTGGTACCACCAATGGATATCCCCAAAATGTATTGGATTATTGCAGTGCTACATCCGACCAGCTGTTTGATGAAATAGCGGTCATAGAGTTGTTCAGGCAGATTAAGGCAGATTACAACGGGGAAGATAAGTTTTACTGGGATGGTTTCTCTGCAAGTGGCCATGCATTCTGGCCTTTGGTGATGTGGCGCCCTGAGTATATCGCGGCAGCTTGCTGTTCTGCCTGTAATTATTTGGGTACAGGCGGCCCCGACCCGGCTGATTTGGGACGGGGGATGACAAGTAAAGGGGTCTCAAATGCGCCCGAACGAATCAATCTTCCTGTAAAGCAGTATACTGGTGCCAATGATGCAGTTGCTGAAATTGGGGTTACCACGGGTAAGGGAATGTGGCAGCAGTTCATGAATGCCAAAGCAACCTGCGAAGCGCATGGCTACACGAATGTTAGCCTCGATATTTTACCAGGAGTTGGTCATCAGATTCACTTTGATGCTGAATTGGCCTATTTTTATGCGCATTATTTGTCGACCCATCCATAGCAGTAACAGCAAATTGTAGAATAACATAACCGGGGAGATAGATTCAGTTCTATCAGAAGCATTAGAATTATTATCGATTTTCACTTCTATTGGCAAATCGCTCAAACCATAGCCTCCACAAATACTTTAGTCACTTTAGTTCACTTTCAATAAATTAACTATTTGCAGCGAATAAATTTTTTTGTACTTTTGTCCCCAATTAATACCGAACCGTTGTGATCGAACACGAATCCTGCGGAGCGGTCATTGTATCACTGATAAAACAATTAGTTATGTATTTGAATCCTGAGATTAAAAAGACATTTTTCGAGAAGTATGGCAAGAGCGCTACCGACACCGGTACCTCAGAAGGACAAATTGCCCTTTTCTCACACCGCATCAATCACCTGACAGAGCATCTGAAAGCCAACAAAAAAGATTTCAGTACCCAACGTGCCCTGATCTCCATGGTAGGTAAGCGTCGTTCGTTGCTCGATTATCTGAAACGCAAAGACATTGAGCGCTATCGTACCATCATCAAAGAATTGAATCTTCGTAAATAAGCGAACAACCTCAAAAGGCAATTTTCGGATTGCCTTTTTTGCCTCTTCTAGTTCTGTTTTTCCCTTCTTTTTTAGAATAACAATTTAATTGGTTACGATATATGTACAAAGCTATAAATAAGACTATTGATCTGGGCGATGGCCGTACAATCCAGATTGAGACCGGTAAACTGGCCAAGCAGGCCGACGGTTCAGTTGTAGTAAAAATGGGTGATACTATGTTGCTTGCAACTGTCGTATCGGCCACTGAAGCTGCCGCGAATGTTGATTTCATGCCTCTTTCAGTGGATTACCGCGAGAAATTTTCTGCAGCGGGTAGATTCCCTGGTGGTTTCATGAAAAGAGAAGCACGCCCTTCGGACGAAGAGATTCTGATCGCCCGTCTGGTCGACCGTGCTTTGCGTCCGCTTTTCCCTGAAGATTACCATGCTGAAACCGCAGTAATGATCACATTGATATCTTCTGGCAAGAACGAAATGCCTGACTCACTGGCTGGATTGGCTGCTTCCGCAGCGATCGCCGTGTCAAATGTTCCGTTCAACGGTCCTATTTCTGAAGTTCGCGTAGCCCGTATCAAAGGTAATTTCGTTGTCAATCCATCAGCGGAACAACTGGCTGAAGCCGATATCGACATCATGGTGGGAGCCTCGTACGACAACATCATGATGGTAGAGGGCGAAATGGACGAGGTTTCTGAAGAAGAGATGCTCGAAGCCATTAAAATTGCGCACGACAACATCAAGATCCACTGCAAAATACAGGAAGAACTGGCTGCAGAAGTTGGCGTTGCGAAGCGCACCTATTGCCACGAAGAGAACGACGAAACACTTCGCGACGAAGTCTGGAAAGCTACCTATGACAAAGTATACAAAGTTGCCCGCTCTCTGATCAACGACAAGCACCTGCGTTACGACTCTTTTGCACAAATAAAGGAGGAGTTTACAACGGCTTACAGCGAAGGCAAAGAGGCCGGCGATGTCAATAAGACTTTGATCGGAAAATATTACCACGATGTGGAGAAAGAGGCCATGCGCCGCATGATCCTTGACGAAGGTGTTCGTCTCGATGGTCGTTCAACCACCGATATCCGTGCCATCTGGGGCGAGGTTGATTACCTGCCGGGATCTCACGGATCTTCCATTTTCACCCGCGGCGAAACTCAGTCATTGAGCAGCGTTACACTGGGTACCAAGATGGATGAGAAAATCATCGACAACGTTACCTTCAAAGGCAAAGAGCGCTTCTTGTTGCACTACAACTTTCCACCGTTTAGCACGGGTGAATCTAAAACGCCAAGAGGCCTTTCCCGCCGCGAAATCGGTCACGGAAACCTGGCCCATCGCGCATTGAAAAGAATGATTCCTGAGGGATTCCCTTACATTGTTCGTATCGTATCGGATATTCTGGAGTCCAACGGTTCTTCTTCCATGGCCACAGTCTGCGCCGGAACAATGGCCATGCTGGATGCCGGTATCAACATGAAACGCCCTGTTTCAGGTATTGCCATGGGTCTGATCACCGACAAAAAAACGGATAAATTCGCAGTCCTGTCAGATATTCTTGGAGACGAAGATCACCTTGGTGACATGGACTTCAAGGTTACCGGAACAGAAAAAGGAATTACCGCAACCCAAATGGATATCAAGGTTGACGGTCTGTCGTATGAGGTGCTTGCAAAAGCGTTGGCCCAGGCAAAACAAGGCCGTGAGCACATCATGGGCAAAATTCTGGAGGTGATCAGCGTTCCGCGCGAAGATTACAAACCAAATGTGCCTCGTATTGTGAAGATGACTATTCCGAAAGATATGATCGGTCCTGTTATTGGTCCTGGCGGAAAGATTATCCAACAGATCCAGGCCGATACGAAGGCCACCATCGCGATTGAAGAGATCGACGATATGGGTTATGTTGAAATCAGCGCTCCTGACAAGTCGTCCATTGATGCAGCAGTTGCACGCATCCGTGCCATCGTTGCCCTTCCCGAGCCGGGAGAGGTGTACGAAGGAAAGGTGAAATCGATCGTTCAGTTCGGCGCATTTATCGAAATTATGCCCGGCAAAGAAGGTTTACTTCACGTTTCTGAGTTCGACTGGAAAAGGATCGACAGACCCGAAGATGTACTCAGCGTAGGTGACATCGTAAAGGTTAAATTACTTGAAGTTGAGCAACGTACCGGAAAACTGAAACTTTCCATGAAAGCCCTGATGCCGAAACCGGAAGGTTTTGTTGAAAGGGAACAAGGTCGGGGTGATCGTGACCATGGACGTGGCGACAGAGATCACGGACACGGAGAGAGGCAACCTTATCACCATGAAGAGCCTAAAGCACCGACACACAGTCATTCGCTCAAAAAACCGAATCAGGAATAAAAAAAAATCTACCATAAGTTTTAAATGCCCGTTAACAGCGGGCATTTTTATTTTACTTTTAGGGATTGAACAAAAGAATCTCAAGTAGGATGATGAACCATGATTTTCTGGTAATTGAGGGGAACATCGGAGCTGGTAAAACAACTTTTGCCAGGATGCTGAGCGAAGAATTTGATGCCAAACTAATTCTTGAGCAGTTTGCTGAAAATCCCTTTCTGCCCAAATTTTACAACGATCCGGAAAAGTACTCTTTCCCGCTGGAGCTCTCATTTTTGGCCGAAAGATACGGCCAGTTGAAGAAGGATCTGGCAAACAGGGATCTTTTTCATCAGCACACCATTGCAGATTACTACTTCATGAAATCGCTCATCTTCGCCCAGAATACACTGGCGCAGGATGAATACAACCTCTACCGCAATTTTTTCGACATCATCTACGAACGGCTGCCGAAACCTGATCTGTTTGTTTACCTGCATCTGCCGGAAGAGTTGCTGATCGTCAACATCAGAAAGCGTGGCAGGTCCTACGAACAGTCTATCGAAGCGGAGTACCTTAAAAAAATCAGAGAGGGCTATTTTACATTTTTCTCACAGCAGGATGATTTTCCGGTTTTGATCGTTGATACATCCGGAATCGATTTTGTGAGCTCCATCGAGCATTACCGGATGCTTCGGGATTTGGTGACCAGACCCATCGACTGGACAGGTATCCGAAGAGAAATATTGCCGACCGATTTTTAATAATTAATATATATTCACTGTTTTCTTAAGCTAAAAATATTATTTTTATGCGCATAAATCTCAAATTAACAATTATAACTATTAATTATTTAAGGTCATTTTTATGAAGAAATTTAGTTTGATCGTGCCGCTGCTTATTGTATCCGGTGCTCTCGTTATCAGCGGATGTTCATCATTGAAGAAGATGCAGAAGAATGCTGGTTCTGTGACTTATACCGTAGTTCCTGAAGTGCTTGAAACACATGCAGGTAAAATTGATGCGACTATCCAAAACCAGTATCCTGCCAAATATTTTGCGCCAAAAGTTACCCTGACTGTTACTCCTGTGTTGAAATACAGCGGCGGTGAAATGGCCTTGACACCTTATGTTGTCCAGGGTGAAAAGGTGAAGGCCAACAACAAGGTGATTCCAAATCAGGCCGGCGGAAGTGTCACTTACAAAGGATCTCTGCCCTATAACAAAGAGATGCAGCGTTCAGATCTTGAACTTCGCATCAAAGGATCTCAGGGGTCAAAATCGGTTGATTTCAAGACTGTTACCGTGGCGAAAGGGGTGATTGCAACCTCCACACTGGTCGATAACAGTCCGCTTGGCATTACAGGCTGGCAGAAAAGGGCCAATACCACAGGTATTTATGATCCTACATTGGATAAATATCAAAGAATTGTTCCGGATGCTTACATGGCCGACCTGGTTTATCTGATCAACAGTTCGGAGGTCAGGACAAAAGAGTTGTCCAAAGCTGAAATTGCCCACCTGAACAAATACATTGTTGATGCTTACCATGCAGAAAACAAAGAGCTAAAAGGAGTTGAAGTATCAGCTTACGCCTCACCGGACGGTACAATGGATCTGAATTCAAAACTTGCCGGAAAACGTGAGGGTTCTGCCACGGGTGTTGTTGACAAGGATCTTAAAAAAAGTAAGGTAAAGACTGATGTCACCTCCAAAAACACTCCCGAAGACTGGGAAGGCTTCAAAGCTTTGATGGAGAAATCCAATATCCAGGATAAGGATTTGATTCTTCGTGTATTGGCCATGTATTCTGACCCGGAGGTTCGCGAGCGTGAGATCAAAAATCTTTCTTCTGCCTTTACAAAAGTAGCAGATGAGATCTTGCCTCAGTTGCGCCGTGCAAAAATTACCGCCAGTGTTAATTTGGTTGGTAAGACAGATGCCGAAATCTCCCGTTTGGCGGATTCTGATCCTTCCAAATTGAACCAGGCAGAGCTGCTTTACGCTGCGACCCTTACCAATGATCCTGCCAAACAAAAGGCCATCTATACCAGCTTCACGAAAACCTATTCGGACGACTGGAGAGGCTTCAACGACCTTGGCGACTTGCAAATGAACGATGGTGATTTTGCTGCTGCCGGAAATAATTTTCAGAAGGCCGACCAGTTGGATCCAAAAAATCCGATCGTTCAAAACAACCTCGGTTGCGTGGCATTGAAAAGCGGTGATTGGTCTAAGGCTGAAATTCTTTTCGGAGCCGCTACCGGTGCAGGTAAAGAGGTTAAAGAAAACATGGGTATCCTGAAAATCAAACAGGGAGATTACGATACTGCCGTGAAATATCTTGGCGAACAGTCTACCTCTTATGCCAACCGTGGGCTTGCCCAACTGCTGAATGGCGACAACAATGGCGCTCTGAAAACTTTGAATGCGGCTCCTGTTGAATCAGGACGTATCGCCTATCTGAAAGCCATTGTGTTTGCCCGTACCGGCAAAACCAGCCAGATGTACGAAGCATTGGTCAATTCATTTAAAAAGGATCCTGCCTACAAAGCGATCGCCCTGAATGATCGGGAATTTGACAAATATGTCAATGATCAAAATTTCAAGCTTCTTTTCTAAGTAGAAGATTCGATATTGAATGACACAAAAAAGGCATCCTGCTGGGTGCCTTTTTTATTCAAGGAGAAAGTTTCCAAAGTTTTAGTTACGGGCAAAATTCGCTCGTAACTAAAACTTTGGAAACTTTTTTTCGCTAATATTTTTAGACCATTCTGTCCCGATACCACCGAAATCTACACCATGTATCGACCCGCAGTTTGCAAAAGATAAAATCCCCTTTCGATGACTTTGATGTTTAATTCAAACTATGTATATTCACACTAAATATAACACGCAACCAACCTTCCTCAACATTTCAAAATTCACCATCTAAACGAAGACTTGTAGCGGGTACAAAGGAGTTAGCACTCATTTTAAAAATGGACATCGAGACAACGAAATATTTAGTTTTTGGCATTTCCATTCTGACTGGAATAGTGATCTTCGCGACTTCATATAACTTGAGAAAATCGAGATATTTCAAGGTTATAAGTATTATTGCATTAGCTCTGACTTGTTTGGGATTGATTCTGGAAAGTTTTAATAGTTTTGAATTACCTTCGGGTTTGACAATTGTTGTAATGTCCATTTCGACAATCTATTTACTTTATTTTGAAATGCTTAACAGTCTGTTTTTTAAAATTAATGGTTATTACCCATGGAACCCTAATTATGATTTTTTTGCATATTTATCAAAGAGAAAACCAGACAAGTTTATTAACAAACCACAACCTAAAAAGTATAGTACGACATCAAACTGGTTTTACACTATCCTATTAAATGTGGGTTGGGTTTTCACAATAATTGTACTACTAATGTTGATAATTATGAATTCACGAAATTGAGAATAACCTAAATAGAAAAAAACGAGTGCTAACAAACGCTATAACAAATGCGGGTTTGCGTGTTCGTTGAAACATTTGGAATCTTTACATACATTTGTGCTGGCTGACAGTTGAGCAACAATTTATTCCCGCACTTGCCATAGCGTCAGCTGTTGTGGTGCATTTTAGAAAGCACATGCAAAATGTTTTAGGTGTCATGAATTATTCTGAAGAATTTTGAATTAAACCTTTCACGAATAGAAAAGATTGCGTAATTTTGTATCCAAATGAATACACCGGGAAAATGTACAAAATTGAGAAAACAGACGATTTTGACAAATGGCTGAGAAAACTAAAAGATTTAAGAGCTAAAGCCAAAATATTGTTTCGCATTCAAAAGATTGAGAACGATGAGCACTTTGGTGATTGTGAACCTGTTGGCAATGGGATTCGGGAACTAAAAATTGATTACGCGAAAGGATATAGAGTTTATTTTAAAGAATCAGACGGAAAAATCATTATTCTACTTATTGGTGGAGATAAGTCAACCCAGCAGAGAGACATTGAAAAGGCAAATGAGATTTTAAAACGAATTAAAATAGTATAGAAATGGAAACTTCAAAATTTGATATAGCAGACTATTTAGATAGTAACGAAATGATTGCGGAATATCTTAATGCTGTTTTAGCAGAAGGAAATGATTCCGATGTAATTACAGCCATCGGACATATTGCAAAATCAATTGGTATGACAAAAATTGCTCAAGAAACTGGATTAAGTAGACCAAGTTTATACAAAGCTTTATCGGATGGATCTAAACCTCAGTTTGAGACAATTATGAAAGTATTAAGAGCAATAGGCGGACAGATACAAATAAATCCCATGACGGCATAAAGAAAAACGCACCATAACAAAAACTATATGTCAATTGGGGTTTCGGTGCGGACAACAAAGCCCGCAGCCCGCAACAACGGCGGTGCGGCTCGACAGGAAAGCAACCCGCAATCGGCAACTGCATATAGTTCCGAACGTTGCAATTACGCACGTTCATTTTGATATCCACCAGGCTCAAAAATTCATATCTTTGAAAAAAATAATCAGATGACTACCGTTGCAGGAACCTATTTTAATGGTCGTTTAAAACTGGAGAAACCCATAAAAACTGAAAAACCAGTGAAAGTTTCGGTTACTTTTGAAGAAGAGGTTAAAAATAATCTTCAGGTATCTGATTTTTCCTTTCTAGAAGTTCAAGAGATCCTGAAGGATTACAATGGATCTTTCTCAGACGAAGTTGTCAAGGAGCGACGCTAGTTTTTTAATTCCCCAGTTGGTACATCAACCTCTTCAACTCAATCTCCGAAATTTTAGCCGCAAATTTTAGATTAACCAACTGATAACCTGTACTTTCAAAACTGGATTGCGCTGCCTTTACATCGAGGATGGTAGCTTGGTTTACTTGAAAACGCTGCATCACCACATTGATCAGTTTCTGTGAAAACTGAATTGTATTTTGCTGGGATTCGAGTTGTTGCAGAGTGGTGTTATAAGACTCGTAGGTTTTAACGGCGCCAGCGGTGAGGAGGTTGAGCAGACTTTCCTGTTGCAATTTGGAATTGTCGAGATTGAAAACGGCTGTTTCTTTCTGAATTTTATAGGCATTTCCGTTGTAAAGCGGAATCTGTAAAGTCAAACCTGCATAAGGGCCGTAATTTTGATTTAAAAGGTATAGACCTGCATCACTCTGGGTCCGGTTCAG
The DNA here is from genome assembly GCA_026391315.1 of Bacteroidia bacterium. Taxonomy (GTDB): domain Bacteria; phylum Bacteroidota; class Bacteroidia; order Bacteroidales; family Prolixibacteraceae; genus CAINVV01. The sequence continues at coordinate 30,023 of JAPLDT010000020.1, forward strand.
GTTGTAGCCGGTATTCATCTTCAGGGATGGGTAACGCAGGGAAGTTACCTCTTTTACTACTTGCTCATTTATTTTAATCTGCTGCTCTGCAGATAGATACTGCGGGTTTTGGGTTAGAAATGCGAGAATGGAATTTAGTTGGATTGATTTATCAACTACAATGCTGTCATCAATCGAATAGGAGTAATATTTTTTCCGGCTCATCAGTTGCAAGAGGTCCATTTTTGTCTGTTGCACCACCAATTCCTGAGATTTTAAAGATTGTTTGGCGGTATTGACATCAATCAGCGCCTGCAAATAATCGGCATCGTTGGCCATCCCGACATTTTTCCTTTCGGTGACGATATCCAGCTTCTTCTGCGAAACATCCAGCGAGGTCTGCATGATTTTAAGATACTCCTTTTGACGTACAATGTCATAATATTTCGCCATCACAGCGGCAATACTATTCTGAACCTGCAGGTTAAACAGCAATTCGCTCTGCTTTTGCAGAAGGCTCAGTCGCTCTTTGGTGGCGAAGACTTTAAAGCCATTGAACAAAACCATTCCGGCAGTGACACCTGAGTTCATGGTGTTTCCGTTAGCGCTGCTCTTTTTTATTTCTGTCCCGCTGTTTAATTTCTGGTTGACATTAGTAACGGATTGGTTATCAGTTACACTTGCGCTGATCGTAGGCAATCCACCGGCCACGCCAAACGAATTATTGACTTTACTGATCTCCACATTGTTCCCGGCAATCCGGATGTCAAAACTATTGCTGAGCGTCGTATCTATCGCATTCTTTAACGTGAGTACCGGTTGAGCCATCCCCCAAACGGGGGAAACAAGCATAAACAGGAAATATAATTTCTTCATCTTTAATTTGTAATCTTTAATCTATAATTTTCTTTTCACAAAAACTGTTTGTCCACCTCTTCCCTGGTCTTGTGTTTTCCGGACACGTAGGTATAGACAGCCGGAATCACGAACAGGGTCAAAATCAGGGAGAAAACGATTCCTCCAACGATCACAATACCAAGTGGTACCCGACTGGAAGCCGCATCGCCCATACTAAGCGCAATGGGCAGCGCGCCAAGGGACGTTGCCAGACTCGTCATTAAGATCGGACGTAAACGTTGTGTGGCGGCATCCACAACCGCCTGGAATTTATTCATCCCGACTTCCCGTTTCTTGTTGGCAAACTCCACGATCAGGATTCCGTTCTTGGTAACGAGTCCGATAAGGGTAATCATTCCGATTTCGGAAAAGATATTTAGGGTCTGATTGAATATCCAGAGACAGAGAACGGCACCGGCAATTGCCAGTGGTACAGTGATCATGATAATAAACGGATCCTTGAAACTTTCGAATTGGGCGGCCAATACCAGATAAATCAGGAGGAGAGCCAAAACGAAGGCAAAAGCGGTATTGGAAGAGCTTTCAGAGAAGTCTCTCGAAGGTCCGCTGAGGGAGGCCTGAAAGCTTTCATCCAGCAGTTTGTCGCCAATGGCCTTCATGGCGACGACACCATCCCCGATGGTTTTTCCTTCGGCCAATGACGCCGAAATGGTTGCTGATTTGTACCTGTTGAAGTGGTATAGTGTCGGAGGATTGGCATTGGGAGATATCTTCAAAACTTCAGATAAGGCGATGTTGTTTCCCAGATTATTCCTGACATACAACTTGGAGATGTCTGTTGGTTGCTGACGGTCGCGCAATCCGACCTGACTGATTACCTGGTATTGGCGCCCATTCATGATGAAATAGGCTAACCTGCGTCCGCTAAAGGCACTCTGAAGTACTCCGGCAATATCCGATACCGTTAGGCCAAGTTCGCGGGCCTTGATCCGGTCGATAAGAATATCCACCTCGGGCTTATTAAACTTCAGGTTAACGTCAACATTCAGGAAGGTCTTGTCGTTTCTGGCTGCTTCCAAAAATTTGGGAATGACCTCTTTCAACTTGTCAAAGTCGAGATTTTGGACGACAAATTGCACCGGCAACGCACCTCTTGAAGCCAATCCAACAGATATGGTCTGCTCCTCCACAGGGAAAATCCGAAGGTTGTTAAACCGCATCACTGTTTTAGATATATTCTTGGCGATATCACTTTGCGACCTTTTCCTCTCGGAGGCCGGAACCAACCCGATCCTCCCAAAGCCGGCATTCACCCCTGTGCCGCCAAACCCCGGGAGCGCCAGGAAGGAGAAGCTACCTTCAGGGATTGAATCGATCAGGAAGTTACTGAATTCTTCTCCCGCCTTGGTCATGTAGCCGTAGCTGGCGCCTTCAGGTCCCGAGATCTGAAAACGGATACTGCTTTTGTCCTCCAACGGGGCAAGTTCGCTCTGAAGTGTTCTTCCAATCAGGTAGGTTACTAAAATACAGCCAAGTACGATGACCCATGCCATCCACCTCATGTGGATGAATTTCTGAAGCAGATTCTTGTATCCATTCTCCATTCCCTGGAAAAAAGGCTCAGTTTTTTGGTAGAACATCCCGTGACGTGCATGTTTTCTATTTAAATAGACATTCAGGACCGGTGTAATGGTAAGGGAAACAAAGGCCGAAATCAGAACTGCACTGGCAACAACAACGGCAAATTCGCGGAATAAACTGCCCACAAACCCTTGAAGAAAGAGGACCGGTAAAAAGACAATCGCCAGTGTGATGGAGGTCGAGATAACCGCGAAGAAGATCTCCCTGCTGCCCTCCAGCGCGGCCCGCCGAATGTGCATGCCATTTTCGAATTTTCTAAAAATATTCTCGGTCACAACGATCCCATCGTCGACCACCAGTCCTGTCGCTAGGATAATACCTAGCAGCGAAAGGATATTGATGGAGAATCCTGCCAGATACATCACGAAAAAGGTGGCAATCAGTGAGATAGGGATGTCGACCAGGGGCCGCAAAGCAATCATCCAGTTTCTGAAGAAGAAGAAGATGACCATGATAACCAGCAGGAAGGCGATGAACAGGGTCTCTTTTACCTCGGTCAGCGATTTGCGGACATTTGTTGTATTGTCGATCAGCGTGGTAAAGGTGATATCCCCTTTTTGAGATTTTTTGACATCATCCAGTCGTTTGTTGAACTCATCCGAAATATTGATGTAGTTGGCGCCGGGTTGAGGAATAATGGCGAGGCCAACTCCGCTTACGCCATTCAGGCGCCACATCTGTTCGTAATTTTCGGGTCCGAGCTCGACTTTTGCCAGGTCGCTCAGCCTGACAATCCCATCACTGTTTTCACGGATGATCAGATCCTTGAAATCTTTTTCTGTGGTCAGCCTTCCCAAGGCGCGGATGGTCAGTTCTGTCTTGTTTCCGTAAATTTTCCCTGAGGGAGCTTCGATGTTCTCCTTGGCTAAAACTGTGGTAATGTCGTTGAAGGTAATACCGTAGGCATTCAATTTATCAGGATCGATCCAGAGCCGCATGGCAGGTCTTTTCTGACCAATGATCATGACGGAACTTACCTCCGGGATGGTCTGAAATTTATTCTGAAGGATGTTTTCGGCATAATCGCTCAGTTCCAGCAATCCTTTGCTTGGACTCTGGACTGCCATAAGGATGATGAAGTCGCTGTTGGCATCGGCCTTGCTTACGACCGGTGGAGCATCAATATCCTGCGGCAAATTCCGCACAGCCTGACTCACCTTGTCGCGCACATCGTTGGCGGCTGCCTCGAGGTTGGTGCTTAGGTTAAATTCTACCGAGATATTGCTGTTGCCTACTGAACTGGAGGAGGTTATGGTTCGTATCCCGGGAATACCGTTGATCGATTTCTCGAGTGGTTCGGTGATCTGGCTTTCAATAATATCGGCATTGGCTCCGGCGTAGGAGGTGTTGACCGAAATCAAAGGAGGATCGATGGCCGGGTACTCACGGATGCCTAAAAAATTGAACCCGATTACTCCGAAGAGAATCAGGGTTAAACTCATTACCGTTGCCAGTACCGGTCGTTTAAGCGATAGTTCTGATATATTCACGTTAAAGTATCGTTCTGTTTAATTGACAATCAGTTATTAAATCTTCTCTTTCAGGCTAACAACCCTTTTTACCTTCACAGATGCTTTTGGCCGAACAAACAACATCCCGCTCACGATAATGGAATCGCCGGGATTTACGCCGGAGGTCAGCTCTACCAGGTTGGAATTTCTCAATCCGGTCTCTACATTCACAAAGAGGGCTTTGTTGTGCCTGACAACCACAACCTGGTTGGAGAGCGCATCCGGAATAATGGCATTGGAAGGGACCATGATCCCATTTCTGTTCTGGGCCAGGATGACCTTCACAAATGCTCCCGGATGAATAATCCCCTTTGCGAGCATGGCCCTTACTTTAATGTTTCTGGATACCGTGTTGATCTGCGGTTCGATGGCTGTGATGGTTGCATCGAGACTTTCGGCAAAACCTTCCGACTGTATTTTTACTTTGTTCCCTTTTTCAACAATGGAAGCAAAGGTTTCAGGAACTGTAAAATCGATTTTAACCTTGTCGGTCTGGTAAAGGCTTCCGATTAAAGTTTGCGGAGTGACATAGGCCCCCAAACTAACCACCCTGATTCCAATTTCACCTGAAAAGGGTGCCTTGATGACCGTCTTGTCAATCTGTGCATTGAGCACTTTCATGTTGGCCTGGATGGTATTTACCTGACTTAATGCCGCATCGTAGTCGGCCTGGTTGACACCGTTGACCTTCAACAAGTCGCTCAGCCGTTGCAGTGTTTTGGCGGCCAGTTCCAACTGCGTCTTTTGCTGTTCCAGCTGCGCCTGCAGATCGGCATCATTGATCCTGGCAAGAACAGTTCCTTGTTTGACAGTGGCGCCATCCGGAAGATTTAGGTAGATCAGACGTCCGCTCACCTCGGGACGGAGTTCCACCATTTCGTTGGAAAGTACACTGCCATTGACTTCCAGGTTACTGGAGATATTCTCTGAACCGGCAATTACTATATCAACGGCAATAGGAGGTTTTTCGGCTGGTCCCTGTTCCTTGTTTTTTGCTTTGCACGAAATTAGTAAGGACAATGCGATTAGTCCACCTATTATTACAAAATACTTCATTTGATTATCATTTGTTTATTAATTGCTCCCGCATCTGTGGGAGAACTCTCCATTTAGTTTACGGAAAGGATGAATTTTTGTTTAAAAGATACTTTGGAGAACAGGCTGTTTCTGTCGCCTGGTTCACCGTGGTTAGCCATCTCACCACCAGATCTCTCACCTCTCATTCCGCCCGCCATACCTCCACCACGTCTGCCTCCGCCCATTCCACCTGACATTCCACCTCCAGCTCTCCCTCCGCCCATTCCTGATGGTCTGCCACTGTATCCTCCGCCTGAAGAAGGGCGTTCAAGTGCATTGACTGTTACATTCATGGTAATCAGTTCATTAAGACGGATCAAATCCGAAGGAAACAGTTCCTTCAAAGGGATGGCTATCTCATAGACAATGTGCTGGATACTGTCGGCGCCAATTCCGATGTCGATATTCCCTTTGCTGTTTAAAGTCAAATTGGGAAAGTTGGATTTGAATCCTTTGCAGGATACTTGAGTCAATTGTAAGAGATAGGTTTGAATCAAATTGTTAGCGATAGATTTTTTTTCAAAATTGTTTTCGCTTCTTCTCATGCCCATCACATTCACTCCAGGGAAACTCAGCACTGACTTAAATTTTTTATTTTTTTCTTTCGATGATAACCCGATAGTCCATCCTGCACTCATCAGCTTTTTCATTCTCAGCTCATCGTTCACTGTGAAGCACAAAAATAGGTTTTCTTTGTCATTTCCTATAGCGAACATCAAACCGCTGTTGTCATCATAAAAATTAAGCGGTTTGTCCCACTCCTTGTCGTTGCCGTCAATTTTTATTCCCGACGATACCCATCTTGCTTTAGAAACATCACCTTGTGAGAATGCGTTCAATGACAATAAGGTGATAAGGATGCTGAACAGAATGATATTTTTCATAATCAATGTTTGTATAAACTCACAGAATTTCAGGATAATGTAAGAGGAGGTAATTTATATTCTAACAATCACTTTTGAGTATTTTTATATGGACTGTTCACATCATCTTTAGTTTAATTTGACATCGGTTATTTATGTATAAAAGTCATATTATTTAACCAGGGATATAGGGGAGTTGTCAGAGCTGGAGCAAAAGGACATTGAATGGTTATTCATTCACCATTGCCCCTATTTTGCGAACTGAACAGGCATTGAAATAGCCCAGAGCGCCGTTCGAAATATTGGATACCGGATTGGCCGGAGAGGCAGATTCCCCTTCATCACTTCCGGCAGTCCGAAAATACTCATAGACACCATGATCAACTGACTCAAGCCAAACCACAACATGATCGCCTTTCACCAGCTTGATATCAGTTCCTCTTGAGAGCAGCGCGTACCTGATGGTGGCTCCCTGAAAAAGATCATCATTCAGTACATAAAATGCCTTTTGCTGGACATCGTTGATGAAATAGAGGAAGCGGTAATAGTTAACAGTGAAAGGCGGATCCAGTAGCCTGACGGTCGTTACCTTCTCTCCGCTGAATAAACTTGTAGAAAAAAAGATACTATCCATGGCCACGGCATAAGGCATCGTCGCACTGGAAAGATAGGTGTCATTCGCGGTTTTGACTGAAAGGGAGTAGGTTCTTCCTGGTACTCCCCTGAGTTTTGAAGTCAAATAGGTGCCTGCCGTTGTTTCGGTCAAAGTTTCATTTTGACTGACATTGTCTGTTATTACCACCTTCGCTCCAGTGACCGGTGGGTAGTTGCTTGAAGCGTCGAAGTTGACTGTGTTGGATATTTTGACAATATAGGGTCCCGGTTGGTCGTAAATATTACCTTGAATAACAATTTTTGGCGTACTGTTTTTCAAGTCGAGTTGGATCACCCTTTCGCAAGAAACAAATATTAAAGTTAAAGCGATACCTGCTAATACTTCTAATAAAATTCTGCCACGCATTAAGGTATGGATTTTCTTGAAATCCTGGTAAGTTGCTGTAAGAGTTGGGGTAATTCTTTGCATCGCTCAGAATTTAAAGTTGTAAGTCACGGATGGTACTATCCTGAAAAGTGTTGTCTGAACCGCCTCTGTTTTGGACGGATCCGATTTGCTGTCGCGGAAGGTAATCATGTAGGCATTCTCGCGTCCATAAGCATTGTAGAGTGAGAAATTCCAGCTGGATTCAAATTTAGCACTCTTTTTACTGATCCAGGTAGCGCCAAGATCGAGTCGGTGGTAAGCCGGCATCCGGTCGGCATTCCGGTCGGAGTAATAGAACATGGTTTTGCCATCTACCGAATACTTTCCGGTAGGGTAGGTAACGGCATTGCCTGTGTAATAAACCCAGGTAGCGGAGAGTGTCCAGCTTTTGCTTAGCTCGTACATGCCAACCAGTGATAGATCATGGGTGCGATCCTGCTTGGAAGGAAAATAGTTTCCACTGTTGATGTCGGCAAATTTTCGTTCGCTTCGTGAAAGTGTATAGCTAATCCATCCGTTGAAGCGACCCTGTTTTTTCTTCAGGAAAAGCTCCAGACCATATGCACGCCCTGTTCCAAATAGAATTTGGGATTCAACATTTTCGTTAAACATGAGCTCCGCCCCATTTTTGTAATCAATCTGGTTCAATAGATTCTTGTAGTAAGTCTCGGCCGAGAACTCATACCTGTTGTCGTTGAAGTTATGGTAGTAGCCCAGCGAAACCTGATCGGCCAACTCCGGTTTTACGATGTTACTACTTGGAATCCACAGATCTGTTGGGTTCCCGGAGGTTGAATTGGAGAGTAAGTGTAGATTTTGAACATTGCGGCAAAGGGAGAATTTGACAGAACTCTCCTTGCTGAGAAGATAATCTATTGTGATGCGGGGTTCGGCATTCAAATAATTCTTGACAAATTGGCCAGAATGGTAGTTGGTTAAACTGGTAATTCGGCCGTTGGGATCATACGTATAGATATCCCCGGGACCAAGAGCGCTGAAAAGGGTAAGCCGGGAGCCGTATTCGAATTTAATCCTGTCATTCAACCGGTACTGATGGGAAAGGTAGACTGAATTTTCCCAATCGTATTTGTTGGTAAGCGTCTTTAAATCGATGTTGGCGTCTGAAGTGATTGAGCCAGGAATTATTTTGTGGTAAATGGAATTGAATCCGAACTTAAGGGTTGAATTGGCTTCGATATAATATTGCAGATCCTGTTTGATCCCATAGTCCTGAATTCGTGAAATGATGTTCAGTTTGTTCCCGTTGTTGATGAATATTTTGTAATCGTAATTGCTGAAAATCATCGAAATATTTGAAAATAGCCTGTCAGAAAAAAGATGATTCCAGCGCAATGTTCCGGAGATATTGCCCCAGTTTATTCCAAAGGTATTTTTCAGCGTGATCAGGTCTTTGCCGAAATAGCCGGAGAGATAGATCCGGTTGTTGCTGTTGAGACGGTAACTTGCCTTGGCGTTCAGATCGTAGAAATAGAGTTTCGTCTGGTTCTTGTTGCTGTCGGATGAGAGTTTAAGGAAGAGATCGGCATATGTTCTTCTGGCAGTTATCATGAACGAACCCTTCTCTTTGACAATAGGACCTTCGACATTGATTCGTGATGAAATAAGTCCGATTCCTCCTGAGACTTTCATCTTTTGGTCGTTGCCATCGTTCATCTTGATATCGAGTACAGACGACAATCTGCCACCATATTCTGCCGGCTCATTTCCCTTGTAAACCGTGATATCCTTGATTGCATCCGAGTTAAAAACGGAGAAAAATCCCATCAGGTGAGAGGCATTGAAAACGGTTGCTTCGTCGAGGAGTATCAGGTTTTGATCAGCGGAACCACCCCGAACGTTGAAGCCACTGCTTCCCTCTCCTGCAGGCTTGATGCCGGGTAACAGCTGAATGGTTTTCAGTACGTCGTTTTCGCCGAAAAGTACAGGAATACTCTTGATTTCATTGGTATTGAGTTTTTGCATGCCCATGGTCATTCTGGAAACATTTTCATCCTTCCGCTGTCCAGAGACCTCCACTTCACCCAAAGTATTTACCTGTTCGGTTAGCGCAAAATTCTGTTTAACAGGCTGATTGAGGTTGATCTGCAAAATCTGAGGGGCATAGCCAATAAACTGTCCGGTGATCTGGTAATGTCCTGCCGGAAGGGTGATGGAATAGAAGCCATAGGCATTGGTCCCAGTTCCTTTACCTTTAAGTTCATTGATGGTTAATGTGGCTCCAATCAGGTTCTCTCCGGTTTTAGCATCCTTGAAATAGCCGCTTATGGTATATTTTTGCTGGGCAAAAGATTGAAATGCCGAGAGAAGAATCAGGAAGAACAGATAAATCTTCAATCTTTCCATAAAATCTCTTCTATCATATTCTGGTACATCTTCTGCACTGTTTTAAAAGGTGAAACCCGGATTTTGTTTCAGACAACAATGATAAGCATTCATATTCAAAATGTTGTTTGAAATGGCGGGAAACTACATTCAGGTCCAACAAAATATTGTACTTTTAAGCAATGGGATTACATCATTAACTGATATAAATCGCAATGACTACTTATATGATGCTCTCTGTTACGCTGATTACTCTGGCACTCCTGTTCTATTCGCTTGGCGTTTGGGCAGAAAGGCTGGTCAGCTATCTGAAAGGTTGGCACGTTGTGGCCTTCTGGACCGGTTTTGTCTTCGATGTTTCAGGAACCCTGGCCATGGGGAAACTATCGAATAATCCATTTGATCTAAATGATTTGCATACGCTTTTCGGACAGCTAGCCCTTTGGCTGATGCTTGCCCATGCTATTTGGGCAACCGCTGTCGTCAGAAAAGGAAGCGAAAAACGGCGCATCGAATTCCACACATATAGCCTGATGGTATGGATGTTTTGGCTGATTCCCTATGTGGGAGGTATGTGGATGGGGATGGCTAACTAATATTGTGGTTGTTGAAATTATTACACAGAGGGGAAAAATTGCAGGCAATTTTTCTTTCGTTGACCATGACTAGTAATAACACATGAATTAAAGCTTCTTTGCAATCAGCAGGAAAATCGGGTATATTCTGCCTGATTCCCGTTTCATTTCAAAACAGGTTTTGAATTCTATTTCTTTGAACCCAAGAGCTGATGCGGTTCGTTTGAGATCCTCCGGATCAAAACCCCAATGAACCTTTACCTCCAGACCGTGAAAGGAACCATCTTCCGTGTAGAGATCTGCAATAGCAAGGGTTCCCCCCGGATTCAAAAGCGTAAAAAATTTCTTCAGCATCGGTTCGATTTCAACAACATGGTGCAGAACCATCTGAGAATAAATGAGATCATATTTTTGATGGTGAACCTCCTTCTCAAGATCCATGCAAAGTGCCTTGAAATGAGTTGCCTTGTGCCAGGCAATTTTTTCCTCACATACCTTGATCATCTCGCAGGAGTTGTCAATCAGGGTGACCTCCTTCAATTTATCTTTCAACAAAAAACTTAAAATGCCGGTTCCTGCTCCAAATTCCATCGCCTTCATGGAAGGATTGAGTGAACCCATTGATTCGAGCGCTGCTGCAATGGCTATCGAGCGCTCCATGTGCATCTTATCTTTGTCCCATTCACGGGCCAGGTTGTCAAAATTGCTCATAATGTTAATATTAAGTGGTATGAGATGTATACTTTATTCGTTGAAAACTTAGAAATTTTTTAAATTTAGTTCAAATTCCAGGAACTGTTTAACCCTTTCGGGGTTGCAGCTTCATTCGTTTCATTTGCCCCCGGTTTCACCGGGGGTTATTCACATTCAAGTCCTTCGGCCTTGCGATTTCAGAAAACCCTGAAAGGGTTAAATATGAATAACCCCCGGTGAAACCGGGGGCAAATGATAGTAAAGGATAGGAACCCCGAAGTGGGTTCAATAATTCTGATAATAACTTTCAAAAAAATCCCAGTACTAAATATAAATTCAATAAAATACATCAAGGTCAATTTTCAGGCATGAACTATTCCTTTTGTATCCTGACCGACAGTGGTTTTCCCTTCTCTCCAAGGTAGAAGGCCAGCAACACAAGATCGCCGGATTCTTTGTTAATTCCCCGGTGAGCAGTGTGAATTACTTCAGAAAAGGAGCTGTTTTCAGCGAACTTAAGTACTTTGTTGCCTTCCAGTTCTACTGTCAAAATCCCTTTTAAAATATAGGCGAAAACGGGATTGTCATGCTCATGCCAACCGGTAGTTTTCCCGGGAGGAATAGTGATTTTCAGCATTGTCACCTCTGAATTCGTTGTGTTGGGATAATTGATTTTTTGTCCCAGGGAGGTTGTATCCGTTTTCAGAATAGGCTCTATGATCAGATCGTTGTTGTATTGAGCCTTGCTTTGCCAGCTCAAACAGGATAACAGCAGGATAATCAGAATGAAGTTTCTCATATTTACTTATGATTCAATTTTCTTTTGTGCCCTTTGTGTCGTACTTCGTGTCCTTTGTGGTAAAATTTTAAAACTTAACCGCGAAGGGCTCAAAGGTTATCACAAAGGTATCACAAAGTATTAGTTGTTATGTAATTCATCAAAGGAGAGATCCATGATCGGGTAATTTTTCCAACCCTTGAAATCATAATGCCACCACTCACTTTCGTAGGGTATAAATCCGTACTTCGACATGATATTACGAAGTAACTTTCTGTCTTGCAGTGCTTTTTGAGAGAGGTTCATGTAGTTGTGCATTGCTTTTTCAGTGAAATCATCGAAAGCCGTAGGCATTTCAAGCTCCTTGCCCGATTTTAAATCGATCAATGTCAAATCAACTGCACAGCCCCGGTTGTGCCTGGATCCGGTTTTTGGTGAGGCCACAAAAGTGGTATCCGGATAGACCTCAAAGAATTTGATGGTAACCGCATAGGGCCGGTAGGCATCATAAATTTTCAATCCTATTCCATTGCCTTTTAACTCTTGCTGAACTTTCGCCAAGGCATCGACAACCGGTTCACGCAAGAATGCCTTCGGAGCCGGATAGATGGTCTGATGAGTGAAATTATTAGAGGTGGCATACCTGATATCCAGGACAATGCCCGGGATTGCCTTTTCAAGATCAACCAACCTGTTGACAGGATTCGATGAAACTGATTTTTGGTAATCGGCTATGTTCGCGACAATTTCCAGACCAAAGGGGTTCACTTTCTTCTGTTGTTGCCAGGATAGCAATGACAACACAAACAGGAGAGAAGCGAAAATGCCAAGAATCTTCCTCATAATCAGAAATATAGAATATTATTTTGGTTTCGGGATGGCTATATTGTCAAACAAATCTGCCGGCCAAAGATTGATCCTTTCGAACCCAGCAGGTACAGACTGCCTAAATTGAACGTAGGCCTGAACTTTGCCTTTCACGGTGTAGCTGGTTGCTTCACCATCCTTCCCGGTCGTAAATACGCTGTATCCAGCAAGAATACAATCTTCAAGATCAACGTGCAGACGTCCGGCCGTATGATGTCCCTGGGAACAGATGATTCCGGTCGATTTTCCTCCCATCTCGGTCTGAGTGAAGTTTAGCACCACAAAGCGGCACCCGGTAGCACGTACGCGCACACATTTGCTGGCATACGACATCGCCAGTGCATTGTCGGGGTGAACCAGCGTGCAATCTTCCATAATAAGATGAGGCGAGTCGGGCATGGTAGTTTCCCAGCCACCCACGAGTACCGCGGCTGTATCTCCCACCCAGTCGAGGGCCAAAAAATAGCATCTTCGAAAAATGCTTGGTTCGTTGGGCCGAACAATAGGATAGCATATTCCTCCGCCAAAAGCACGGCCAATACCAACACAATCTTCCATTATTACGGTAAAGCCCTCTCCGCTTTTATTGGTGAGGTCCCAGAAGAAGCCGGCATCTCCGCCCGAAGTATAAAGATTTCGCAGGATCCAGCGGTCCCAGCCGATCCCTGAAAAGGTTTGCTCTGTAAATTCGGGCCGCCATCCTTTGGAGGTAGAGCGAATGGTGCCCCACCAGTCGTAACTCTTAAACCCCCTTTCGGGATCACTGGCATCAATAATGATTCTACCGGTTGCCCCGGATCCAAACTGGCCATCAGTGTCTCCCACCAACAAATTGTATGACCCCGCTGCTCCTTTGAAAGCAGGGGAAAGATTGGCCTCCACGTAAGTATCTGGCCGGATGATAACAAGATGCCCTCCCAGATTGTCGGGTATTGCAGATAATGCAGCTTGTATTGAGTGAAAGGCATTTCCCCAACTGGTTCCATCAGAGTTATTCCCGGTTTTGGAAACATAGAGACAACTGCCCTTCCTTCCTTCGTACTTTTTATCAGCTGGATCAACAGGATTATTGGCCCTTGCAATCAGGTCAGATTGAAACAAGAGAAAAAACAAAAGAACGCTCCTTACCAGGAATCCTTTCTTATCTATATTTATTTTGAACATGAAAGAGGTGTATTAAAAAGTAGTCATTGAAATTTGCTCCAAGATACAGGTAAAGATAGGAATTATGCCAGGTGACAAGTGAATTTATTTACACTTTAAGTTGTTAAAATTTCACCCAATTTCGCTATCTTGCAGTCTATTCCAGAAAAAATAAATACCATGAGAAACCTGCTAAAACTGGGGTTGATAGCCCTCTGCTGCTTTGTTCTGATCACAGCTTTTCAGCCAAAAATTGCTAAAAATGCCGCTCCAAAGTTTATCACCATTTCAGGCCATGATTTGTTGTCTCCCACAGGAGAGAAATTTTTTATTCGCGGAATAAATTTGGGAAACTGGCTGAATCCAGAGGGTTACATGTTCGGCTTTAAGGGTACGAGCTCCGCCCGTTTGATCGATAAGGCATTCCGTGAGCTTGCCGGTCCGGACTTCACAGACCAGTTCTGGAAGAAATTTAAAGACAACTATGTCACCCGCGAAGATATCCGTTTCATCAAAAGTACAGGGGTCAATTCTATCCGGTTACCCTTTCACTATAAATTATTTACGGATGAAGACTATATGGGCCTTTCGGCAAAGCAGGACGGATTTCAGCGAATTGACAGCCTGTTAAACTGGTGCCTCGAATCGAAATTGTATGTGATCCTCGATATGCATGATGCGCCCGGAGGACAGACCGGCGACAACATTGATGACAGTTATGGTTATCCCTGGCTGATGACCAGTGAAAAAAGTCAGGAGATTTTTGTGGCTGTCTGGAAAAAAATTGCTGCTTACTACAAAGATGAACCGCTCATTCTGGGATATGATCTGCTGAATGAACCGATTGCACCCTATTTTGGCGCGGATATGCCGAAGCTGAACGCTGCGCTCGAACCACTTTACATGAAAGCGGTAAAAGCGATTCGTGAGGTGGATAAAAATCACATTGTACTGCTGGGCGGAGCACAGTGGGATGGGAATTTTAAAGTATTCAAAAATTCAAAATTCGACAGCAAGATGATGTACACCTGTCACCGTTATTGGTGCGATACTTTGCAGGCCAATATTCAGGACTTTGTCCATTTTCGCGACTCTGTTAACCTCCCGATTTATATGGGTGAAACTGGTGAGAACAACGATAAATGGATTGCCGCCTGGACCCGCCTGATGGTCAAAAACAACATAGGTTACCACTACTGGCCCTACAAGAAAATGGGGAAACAGAGTTCGATGGTAACGGTTCCCAAACCGGAGAACTGGCAAATCATCGTCACCTTTACCGAAAGTCCAAGAAATACCTTTGATGATATAAGGCGTGCACGGCCAGGGCAGGAGCTTGTTCAAAAGATCATGAACGATTTTCTGGAGAATTGCAAGTATTCAAAGTGCACGGAGAACAAAGGGTACATCAAAGCAATGGGATTGGAATGAGGATATCGATCTAACCACAAATGGTCGCAAATGAAAACACAAATTGAAACACAAAGTATTTCTCCAGGAAAATGATTTGTTGGTATGATATTGCAAACCAGACTAATAGATTTTTGTAATTATCATTTGGTATTATGCATATGACTTGAATCAAAAGAGATCCCGGCAAATGATTGCTCATTTATACCGGGATCTCTTTGTATTTGAAATGTAGGTTGGATTAGAAACTAATTCCGATGCATCCTATTCAATGTCAATTGGTTTTTATGAATTTCTTCTCCCCGATGATCCTCTGGTCATTGGAGATTCTCAAAACATACATGCCTGCATTTAGATTTTGGATATTGATGTCAGCGTGACTGGATCCATCATTGGTTATTTGCTCAATGTAGACACTGCGTCCGGAGAGATTTTTGATCTCAACTTTCAGGGTCCCTTCAGCCGGATTTTTGAAATCTACCCGTATGATCTCTTTTGCAGGATTAGGATATAGATCTACCTCGGATTTGTTGATGACATCTGTTGTGGCAACACTTTTCATTACCACAACCTGTTTGGTACTTTCTGAGACGCCATTCAAGCCGACCGCTTTTAACTGTACATCGTAAATACCGTCTTTTTGAAAGTTGTAACTCACTGACGGACCAATCTTTGTAATCCCATTGCCAAAATTCCATTCGTACTGAACACCATCAACCGGGGCCAGAACTGTAAAATTGTTCACTCCATCGACCGATGAAGAATGCCAGAGAGGTTTGGACAGCAAGGTGAAGGAGGTTGTTTTTTGGCAAACATTCTCAATGGTCGCCTGAACGGTATAGAGTTTACCCGGACAGAGGGTTCCCGCTGAACTTCCGGTTCTGCCATCCGACCAGAGATACTTCACGTTGGGAATCTCTTTCCCTGCTTCATCCAGCAACTTGACAGTCGCACTTCCATTGCACAAATTGTTGGTTGGATCGAAAAGCAGAAGGTTGATCGGTCCTTTGCAGTTGGGCAAGGTTGTCGCAGAAATTTCCTTTATCGTAATTATGTTGATATCGGCTCCTTCTTTACATGTTGTAATTTTCTCAGCGTATTTCTGATAGGTAAATTCCACATATTGTCCCTCCCTGAGCACGAAGTTGGCGCTTATTTTTGCCGGAATAAGCCTCATGTTTTCCATGGTGGTTATCACCAAACTACAACCAGTTACAGATGAAAGACTTGATACTTTCCCTCTGCCAGAATAAGTGACCGTCGCAGGAGGAACTACAGCCGTACCTTCGACTACGATGCTCATCTCACCGTAGCAAATCTTTGCATCTTGACCTGTTCCTGTCGTAACATATACGTGAATTACATATGTTCCGGCTTTGCTGAAATTATGTGCTGGTAGCTGGGTGTCAGAATTGTTGGTGCCATCGCCAAAATTCCAAATAAATTTGGATGCGGTAGATGCAGGATCCGTTTTAAATGAGTAGGAGAGCGGGTTGGTACTGTTTTTGGATGCAAGGATAGTGACTTTGCATGGAACAACTGGCGTTACCGTGGCGGCTTCGACTTTAAGGCTCAACTCACCGTAACATACCTGGGCATCAGCTCCCGTCCCGTTGGTCACCGTAACATGCAACACATAGGTACCCGCCTTGGCAAAAGTATGGGATGGTAACTTGGTATCCGAATTTGGGGTTTCATCCCCGAATGTCCATAAATATCTGGCAGATGTTGATGTGGATGCAGGATCTGTTTTGAAAGAGTAAATGAGCGGATTGGTACTGTTTTTGGCTGCAAGGATAGTGACTTTGCATGGAACAGGTGGTGTTACCGTACCTCCGTCAAACTGTGCGCTCAGCTCGCCGTTGCAGGTTACAGGAGAAGCATCGGTCCCCGATTTGACCTGAACATGTAATACATAACTTCCACCTTTACTGAAGGTGTGTGTTGGCATTGGGGAATCAGAAACAGTATTGTCTCCAAAAGTCCATGAATATCTCGCCCCTGCAGTCTGCGGATCTGTTTTAAAGGTATAGCTGGCTGGGGTTGTGCTGTTTCTTGTAATGACGATTTTAACAGTACATGCGACTACAGGCGGAGTTACCGCGGGGGCCTCGACTTTTAGGCCCAACTCACCGTAACATACCTGGGCATCAGCTCCCGTCCCGTTTGTCACCGTAACATGTAACATATAGGTACCCTCCTTGGCGAAAGTATGAGATGGTAACTTCGTATCTGAATTTGGGGTTCCATCTCCGAATGTCCATAAGTACCTGGCCGTTGATGCAGTGGATGCCGGATCTGTTTTGAAGGAATAGCTGAGCGAATTGGTACTGTTTTTGGACGCAAGGATAGTGACTTTGCATGGAACAACATGTGTTACCGTGCTTCCTTCAAATTGGGCGCTCAGCTCTCCGTAACAAGTTGTGGCAGCAGCGCCTGTTCCGGTTGTAACCTTAACATGAATCAAATAGCTTCCTCCTTTGCTGTAAGTGTGGGTAGGAGTAGGAGAATCAGAAAAAGTTTCGTCGCCAAAAGCCCAGGAATATTTTGCACTGGTCGTCTGGGGATCAGTTTTAAAGGTGTAACTGGGAGGGTTGGTCTTGTTAACGGCAAATAAAACCTTTACCGTACATACGTTTTGCGCAAACAAACCCGTCATGGAAAAAAGCACAATGAGAAGGGACAAAATACTTTTCATAACTACTTGTTTTTATGTTGGTTAATTAAAGAAAATGCAAAGGAGCTACGAATATAATAAATTATTTCGATTTTTGAATAAGAAACTGCTGTACAATAGGAAATCGTGAGAGTTATCTGCACATAAAATGCCAACTTTCTATAAGATTGTATCGTATCTTTACTATATCAACAAAAAATATAACAATGAAAAAATTATTTGCTTTATTTGTTTGTCTGTCCCTCCTGGCATTCGCTTACGCTTTTGCACCAAAAGAGGAGACTCCGGCTGCTGCGAAAACCGCTTTTGCCGCCAAATTTCCAACGGCTCAGAAAGTTAAATGGAGCATTGAAAAACCAGGGGAGTATGAGGTCGAATTTACGGACAACAAGATTGAATCATCCGCTCTGTTCGATGCTGCAGGTAAGCTTCTGGAAACTGAATTTGAAATAAAGGAAGGCGATCTTCCTCAGGCTGCTAAAGCAACTATTGCAAAAGATTTCGCAGGATACAAACTCGATGAAATTGAAAAATCGACAGATGCCAAAGGGGTTGTCGCTTATGAGATGGAGGCTGCCAAGGGGAAAGTCAAACTCGAATTATGTTTTGATGCAAACGGAAAGCTCGTTTCAAAAGATCCTGTAAAGAAAGAGTAGAGAATGCAATATAAAACAAAGATTATCAGGTATTCATCTATTCAACGACTTCAAAAATTTCAATGTAAAATGTTGAAGTTTTTCTCTTTTCAGCCTAAATGAATTTCTTTGTGAAACCTTTGTGTTTTTGTGACTTATTGGCTATTTTTTTCTTGCCACAAAGACCCTAAGACACAAAGGTTTCACAAAGAAAAGGCCATTTAGTTTGGCATAAGGTTTCAAAGAATTCATAATTGGGCTTTGCGCTTCTTTGCGTTTTTACTTTGCGTTCTTTGCGTGAAATATTATTGTTACTTAAATGAATCGATAATTCCAGCAATCTGATTCCTCTTTTAAATCCAAATATTATTTTATTGTATATTTGCATTCAGAACTATGAAATTGATTGTAACCATATTATCCATTTACATCCTTGTACTTACAGCGATCCCCTGTTCGCATGTAACTGCGGGTCATCCCATGTGTAAAATGGAGCAGCCAAATGGCACGACAGATCAGCACGATTCTGAATCCGGGATCGATCATTGTTCCCCCTTCTGTACCTGTAATTGTTGTGCAACTCCGGTGGTAACCTCGGATGCCATCATGCAATTTACCTTCGTGAAATATTGCCAGCTCAACTATTCTGAATACTTCACCACCTTCACCACCTCATTTTTCGCGACTATCTGGCAACCGCCTCAATTGGTCTGATACCTGAGAATTTTCATCTGATTTGACTTCAAACTGTTCTTGAATGGTTTGAATCATTGTCTTTTGTATTAAATTAACTCATTGTTAGTATGATAGAGCGTGTCATCCATTTCTCGATCAGGAATAAATTTATCGTGGGGTTGTTCGTATTGGCTTTAGTAGGCTGGGGTACCTATTCATTGACCAAACTGCCCATTGATGCCATTCCGGATATCACCAACAACCAGGTGCAGATTATTTCATTGGCCCCATCCCTGGCAGTTCAGGAGGTCGAAAGTTTCATTACCGCCCCCATCGAGGTGGCGGTCGCCAACATCCCCGATATTGTTGAACTCCGCTCCATATCCCGTCTCGGGCTATCAGTTATCACGGTAGTTTTCAAAGATGATGTCGATGTTTACTGGGCAAGGCAGCAGTTGAGCGAAAGGCTCAAGGAGGCGGAAGAGATAATTCCTCCGGGGCTTGCGAAGGTTTCACTTGCTCCCATCTCTTCCGGCTTGGGAGAGATCTACCAGTATCGGCTGGCGGTTGCAAAAGGATTCGAAAAGAGGTACAATCCGATGGATCTTCGTACCATTCAGGATTGGACCGTACGAAGGGAGATGCTGGGTACCGCGGGTGTGGCCGATATCAACAGCTACGGAGGTTTCGTCAAACAGTACGAAATAGCGGTCAATCCGGAGAGGCTCCGGGGCATGAACCTGACCCTGACAGACATTTTTCAGGCCCTTGAGAAAAACAACGAAAATACCGGAAGCGCTTACATTGATAAAAACCCGACCGCTTACTTTATTCGCGGTATCGGATTGGTCAAAAACCTGGAAGATATCGAAAAGATTGTGGTCAAATCCAGCAACTCCGGAATCCCAGTCCTGGTAAGGGATGTGGCGACTGTCCAATACGGAAGCGCCACCCGTTATGGCGCATTTGTTGTGGACACCACAGAAGCCGTTGGCGGCGTGGTGATGATGCTCAAAGGAGCCAATGCGCACGAAGTGATTGACAATGTGAAGATCCGTATCGCATCCATTCAGACATCGATGCCCGAAGGAGTTCAGATTGAGCCCTTCCTGAACCGGTCGGATCTGGTTGGAAGAGCCATCCGAACCGTTTCGACCAACCTCATCGAAGGCGCGCTGATTGTCATATTTATTCTGGTGATCCTTTTGGGGAATCTGCGTGCCGGACTGGTTGTCGCCTCTGTCATTCCTTTGGCCATGCTCTTTGCCGTGTCGATGATGAACCTTTTTGGCGTTTCAGGAAACCTGATGAGCCTGGGGGCCATCGACTTCGGACTGATTGTGGACGGAGCGGTGATCATTGTCGAAAGTGTGGTTCACCGAATTACCATGAGTAAACACCATCACACCGGTATTTCCAGGCTTTCGCAGGAACAGATGGACGAAAATGTGTTTGACTCAGCCAGAAGGATGATGAGTTCGGCCACATTCGGGCAAATCATTATCCTGATCGTCTATCTGCCAATCATTGCGCTGGTGGGCATCGAAGGTAAGATGTTCCGTCCGATGGCGCAGGTCGTTTCCTTCGCTTTGCTTGGCGCTGCCATTCTGTCGCTTACCTACGTCCCCATGGTTTCGGCCTTGTTCCTGAGCAAGAGAACAGAGCACAAGCGCAATTTTTCCGACCAACTGATGGATTGGTTTCACAAGGCTTTCCAACCGATCATAAATTTTGCCTTGCGGCGGAAGTTGTTG
Organism: Bacteroidia bacterium; assembly: GCA_026391315.1. Taxonomy (GTDB): domain Bacteria; phylum Bacteroidota; class Bacteroidia; order Bacteroidales; family Prolixibacteraceae; genus CAINVV01. The sequence goes on from JAPLDT010000020.1 coordinate 50,544, forward strand.
GTATCAACATTCTCTATTCTCCTGTTTTTCTTCAGCCTTTTCCAGTTCAGCAGATTGGGCGGCGAATTTATTCCGCAACTCGAAGAGGGAGACCTTGCCGCCGGTGTAATCACCTTGCAGGGAGGATCACTGAGCAATACCATCCAAATGGTTGAAAAGGCCAATAAAATCCTTCTCAGCAATTTCCCTGAAATCAAACACGCCGTTTGCAAAATCGGGGCCGGAGAAATTCCGACAGATCCAACACCCATGGAAACAGGAGATTACATCATTACCCTCAAAGATAAAAGTGAGTGGACTAGCGCTAAAACACGTGAAGAGCTGGTCGAAAAGATGGCTGAGAAACTGGTGGTGCTGGCGGGTGTCAAATTCGAATTCCAGCAACCTATCCAGATGCGGTTCAACGAACTGCTTTCCGGTTCGAAACAGGATATTGCCGTTAAAATTTTCGGGGACGACCTGAGTATCCTTTCGGCGAAAGCCGCATCAGTTGAAAAAATCATTCAACAAATTGAAGGCGTTGCGGATATCAATGTGGAGAAAGTTACCGGATTGGCACAGGTGCAGGTTGATTACAACCGCGACCGACTGGCACAATACGGTCTTTCGGTTCAGGATGTGAACCGGGTACTTCGTGCCGCATTTGCCGGTAGTCAGGCTGGAGTCGTGTTCGATGAAGAGAAACGTTTCGGACTGGTGGTCCGGTTGGATCAGGATTACCGCAAGAGCCTGGATGATGTAAGAAATCTCTCGGTCGCGCTTCCCAATGGTGGACAAATTCCATTCGATCAGGTTGCCGATATCCGAATTAAATCTGGGCCTGCCCAGGTTTCCAGGGAAAATACCAAACGTAGGATCACGGTCGGATTCAATGTCCGTAACCGGGATGTGCAAAACGTGATTAACGAAGTCACCAGGCAAATCAAGCAAAAGATCAAATTGCCAACTGGATATTACATCTCGTACGGCGGTCAGTTCCAAAATCTTCAGGCTGCAAAGGCACGGTTGTCTATTGCCGTTCCTGTTGCCTTGTTGTTGATTTTTGTGCTGCTCTTTTTCACCTTCCATTCGGTCAAACAGTCACTCCTGATCTTTTCAGCTGTACCTATGTCGGCCATTGGTGGCGTGTTAGCTCTCTGGTTGCGTGGAATGAATTTTTCGATCTCGGCCGGTGTTGGGTTTATTGCACTTTTTGGTGTCGCGGTGCTCAATGGTATTGTATTAATTGCCGAATTTAACAGGCTCGAGAAGGAGGGAATAACCGATATCACCGAAAGGGTTCTGAAAGGTTTGAACATCCGGTTACGGCCGGTTATCATGACTGCCGCAGTTGCTTCATTGGGCTTTTTGCCGATGGCCTTGTCGAATTCGGCAGGGGCTGAGGTTCAAAAGCCGTTGGCGACAGTGGTGATAGGAGGACTCATCTCCGCTACTTTTCTCACTTTGGTCATTCTGCCGGTCTTCTATATTTTGTTCTCATCGGGTCAGTTGAGAGCATCTGTCCGGCGGAAGTCAGTTAAAACAATCTCCATTCTGTTGTTTTTGCTTGCCGGTTCCTCCATGATCAGTACTGCCTATGGACAGCAGTCGAAGCGCCTAAATTTGCACGAAGCCATTCAAATGGCGCTCGACAGCAACCTGGCCGTGCGTTCTTCCGCCTATTCCGTTCAGGTACAGAAGGCTTTGAAAGGAGCCTCCCTGGATCTGCCCAAAACCGCCATCGACGGTCAGTATGGACAGATCAACAGCTACGGCAAGGACAACAGCTTCACCGTGTCGCAATCCTTCGCTTTCCCGACGGTTTACATCAACCAGGACCGGTTGGCCAATGCCGGTGTCAGGAGCAGCGAATGGCAGTTAAAGGCATCACAACTTGAGATTGCCACCGAAGTAAAGCAGGTATATTGGCAACTGGCCTATTTCAATGCAAAGCAGAAGTTGTTTGCTTACCAGGATAGTCTCTTTTCGGGATTTCTAAGGGCGGCAGAACACAGGGCACGTTTGGGGGAGACCAATCGTCTTGAGATGATTACGGCGCGGTCTCAAAGCATGGAAGTGAAAAACCAATTACAACAAGTCACGGCAGATTTGACCATCGCGAAGCAGAAATTGCAGACACTATTGAACAGTTCATTGGCAGTGACGCCAAAAGATACCCTGTTGACAAGGGCTGAATTTTATCCGGTACCGGATAGTCTGGCTTTGACAGGAAATCCCAATGTCGGGTATGTGAAGCAGCAGGTTCAAATCTCACAATTCGAAAGAAATCTGGAGAGAAGCCGGATGCTGCCGGACTTTAACATTGGCTATTTCAGTCAGACGATGCAGGGAATTCAGGAGGTGAACGGTGTTCCGCGAACTTTTGGTGCGGGAGAGCGGTTCAACGGCATTCATGCTGGTATCGCAATCCCATTGTGGTTCGTACCCTATACCTCGAAAACCAAAGCGGCCAGAATTAAGGCAGAGGTTGCACAGACGAATGCGGAATATTACTCAAAATCGCTTGGAGGCAGTTACCGTTCCCTGTTGGGGGAATATGCCAAATTCAACAACAGCGTGAACTATTACGAAAAGCAGGCCATTCCGGAAGCCAACATCATCATTGAGCAGACCACCCTCAGCTACAAAGCTGGTGCGATGGATTACCTCGAATACATCCTGAACCTGAGCCGTGCCTTGACCATCAAGCAGAACTATCTGGATGCGCTTAATAATTACAATCAAACCATCGTTTCAATTGATTTTATTACCGGAAAAACCTTTTAATAATGTGCACCAAATCCTTAGTGAAACCTTAGTGTCTTGGTGTCTTTGTGGCAAGAAAAAATTAGCCACTAAGTCTCAAAGACACTAAGGTATCACTAAGAAAAAATAGATAGCTTTTGGATAAATTGACAATAATTTAAAAATCAACATATTAGATATTAAATTCTAAAATAGCATGATTATGAAGAAATATAGAATTCTGATAACCATCATTGTATCAGCATTTATCATCACTTTGGTATCGTGTTCGGGAGGAAAAAAACCGGCCGCAGAAATCAAAGCCACAGAAGTTCTCCCGGCTGATATCGTTGAGCTTAGGGGCGACCAGATCCAGCTTGCCAACATTCAGACAGGGGCGATTGAAACCCGTGCTCTGAGCGGAACGCTTAAAGTAAGTGGCATGGTTGCTGCGGCTCCCCAGAACCTGGCAACGGTGAGTATGCCGTTGGGCGGTTTTGTCAAGAGCACCACCCTGATGCCGGGTAATTCCGTGCAAAAGGGGCAGACTTTGGCCATTCTGGAGAACCAGGAGTTTGTCGATATTCAGCAAAATTTTTTGGAGGCCAGAAACAAGCTTGAATATGCCGAAGCAGAGTACAATCGTCACACTGAATTGTACAAAAACGACGTTTATTCACAACAAAATTTGCAGCAGGTTACCACAGAGTACAAAAACCTGAAGGCAAAGGTGAAGGCGCTCGGGCAGAAATTGGCGCTGATCGGAATTAATCCCGCTAACTTTCGTGAGGAAGATATCAATCGGGCAGTAGCAGTGACTTCACCGATTTCAGGATATGTGAAAACTGTCAATATCAATCTGGGCAAATACGTTGCCCCTTCAGATGTGCTTTTCGAAATTGTCAACAGCGACAAGCTTTTTCTTGAGCTTACCCTTTTCGAAAAAGATGCCGACAAAGTAACAACCGGGCAAAAAATCCGGTTTTTCATCAACAATGAGACGGAAGAGCACGAAGCGGTAATTTACCAGACCGGCAAATCCATCAATACCGACCGAACATACAAAGTATATGCAAGTGTAACAGGCGCTTGTAAAAATGTCATTCCTGGGATGTATGTCAATGCCATCATTGAATCTTCTGCCAACAAGGTTGCGGCATTGCCTTCCGAGGCCATTGTCAGCTTCGATGACAAGGATTACATTTTCATTTTCGACAGGAATAAAGAGGAGGGGGGCAAGCCTTTTACCGAATACCGCATGGTTGAGGTGCACAAAGGTGTTTCCGATGGTGGTTATACAGAAATTATCCTTCCGGAAGGGTTGGATAGGCAAACAGCCAAAGTCGTTTTGAAAGGCGCTTACAACCTGCTCTCCGCGAAGAAAAATGCCGGCGAAATGAGTTGCTGACTGATAATGTACGGGACGGAATTTAGAACTTAATCCATTTTCTAACGATATTATATCCCGGCGGGCAATGTCAATAAGTTTAGAAAAATTTATGCGACTCTCAACAGATTGCTTCACACTCGAGCCTCCTTCTCTCCTCCCTCACAAAATCAACAGCATACCGTCATTGCGAGGAGGAACGACGAAGCAATCTATTGATAATCAAGTGAATATAAAAATCTGTCATTATTAGGAGGAACGACGAAGCAATCTATTGATAATCAAGCGAATATAAAAATTTATCATTATTAGAAGGATGATGAAGCAATCTGTTGATTATATGTGAATTATGAATTTCTATTTTCTTAGCTTAATGACATTGCCCTAACGGGACAAGAACAAATTTTAAACAGTTTCCTAGAGTTTTAGTACTTTGCGGTTTCTTTTTGGGCAGAAAATATAACAGTGAATATCATGAATTACAGTCGAAGGAAGCAGATTTTAATTGCATTACTTTTTTGCATTGCACTCCTTTTCAATGGAGTGGTGGCCTCAGCGCAGAAAACATTTCCGGCCTTTCCTCCGAAGGATGTCACCAGTGCTATGGATCGCGACCAGATGTTGCAGCAACTTGGTATTCAGTTTCCTGAATTGCCTTCAAAATTGATGGATCCAAACAGACCGGCGGAGGCCTTCCCTTCCGACAAAAACAATCCGGAAGGTAATTGGACCGATGCTGCCAAACATACCTTCGCCAGATCCGCCTTTGGTCTATGGAACAACTATTCGGACAGATCGGTTGGTTTCTTCCCTGGACAGGACTCTATCAGACTTGGTAACTATAGTTCAATCAATCTTTTGAAGATGAGAAATGGGCAAACCATCACTACCGTGGATGAATGGTGGAACCTGCGGCGACCCGAAATCCTCAAAGATTTGCAGATACAGCTTTACGGCAAAATTCCCGACGATAGCATTTTACCAAAAGTGACATGGTCGGTAGTTACATCATGGGGTGGAACCGGCAGCAATGCCTACATTCAGAAAGAGATAGCCGGTACCCTGGACATTTCGCGCTATCCTGAAGTCAGGAACAAGCCGGTCATCTCCGCTACGCTGAGAACTCCGGCATCGGCAACATTGCCGGTCCCGGTTATGGTAATTTTCGGCGGATTTGGCAATGTACTTGAATCCTACTGGTCCCGTTCCAATCCAAATGGCTGGGGCATCTGTGTGTTCAATTTGGGAGCGCTGCAACCCGATAACGGCGCCGGATTGACAAGTTACCTGATCGGACTTGTGAACAAGGGGAACTGGCGCAAACCCGGCGATTGGGGAACGCTGGTGGCCTGGAGCTGGGGGGTGAGCAGACTGATCGATTATTTTGAGACAGACAGGGATGTGAACAGCCGGATTATCGGACTGTCCGGACATTCGCGTTACGGGAAAGCGACCCTGGTTACCATGGCCTATGAACCCAGGGTTGCCATCGGGTTCCCAAGCGATGGCGGCAGTCTGGGAACCAAGATGAACCGCAGGCACTGGGGGCAGGACCTCGAAAACTCGACTGGCGAAAACGAATACCACTGGATGGCAGGAAACTTCTTCAAATGGGCCGGAGAGTTGGTCCCCGGGCAATATCTGCCAAGAAAAATAGAGAATTTGACGGTCGATGCCCACTCATTGCTGGCCTTGTGCGCCCCCCGGCCTGTGTTGCTCAATGGCGGCAACAGCAGTTCATGGACAGATCCTTACGGGCAGTATTTAACAACGTTGTATGCATCGCCGGTGTACAGGTTGCTTGGCAAAAAAGGTATCGTTATGGACGATCCCAAACCAATCATCGACAAAGCTTACATCGATGGGGGAGTGGCTTTCAGGTACCACAATGGCGGGCATACTGATGCCCCGGAATGGCCCTCCTTTTTCGAGTTCGCTTCCAGACATTTTGATATTTCAAGATTGGAGACCTCGAAAGCCTTCCTGGTCCTGGGATCCAAAGCGGACCTGACGGCTGTCGTTAAAGTGTCATCCAACAACGACTGGATAGTTGAGAGCTCAAGAAAATGGCTTATCGTTGATTCCTTGATACATTCAAAGGTCGATTCTGTAAAAGTATCAGCCTTCCAAAACATAGTAATTCCACGTTCCGCCGTGTTGACTGTCTCTTCAAAGGGGAGGAAACAGTCCATTTCTGTCTTCCAGTCATCTGCAAAGCCAATACTGAAACTTTCTGCCAAAGAACTTTCTGTTGGTGAAAAGGCCAACAGCACGGTATCCTTCGGACTGAAATCCAACAGCGCCTGGAGCATTTCAGGAACGGAAGGCTGGCTAACCCCAAGCGAAGAGGCAGGTATCTATGGCAAGGAGATCACTCTGACAGCATCCGCCAATCCGGTGGCCGCTAAACGTAAAATGGTACTGACAGTAAAATCTCCAGGCATTGCCCCTAAAACCATTGTGGTTACCCAACTTGAGGCGGCTCCGGTTATCAATTTCTCTGTGGAGACGATGATACTCAATGGAGCCGAAGGCAGTTCCGCATCGGTGATGATTGTATCCAATACCCCCTGGACATTGAAATGTTCCGAAACATGGCTCTCGGCCAGTGAGGTAAAAGGTGAGCGGTTTACAAGGGTGGTCTTCACCGCCGCGGAAAACAACGGTTCATCCGATCGCATTGCAACGATCTCTGTGTCAGCTGCAGGAATGGAACCAAAAGTTATCAGGGTAGTTCAGAAGCAAAAACTGGCAGGATCCTGATTTGTAAAACCTTATTTTCTGGTTTTTAACCTTAGTAGTAGAATGAGAAAGTTGATTGAATTAACCTCTCTCTTATGTAACTAGTTTTTCAAGCTGCTTCCAGAAGTTCTAATTTTCTTTTTAGTTGACTTATTTTCATTTGTTTATGTTTTTGTTGATAATCCAATAATGCCTTTGGGTTGAAAGCCTC
>JAPLDT010000030.1 GCA_026391315.1 Bacteroidia bacterium
GCATAGATCAGTTCAACTTTTGTTTCATCCTTACCGGCCGAAAAGATATCTTTCGGTTCAATGCTTATCGGCGCTGCATTTTTCTTTAGCTCAAGTACCACATGTGCCTTATCAGGAACAGCAGGTTTTTTGGTAAGACGCAATACCTCAGAAAAGTAGAAATCCAAATGACTGCCGGTAAAACGGTTGATATTCTTTTGAGCGCCCTCCTGATAAAGCCTTAAGAAGCTGATAAACAAAGCCAGATGAGGAGGCACATCCCCATTTTTGTTCGCCAGCGCCGCTCTTATTTCATCCAGATTTGCCGGGAAAAATCCGGTCCAGTCTCCAACAGGTTTTGACGGGTCTTTGGGATAAAATTTAACGAATGCGGCGAATTTTTGGGCAAAGAGCAGCAACTCCTCATCCGTCCGCTCATCAACATCAACGAAATGAGTACCCAGCTCGACAGGCATGCGCATCTCCTGCGACTGTCCGTGCCGAAAAATGAGGTTTTGTATGATATCTTGTGCGGCCATATCTGGATTTTCTAACTGTTGTTAAAATCAACTGTTTTCCGAACTTCGTTGCTGTCGGTGGTATAGAAAGGAAAGACCAGGTTGTAGCGTGAGTTGGTAGATCGGATTACATAATCGAGGATGATACTGATCTTTCCCTCCAATTCCCCTGAAGAATCCAGCTCCAGAGAGACCAGATTGATCCGGGGCTCATAAATCAGGATGGCATACTTTATCCGGTCTTTTAGCAGTGTTTTTGCCGTAGTTCCCATTGGTTCGAAGAGCATTTCGTGCATATCCATGCCATATTTTGGATTCATGAAACGCTCGCCGGCAGCAGTTCCAAGCAAAATCTTCAGACTGGCCCGAATGTCCTCCTCATCAGCTGTCATCCGCAATTCACAAGTTTCAGGGATAAATTCAGGCGGAAAACTCCATCCGTTCCCCAAAAACGAGGTGTAGGAATTATCTTGTTTGTTCTCTTCCATATTGCCGGCAATTCAATGTTATGGGTTCGTACTCCTTTTAAGAAACCATTGTTAACTATACCACTTGTGATACATCGCATTATCGGTACCCCTGGCAAAAATGTCAAGACGTCCACTAGCCCAGCTTACAGCAGAAATATTACTGGTAATTACACCGCCTAAAGATTCAAAACCGCCCCAATGGCTTCCGTCCCACCATTTGTGATAAACTGCATTATCAGTGCCCCTGGCAAATACATCAATTCGATTTGGCCCCCAACACACTGCTGCTGGATCGGTTGTGATAACTCCTCCTAAGGATTCCCATCCACACCAGGAGTGTCCGTCCCACCATCTATGATACAGTGCATTGTCGGTTCCCCTGGCAAAAATGTCAAGCCTATTTGAGCCCCAGGAGACTGCAGCAGGATTAGTTGTGATAATTCCTCCCAGTGATTCCCATCCGCCCCAATGGTTTCCATCCCACCATTTATGATACATTGCGTTGTCAGTTCCCTTGGCAAATACATCAATCCGATTGTTTCCCCAGCACACTGCGGAAGGATCACTTGTGATAACTCCACCCAGGGATTCCCATCCGCCCCAAAGGTGTCCGTCCCACCATTTGTGATACAATGCTCCATCCGTACCTTTGGCGAACAAATCAATCCGATTGGGTCCCCAACTTACAGCGGAAATATTGCTGGTAATAGCGCCACCCAACGATTCAAAACCACCCCAATGGTTTCCGTCCCACCATTTGTGATAAACAGCCCCGTCAGTTCCTCTTGCAAAAACATCAAGTCTGTTTGCTCCCCAACTTACCGCTACGGGATCGCTTGTGATCACACCACCCAAAGATTCCCAGCCACCCCAATGGTTTCCATCCCACCATTTGTGGTACAATGCATTGTCGGTACCTTTGGCAAATACGTCGATCCTATTAGTTCCCCAACAAACTGCATGAGGAGCAGTTGTTATAACACCCCCCAAGCTCTCATAGCCTCCCCAACGATTTATTGGATAAACAGAACCTGCGAATTGAGCGTCTTGTGAATCAATATCTGTCCCTCCGACTACAGCAACATTGTCCTTCATAATCGATGCCGGTAACCAATAGCACATGATAGAATTAGGGTCGGCATGGGCTGTGGCAATAAGCGCCGAATTGTCCAGTGGAGTAAGCACCTGCGCCGTCACCATAGCAGCATTCCAACCATCGCTGGCCAGGAAGTAAGCTTTCGCTTTAACCGGATCAATCCTGTTTACAATCTCACTACGGGTATGCTCGTGCGGGAAACCCAGCGTGTGGCCAGTTTCATGGCGTACCACCCGGTGATACTCAGATTCAGGTGTACTCATACTGAAACCTTGAAGGTTCATTGTAGCCTGACCAGCAGGTATGTGCAGGATATCCGTTCCCAGATAAGACCAATATCCACTACCTGTAAGACTAATGCGCACCTGCGGATTTACACCCGACTCAGTAAACCTGGCATTGCAGCACTGACCCCAGGCGTTCATGTGCGAAATGATGCGCGTTCGCAAAGCGGCATCTACTGTACCCAGGAAGCCTACGGTAAGGTTTACTCCTGTCGAAGGCCATCTTTTGCTCGTGAGTAGCGCAAGATGCGGTGGAGGAATCACTCCATCCGGTAAGGCCATCCTAAGTTGATTCAGATGTGTTTTGTTTGCCGGATTGATGCTAATTGCAGTTTCCGAAGCTGGGATCCATTGATCTTCAGGCAGCATTTTGAGCGAACAGGGTATTACTTCCAAAGTAGAATCCTGTATGTTTTCTTTAGTTTTTTTCATTTTTCTGAGTTTAATATTCTATTGATTTTGCCTACTCTACACAGTTTTCAGCATACCTGTTGAATAACTTTTATCTCATCTCTCATCTCTCATTTCTCATCTCATCATCCTATCATCACCGTAAAACATCCCAACACAATTGAACCTCCATGAGCGGTAGAATCGCCCAGCCTTGCAGCCGGCTTGCCTCCAATCATCACCGTTGATGAACCCATCGCAATGGAATCCGGAGGTCCGCTGCAAATGCACTGGTCGCCGACCACTGCTGCCGGAAGTCCGCCAATCAGAACTGTTGGTACTCCCGGAGAGGATATCGGTCCCCCAACATGTGGCACAGGTCCCGGTTCGACCATGGGACAAACATGCATATCTGTTAATCGTGCTGCCGGTGGCATAATTTTTAATCTTTAATTTGTAATTTTTAATTAATCTGAACCATCGCCCCTTTCAGCGTCAGCGATCCCGATGCAGAGACTTCTGCACTTGCCGATCCCTCTGCCTTGAAAGATGCTGATGCCTTTTGTTCCACATTAAGACCTTCTATTTTGACATCCTGCTGGGCTTTGATCTCGATTTTCCCATCACTTTGTATTAGGATTCCATCGCTGCTCATCACTATTTTATTCCCATTTTCATCCATCATTTTCAGCTCGCCGGCATCCTCGTCCAGCGTAACTTTCTTTCCGGCTGGCGTTTCAATCAGTATGATTTTTTTGTCGTCATCGAAGTGAAGCTTCATGCCCGAACGACTTTGGTACATCTTTTCGTTGTTGTCGTCCGAACCGGTTAAGGGAGCCGCTTTGGCGCTCGAATGGAGCATTCCCAGGATGACTGCCTGCCGGGGATCGTCGTCCAAAAAACCAAGCACCACCTCATCGCCAACTTCGGGGCGGAAAAAGAAACCGCGCTGGTCGCCGGCATCCAGTGAAGCGATCCTGGCCCAGGTCCCGTCACCGGCATTATCGACGACGGGCATTTTGACCTGAACCCTGAATTCATTGTCCGGATCTTCATTGCTCATCACAACACCTATCTGCAGGCCGTTGATACCGGGCAAAAGTCCTCCGGCTTTAGGTGCAGACACTTCATTTTGTTCAGTCAGCAGATCGAGCGTATTTCCAAACTGAATATGCGTCTTCCAACCTTCCACCAGATCAAAGCTTTGCCTGACACCGGTTACAAAAACATTGCCGTTGTACCTGTCACTGATCCCTGCTATGGTGACCAGATCGCCCGGATTCACAGTCGCGATCCCTTCACATTTCATCCGGCCGCTCACCTGGCTCATCTTTGACCTGAGCCACTGCGCATCAGCCCACGATTGAGCTTCCGACTCCAACAGCGAAGTTTGTTGCAGGTGAAAATGATCTGGACTGGCAACAGAGGCGAGGTCGCTGCTAACCAGGTTTCCGGGGGCCATTGTACCGGGGTCGGCTCCCTCTTTTTCGATCAGGGCTTGTTGCGCCGGATCCCAGGCTACCCCCTTGACTGCCTGCTGTTGAATACGCGCATCTATCTCGGCATCCATCTCCAGGATGGTCGCGCCAAACAGAAGCGTACAAACGGCGCTGCCACTTAACACCGGAGCCTTAACCGCGACTGTTTCATCGTTGGTGAAGACCATTTTACCATTGGCCTGGGCCCGGCTAAGCAGGAAATCCCAATCTGTCGAATAGTACTGAACCATCTGTTTGTGCGTTACGGTGGTGGATTCAACATCCGGGGTAACCGGGGCATTGCCCAGGATCGTCGTCAGAATATCACTGTCTGTCTTGTCGGTGAAGTAGGCATTTTTTCGGCCAATGGTCAGACCTACAGCCTTGTGCCTGCACTCAGCGATCAATTGCGGAGCTACATTGTCACGCACTTTGATGCTTTGGCGTACAATGATTCCCTTGAAAAGTGAGACCGGATCACTGGTTGTTCCGGCAAGAATTTCAATCTCATTTCCCGGGATGAACAATTCCGAATTACTGGCCTGAAATATGCTCTCAGAGGCTGCACCATCCAGGTATACCAATCGAGCCGCGGAGATTTTGTCTGCAGCTTTGGTTACCGTGACTGAGAGCAACTGATAGTTCCGTTCAACTGCCTGACCATTGATCTTGACAGTAAATTCGCGGTGTTCAGCAGCAATTGGCAATGTCCTTACTTCAGGCATGGTTACTTTTCTAAGGGTGGAAAGAAAACGGTGGTTCCCGTTTTTAATCGTCTGAAATCATCTATCCTGTTGGCTTTGGCAACGTCCAGAAAATATCCGGGATCGCCGTAAATCTCATAACACATTCCCGGCAGGGTATTCCCTGCTTTAACCATCCTGACATGGGTCAGATCGGGTGAGTGGTCCTGCGCCATGGCAACCCTCGACTGGTCGTCGGAATTATCCGTGAAGGTGGCTGTGATAACCGCCCTAAGGGGAATGCCATCGGGCCTGAACATCTTGTAAACAATGGAGGCAGTTTTGAGAATACACCTTTTTACCTGCAGGGTTCCCCAAACAACTTTAAGGAAATTGGGCCTGTGAATATCCCCGTTGTACCCCGTAACCGTCTGGAATTGCTCAATTTTCTGCTGCACATCTACCACAGTTCCGCTGGCTCCCGTCCCATCGATAAAGAAGGTCAGGGAGAGATCACCGGGCTTCATTTTTTTGAAGTTCATCCTGCTGTTGGTGGTCCCGGAACCCTGCGCGCTGTCGTATTCCATTTCGTAAGCCAGGGTAATTTCGTTCGGGTTTACGAACGACACAAACTCGCCAATGGGTGTGCTTGAGTAATCCGGCTTTGAATATGCCTGAATCTTCAGTTTTTCAAGGGTTCCTCTGTTGTCCATGGTTATCGCTCTGCTTTTTGTTTCAGAATTTCAAGTACGCGCTCAACGCATTCACTGACGAGGACCTGCTTTTCCTCCGGCGAGAAGGTCCCGGAAGCGGCTCCACCAGAATCCCGGTTGGTTACCTCAACAGTAATGACTACTTCATCAATGATAACAGGCATATTTTATTGATTATCAACGGTAAAATACTGGTAATAGAGCTGAAGGGATTCGACCACCACGGCATTGTTGGATGAATTGAAATCACTGACCGACCATTTTGTAGGATAAGCATTGATCAGATGCCAGGTCATGAGCGGTTCATGATTGTCGTTTAGCAGTTTGACGAAGATCTCTTTGGGCTCAATGTCCAGGTTGTTGATGCAACGATCGATCCATTTGGTCAATTCAGACTTGACGAGCAATCCACGCTTCAGTGTAAGCTCCGTAAAGCGCACACCGCCGGGATATTTTTGGGCAAAACGATTTTCCCCTCCCTCTGCAATCTCCTCAGTCTTCATCTCAACGGAGAGTCCAGAGACATCGGTAAACCGCACATCATCACTGTTGGGGATCAGATCCGGGACCTCAACCTTGAAATGAAAACCGACAGGAGGATAGTAATTGCCCATTAGTCGTTCTGTAAATCAAGTCCTTCGTGTGCCAATTCAATCGATTCTATGGCCACCTCATTGCCAGATGCTTTGAGCTGGGGCCCTTCCACCTTAACAGGAAACGCGTTGTGGGCTTTCCAGACCATCACTGGGGCATGCTCTTCATTCAACAGACTGATTACCAAATCCCTTCGCTCAACCGTATTGAGTTTGATGGTATTGAGCCACTTGAAAAAATCGTTGTCGCTTTTTACTACCCCGCGTTTCAGGGTGATGTTGCTGAACTTCCGTAGTCCGGGCATTTTGATGGAGGAGTATTCAGGGAAAGAGCCATCGCGGTATTCAATGGCCTGGTTCTCTTGCGTAAGGCCGGTTACTTCCGAAAAACCGATCCGGGTTCCACCCCACTCTACCGTGAAATGAAAAACTGGTAATGGATAATTTGCTGCCATTTTTGTTGGATTTATGTGTTTATTTTTTTTTTAGAAAGTTGTAAGTAATGATTTTTGGCATTTTGAACTTCTTTTCCTTGATTCGAAGACCCTTCGACCCTTCGACAAGCTCAGGGACCGGGCTGATTGTGTTTCATTTGTAGCCCTTCGACAAGCTCAGGGGGCAGAAATCTAAAATCCAAAATCGAAAATCTCTTTAGGATGTTTGCAGTTTGTGGGAGAACTTCAGGATAATGAATTCGGCGGGGCGAACAACTGCCATTCCGATTTCGACATTCATCCTTCCTTCGAGAATATCCTGAGCGGTCATGGTAACACCGATGCCGCAGCGGACGAAAAAGGCATCTTTGGTTGTTGCTCCTGCCAACGCCCCTTCCCGCCATTTTTGGGTGAGGTAGTTCTCAATCATCCCGCGTACTTTTACCCAGGTATTGGCATCGTTGGGTTCGAAGACTGCCCAGTAGGTCGATTTTTTTACCGACTCTTCTACCATGATGAAAAAGCGGCGAACCGGTACGTAACGCCATTCGTTGTCATTGCCGGCGAGCGTCCGGGCTCCCCACACCAATGTCCCTTTTCCGGCAAATGCGCGGATGGCATTGATCGACTTGCCTGTATCAGAGTCGACATTCATCACATCCTGGTGGGCATTGTCAAGCTTAATAACCGGCTCGATAACGCTTGCCAGACTCAGGTTTGCCGGAGCTTTCCACACACCCCTGTTTTTGTCTGTTGTGGCATAGGCTCCAGTAACAGCGCCACTTGGAGGAAGCACCACAAAGTGGTTCTTCAGTTCCGCCTTCACGAAGTTGTAAATGGCCGTTTTGGAGTTTTTGAGCGTATCCAGTGTACCGGAGCTGCTCGGATAGGTCACTGTAACATTCGATTCATCGGGCTTCAGGTAGAAATTCATGGTTGTCTTGATGAACGGATAGTAAGAGGCACCATATTTCAGGTAATTGTTTCCGAAATAGCCTCTGTTTGTTGTCAGTGCTGTGCTGTCCAGGGCCGTATCACCATTGAAAATATCGAAGATGGCAAAGCGGTCTCCAAGGGTATTGCATTGCAGCAAAACAGCCTGAACCAGTGTCGTATAATCTGCTGTAGTCAATTTCACCGCCTCCGGAATGACAATCAGTGTCGGTTCATCAACGAGCGCCAGCTTATCCAATCCATCCTGCAAACCATACATGGTGGCTTTCACGCTGCCGGCATCACCCGTAAGGTCGATGGTATGAGTTGTCTGGTAGGTACCGACTGAAATGATGTAACACTGTCCTCCGCCATTTTCAAAAAACATCTTGACACTGTAATAGAGCAGATAATAAAGTGTTGGTTCCGTGATCGATGTGAGGGTCGGGGCGCCGAGACTATCAACGCCGACAGTAATTGCAATCGCGTCTTCGTGTTGCAGGCCGAAATAAGTTTCAAACTCTTTCAGGGAATAAATTTTGGTAGGTACCAGAATCAGATCATCCGCCATCTTTTTGATGGCAAACGAGGTGTAACCAATAAAGGCCGGGATGGCCGTTTCCACTTCGGCCACGGAAGGTGGAAAAACCGAAATCTCTTCCACGTAAACATCAGGTGTTCTGTAAGTTGTCATAGTCGATTTTTTTATGGTTTTGAAATTTGAATGATAATATCTGAATTGGGCCTTTCGATGCCCGGTAGTGGTAAATGTTGAAGGTGAGATATCGGTGGCGGCAAAGGAGCCCTGACCCACTTTGGTAAACAGTACCTGCGGACGAACATCCTCGTTGTATCCGGCATCTGAAACCGAAAGATGGCTTAGCTCGGATGATGTATAGTTTTTACCTATGATGTAATATTTTAAGGTCTCTTCCCTAGTGGTAAAATTCAGGGTAAACTGAGGTGGCACAAGCGTAGAGAAAGCGTCCGAAAGATTGATCTCAACGATACCAAATGTCTGTTGTCTGGCCAGATCCGGATCAACATAGCAGAGGCTTTTTTTGGTGGAGCTACCCTGCTTTTCATTCAAAGAGTAGAGACCCGGGGGGAAACCTGTCAGGTCGATAGAAACAGGTGTCGTATTGGTTAGTTCAGAAATCGTTTCTGTTTGGAGGGTATTGTTCTGGCTATCCTTTACCGATACGGTCACAGGTCTGGTAATTTTTGTGAGCGTATAAGAAAATATGGCCCTGGTCAACAGTGTTTCCACAGGTAAGTCAAGTGCAGTCGGCGCAGTTTGGTTTCTGTATAAGGGTGTGGTTCCTTCCTTAAAATCAATTTTTGTGAAGTTGCTGAAATAGGGATTGGTCAATTTCAGACCGATTCTTATCGTTATTCCCGAAACTGGAACAACCGGCACTCCCAACTCATTTTTCTCACAAAGAAAGTAGCAAATCCCTTTGTTTATGCGGGTGATTATTCTTCTCTCCCTCAGAATACGTGAAATATCCGCAGGAAAGAAAAATTCAAAATCCTGACAGGCACCGGTGTAATAGGTGTGAGCAATTTGCACTGAAAACAATATGCCAAAAGAACTGCTCATCGTCTGTGTATATTGGTTTTAAATGAAATGACAGGCTTCTGGATGGCAGTGGCAAACTCATCCTGGATGATTACCATGCGTATTTTGTAAGCCACTGAGGGCAAATGCTTTGCTCCCAGATAGGCCCAAATTTGATTGAGCTGCTCAACACTCAGCGACTCAAGTTCGACGGTAAGCTTCCCGATTTTTGGGGAAAGTGCGGGATACTCTTCCGCCAGGAAAACCGGGTGTGACTGGAAGAAACCCAAAACCAGTCCAATGGCCTTCCAGGCTTCTTCGTAAATGCCAAAATTGGCTGCAAACATGGCATGAAGGATAAATTTTAGTTCAGGTTCGCGGCGCTGGTGCTGACCGTCAACATAGGTAAATTCGGGTAATTGGGCTTTAAAAATATGATCCTCCTCAAGGTTAAAAATAGTCAGTGCGATGGAATCATCCGGGAAAGCATACTTCCCCAAATCGTTGACAATTTTGGACAATTTTACCTCCACGGTAGTCGCATTGGTTCGCAAATGGACGTAAGCATTTATTTCATCCCTGAGGAAGAGTAAAGCCTGATCGATCATATTCCTAAATATTTAGAAATTTGATTTGAGAAGATTTAGATGGATCCGGTAACCTCGATTTATTTACCGCACTTCAGTGCCCCTTCTGTTCGCCGGAATTTTCTTCCGGAATGAAACGGATTCGGATAAAGAAAATCACTGAAAATTCAAATCGGCTTTCGCCTAATAGTTAAGTTTATTGAACGCGCTCACAACTCCTTTGGTGCCTTTGCACGCCTTGATGACAAAAAAACAATTGTACACTTGTCTGACTTTAATCCGGAATGATTCTAAAAGGTAACCCCAAATTCTATTAATAAATTAAAGAAATTCTTTCTTGGAATAGAAAAAAGTCTTTCCTACAAAATAATAAACGAATTTTGGAATTATTCCATTTAATATTCAATTCGTAAATTTTTATATACTTCTTTGCTTTTACATCAAAGGACTTCCGTGATTATAATTTTTTTATAATCATTATATTTTAAGTAATATTTATTTAAGCAATTTTCCTAAGACTCTTTGAATATTTTAGATTATGTGAAAATCTGATCAATTTGAATTCTGAGGCCCTGAGAATGGCAAGGCCCACTTCAACGACGATCCTTCCCTCCTCAACATCCAGCGATATCATCGTGGTTCCTAAACCGCAATTCACATAAAAAGCTTGTTGCGGAGAAATGCCCGCGAGTGCACCCTCACTCCATTTCGTGGTGAGATAGTTATCAATCATCATGCAAATTTTCATCCAGGTATTGGGTTCGTTGGGTTCAAAAATCACCCAAGAGGTAGAAGTCCTGAGAGACTCTTTCACCATGATCATAAATCGCCGTACAGATACATACCGTTCTTCATTGTCGTTTAACGCAAGTGTTCGTGCCCCCGAAACAAGAACTCCCCTACCGGAAAAAACACGAATATTATTGATGGATCTGCCATGATCAGGATCAACATCATACACCGGGTAAGATTGCTTATCAATAGCAACCAAAGGCTCCATGACGCCGTAAAGACTAAGATTCCCCGGCGACTTCCAAACTCCTCTGTTCTTATCAGAAGTAACATAGGCACCTGCAACTGCACCACTGGAGGGCAGGTTGACAAATCTGTTTTTCAATTCACTCTTAACCAATTTGGTGACTGACCACCCTAACTTTTTAAGCTGATCCAGTTTGTACTCTTTCCCATTGCAAATAACTTTCACATTGGATCCTTCGGTATTGACGTAGCTATTCATCATCGTCCTAACGAAAGGATAATAGGCGCTGCCGTAATTCAGATATTGGTTACCGAACAATCCGATGCAATGGGACAAATCAGGATTATGCATGTCGCCGTCATACAGATCGAAAATGGCAAACCTATTGTCAAGTGTGTGACACTGGAGCAAGGCAGCACGGACGAGTTGCGAATATTCATGAGCTGCAAGTTTAACAGCTTCGGGAATGACAATCAAAGAAATATCCTCTACCTCAGAGAGTTTGAATAATCCATCAAGCAATCCTGCATGAGATGACCCGTTTTGTGGTTTTAGCAATACCTGTTGAGGATTTTGGTAGGTATCGACAGAAAGAATGTAGCATGGCCCTCCCCCGTTCTCAAAATAGATCTTTACACTGTAATATAGCATGTATTTCAGGGTCACCTCTTTAAATGAGAGAACACTGAATTCGTTGTCACTGTTTTTATGAATGGTAATGGTAATTTCATTGTCAAACGGGAGACCGAAAAGGTTTTCGAACTCCCTCATTGAATTGATCTTTGTTGGCACAAGAATCAAATCCATGGAAACTTTACCGGTGGCCTTTGCGGTATACCCAACAAATGCAGGTAAAGCAGTTTCAACCTCTACCACAGGTGGGGCTAGATCAGAAATATCCCCGAAATAAATATCGGGATTTCGATGGGTCATCATAGCAGTAGAATTAATCCGTCCGGTTATGAAATTAAGGGATGCATCACCGGAAATCTTCTTCTCCCTATACTGCTATTTATCTCGAAATGAATTAAAAGGTAACCCCAAAAATGAAAAAAACTTTCACTGAAGGGTAAAATTTAACATTAGAAATTGAGGGGAGCGTAAGGAGTGCCTAAAGTAATGAGAGTGCCTAAAGTGTCTAAAGTATTTAAAATGCCTAAAGTACTTACGCCACATTGAGCATTTATTCGGAGTTCAAAACTCTAGGCACTCTAGGCACTTTAAATACTTTAGGCACTTCTTTATAAAAAATCTTCCCTTACCGGATTGAAAGTATCGATCAACATCCCTGCCTGGAGGCACACAACACCATGCAACATTCCCTGGGGTATATAGGTAGCATCACCCTCTTTGATTGTTTTGGTCACTTCACCTATGGTAAAATCAAAGCTCCCGGCAGCACAGTAGGTGGTTTGTGAATGCGGATGGGTATGCATGGCGCCGATGGCGCCTTGGGTAAAGCTAACCTTCACCATCATAATATTTTCGTTGTAACCAAGAATCTGGCGGGAGACACCCCCTCCCAAATCGACAACAGGTGTTTCACTTTGAAGAATGTATAAATTGCTTTCCATAGGAATTTTCGTTGATGTGAAGCAAAGATAATAATCGAAAGAATTGGATTTTTACATTAGCTCGATTCCTGTTTGCTCAATTTCATAGGCAAAAGGATTTTGTATGTTAAAATCCCCTTCCAAAATAGGATGTGGTTCAATTCTTAAATCTATCGATCTTCTCAGGCGCATCAATTGCATCTGAACCGAAAAGAAATCATCCATGTGCCCAACCACGACAGCTATGTCAATATCACTATCCGTATGCTCTTTCCCTTTGGCATAGGAGCCAAATAAATAGGCCTTCTTCAGTTCCATATTCTTCGGAATACTCCGGATATATCGTTTTGCAGTATTTATAATTGCTTGATCAACCATTGTCTTAAGATTTCAATTTTATTGATCCATTCGTTGGTGAAATCAACTGTGCAAAGCTTTTGAAAACTTTGTTTGTAATCGTCGTACCTCGCATTTAAGTTAAAGGTCGTAATCTTATCCAGCCATTCATCATAACCCAAAGGAAGCGAAACATCAATTTTTACAAATAATCTCAATAAATCATGCGATAGCAGCGGATGCTTTTGTAACTTTTTAACGTACAAAGCCTTTATCAATTTTTCTATGACAAGATGCCCCATAAACAAAGCCCATGGATACTCTCTGGTTTTCATCAGGTTCTGCATGGTTGCATAATTCAGGTCTGATGAGGTTCGCCAATAAAGGACAATTGAATCGATATCGTTAATTTCACCTTCCATAATCACTCAAATTTAAGAAATTTATTACGATTTTGACTCAGACAGACTTTTATCATCCTATCAGTATCACTAACCTATGAACCATTTTTCAATGCCCACTTTGACCGATAATAAATTTAAAGGACTATTTTTGATAAAAAACATTTACCAACATGACTTTAACCGAAATACTGAAAGATTCCTATTACAAACTAACCCAATTCAACCTTGTTGAAATTGATAATCTTGAAAAACGTATTATTAAACGCACCGATAGCAAGGGCGGTATAGTGCCTTATATCAACTGTCTGGTTCGCAACAAAGAGGTCAAACTTACCCCGGAAGAAACCATCCGGCAGTTATATTTGCAGATTCTCGTGGATGATTACGGTTACCATCCTTCACGCATGGAACTGGAATATGCCGTTTCGTTTGGGATAGAGAAGAAACGTGCGGATATAGTGATTTTTGACAAAGACAACAAGCGGGCGCCATATATCCTGATCGAGCTGAAGAAGCCGAAATTGAAGGAGGGCAAAGAACAGTTGAGAGGTTATTGCAATGCCACGGGCGCCCCTATCGGCGTATGGTCAAATGGCGATTCCGTCTCCTACTACCATCGTAAAGACCCCAATTATTTCGAAGATTTACCCGCTATTCCAAGAGCTATCGAAAAACTATCGGATATCCTTTCGGAACGGTGGACAATTGACGACCTTATTGCCAAAGATAAACTGGTAACCGAACGCAAATCGTTGAAAGACCTGATCCTCGAAATGGAAAACGAGGTTTTGGCAGGCGCCGGCGTGGATGCGTTCGAAGAACTTTTTAAGCTGATATTTACCAAACTGTTTGACGAGATGGAGTCGGGGCGCGATAAAAAACGCTTCCTTGAATTTCGTAATTATGGCGATACCGAGACCGAACTCAAAGAGAAAATTCAAAATATCTTCAACCGCGCCAAAAAGAAATGGTCGGGCGTATTCTCGGATGATGCCAAAATTGAACTGACCACCTCGCATCTTTCGGTTTGCATTTCCTCTCTGCAGGATGTAAAACTCTTTAACAGTAACCTGGATGTCGTTGATGACGCCTTTGAATACCTCATTGGCAAAAGCAGTAAAGGCGAAAAAGGGCAATACTTTACGCCACGTTATGTGATCGACATGTGTGTGAAGATGCTCAACCCCAAGGAACACGAAACGATGATCGACACGGCGGCAGGTAGTTGCGGTTTCCCTGTGCATACCATCTTTCACGTATGGGAACAAATCATGAAAGAAGAGGGCCTGAACAAGAGCCACCTGTTTACACTCGAACAAAAACCACCCCGCTGCACCGACTATGTGAACGACAAGGTATTCGCCATCGACTTCGATGAGAAGACCGTACGCGTTGCCCGTACCCTGAACCTGATTGCTGGTGACGGACAGACCAATGTACTGCACCTGAACACGCTGGATTGGGAGCGTTGGGACGAAAAACTGGACGACGACGATTGGAAAGATACCTATTACGGTGGCTGGAAGGAGCTGAAAAAGCTCAGGCAAGACAAAACCAGCAACCGCGATTTCAGATTTGACCTGTTGATGGCCAATCCTCCTTTTGCGGGTGACATCAAAGAGAGCAGGATAATTTCGAAATACGAACTGGGCAAAAATGCGGCAGGTAAATACCAGACAGCCGTGGGTCGGGATATCTTATTTATTGAACGAAACCTCGATTTCCTGAAACCGGGAGGGCGGATGGCGATTGTGTTGCCACAAGGACGCTTTAACAACAGCAGCGACAAACAAATCCGCGAATTTATAGCAGAACGATGCCGAATTTTGTGCGTGGTTGGTTTGCATGGCAATGTGTTTAAACCGCATACAGGGACCAAGACCAGCGTGTTGCTGGTGCAAAAATGGGATGAAAACCTTTGCCCCAAGGTAGACGATTACCCCATCTTCTTTGCCACCATGCAGGAACCAAGCAAAGACAACAGCGGCGAAAAAATATACATCCGGAAACGGGATTTGCCCAATGTATTCAAGGTGAAACCTACCGTACCGGAACCGGTGCAGGGATTTCTCGAGCTGAAAGAACCGGGGATACAATTGGTAGACTCGGCACTGAACCTCGACGAGTATGTGCTCGATACCCACGGCCATCTGATTGTAAAGCATGACCTCTTTAACCACGACGGACTAACCAAAGATGGCATTGCCGAAGCCTTTGCCGAATTTGCCAAAAAGGAGAAACTCAGTTTTTTTTGAGTAGCCCTTTCAACGAAGCAAAATACAAAGCAATGTTGGAAGGGCTGGAGATAAGCGAAATAAAATACAGTTATGTCAGAAAAAACGGTGAAGTCTTTCGCTTTGATAGTAACTATTTTCTTAAAAAATTTATAGATGATGAATCTTTAATACGGACAAGAAGATATTCTACAATAAAAGGAATAGGAGCAGAACTAAAATCTTTTGGTGCGTATTCATTAAACAATGATGTTCATTACTTAGAATCAGGTGTACCTTTTATTCGTGGAATAAATATGAAAAAAGGCAGAATCAGTTTCAATGATATGATTTTCATTGATGAAACGGCGAATTCTTTATTATGGAAATCAGAAGTAAAACCTGAAATGGTTCTACTTTCGATGTCAGGTACCATAGGTGATGTAGCAATTGCTTCAAAAAAATGGGAATACCCAATTAACTCAAACCAGGATATTGCTAAAATTGAAACTCTTGGGAAAATAAATCCATATTTTCTTTATGCATTTTTATCTTCAAAATTTGGACAAAACTACTTAATCAGAGAAGCAAGGGGAAGTGTACAGCAACATGTTTTTCTTTCTCAAATGGAGCAATTTGAAATCCCATTGCTTAATGAAAGATTTATTCAATCTATACAATCTAGCATTGAAAAATCAGATGAATTTCAATATTTGGCAGAGGACTTATATAAAAATGCAGAAACCCTTTTATTAGAAACCCTCGGCTTAAACAACTTTGAGCCCAGCACCGACGGGGTAAATGTGAAAAGTTATAAAGAGTCGTTTTTGGCTACTGGCAGAATAGATTCTGAGTATTACCAAAAGAGATATGACATTTTAGAAAACCATTTTGATTCGTTTGATAGAAAAAGAATTGGTGATTTTATTACTAACCCAGTTGCAAGCGGAGTTACCCCAAAGGCAGGAGGTGATGATTATTCTGATTCAGAATCCGGAATTCCATTTATTAGAGCAGTTGATTTGAAGAATGGAGAAGTAACAACCGAAAACTTCATTTACATTAAACCAGAGATTCACAATGGTATTCTTAAAAGGACTCAATTAAAGAAAGGTGATGTTCTGTTTTCAATTGCAGGTACAGTTGGTCGTTGTTCATTGTTTGATCATTCTTTTGAAGCGAATATCAACCAAGCTGTTTCAATCTTAAGATTCGATGATAAATTCATAAAAAGGCTCTATTTGATTGTATTTTTTAATTCAGAGATTGGAAAGGAATTCGTTTCAAGATATTCAAGACAAGGTGTGCAGACAAATTTGAATTTAGCTGAAGTGGCTGATTTGAGAGTTCCAATAATTGAATACACCAAACAAAAAAAAATTGCCGCCCTCATCGAAGAAAGTTTCCGGTTAAAAAAACAATCCGAACAACTGTTGGAAACCGCCAAACGTGCGGTAGAGATAGCCATTGAGGAAGACGAAGAGGTCGCAATAGACTATATTAACGCCCAAGTGCAACAATTGTCATGACGAAAGAAACAGCCATCAAACTATTTGAGCAAAAGCAGGTACGCTCGCTATGGAACGACGAGGAAGAAAAATGGTATTTTTCATTCGTTGATGTGATTGAAGCGCTAACCGGCACCGATCGTCCCCGTAAGTAATTGGAGCGATTTAAAAGCAAGGTTAAAATAAAATGGCAATGAACTGTCCTAAAAAATCGGACAGTTGAAAATGCCGGCCGAAGATGGGAAAATGCGAATTTCCAATTTACTTATTCAATATCATTCAATCTTAATGAGAAACGCTGTGTTGCTTTGCTATCTTTTCCAATACATCATCGATGGTAGATTGTATTTCAGGTGGGATCCTTAGTAGCAGGTGATCCGAGTATTGTTTTTGATGAAATCCAATCTGCTTTCATTTTGACAGTAATTTTATTGTCTAATACATTTAACAGCATATATACTGTCAAAATAATTAAGCAGCAAAATAATTGTCAAAATATTTTTTTAATCTTAGTAATTTCAAACTTTCTGTGTCAATACCATTTTGGAAACTACAAAAGGAATGCATCCACTTGTGCACGTGGGGCTCCAACAACGCATTTTTCATAACTAACTATACCATCATCAAGTTCTTGATGTTTTCAAGAATCTAGCGGGAAACAACTCCTCTAGATAGTGAAAAGGAATTCCCTGTTAGGAACAAACCATCATTCCTTACCCGATGCGAAGGAATGATGGTTTGTAGATACGCTTTTGAAGAAATCTGAAAAGTGAATTCCGATCCGAAACGCTATACCTATTTTGCTATTTTTTTAGCATACTTCGTCCGGATGATGATGGATAGGGCAACGAAGGCAAAGATCAGGATAACCGGCAATACGGACATGTTCCGCAAGGTGATCTGCGGTCCGGAAGTCTCAATCGACTTACCCATGATGGGCAATACCATCGATGTAGCGACAAATCCTGCCCCTCCGAGTATGGACATTCCCAGTGCGCCACTTTGCGGAATGTATTCGGAAGCCACCCCGATCATGGTTGGCCAGAAATAACAAACGCCAACAGCAAAAACTGCTGCGGATAACAATGTCATGGCTGCCCCGTTGGCCACGCTCAGCAGCAGCAGTCCTATCGTAGCTATCACGGCTGAGCTCAGCAATACTCCGGTCGGATTCAAACGATGGACCAACCCACCGGCAAAAAACCTTCCTACGGCCATAATGCCAGTCACTACCACCAGGATAATCATCGGGCTTATCCCGTTGGTTTGCAACAAGGCATTGATCCACTGGGTGGTTCCCAGCTCTGTGGAAGCAGTCAGCAACATACAGAACAAAACCAGGGGAAAGAGCAGGAAAATCTTGTTAACCAATCTACCTTCGATGATGACCAGGACTACGATCACCGCTACCGCGATATAGGGGTAGATGCTCTGGAAATTGATCTTCAGCGAGGGCACAGAGGCAAAAAAGATCATCAAAACGACTGTTGCAATGATGGTAAAGGGAGCGCCCACGTTTCGCAGCATCTCCTTGTAGGTCACCCCGCTTGAAACCCGTTCCGTTTCAGGAATCTGCTGTCCCCAGAAGATATATCCGTAAATGGCCAGCGGAATAAACAAAAGACTAACCAGGATCTCCCAGCGAAGTCCGATCAGGTCCATCAGTAACCAGGCTAACACACCTCCAATCACAATTCCGCCGGGGAACCACACGTGAAAACGATTCAGCATCTTGGTCTTCTTTTCCGGAAACAAGGTGGATACCAGAGGATTACATGCTGCCTCCACGCTTCCGTTTCCCAAACCGATGAATACATTGGCAATAAAGAGAGAGATCATGCTATTGGCGAAAAGCAGCAAAATGATTCCAACCAGGTGCAGCCCAAAGGCCATCCTCAGAATATTCTTGGTCTTGACGATATCGATGATGAAACCACCCAAAAACATGGCAACGGCAAATCCCCAGAAAGCCGGACCAAAGGCATATCCGATCTGCTCCTTGGTCAATCCATAATCGGTTGTAAATACACCTTCGATTTTTGCCCGAATGGCAAAGGTCATCGCTGTTACCAATAAAGCCAGGCAACTTGCTACAAAGAGTCGCTTTTGATTTACATTTTCCATAAGTTACATTTTGAAAGGTAAGTAGTCTGAAAAAAAAATTAGCTGACTGTAAATATAAAAAAAAATGATTTTGAAAGTGGTGAAATGAAATAGATTAGAATAGGAAATAGGTTGAAATAAGTAGAAATAGGTTGAAATAAATAGAAATAGGTAGATTTGGGAGGCTGCGTTCGATCCTAGCCCCCTTGTTTCAATCTATTTCCACTTATTTCAACCTATTTCTACTTACCTCTACCTATTTCTTATTTCCGCTACTATCGCAATCGCCTCCATGACCTTTTGTTCAATGAATCCATAATCACCAGAGGCAATCACTTCAGCTGGAGTCAATTGCGAACCCAATCCGACACATGCAACACCGGCATTGAACCAGGCTTCCAGATTTTCCCTGTCGGGGGATACGCCGCCGGAGGGCATGATGCTCGTCCAGGGACATGGAGCCAGAACGGCTTTCACGAAAGAGGGTCCGCCAACCTCCTTACCAGGAAAGATCTTGACAATCTCGCAGCCAAGCTCTTCGGCCAGATTGATCTCCGAAAGGGAACCGCAGCCCGGCATCCAGACAATTTTTCGCCTATTGCATACTTTGGCCATATCGGGGTTCAGGCTTGGGGAGACAATGAAATTAGCCCCCAGCTGGATGTAAAGGGCTGCCGTGGCGGAGTCGACCACTGAACCAACACCCATGATCATCTCGGGACATTCGCCGGCACACCATTTGTTCACCTCGGCAAATACTTCATGGGCAAAATCTCCCCGGTTGGTGAATTCGAAAACCCTCGCGCCACCAGCATAACAGGCTTTCACAACATTTTTTACAATTGCCGCATCCTTGTGGTAATACAGGGGAACGATGCCTGTCCCGACAAGCGTGTTGAGAACCTTTAATCTTTTAAAACGTGCCATAGGAATAATGTGAAAATGTGAAAATGTGAAAATGTGAAAATTGGTACGAAATTATTGAATTGTTCTGCTATTTGGGTAAAAAAAATGTGTTTTTCATGAGTAAATGTAAATATTTCACAAATGCTAATTTCCACATTTTTACATTTCCCAATTTTCACATTTGCTTTAGCGGGAAACGCGGCCGGAGGAGTCGCCTCCCATCAGCTTTTCGACTTCGAAGACAGTAACGCGATTGTAGTCGCCGTAGATGGTATGCTTCAGACAAGAAGCGGCTACCGCGAAATCCAGTGCAGCCTGAAGATCATCACGGTAGGTGAGTAACCCATAGATTAATCCGCCCATAAACGAATCGCCCCCGCCAACCCGGTCGACGATGTGGGTGATCTGATAGGTGGCAGATTTGTACAATTTCTTTCCATCATACAGGACTCCGCTCCACGAGTTGTGACTGGCGCTGACCGATCCGCGCAGGGTGGTGATGACGGCTTTGCAACGGGGGAACTGTGCCATCACCTTTTGCGAAACAGAAAGATAAGCATCCGCCTCCACGTGACCGGCAGTTACATCCACTCCATCCGGATGGATATTTAACGCCGTGGCCGCATCCTCTTCGTTGCCCAAAATAACATCGCATCCTGCCACCAGCAAGGGCATTACTTCGTGCGCCTGCTTGCCGTATTTCCATAGATTTTTGCGGTAATTAAGATCGGTTGAGACCATGATGCCCCGTTCGTTGGCGGCATGGATGGCCTGGAGGCATACATCGGCTGCTCCCTGTGAAATGGCGGGGGTAATGCCGGTCCAGTGAAACCAGGTAGCTCCTTCAAATACTTTGTTCCAGTCGATCATGCCGGTCTTGATCTCTGCAATAGACGAGCCGGAGCGATCGTAGATAACCTTGCTGGCCCGGCTTACGGAGCCTGCCTCCAGGAAGTAGATTCCCATGCGATCTCCGCCCCTGATAATTTCGGTCGTATCGACACCAAATCCCCGGAGCTCCCTGATGCAGGCATCCGCTATTTCATTTTTTGGTAACCGGGTGACAAATTTGGTAGCAATGCCGTAATTGGCAAGTGAGACGGCCACATTGGCCTCTCCACCACCGTAAGTGGCACTCAGATTTCCGGATTGGCCGAAACGTTCAAACCCCGGGGTTGCCAGGCGCAGCATGACTTCGCCGAATGTGATTACTTTTTCCATATTTATAATTATTTTTTACCACGAAGGTCACAAAGGGTTTCTCAAAGGTCTCAAAGTGTTATTTCGTTTTCGCCTTTGACATAGCCAAAATTAGCCAAAATTCCGCCGTCTACATAGAGAACATGTCCGTTTACGAAATCGCTTGCTTTGGAAGCCAGGAAGAGTGCGGCATTGCCTACATCTTCAGGTTCGCCCCAGCGTCCGGCAGGTGTACGGGTCATCACCAGATCGTTGAAAGGATGACCATTCATCCTGATATCGGCTGTTTGGGAAGTAGCAATATAGCCGGGACCAATCCCATTGATCTGGACATTGTACTTCGCCCACTCGCAGCACATGTTGGCAGTAAGCAGCTTGAGACCCCCCTTGGCTGATGCGTAAGCTGATACCGAATTGCGGCCATAGATACTCATCATTGAGCACATATTGATGATTTTACCGAAGCGGCGGGCAATCATACCGGGAGCGACGCGTTTGGCAACAATCAATGGGGCTACCAGGTCGATGTCGAGTACCAGCTTAAAATCACTGACAGCCATATCCAGAATGGGAACACGTTTGATAATTCCGGCATTGTTGACCAAAATATCAATCGGACCTACCTCTTTCTCAATGATTGTAATTCCTTTGTCGACGGCCACTTCGTTGGTGACATCAAAATTGAGGGTAAAGACCTCCAGGCCAACCTTGGCGTACACAATTTTACATGCTTCGAGTTTCTCGTCCGACAGGTCATTGACGCAAATTTTGGCGCCGGCTGCTCCCAGTGTCTGGGCAATGGCCATTCCGATACCGTGGGTACCACCGGTAATAAGGGCTACTTTCCCTGACAAATCAAATAAATCGTTCATAGTTTTCATATTAAAGCAATAATGGGAATCAATTAAGATTACAGATTACAGATTACAGATTACAGATTACAAATTACAGATTACAAATTACAAATTATGGGAGAGCCAATTTTTAATCTGTAATTTTTAATTTTTAATTATCTCAGCTGGTTGGGTTGAACTACATCCATATCGGCATAGTCGAGGTTTTCTCCGGCCATTCCCCAAATAAAAATGTAGTTTGCAGTTCCTGCGGCTGCGTGGATTGACCAGCTGGGAGAAATAACCGCCTGTTCGTTGACCATCCAGATGTGGCGGGTCTCCTGAGGCTGACCCATGAAATGGCAGACAGCCTGACCATCGGGCACATTGAAATAAAAGTAGACCTCCATCCTGCGGTTATGTGTGTGTGTCGGCATGGTGTTCCATACGCTTCCCGGATTAAGTTCTGTCATACCCAACTGCAACTGACAGGTTTCGACCACCTTACTGATCAACAACTGATTGATCTGTCTTTCGTTAGATGTCAGCTGAGATCCCATTTGAAGGACATTCGCATCCTTTAGGGTTATGTGGCGGGTGGGAAGTTCTTTGTGAGCAGGTGTCGAACTCAGGTAAAAACGGGCGGGTTGATTCGCATTTTCTGAGCTAAAGAGAATTTTTTCGGATCCTTTACAAATGTAAAGTGCCTCTTTGAAATCCATGAAGTAATCTTTCCCATCAACTGATACAGTTCCTCTGCCTCCGACATTGATGATTCCCAATTCGCGGCGGGAACAAAAGAAAGGAGCTTTGAGTGGTTCAATGGTGGTGAGTTCAAGAAAACCGGTCACCGGGACAGCTCCTCCGGCAATGTAGCGGTCGTAATGGGAATAGACAAGATGAATTTTATCTGCTTCCATTAATTTTTCAATCAGGAAATGTTCCCTGAGTTGTTGCGTATCGTAATGTTTAACATCGGATGGATGGGAAGCGAATCGTTCTTGGTAATGGATTGTCATAGTTTTGGTTATTTATAAAGTATCTTTTTTGATGAGTGAACTAGAGTGACTAAAGTGACTAAAGTACTTATGATATAATCTTGATTTGAACAAACTTCAGCAAAATTGAGCAATTAAATCTTAAGTATTAACTGTTGGGAGTCCAAACTTTAGTAACTTTAGTTCACTCTAGTCATTTTAGTCACTTTCTTCCGGTACAAATATAATTAGTTATTCACAATTGCGCAATCGATTGCATAAATATTTTTTATATTTGAAAATAAAATAAAATTATAGCCATATTTGTATCTCTTTTATAACAGAAATGCATAAAAAATCAGAACCAACCATTCATGATATTGCCAGAGAATTGAAAATCTCTGCTTCAACTGTTTCAAGGGCGCTGCAAAACAATCCGCGCATTAGTTTGAAAACCAGGGAGAGAATAATCTCCTTGGCCGACAGTATGGGTTACAGACCCAACATCATGGCCTCCAATCTCCGAAACAAGAGATCGAACACCATCGGAATCGTCGTACCACTCATCAACCGCTATTTCTTCTCAGCCGTCATCAGTGGCGTGGAAGAGGTGGCCTTTAAGGCTGGTTACAACGTAGTAATCTCCCAGTCGAACGACCTTGCCAACAAAGAGATCTCTATCGTTCACTCAATGTTTGCCAACAGGGTTGACGGACTGATCATCTCCATTGCCATGCAGCCGACCAATTACGAACATTTGAAAATATTCAGAAAGAAGAACATTCCTTTGGTGTTTTTCGACCGTACCGTTGCTGAAATCGACACCAACAAAATTGTAGTGGATGATTTTATGGGCGGTTTCAGGGTCACCCAACACCTAATTGAACAGGGTTACAAACGCATTGGTCACATGGCCGGACCTCAGAATCTGCAAACTTATCTGGACCGAAAGAACGGATATATTGAAGCGCTTTCGAAAAACGGCATTTCTTATGATGAATCCCTGGTCATTAACAATTCCCTCACCACTGAAGATGGCGTAAATGCCGTTCAGTACCTGATGAATCTCCCCAATCCTCCAGATGCCATATTCTGTGGCAACGACACCACCGCCCTAAGTTCAATGATCTACCTTCGCGACAAAGGGATTAGGATTCCAGAGGATTTTGGGATTGTTGGATTCAGTAATGAACCATTTTCCAAAGTGGTATCCCCTTCTATTTCGACGATTGCACAACCCGGATTTTTGATGGGACAGAAAGCAGCAGAGCTGATATTAAATCAAATTGAACACAAGGAAAAGAGCTTCAAGACGCTTGTTCTTCCTACCGAATTGATTGTCAGGGAGTCGTCGAACAGAAAAAAGGTATAATACTTTCCTTTTTCAGTTAAAATACCAAATAGTCTGGAATAATTGAATTTTAAACAGCTCTCAATTATTCAATCAATTTAACAGCATTCGCTGGCACATCTTTATCCACTATCATCTGTTTTTCCGGTTCCAGGATACCTGAATTTTTCAACTTCACATTTTCTGTTTTTGATCCGGAAAAGTGGAACAACAGATTTGTGGCTGCCGGATATTTAAATCCATCCAACACAACATTGCGGCTATTTTTAAAATCCAGCGCTGGCATCTTTTTAGTTGACATAGACAAATTTTCGATTTTGATTCCATTTGCATCTTCACACGTCAATCCAATATTTGACTCCATCCTGATATTCTCAAGTGTTATATTTTCAAGATTCATCTCTGGCAAGCCTTTAAGAAAAATCCCCTGAAGGGCTCCTTTGCAATTGATATCCCTGATGGTAATATTTTTGAATTGGGGGGTTTCTTCCGAAACAGCAGGAATGGCCGTCTCCTTGTTGGTATCACCATCGTCCAATGCTTCAGATGCAGATTTACCTCCGTAGAACAGATCGAAAGAGATGGCTTGCGCCGGAATGTTGATCATTTCGATGTTGGAAATGAAGATGTTTTCCACTACCCCACCCCTTCCACGGTTGCTTTTGAAACGCAATCCAACATCAGTTCCAATAAAGGTGCAATTCGAAACATGCACATTTTTTACTCCGCCCGACATCTCACTGCCAATGGTCACCCCACCATGACCATGGTAAACCACACAATTTTTGATGATCAGATTTTCGTTGGGGATGCCACGGTCGCGACCCTCTTCGTCTTTGCCTGATTTGATGCAAATTGCATCGTCGCCTACATCAAAATTGCTATCATAAACCAGACTGTTTTTGCAGGACTCGATGTCGATCCCATCTCCGTTTTGAGAATACCACGGATTCTTTACCGTAGTGTTACGCACTGTTAAGTCCTCACATAGAAGTGGATGAATGCACCATGCAGGTGAATTCTGAAAAGTTGGGCCATCAATCAGCACCTTCTTGCAGGAGACCAAACTAATCATCACAGGCCTGAGAAAATCGCGTATTTTTTCAAATTCGGCCTGGGTCTTAAGCTGGCGTGGGACGTTCATTTCAGCAATCTTTTCTCCTGCCCTGAATTGCTCGGATGGATACCATGTCTTGCCATTTTCGCTCAACAGTCCTCCCGATGCAACCACCTTTTTCCATTGCGCCTCAGTTAATTTCTCCTTTTTGACGGCTCTCCAGACATCCCCTGAACCATCCAGGACGCCCTTACCCGTGATGGCGATATTTTCGAGATTTCTGCCATTTACCGGAGAAGTACAACGGTAGGTATTGTACCCTTCAAAATTGGTGCTGACCAACGGATACAAATTTTTATCAGGAGAAAACAGGATCAGCGCACCTGCCTCGGTGTACAATTCGATGTTGCTTTTCAATGTGATAGGTCCTGTAAACCAAGTGCCCCGTGGTACTACGACCCTTCCTCCTCCCTTTTTTGAAAGGGCATCAATGGCCTTTGCAAAGGCATCAGTGCAAAGCGCCTGACCGCCCCTGACGGCGCCAAATTCTACAATCGAAACTGAATTGGCAGGGATAACAGGTTCTTTAACCTGTGGCATTTTGAATTCAATTCCCTTGTACAAATCGGAAGTTCTGCTCTTTTGTGATTCAGGCTGCGAGATTGCGGCATTTGACACAAGAATCACTGCCGAAAGTGTAAGGAAAGATTTAAATGTTTTCATTATTAGAATAATACGAATATAAAACCATGGATCGAACAACCAGAAAGAATGGGAAGGTTATTTGGCCAATACATCCTTCTCCGGGGCCCATTTCTTTTGCCATGCAGGATATTTGTCCAAAGCCATCTGGGGTGCATAGGTGTACCAGCCATAACCGCTTCGGCGTTCACGACTGACCTCTGCCATTGCATAGATCATTTTACTGTTGCGGTCACTGAAGAGTGGTCGTTCCGTTTCAAGTTCGTAAAAACGGGTCCAGATAGGAGGAGCCGTTGAATCAACCACTACGACTTTGTCAATGGTACTGGTTTTCCATTGGGATTTTTCGGGAGGGGCGGAAACTTCTTTAACTCTTGTATTGTAAATCTTTGATTCACTGAACCATTTCACGGCGCTTTGGACTGCCCCAATAATCCTCCTATCAGGATGGTCCAAACTCATCAGGAAAAGTACAATCTGGACACTCTCTCCATTGCAAATGCTGGGCATTTCATAGGCTCTGGCCCAGACCGGCTTCAGGTCAAATTCGTTGTGCTGCTGGCACCAGGCCGTCAACCTGCCTTTACTCACAATCTGGCACTTCAGAATGCACTCCAGACCTTTTTCGTAGGCATTTTTGACCTCTTTCCTCATGTCATTGCCAACAAATGCAAACATGGGATCGTTGTCGTTGATATTTTTCAAAGTTTCCATCACCCCAATATAGGCTCCGTCGTTGAAGGTAATGTGGCTACTGTAGTTTTTCTCTTCCAGCGGGAAATATTGGGGCCAACCACCGTTAGGATATTGAGCCTTGAGCATAAATTTAATTCCCTTCAGGCAGGCTTCCTTGTACTTCTCTATGGATGTTTGCAGGTACGCCTGCGCAAGATATTTAACATGGGTATAGGTAGTTGAATTGTCGAATGTCGTATGCTGCTGATCCTTGGTTTTGATCAACTTTTCAATCTGTTCGCTGGTCAGAATGGCTTGCATATCATAATTCTTTGGCCAGCCACCGTTGTTTCGCTGGTAAAGTAAGATATTGTCGGCAATTTTTGTTATTTCCGATTCCGGATACATGGGCTGATTGACTGCCGGATTGACAATGTTCCCGTCATCTTTGATACCATACCAGTGGTTCCTGCTATCTGAAAACGGGCTCATACTGATGGGAGTGTATTGTTTGTACTCCAGTGATGCCATGATAAACGGTCCGACCCCTTTGGGATCGTTGTCGCGCACCGGCTCATTGACGTAGTACTCATAAGTTCCGCTTCGATAGGGAGTTCCGCCTAAACCGGCTACCGAGCAACATCCGGTCAGACTGATGGTTCCGTCGTTGTTCTCGCGAATCAGCTTCCTGACTATTCCGTTGTATCCCTTGAGGGCAGTCTCTTTGTATTCCTGGCTGATGTACCCTTTTCGTACGGCTTTGAACAGGGCATAAACAAACATAGAAGAGCCGGAAGCCTCAAAATAGTTACCCTGACGATTACCCTGGTCGAGCACCTGGTACCACAATCCTGTGGAAGGATCCTGCCATTTTTTTATTCCCGCAGCGACCTGATTCAAGATGCCTAACAATTGAGCCCTGCCGGGATGATCCTGTGGTAAAAAATCAAGCACATCTACCAATGCCATGGCGTACCAGCCCTCGGCCCTACTCCAGAAATTGGGAGAACAGCCTGTTTGAGGATCCGCCCATTTTTGAACTTTACTCTCATCCCAACCATGGTAATTCAATCCTGTAGCGGCATTGTAGGTATGTTTGTGAACGGTGACGAACTGATTCACAACATCATCAAAAGCAGTTGTTTCGTTGAATTTGGCTGCGTACTGCGCATAAAAAGGAGCGCCCATGTACAAACCATCCAGCCACATCTGGTCGGGATATCTCTGTTTGTGCCAGAATCCGCCCTCCCGGGTACGGGGCTGTACCTTCAGTTGGTCCCTCAGGAATTTGATGGCTTTCAGGTACCGGTCATCCCCGCTTGTCTCGTAAATATCGAAAAGGAATTTTCCGGAGTTCACCGCATCGATGTTGTGCTCATCGGGTTTGTATCCCATAATCGACCCAGCCGGGTCGATAAAATGGATGGCGTACTTTTCCGCATAGGAATAATAGTTCTGCTGATGGGTTACCTTCCACAACTGAACCAGTGACTGGGCAATCAAGCCTTGCGTATAGTTCCAGACAGGTTTGGGGTTAAAGTCAACCGTCCAGGGATCGGGGAATTGTTTGATTTCGGAGTCTGCCATCCTGACGGCCATTTTGACTCCATCTATTTTCGACTCCTGTGCGGAGAGCTTGCCAATGCAAAATAACAGCAATAACAACTGGACGAGAATCCAATTTCTCTTCATGGTTTAATCGAATAAGTTTGTTAGTTCAATAATCCAATAACCCCTTAAAAAATGGAGAAAATCAAAAACGTGAGAATGATCGTTATAATAACTGTCATTCCAACAATTATCCAGTTCACTCTTTTAAGTTTCCTGCTTGTCTCTTTCATCAATTTTCAGGTTCAGTCCCTGGCGGGTACCAATCCACAAATTTCCCTTGGCATCCTTGGAGATACAAAGAACTGAATTGTTGACAAGGCTCTTCTGCTCCCTGTCGTCATGGAAATATTTTGCAATGACCCCTTTGAGGTTGTCATACAGGTACAACCCACCCCTCGTACCGATCCAGAACTTTCCGTTTGGATCTTTCGTAATAGCCCTCACGGTACGGCTTCGGTCATTCTCTGGATCGATTGGGATGGACTTAACTTCAAGAGAAGCCGCATTTACTTTAAATAACCCGAAAGTATAAGTCCCGACCAGCACTGTTCCATCCTGATCAGATAATATCTCCCAAATTTCATCATTGGAGAAATTTTCCGGTAATTTTAACTGTTCAGCTTGGTTTGTCTGAGGATGATAGATGTATGCACCTCTGTTGGTGCCAATCCATATCTTCCCGGAATAATCAGTGCGAATCACCCTGAAATATTCCGAAAAATCCTGAAGATTGGCCGGTTTTATGGTCGTTAGCTTATTCCCTTTTTCAATCCGGTAGAGATTGGTCTCTGTGCCAACCCACAGATTTCCATCATGATCCTCCATAATAGAGGTAACTGATACATCTTTGAGCGGGGCAGAATCACCATGGTAAAAAATGTGTTGAAAAGTTTCCTTCTCCTTGTCAAATTTGTTGAGTCCGCCATCCTCTGTCCCGATGTACAACTGCCCTTTGCTGTCCTCGTATATAACCCGAACAAGATTCCCCTTCAAGCTGGTCGAATCGTCCGGATCATTTTTGAACACAGTAAACCGATACCCGTCGAACCGGCATACTCCCTGGGAAGTACCAATCCACATCCAGCCTTTGCTGTCCTGTAAAACACAATGAATCTGATTATTGGAAAGACCGTGCTCTTGCGAGAAAAGATCGAAGCTGAGGTTGTTAACAACTTCGATTGCTTTGGAATTCAGAATTGAAAGTGCAAAAAGAGCCTGAAACACCAGTAGATAACAAAAAAGAAGGTGCTTTCTTGACATAATGTGCTGGTTCAATTTCCCAATTAGGATGTTAACAAACATTCTTTGCGCTATTTTATTTCAGCACAGGCTAAAATACATATTTTCATGTATCTAACCCTTATAGATTCCTATGTTTTCCAACAACTGACGGGGTGACTCTGAGTCACCCCGTCAGTTGTTGATGCGAATCGTTGGAAAGCCGCAAATTCAAAGGCCTTCGGAAGAATTATTGGAATAGAAACCTATTTTGCTTTTCTGGCATTTTTCAATAGGTAATCTGTGTAATTTTCAGCCGCCTTCAGGTTCTCAAAATCGGCGGGTAACATCTTGTGATCAATGTATTCGTTGTAGATCCATGGATCCCCGATGGCAACCACCAATCCTTTGCCTACTTTGCTTTCCGCCATAAAGACAATTCCATTTTCTGTCAGAATCGGTTTTGCAGGGCTTTTTAACTGAAAGGAGGAGATCTCCTTCATGTATATTTTAGAAACACCTTTGAAGATCGGATGATCTGGAAAAGAGGTAAATGCGCCCATATCCCATTTCCGATTGAGCACCGGATGCAGACTGACATGATTGAAATAGATGCCAAACTCGGTCGCCAGCTGATTGAGATGGGTAAATTCACAGTTGGGGGCATCGTTGGCCATCAGAACCAGCACACCACCCTTTTCAACCCATTTTTTGATGGCTTTGATATCATCTGCAAGGATGTAATTTGGCGACTTCGACTCAGTCGTAGTGTCCGGATCAACGATGATGTAAACATCCAGGTTCGCCAGATTTTTTGACGTTGCAGCGCTTTCCAGCGTTGAAAGTGTTGCCCCCCTCTTCGTAAACAGCTCTCCCCATTGGGAATAGCCACTGTTCTCTGTATCTGCCCACAGATAGTGGAAGGGTTGGCCTTTGGCATTTGTCTCCCTGTTGTACCAATGGTCGAGCCCGACAACCTGGGCATTAGATGTTATTGGAGAAATA
This sequence comes from Bacteroidia bacterium, assembly GCA_026391315.1. Taxonomy (GTDB): domain Bacteria; phylum Bacteroidota; class Bacteroidia; order Bacteroidales; family Prolixibacteraceae; genus CAINVV01. Next base: position 30,351 of record JAPLDT010000030.1, read on the forward strand.
AAAAGCATCAGCAACATCGCTATTGCAAGGCTACTGAAAATAGACTGTCGTTTGCCAAAATTCTTCATAAGATATATTTTTAAAAAATTTTAAAGGTGTCTGGTTGAAAATGCTAAAAAGCAAATTTAGTGGTTTCTATCATAACTTTAACTTAGGGTCCGTTCCGAGAAGACAAAAAAAAAATGCCACAAAGTCACCAAAGCACAAAGGAGATTCACAAAGATTTAGGTCAACAATATATTCTTTGTGATATCTTTGCGTCTTAGTGACTTTGTGGCAGAAAAAGGTTTTTCTATGTGGGTTCAACTGATAAAAGGAGAAAATAAAATTTATAATTGTGTCAATGGATTGACATGTTTTGAATAATTTATTATCTTTGCATTCATATAAATGAGTTTCTATGGAAAAACTGACACAAAAATTTTACGAAAAATACGCTTCAGTTCAGACAGAAATTGTGCGTGATTTTATTGATGAAATTGATTGGTCAAACAGGGTCATAGGTATCAAAGGAAGCAGGGGTGTCGGAAAAACAACTCTGGTTTTGCAATATATTAAGCAAAACTATGCTCCTGACAACAGCGTTCTTTATGTGTGCCTGGACAATTTGTACTTTTCGGAGAATAAGCTTTACGATTTGGCAGATGTGTTTTATAAAAAAGGAGGAACGCTATTGGCCATCGACGAAGTTCACAGATATGCCAATTGGACAACCGAGATAAAGAATATTTACGATGACATGTCTGAACTGAAAATAATATTTACCGGTTCGTCCTTATTACACTTAAGACAGTCGAAAGCTGATTTGAGCCGAAGAGCAGTAGTTTATGAAATGCCGGGACTTTCGTTCAGGGAATATTTGCATTTCCAAACCAATATTAAGTTACCCTTACTCAGCCTTGAGGAGATACTGAGCAATCATATTCAGATATCCGTGGAACTCATTCAAAGAATAAAACCTCTTGCTTTTTTCGAAGCTTATCTGAAATATGGATATTACCCTTTTTTCAAAGAAAATTTGTCATCCTTTCACCAAAAACTCAACGAAATAATATTGACAGTGCTGGAAGTTGATATTCCTCAGTTTGCATCAATTCAAACTTCAAACATTATTTATCTGAAAAAATTATTGCGAATTATTAGCAGCTCAGTTCCTTTCAAACCCAATATGAACGGTCTTAGTTCGCGGACAGGAATAAGCTTAAATACGATGAAAACTTATATCAGTCTGCTCAACGATGCCCAGTTGGTTCAGTTACTTTATGTGCCTAAGAAAGGAATAAACAGCCTCAACAAGCCTGAAAAGATTTATCTAAACAATTCAAATCTGATGTACAGTCAGGGTGAGGGGAATGTAAATATTGGAAATATCAGGGAGACATTCTTCTTTAATCAGCTGAATGTGAAATATAAAGTAAATGCATCTAAGGAGGCAGATTTTCTTGTTGAGGATAAATACACTTTTGAAACAGGAGGAAAGAACAAACAGACCAAACAAATAAAAGATGTGCAAAATTCATATGTAGTAAAAGATAATATTGAAATAGGCTCTGACAATATTATTCCTCTCTGGATGTTTGGTTTTTTGTACTAAAATTGGCAACCCAGAAGTTTGTTCTTCATGACTTAATCTCATCATCCAAGAAGACGGAACTAATAAAAAGATTGGATATTCACTCAAACAAAACTGAATTATGAAAAAAACCTACTCTGTTTTGAAGTCCCTGATTTTGGTCTGCATTCTTCTTGCAACCCTATATCCGGCGAAAGCCGAATTGACAAATAAGGAGAGGAACATTCTTGCCAACAAGGCAAAAGAGATTGATTTGGCAAAATCATTGATCACAGACAACTCCTGGAACAAGTTTCCGGACTATAAAAACCGTGCGTTTTGGGACAAACTGCCCGACAACATCCGGCAGGAATATATCTCCAAGGCAGAGGGATACCTAACTTACAACTGGCCTGTGGTAAAGGCGACGGATTATCTCGAATATATCCGTTCGGGTGATAGAAGGCAAGGCGCTTACTCCGCCTGCAGCAGTGCCCTTACAACGCTGGTAATGGGAGAACTCATCGAAGGGAAAGGTCGGTTTACCGACCAAATTATCAATGCCGTATGGTATTTCAGCGAACAGACATGGTGGGGCTGGTCGGCACATCTCGGCGCTCAAAAGGCAGGATCGGGATTGCCGGATGTTAATGATCCGGTAGTTGACCTTGGGGTTGGTGAAATTACAAGCAATCTATCCTGGACCCTCTATTTGTTCAAAGCAGAATTTGACAAAGTTCATCCTTTGATTTCCAAAAGATTAAAACAGGAGATTACCAACAAATCGCTGAAACCCTATTTCGAGCGGGACGACTTTGGCTACATGGGCTTCAAAGGCGGCCGTCCCAACAACTGGAATCCCTGGATCAACTACAACATGCTGAACAGTTATCTTCTGATCGAGAGCGATCCTGTTAAGAAGGTGGCAGAGGTTCAGAAAATTATCAATTCACTGGACAAATTTCTGAACGGCTATTCCGATGATGGCGGATGCGATGAAGGCCCATCTTACTGGGGCGCCGCCGGGGCCCTCTTGTATGAGAGTCTGGATGTGCTGAAAACGGTTACAGGAAATAAATTCGATGTCTATGACAATCAGCTCGTTCAAAACATTGGCAAATATTTCTACAAAGTAAACATTCATGCGCCCTACTTTATCAATTTCGCCGATGCGGATGCTACAACAGGAGGAAGCCCTGCAATTGTCTATCGGTATGGAAAAGCCATCAAGGATCCGCAAATGCAGCAGTTTGGAGCTTACCTGGCCAAACTTGGCGGTTGGGGCGAACATAGTTTGGGCGGCAAAATCGGCGACCAGATCAAGAATTTAGGTATGCTGGATGAAATCAAAAATGCGCAGGCAGCAGAAGCGCTGGTGGCAGATTTCTGGTTACCCGATACCGAAGTAGCCGGAGCCAGGGACAAAGAGGGAAGCTTCAAGGGTTTCTTCTTCGGTGCCAAAGGCGGTTTTAATGCGGAAAGTCACAACCACAATGATGTCGGCTCATGCGTAATGTACTTCGATGGCAAACCCTGCCTGATCGATGTTGGTCGCGAGGAGTACAATGCGAAAACATTCAGTTCAAGACGATACGAAATCTGGACGATGCAGTCCAAATATCACAATCTTCCGGTAATCAATGGCATAGACGAGAAAGACGGTGCTAAATTCAAGGCCAAAGATTCCAAATTCGTAGCTAATGCAAAATCAGCAACCTTCTCGACGGAGATTGCCGGAGCCTATCCGAAAGAGGCCCAGGTTAAAAGCTGGCTCCGCAGTTATACTTTGACCAGAGGTAAGAGCTTTAAAATCAGTGACAAATTCGAATTAACCGGTTTAGCCAATTCGACAAGCTCCAACCTGATTACCTATTGCAAAGTCACTGAAATTAAACCCGGACTATTGAAATTTGAGGGAGATGGTTTTGTGCTTAACATGAGCTACAACGCCAAAGTAGTGAAACCCAAAATCGAATTCAGGGAGATAAAAGACAAATCCCTGGTAAGATACTGGCCCAATGGCATTACCCGGGTCGTACTCGAATTCATCAATCCCGGCATGAAAGGTAGTCAGGAGATTGTTTTCAGCGAAAGGTTGCATGGGTTCTGAAAATATCCCATAACAAAAAATAAAATCAGTCAATTAGAATGAATAAAAAGATAAGGAACATTCTTTTTACAGGCTTGATGCTCTTGCTAACCGGTTCTGCCGCTCTTTTGTTTGCGCAAAAAGTCACAGTCTCTTCACTGAATGCCTTAAGTGAAGAGATTAGCAAAGCAAAGGCCGGGATAACGATAGTAGTTGAGGATGGGGTTTATATTACGGAAACACCCATCCTGATAGAGAAACAGGGCACTTTGGACCAACCAATTTTGATAAAGGCAGCAACCATAGGTGGTGTTGAAATAAGGGGAACAGGAGGATTTGTCATTGGAGGTTCTTCCCAATACATCCATATTTCAGGGTTCAAATTCACCCATGAAGCAGGAAAAACAAAGATCCAAGCAGGTGCAAATTTCTGCCGTATTACCCGCAATATCTTCGAATGTACAGGGAAAGGAGCCTATCTTACCGTTTCCGGGAATGATAACCAAATAGATCACAACACTTTCCAAAATAAATTCGCGGAAGGCCAAATGCTCTCCGTGCAGGGTCCGGGAAGCAGTGAAATGGCCCAGCGCACCTGGATACACCACAACTATTTCTACAATTTCAAGGAGACCGCCAACAATTGCGGATCAATACAGGTAGGATTGAGCGGGAGAAGCCTCTCCCCTTCCCATACCCTCGTCGAATACAACCTTTTCAGCCAAACCAGGGGAGAGAATGAGAATATCTGTAACAAATCATGCGACAATATTTACCGGTACAACACATTTGGAGAGGGCGTCAGTGAGCTGTCGCTGCGGCATGGTAATCGTTGTCAGGTCTATGGCAATTATTTTATCGGATCGGAGGGCATCCGCTTCTATGGTCATAACCACAAAATTTTTAGCAACTATTTCGAAAAGTGCAATCCTGCCATCAACATTGGAAATGGCGACGGAATCGTACCCAAAGACAAACTCACCTCGCACGACCGGCCGGATACGGTTTTTATCGGCTTTAACACCTTGTACAACAACACAAGAAATGTGATCATGCAGGGGAGAAAAAACGGACTGGGAGCTACCAGTATTGTGGTTGCCAACAACATCATCCAGGGCGGTAATGTCGCGGCAAAGATTGACGGAGAGATCGTTCATCCAACCTGGGAGGGAAATATAATCTGGAAAACGGAGGGGATTGGTTCAATTCCAGCCGGTGGTTATACAGAAGCTGATCCGTTATTGATACCGGGAGTCAAAGAAGCGGCCCATCTCCAAAGCAAGAGTCCGGCCATTGGGGCATCAAGAGTCAACTATCCTTTTGTTGCAGTCGACATTGATGGTCAGGCCCGTAAATCAAAATTAGATATCGGCGCGGATCAATCGCAGAAAGGCAAAATTTTGAATCACATTCTCTCGGTAGAAGAGGTTGGGGCCAGTGCAAAATAGCAATTTATTAAAACATATTTGAATAGCGAAAGATTGATTCACTGCGTTCGTAAAGGCGAATTTTTCAAAACTGTCATAAAAGGATTGTGCGATATTCGAAATTATGAATATTTGACCAATCGATCCATTGTTTATTTAACTAATTATCAATAGATTGCTTCGTCGTTCCTCCTACCAATGACAGATTTTGTAATATACTGAATATCAAATAGGTGCAAAAATGTATTTAACAGCTTCATTATGCACAAATATTTTCTGTCATCTTCACATTGTGCCCAAAAAATTGCGGGTCATCAGTTTTCGGTAATAGCAGAATTGCCGCCCGCCTCCTTCTCTCCACCCTCACCTCCAAAAAAATGATCCGTCATTGCGAACGCAGTGAAGCAATCTGTTGAGCATTGCAGAAATCTTATTATAGACAATTAATATTTTTTAATAAAACATACAGAGTTAATCTTAAAAAAGCAACGACAACTTTCCATGAACCGCACATCTTTGTACCTTTCACAAAAAAACCAAACGAACAATTAAATATAACCTCATGAGAAAGATTTTATTACTCTTGTTAGTATCCCTGTCATGCCTCCAGTTCACCTTCAGCCAGGAGAGCAAAGTAGCGCGCGACAAAAGGATGCAGTGGTGGCGCGAAGCACGATTTGGTATGTTTATCCACTGGGGACCCTATGCCGTCTGGGGGGGAGTCTACCATGGAAATGAACAAAAAAGGGGCGGTGCGGAATGGATAATGAACCGCTGCAAAATTCCGGTTGCGGAGTACCAGCAGGTTGCCTCAACCTTCAATCCGGTCAAATATGATCCGGAATCCTGGGTCTTACTGGCCAAAGAGGCAGGCATGAAATACATCGTCATCACCGCCAAGCACCATGATGGATTCGCCATGTTCAAATCCAATGCCAGCAAATTCAACATTGCCGACTTTACACCCTACAAAAAAGATGTTCTGGAAGCATTGGCCAAAGCCTGCAAAAAGCACAACATGAAGCTGGGGTTTTACTATTCGCAGGCGCAGGACTGGAACAATCCGGGTGGGGCTGTCGCACGCAAAGTGGCCAGAGAGGGTTGGGAAAACCCTGATTCTGCCAGAATAGATGCCTTTACAGCCGCCAACAAAGGTCACTGGGACCCTGCACAACTCACCTCCACCATGGATGAGTATATGGAGCGGGTCGCCATTCCGCAGGTGAAAGAGTTGATGACCAATTATGGGGAAGTTGCCGTTCTTTGGTGGGACACGCCAACCAACATGACCGATGAGAATGCCTTGAAATTACAGGCCTTGCTCAAACTTCAGCCCAACATCATCACCAACGACAGGCTGAAACGTCCCAACTTTCCCGGAGATACCGGTACGCCTGAGCAAAAGATCCCTGGCGCCAACGAGTTCGATGGAAGAGACTGGGAAACCTGCATGACCATGAACGGAACCTGGGGTTTCAGAACCAATGATGCTAAGTGGAAATCTCCCGAAACGCTGATACGTAATCTCTGCGACATCGCTTCAAAAGGAGGCAACTACCTGCTCAATGTAGGACCGGATCCTCTTGGTCAGATTCCTCAACCCAGCATTGAAAGGCTGAAAGCCGTTGGCGCCTGGATGAACGTGAATGGCGAGGCGATCTATGCCACAAAGATCTCCCCTATCGGGATGCTGCCTTGGGGTCGATGTACCAGGAAAGAACTAAAAGGAAATACTGTGCTCTATTTATCCGTCTTCGATTGGCCAAAAGATGGCAACCTGGTCGTTCCAGGACTCACCCAATCAGCGATATCAGCCAGGATCCTGGCCGATGGCACCGAATTGAAATCGACCACAACACCCACAGGGATGATCCTCCATGTTCCTGAAAAGGCGCCGGATGCTGTTGCTTCTGTGATCAAGATTACCCTGAAAGGCATTTTATCACAGGCATCGGCAGCCGAAAAGAATTAGTGGAAAGTTGAGAGTGGAAAAGGTAAAAATAATGTGAAAATTGGGAAATGTGAAAATGTGAAAATTGGCAGTTGCACAATTCCACATTTCCCGTCTACAATATTGAACCCTATCGGATCATACCCCGAAGGGGTTACATGTGAATAGCCCGGGGTTAAGCGACGCAGGAGCGTTACCCCGGGTTGAGAATGATGTAGAAACAACCGTCCGCGAACAAATATTGAAAAATGAGAAGGGTTGGGATCGGACGGAATGAAACGAGCATGGGCTTTGCACACAAAAGGCGATGTAAATCCACTTGCGAGTTCCATACGTACGATCTGATGTTCAATTATTTACTAATAATATTTACGTGTGAAATAACATAAATTGAAGAGAAAATGAAAAATTGGATAATTGTCATATTGGTCGTAATAATTCATTTCAATGGATTTCCGCAAGGCAATTATCAGCGGATCAAAGTTTCCAATGATATTGAGCTGGTCAAACTGTCCAAAAACGCCTACGTGCATATCTCCGCTTCGGAGATTTCCGGCTTTGGCCTGGTTCAATCAAATGGGCTGATTTTCGTGAACGGTAAAGAGGCATTTCTTTTTGACACACCGGTAACAGACTCACAAACAAAGGATTTAGTCGACTGGATCAAGGATACATTGAAATTGAAGATCGTTAGATTTGCGCCAAATCATTGGCACAGCGACTGCATGGGGGGATTGGGCTACCTGCAAAGTCAGGGAATTGAATCTTACGCCAGCCAAAAAACCATCGAGATAGCCCGGACCAAAAATTTACCTGTTCCGGCACATGGCTTTAAGGATTCGCTGCAACTGCATCTTGGCAATGAGCTGATCAAACTTTACTATTTGGGAGCAGCCCATACGCTTGATAATATCGTGGTCTGGATTCCATCAGAACAGATTTTGTTCGCCGGCTGCATGGTTAAAAGCCTGAATTCAAAGAACCTGGGAAATACGGCTGATGGCGACCTGATTACCTATCCAAAAACTATTGATAAATTGATCCGTAAATTTCCGACTGCTAAAATTGTTATTCCAGGTCATGGAGAATTTGGAGGAATAGAATTGATCAAGCATACCGGGAAATTATTGACCAAATAATTGAAAAACTGTTTACAATTTGAAAATAATTATGACTGAGGCATAAAATTTTTCACGCTTCATTGGTCACTCACACAACGTTGCTTGCTTTTTAATATGAACCAAACACCATGAAAAAATCTTCAATCCGGTTGGCTTGTGCACCACAATTCTGATATCTGGTCCAAAACTGCCCCTTCCTGCCGGAAAACTATACGAATGGGCAACAACCTCCGGCAAAACTAAACACCTGACATTCAATTGACACCAATAAAATAAAATTTCAATATAATGCGAAGATTTTATAACCATTTTTTCATTCTTCTGCTATTTGTCTCAACAACTGTCAAAGCCCAAAATCCAGTCTGGACTGAAGTTGCACCCGGCGTCTGGAAAACAATTGTAGGAGTTCCAGACAAGTTTGACTTGCTCAAGGCAGCAGGTGTCCTACCCAACAAGGAGGCGCTTTCTAAACTTGGCAAAGCCGGCCTTCCGCTGGCGGAAAATGGTATTGTAGCCGAAGTCACTGACGGGAGAACCTTCCTGCGCTTTCCGCTCGTGAAAGGGGAACAACTTTATGGATTTGGACTAAATTTTAAAACCGTTCAGCAGCGCGGAAAAATCCTGCAACTGCATGTCGACCATTATGGCGGAACCGACAATGGCCGGACCCATGCGCCGGTGCCGTTCTATATCTCCGACCGGGGATATGGCGTCTTTGTCAACAGCGCCCGCTACATCACCGTTTATGCCGGAACAGCTGTGCGCCGGGACAGTCCCGAGGCACCCAATCCGCGAGACAGGAACACCGACAAAAAATGGAGTTCCCAACCCTATTCCGATGCGGTTGAGATGGTTGTTCCGACTACCGGAACAGAAATTTACCTTTTTGCCGGTCCAACCCCGCTCGACGCTGTGAGACGTTTCAACCTCTTCAATGGAGGAGGATGCCTGCCTCCCCGCTGGGGACTCGGTTTCACGCAAAGGGTCAAGTTGCTCTTTACCGCCGACCAGGTTATCGAGGAGGCCAGGGCCTTTGCTGAAAAGGGATATCCGCTCGATTTCATCGGACTGGAACCCGGTTGGCAGAGCAAATCCTATCCCTGCACCTTCGAGTGGGACAAAACGCGCTTCCCCGATCCTGCCGGTTTCGTGAAAACCATGAAAGAGATGGGGATACGGCTCAACCTCTGGACGAATCCCTACGTCTCATCTGAATCACCAATGTATCAGCAAATAAAGCCCCTGACCGGTTCCCATACCGTTTGGGGCGGAGCAGTTGCCGATCTTACCATGCCCGAAGCGCAGAAAATTATGGTTGGACAAATGGGAAAAGATCAGGTGAGTATTGGTGTCAGTGGTTACAAAATTGATGAGTGCGATGGATACGACCGATGGCTCTGGCCCGATGTTGCGAAATTTCCTTCCGGCAACAGCGCGGAGCAACTTCGCCAAACTTACGGAGTGTTGTTGCAAAAGATGACTACTGATCTCTACCGGCAGCAGAATAGCCGCACCTACGGCTTGGTAAGAGCATCCAACGCCGGTGGTTCATCATTTCCCTATGTCATTTACAACGACTATTACAGCCACGAAGATTTTATTACCGCCCTGATCAACAGCAGTTTTGCCGGCGTTCTCTGGACGCCGGAGGTGCGCGGGTCCAAAACCGGCGAAGAGTGGGTGCGTCGCATGCAAACCGTCTGCTTTTCGCCTATGGCCATGATCAACGCCTGGTCGGATGGCACGAAACCCTGGTCTTTCCCGGAAGTAGAAAAAGAGGTAAAAGCGATTGCGTTATTGCGGATGCAGCTGATGCCCTATTTCTATACCGAATTCGCCAAATACCACTTCGAAGGCACTCCTCCTTTCAGGGCGATGAACCTGGAACCTGGTTTTGGCAGCATGCAATCGGCTGAGCTGAAAAACGCCAACCTGAGTGAGAACCCATACCTTGAGGCTGTCAGCAAAGAGGTCAAAGATCAGTACATGGCAGGCGAATACCTGCTTGTCGCCCCGCTGTTCAAAGGGCAAAATGAACGAACCGTTATTCTTCCAAAGGGAAAATGGTTCGACTTTTACACCGGTAAACTGGCTGGTGATGGCGAAGTAATTAAGGTAACTGCCGGCCTGGACAAAATTCCTGTATTCGTCAGGGATGGCGGAATTGTGCCCCTAATGCCGCCACTACTTCATGCACCCGCAGCCGGACAGAAAATTGACCTCGAGATCCGTATCTACGGCAGCAAGACCGGCAGCTATCGACTGTATGACGACGACGGCGAAACCTTCGATTACGAAAAAGGGGCCTGTTCGTGGCGTGTGCTATCAGTAGCCTCCGATAAAAAAGGTAAACTGGCTGGCAATATTTCGAAAGCCGAGAAAGGAAAGCCGGACAATATTGGGAAAGTTACCTGGAAAATGATGACTGAATAATCGTTCTAAACGACTACTCTGTCCGTAAGTCGAAGCAATTCCCGAAAGAAATTTCTTTTGCTGTAATACCCTATTTTCGTACCTTTACAAATCCACGGGATGTTAATTTGACTGTGAATTAAAATCAAAGATATCGAATAGAAACAGATAATAAATAGATTATCAACATATTAACGAAAAATTTAGCTATTATTTGCGCTATCATAAACCTGAAAAGAATTAGTGATTCAGATGGAATTACAAGTTATTCAAAATAAAATATACGAGATACGTGGTCAACGGGTAATGCTGGATTTTGACCTGGCGGTGCTTTATGAGACAGAAACTAAAAGGTTAAAAGAAGCTGTCAGAAGAAATATTGCCCGTTTCCCGGGTGACTTTATGTTTGAATTAACTCCTGTTGAATGGAAAATCTTGAGGACGCAATTTGCGACCTCAAGTTGGGGCGGTTTAAGATACGAGCCTTTTGCGTTTACTGAGCAAGGCGTGGCAATGCTGGCAAGCGTGCTAAAAAGTGAAACTGCGATTCTGGTAAACATACAAATTGTAAGGGCTTTTATCGCACTTAGGCAGTATGCATTAGGCTATGCTGAACTCAATCAGAAGTTGGAAAACTTTATGATTGAAACAAATATGCAGTTCAACGATATTTATCAGGCCCTTACCGAAATGTCAAGTTTAAAAAACAAACCAAAGAATAAAATAGGATATTTAGCATCAAAAAATGACGAAGAATAATTAGAGATAAAATACTGTAAATTAAAATATTAACATAGCATTTTGCTATTGTTCGCGCCCTCAGAAACCTCGGAAATTTCTTTTAGCGAACACGCAGTGTCAGATTCAATAAGCGAATGCTCGCGCCAACCGGCGTGGGCTTTTGACTTATCGACACTGCGTGGCCTCCGAGGGCCCTGAGGGCGGGTAAGGCTTAGTCCACGCTTTTTTTGTGGGCTTTTTCTAACCTGAACTTCTGGCAGAATGCGCTGACCTTGCGCAATGGACAAAACTAACCTGATCAACAAAAAGCAATTATTTGGCGACCTGGATTTCAATTCAATTTCAAATAATCCTGATTTTAAGGAAGATAGTGTCAGAGAGATTATTATCCTGCCTATTCTGTACCATCTGGGATATTTGCAGGAAAATATTGTTCGCAGCAAAACACTACAACATCCATTTCTAAAAGTTGGTAGTAATAATAAAATAGCTATTAAACTGGTGCCTGATTATTGTCTGAAAGTTGAAAACAATTTTGCATGGGTGCTCGATGCCAAGGCTCCAAACCAAAGGATTACAGACTTGGATCATATAGCACAAGTTTATTCCTATTCTTGCCACCCCGAAATTCATAGTACTTATTTTGCCATATGTAACGGTTTCGAATTTATTTTATTTCGGGTTCAGGCAACAAACGAACCGGTTTTGCAATTTTGTATAGATGAGATTGAACAGTACTGGGAAAGACTTGCGATGTATCTTTCACCTGACAGTTTTCAGATAGGCAAAAACATTACCTACGAAAATAACTCGGTTACCTCAAAACAAACTGATAAATTTGATTATTCGAACAGGCCATTACTTGAAGAAATTCCTGTTAAGAAACAACAAGCAAAGCGGCATTTTGGTGTTCATGGTTATTTTACAAAACAGACATGGAATGTCGTTGCAGACTATATTAAAACCTACTCAAAACCTGGCGATTTAGTACTTGACCCTTTCGGAGGTAGTGGTGTGACGGCTATTGAAGCATTGATGAATAACCGCAAAGCCATTAGTATTGATTTAAATCCCATGGCTGTTTTTATTGTAAAAGCCTTAATTGCTCCTGTTAAGCTTGATGATTTGAGGGACTCTTTTGTACGGATTAAAGATGAATATTTGGCAAATGAGCCTAAAACAGCCGAAGAGATAGCAAGAGCTTTGAAAAAATATCCTTATCCCAAAGGATTTGCATTGCCTAAAGGTTCGGATGTTGATACTGTTGAGCAACTCTTTAGTGATAAACAGTTGGCGCAATTAGCTTGCCTTAAATATTTTATAAAAAAAGAAGAAAATGAAAATATTAGGGAAACTTTAATGCTAATGTTTTCTGGTTTATTGACGAAAACCAACTTAACCTATCATAACAATCCAAACAGACCAGCCGCTGGACAGGGAAATTCAGCAGTTTTTGCATATTATCGTTATAGGGTTGCTCCTGAACCTGTCGATGTAGAAGTTATGAAATATTTTGAACTTCGCTACAGGAAGGTAGCTGAAGCGAAATTGGAAATGGCAAGCCACATTAACAAGGGAACTATTGACAACGCAACAATTCTGAAAGCTTCTGCCACAAATCTAAAATGGATTCCAAAGGAAAGTATAGACTATATCTATACTGATCCACCTTATGGCAAAAAAATACCTTATCTCGATCTTTCTGTGATGTGGAATGCCTGGCTTGACCTTGAAGTTACTCAAGATGATTACAATCAGGAAGCCATAGAAGGAGGCGAAAACCATAAGAGCAAGGAAGAATACAATAGCCTTATTTCCCAAAGCATCAAAGAAATGTACCGCGTGCTTAAATTCGACCGTTGGCTATCGTTCGTGTTTGCACACAAAGATCCAGAGTTTTGGCATCTGATTATCGAAACTGCCGAAAATTGCGGATTTGAATATATCGGTGCAGTTGCCCAAAAAAATGGACAAACAAGTTTCAAAAAACGTCAAAACCCGTTCACTGTTCTTTCCGGTCAGTTGATAATTAACTTCCGTAAAGTGCGCAAACCTCGGGCGATACTAAAAGCAAATCTTGGAATGGACATTGCAGAAATAGTAATGCAAACCATTGAAGGGATCATCGCAAAAAATAGTGGCGCAACACTCGAACAAATAAATGATGAATTGATTATAAAAGGCCTTGAGCTTGGCTTCCTTGATTTACTTAAAAAGGAATATACTGATTTGACACCTTTACTGATGAGCGCTTTCGACTATGATGAAACTACTGATAAATTCACCATAAAAACAGATACCAAGTTCCAGACGCATATTGATGTTCGGTTACGAATCCGGTATTATTTGTTGAGTTATTTAACACGGAAAGGAAGAGAAGGTAATAATCCTCATTTTGACGAGATAATTTTGGCAATTCTACCTTTACTTAAGAATGGCATTACTCCTGAACATCAAACGATTTTGAGCGTTTTGGAAGATATAGCCCAACATGTAGCAGATGATTGCTGGAAGCTTAAAAAAGCGGATGGTCAGTTAAAGCTTAAAATTTGATTTCCTCATACTATACTTCGATCCAAAACTGTTATTTTTAAAAATAAAGTTAGATTTTAAATTGAAGAATTTGGAAATAGAAATTTATTAATAGAACTAACCTTTAACCTGCTTAGCAAATACACCACAATTTGCAAAATATAGCTAAATACGGAATGTTAACTTACCAAATTTAGCTATATACGGAGAGTTAACCTGCAAAATTTAGATTTTTCAAAAAAATTCAATGAGGCCATACGTATCCGGAAACTAGCGGACTTTACCATGCTTCCCTTGTTGGCCGGTGTAGGATTCTTTTGTATTTTAGCTCATCCTTTGCTTTTCAACAAAGACGGAACATAAAATAAATACAGATAAATATTCATGAAAAAAATTGTTGTTGCCAAGGTTCTTTTGACTGGTATTGCATCCCCAGGTTTTACAATGTCTCAAAAAGGGGAATTTACCCTTCAATCACCGGATAAAAAGATAACGGTTAAACTCACCAATAACCATGAGACTGTTGGCGGAAAATCAACACTTAAGTTATCCTATTCCATATGGATCTGAATACAATTAAATACCTGTTTTTAATAGCCATTGCAGGCTTTCCCTTCTCAGCATTTGCCGCTGATCAGAGCAACTTAAAGAAAGTATTTGTCGTTGAACGAATAGCTCCAGTGAAAATCATCAAAACTGGTGAAGGTTCTTATTTTGCCGATTTTGGCAAAGATGCCTTCGGTACCCTGGAACTGAATTATAAATCCTCCAAATCCGAAACGCTGGTCATCTCGCTCGGGGAAAAGCTTCTGAATGGAAAGATTGACCAAAAACCCGGTGGCAGCATTCGCTTTGCGGAAGTAAATCTTCAGGTATCGCCTTCCCAATCCGTTTATATCCTGAAATTGACAGCCGACAAGCGCAATACATCCGGTGCGGCTGTGCTGCTTCCCGATTCATTTGGGGTCGTTATGCCCTTCAGGTATGTTGAAATCAGAAATGCAGGTCATGCGATAACAGCCTCGGATCTGAAACAAAAGGCCTGGTTCTGCCATTTCGACGCAAGTCAAAGCGACTTCTCCAGTTCGGATACCGTTCTCAACAAGGTTTGGGATCTTTGTAAGTACAGCATCAAGGCCACAAGTTTTACGGGATTGTACATCGATGGTGACCGCGAAAGGATCCCCTACGAGGCAGATGCTTACATCAACCAGCTTGGGCATTACTGCACCGACCGCGAATATGGCATGGCCCAAAATACAATTGTGTACTTTATGGACCATCCCACATGGCCTACCGAATGGCTCCTTCATACGGCATTGATGATGTACCAGGATTATTACTATTCGGGAGATATCGGTTTGCTTAGAAAATATTACGGCCAACTCAGGAACAAGACGCTGATTGACCTGGCCCGCGAAGATGGTCTGATTAGTACGACCACAGGGAAAGTCACGGAGGATTTGATGCGAAAATTGGGGTTTAAGGATACCAAACAACGACTGAAAGACATTGTCGACTGGCCGCCGGGACAAAAAGATACAGGCTGGAAACTTGTCAATCCCGAAGGTGAGCGCGACGGTTACGAAATGGTGACCATCAATACCGTGGTGAACTGCTTTTTCTATGAAAACATGAAAATCATGGCCGAAGTAGCAAAGCTTCTGAGTCAATCATCCGACCAATCCTATTTTGAGCAGATGGCTACCAAAGTAAAAAACGCCATCAATCAGAAGCTTTTTGATCAGCAAAAAGGTGTCTATACTGACGGAGAAGGATCTTCTCACGCATCACTCCATGCAAACATGATGGCTTTGGCGTTTGGAATTGTTCCGGAGGACCACCTCCGGTCGGTCGCTGATTTTGTTAAATCACGCGGGATGGCCTGCAGCGTCTATGGTTCGCAATACCTGCTCGAAGGGCTTTACCGTTCAGGAGAGGGGCAGTACGCACTCGATCTGATGCGTGCCATCAGCGACAGAAGCTGGTGGAACATGATCAGGGTCGGATCTACCATTACCATGGAAGCCTGGGATATGAAATACAAGCCCAACTCAGACTGGAACCATGCCTGGGGCGCTGCTCCGGCCAACATCATTCCAAGGCAGCTTTGGGGAATCCAGCCAAAAACCCCAGGATTCGCGACAGTTCGGATCCATCCCCAAATGGGCGATTTGAAATTCAGCACCATCAAAACACCCACTATTTTGGGTTCAATCAAAGGAGAATACAGACTGAATAGTACTCAGTTGAAGAGCTATTCGATTGAATTGCCTCCAAAAATGACCGGAGATCTTATTCTGGATGAAGCTTCAAATAAGGTGATCACCCTGAACGGGCAAATAATCAAAGCTGTCGGTCCTGTCATCCGGCTAAATCCCGGTATCAACAATTTGGAAATTAAATTGAAAACCCATTAATCCCTTAGGTTATGCTAATGTCTAAGAGATAATTCCCTTCATTTGTGCCCTTTGTGAAAACCTTTGCGCCCTTTGTGGTGAATTTTTTAAACTTTAACACAAAGGTCACTAAGGAAAACACAAAGGAATCACTAAGGATTATATTCATTCAAATACAGCGATTTATCACTAAAATATATCAACATACAAATTAACAATCATCAAAAACCAGAATTTATGAAACCAAACGAAGCTTCAAGACGCTCATTTTTAAAGAATGCAGCTGCACTCTCAGCGGTTGCGGCACTCCCCACTTTGCTCACGAGTACAGCATCAGGAGCCAATCCTGCACAGAAACCGGTTGCCGCAAGCGATAAGGTTAACCTTGCCTGCTGCGGTATAGGCAACCAGGGCGGATCAGACGTTAAGTCATTTTTCAAAACCGGACTTTGCAACATCGTAGCCCTGTGCGATGTCGACATGGGTGCCCCGCACACCCAGGAAATACTAAAAATGTTTCCTGACGTTCCCCGTTTTCAGGACTTCCGGGTGATGATGGACAAAATGGGCAGTCAGATTGACGCTGTAACTGCCGGAGTTCCCGACTTTGCGCATTTCCCAATCGTCATGCTCGCCATGAGCATGGGCAAACACGTCTTCACGGAAAAACCAATGGGACGCACCTTCAACGAGGTGGAACTGATGATCAAAGGCGCAAAAAAATACAAGGTAGCCACCCAGATGGGCAACCAGGGCCATTCCGAGGCCAACTATTTTCAGTTCAAAGCATGGAAAGAAGCCGGAATCATCAAGGATGTAACCGCCATCACCGCCCACATGAACTCGGCCAGAAGATGGCACGGCTGGGATTTCAAAAATGCGAAATATCCTGAAAAACAGGATATTCCTACTACCCTCGACTGGGAAACCTGGCACATGACGACCAAACTGCACCACGATTACAACAAGGATTACATCAATGGACAATGGCGCTGCTGGTACGATTTCGGAATGGGAGCCCTTGGCGATTGGGCTGCGCACATCATCGATACAGCCCACGAATTCCTAAACCTCGGACTTCCATACGAAATTGATTGCCTAAAGAGCGAAGGTTACAACACCTACTTTTACCCACAATCTACCACCCTCCTCTTTAAATTTCCAAAACGTGGTGAGATGCCTCCACTGGAAATCACCTGGTACGACGGGGTGAACAATGTACCGGAAGTTCCGGAGGGTTATGGCTCAAGCGCCACCCTCGACCCCAACATTCCACCAGCAAGTAACGGGAAGATTCAGCCATCCAAACTGAACCCTGGCAAGATCATCTACAGCAAGGAGCTTACCTTCAAAGGCGGTTCGCACGGTAGCACCTTGTCAATCATCCCTGAAGCGAAAGCCAAAGAGATGGCTTCCAAGCTTCCCGAAGTACCGAAAAGTCCTTCCAACCATTATGCAAACTTTTTGAAAGGCTGCAAGGGTGAGGAGGTTTGCCGGTCAAGGTTTGAGATTGCCGGTCCGTTGAGCCAGGTGTTCAATCTGGGTGTTTTGTCGCAACAACTCAAAACAAAACTGCTGTTCGACCGCGAAACCAAACAGATCACCAACAACAAAGTTGCCAACGAATTGTTGGTAGGCGCGCCACCCCGCAGGGGTTGGGAGCAATACTACAAATTATAATTTTCCCACACCTGTCAGGTTTTGAAAACCTGACAGGTGTAAACCCTTCGACTCCGCTCAGGGACCGGATCCACCATTCACATCTTATTTGATTAGAAGCCATGGCCAAATTAATGGTTCCATTTTTTTTGGTGCTCTTCTTCATGAGTTGCACTTTGATTGCTCAAAACCCGCATATCCTGGTCACCAATGGGGATAAACCATCCGTTCTGTCCAAAGTAAAGGAACAGGCCTGGGCCAAATCCATCTTCGAAGAGTTGCAGAATACTGTCACTCCCTATGTCGAGCGACATGTCACAGATCCGCAATGGATTTTGAGCCGTTACCTTATGAACCGCATTCCTGGTAAGCATTATACGACTGTTTACTCTGACAATGCCGGCATGGGGCTGGTAAAATGGACCGGCAACGCCCCCTATCCCACTGTGAGGGTCTCCACCTACCTTCGATCGCCGATCACAGAGAAAGGGGCATCCTACCGTCCACCGACCATTGAGGATCTGGTTCCCAACGACACCTCAAGGGTAATGAATCTTTACAATCCCGAAACCGGGCGAAAAGAGTGGATCGATCCGCAGGCATACATTACCGATATCAATGGAAAGATCAACAATCTGGCATTGGACGCTGCAATTTTGTACTGGCTGAACGGTGATGCGAAATATGCCCGTTTCGCGGCCGATCTTCTGGACCAGTGGGCCAAAGGCGCCTATTACCAGGAACCGATTGTCGGGCCTTGCCGCACAGGATTTCTGGACATGCAGACGCTGGGTGACCAAAGTTATCGCTCCATCATTCTGGCTTACGATTTTGTAAAACCCTTCATGCAGCAAAACGGTTACGACCTACACTGGTACGAAACCGTCTTCGAGAAATTTGCCTCTACCCTGGCTTTCAGGGGATTCTGGAACAACAACTGGTATGCTGCCGAAAGTTCTACCATGGTTTTTGCCGCTCTCAACCTCGAAAACAAGCAAGAACAGGACTTTTATTTGCAGTTTATCCTCTCTAAAGATACCATCAACGGGGGTTGCGGACAGTTGGCGCTTCCCTCGACGGTGAAAAACTGGCTAACGCCGGATGGTCACTGGAAAGAGCCGGGTGGCTACCACAACTATCCGGTGGGCAATCTCCTGGTAGCATCGCTGGCACTTGAAAAAAACGGGTATGATGTTTTCAAACAGTTTCCGGCATTGTTTAAGGCCTCCTACGCCATGCTGAAATACTCCTTCCCCAATCTGACCGTTGGCGGCTTCGGGGATACCGGCAGAGCGTCGCAAAGTGCAGAATCACTGGAAATAGGTCTGATCGGGGCCGTCAAATACAGCGATCCGATATTGCCCGACATGCTGGCATCCATGAACAAACTGATCGAAGGCGGAAAATACAAACGCGAAGATTCAGGATTCCTGGGGTTGCTCACCTTTCTTCCAGACCTGCCTGCCACCACCAGCACATTTCGCTGGCCTCGAACCGGAGCGCTCGATTTTGCGCGCTACTTTATCCAGAGAAACGGATCAGACCCGCAAACCGGATTGATGATCGGAGTCCAGGGGGCCACTTACAACCACAACCATTGCAACGGGATGGCGATGGAGCTTTACGGTCTGGGAGAGGTGCTTGGCATCGATGCCGGAACCGGACCCAACTACGAACATCCGCTGCACCGGAACTATTACAGCCAGTGGGCCGCACACAACACAGTGGTTGCGGCAGGATCCTCCTCTTCGGTTCCTTTCAGTGGTTCGGCAGGCGCTAAAAATATCGGACAGATCGAACTCGCGGCCATGGAACCAATGCCCGATCTCGAAGCTGTTTCGCCCGACTGCTCATTTACCGACACGCGCTATTTCGATAAATCGACCAATACCAACCAGTCGCGCACACTTGCCATTGTCCGCACCTCCGAAACAAGCGGCTATTATGTCGACATTTTCCGATCCGACAATGCAATCAGTAATGACTATGTCTACCACAATATCGGCGACGAGCTCAACCTCCTTGACAGCCATCGCAATAAAATAAATACCGTAACTGCCAGCTATCCGAGGACCGAAAAAGACTATCCCGGGTTTCGCTTTTTCACCGATGTGGAGAAACTGGATGGATGTAACGACAACCTGACAGCCCTCTTCTCCATCAAAGATGACAAGTCGGATGATCTGTTTCTACAGCTTTTGGTAGCTGGTGATGAAGGGCGGACTTATTTCGAGGCGAAATCCCTCAAGACCAAGACTTCCGGAAAACATTATGCCGGTTCCCCGCTTCCGGTTTTTACCATCCACACCAATGCCGAGGCAAAAACAAAACCTTTTGTCGCTGTTTTCGAACCCTACAAAGGAAAAGATGGCTACACCATCGACCGGATTGAACTTGAAAAAACAAGTGATCCGGCGAGTTTTACCGCGCTTACCGTCTACAGCAAAAACAATACTTACCAGGAAATCTTCCAATCAACCGATCCTGATAAGATTTACAGTTCCAAATCCGGTTCTCTCAAGGGATATTATGCTGTCGTAGCAATCAAAACCATCCCAACTGCGCAATTGGTCTCTCTCTACCTCGGGAAAGGCACAGAAATCACTAGCCGTGGCTTCAGCTTAAAATCAACAACTCCCAATGGCTCAGCCAATCTGATTGCCGAGGCTAAGGGATACCGAATCAGCTGCAACCAGGAAACGGAGATCAGCCTTCCTGGTAAGGGCATTAAAAAAGCATGGTTACAACAGAATTCAGGGAAAAAAGAGCTCAAAATTATAAAAACAAACAGCGGTATTCTTGTCGCCGTTCAGTCAATTAAGGAAGGTTTAATTGTGCTGGAATAATGAAAGATTGTTTAACTATAGACCCATGAACATCAAAATTTGTGTACCTAAATTTCTCCTTTTTGCCCTGTTTCTGAACCATGGTATCACAATAGCCCAAAACCCGACCGCCAACGGCTACAAAGGCATCTGGTTTACCCTGGGTCAATTTTCGGAATATGGCGACAAATATTCCGGCGGACTTGGCACCTATACCGCCAACCACATTCCGATAGCCATCTATGCGCCCGAGGTAAAGAAGACCTTTTTCACTTATGGAGGGACAACCGCAAAAGATGCACGGCATCTGCTGATCATGGTCTCCTATTTTGACCATCAGACAAAAATGGTTCCCAAGCCCGTGGTCGTTTATGACAAAGAGGGTGTCGACGATCCGCACGACAATGCCGCTATCTCGATCGACGGGCAGGGATTTATCTGGGTTTTTGTAAGCGGGAGAAGCAAAGCCCGGCCGGGACTGATCTTCAAAAGCAGCGATCCCTATTCCATCGAATCTTTCAACCAGATTAAAATTGGCGAAATGACCTACCCGCAGCCCTGGTGGATCGAAAGCAAAGGATTTTTCTACCTCTTCACCAAATACACCAAAGGGCGCGAGCTCTATTGGTCGACCAGTCCTGATGGAAAATACTGGGCGCCCGATAAAAAATTGGCCGGCATGGGCGGCCATTACCAGGTCTCCAACAGGATCGGAAACAAAATGGTCTCTGTTTTCAATTACCACCCCGGTGGAAACGTCGACAAGCGAACAAATATTTATCTGATGCAGACGGAAGATATGGGGAAAAGCTGGAAAACCGTTGATGGGAAAGTTCTGGCACCCCCTTTGACGGATATTCATACTCCGGCTTTGGTCCACGACTATGAGTCTGAAGGAAAACTGGTCTATTTGAACGATGTGAACTTCGATAAAGAAGGAAATCCGGTCATACTTGCTGTCATCAGCAACGATTACCGCCCCGGACCCAAAGGTGATCCCCGCGAATGGACCATCCTGCACTGGAAAAACGGAAAATGGAACCTGCACAAAGTATGTACCTCTACCCACAACTACGACATGGGCTCGCTCTACATCGAAAAGGGCCGGTGGCACATTATTGGTCCGACAGAAACCGGTCCGCAGAAATTCGGGGCCGGAGGTGAGATGGCGCTCTGGGAGAGCAAAAATGAAGGCGAAACCTGGAAAAAGATCAGGAACATCACACAAAACAGTACGCGCAACCACTCCTATGCCCGCCGGCCTCTGAAAGCCAATCCCGATTTCTATTCCTTCTGGGCCGACGGGCATGCAGATCAACTCTCAGAATCAAAACTCTATTTTACCAATCAGAAAGGGAACAAAACCTGGGTGCTGCCTTATGAGATGAATGCCGAATTTGCCAACCCGGAACGGGTGAAATGAAGTCTGATCCCCCCAATTGACGGGGTGACTCAGAGTCACCCCGTCAATTTAATACATTTTACGACATAACATTCTGACACATAAATAATTACATTGATCTTATAAAATTAAGTATGAAAAAGAAATCTTGCCTTTTTTTATTGGTTCTGCTCGGTGCAGGAATCTTCTCTTTCCTGCCTAGCTGTGCCCAGAAACCGGTCAAAATTAAGTTCGACAGCAACAAGGAGGTCTCCGGACGGAAATTCGCCATCAAAGAGATCTCCCCCAACATTCCGACCAATTGGGATGGCTTTAACTTCGTGGTACTCGAGTTTAAATCGACCACATCGCAACGATTTCAGGTCGGATTTACCACCGAAACCGGTTACAACGAACTTCGGGTGATGAGCTACTGTCCCAACGGCTGGAACAAGCTGTCCATTCCACTCCGCTTTTACAGGGAGCTTCCCGGTGCGGCCAACGACCTCGCTGCCACCTACAACAAGCCCCGTTATACCGGCTGGGTCAACCTTGGCGGCAAACGCGGTCCGCTCAAAGGAGTCGACTCTATCGGCATCCGCATGAACGTCCCCATCAACAATCCGGTGATCGAACTTCGATCCATTGCCCTGTCGGTGGATGATCCAGGCGACCAATATCTCGGTGATAAGCCGGTGGTGGATGAATTTGGCCAGTGGAACCTGGGCGACTACGAGGGAAAGATCAAATCAGAAGTTCAGCTCCGCAAGGAGTGGGCAACCGAAGATGCCGAAACGGTAACCACCAAACCTTACAACTACTCCAAATTTGGGGGTTACCTACCGGTGAAAGTCAAGGCCACAGGTTTCTTCCACACACAAAAAATCGATGGTAAATGGTGGTTCGTTGATCCCGAAGGATCTCTCTTCCTCTCGGTTGGCGTCGATTGCGTCAGTCCGGGAGGTGGAGGGAGTGTGAGGGACCTCGACAAACGCAAAAATATCTACAAGGAGCTTCCGCCTTCTGCGACCATCACCAGCCAGCGACGGCCCAATGCAGGATCTTTCGGCATCTGGAACCTGATCAGACGCTATGGCGATAGCTATCCCGAAAAATCGAGGGAGCTGGTCATCAAACGAATGGACAAATGGGGACTCAATACCATCTGCAACTGGTCCTCTCCAGAGGTGATGGCCCTTAACAGGAAGGCTTTTATGCTGCAATTGCGCGGGGTAGGAATAGAAAACGGCATCATGGGATTGCCCGATGTCTACACCTCCGATTTCAAGACAAAGGTCGATGCCTCCATCAAAGAGTTTGTAACCCCCTACCGTGAAAACCCATGGCTCATCGGCTATTTTTCAGGCAACGAACCCTCCTGGACAGGCCAGGAAGAGCGGTTGTGCGGAATGCTGCTCAGTGGAAATGAACGTCCCCTCAAAACAGAATTGATCAAATTTCTGAATGGCAGCGACAGCCCCGAAAAACGCAAGCAATTCGTCTTCGAAACCTTCCGGATCTTCTTGCAGACGGTCAACAAATCGCTCAAGACACATGATTCCAACCACCTGAACCTCGGCATTCGCTTCGGGCACAATCCTGGTAAGGAGATATTGGCCATCTGCAAAGATGTATTCGATGTTTTCAGTTTCAACTGCTACGATCTCGCTCCGAAACAGGAGTTTATGGACCAGATTCTGGAGGGAACCGGTCTGCCTATGATCATCGGGGAGTACCATTTCGGTACCGTCGACAGGGGGATGGCCCAGTCGCTCTGGCAGGTCAACTCGCAAAAAGAGCGGGGTGTGGCTTACAGCTACTATACCGAACAGGCCTACTCGCATCCCGGATTGATCGGAACGGCTTATTTTCAGTGGTCCGATCAGGACCTGACGGGCCGCTTTGATGGCGAAAACTACAACTGCGGTCTGGTGGATGTCACCGACCGCCCATATCCACATCAGGTGGAGGCAATGGGCAATACGGCTAAAAAGCTATTCAACATTCATAGCGGAACCACTCCCCCTACCAACCAGAAACCGGTGAAAGCAAGGGGACACGGTGCAATCCCGGATTTGTGGGAGAAGTAGTTCTCAAAAAAAATTACACAGAGGAACACCAGGAGAAGCCACAGAGTTACACAGAGAAAATCTAATTTTTCCTCTGTGAAACTCTGTGTAATTTTTTTATATACCAGCTCTATGGTGTCAATTAATTTTTCCGATATTTATTCCTTCAAAAAAACCTACTATATGAAAACGCCAATTTTGTTGCTGACTTTATGCCTGTTAGCCTTCTCGGGCCATTGCCAGCGTCGCGGTGTAGAACTTTCCCACTACATCTTTCCTGAATTTGTCAAAGGAACTGTATTGATGAAGAGCGGAGTTAAGAATCCGACGATGCTCAACTACAACGCCCTCACCGAGGAGATGATTTTCGACAACAATGGCAAGAAACTGGCCATCGCCAGACTGGAAGATATCGATACAGTTTACATCAAGGATCGGAAGTTTTTCCCAATAAAAGATAAATTTGTGGAGCTGATCTACCGCAACAAATTTGAACTTTACGCTGCGCACAAATGCAGTGTTGTCGATCCCGGTAAGCCTGCCGCCTACGGAGGGACCTCCCAAACCTCATCCACAACCTCCTATTCCTCTTTGATTGCAGGAGGACTGGCTTATCAGCTGAAATTGCCCGATGGTTATACCACCAAGCCCTACACCAACTATTGGCTGAAAAGAGATGGGAAATTGAGTCTGTTTATAAGTCTGCGGCAGCTCTCCAAACTATTCGACGACAAATCAGACCGCTACAAAAAATATGTCAAGGAGCACAAAGTCGTCTACGACAATGAGGAGAATTTGGTGGATCTGATTAAATACATGGAGCAACAGTAAGAAATTAAAAATTACAAATTACAAATGAAGGGCGCTTATTAGGAATTTCTTTGTGTTCTTTGTGTTTAAATTTTAAATGACACCATGAAAAAACTCGACACCTCCCTCATGCACCCCCGCGACCAGATCACCATGGTCATCGATAAAATATACAAAAGCGGACTAACCACCACCTCCGGCGGCAATGTCTCCATCATCGACGACAACGGCGACATCTGGGTTACCCCTTCGGCCATCGATAAGGGCTCGCTCCGCCCCTCCGATATCATGGTAATAAGAAAGAATGGATCCATCGAAGGACGACACAAACCCTCTTCCGAATATCCTTTCCACAAGGCAATCTATGTATGCCGCCCGGATATCAAAGCCATCATCCATGCCCACCCGCCGGCGCTGGTCTCCTTCAGCATCGTACGGCAGATTCCGAACACCAATGTCATCCCGCAGGCCAAGTATATTTGCGGCGGCATCGGTTACGCCCCCTACCAGCTACCCGGAAGCGTCGGACTGGGCAAAGTAATCGCCGACGAGTTTGAAAAGGGCTTCGAAGCCGTTATCATGGAGAACCACGGCACTGTGGTAGGCGGCGCCAATCTCAAGGACGCCTTTCAACGGTTCGAGACGCTCGAGTTTTGCTGCCGTACCATTCTGTATGGCAACATGATCGGGACCCCCAACTATCTCACAGATGATCAGATTGAGGAGTTCGAAGCGCAGATTCCACATCTTTTGCCCGAAATGAAAGAGGTGGAACACCCCTCCGAAGAGCGTGCCATCCGCGAAGAGATCGTAAGGATCGTCCACCGGGCTTGCAGTCAGGGACTGATGATCAGCTCCTACGGCACCGTGTCTGTACGCTGGAGTGGCAACGATTTTCTGATCACACCTACCGGGGAATCGCGCTGGGATATCCAGATCGAAGACATTGTCCAGATCAGGAACGGGAAACGCGAAAACGGAAAGATCCCCAGCAGGGCAACTTGGCTGCACCAGGAGATCTACCGGCGCTATCCGCACATCAACTCCATCATCCTCACGCAAACCCCCTACCTGATGACTTACAGCGTGACGGCCAAAAAATTCGATGTACGCACCATCCCCGAAAGCTGGATCTTCCTGCAGGATGTTCCCAATGTGCCCTTTGGCTCCCATTTTGCCGGCTCCGAGGTCATCCTCAACCTCCTCTCCGAAAACACTCCGGCCGTTATCATCGAAAACGACTCGGTACTGGTCACCGGCGACAAACTCCTCGGCACCTTCGACCGGCTCGAAGTCGCTGAGTTCAGCGCCAAATCACTGATCATGTCCAACTCCCTGGGCAGTCTGAACCCAATTAATGATGAGCAGGTGGAAGAACTGAGGAAGGTGTTTTTGTTGAAATAGTCAGAATCAGAATTGGCCAGGATTAAAGAATTAGCAGAATTTCTAGGGACAAAAGGCTGGAGTTTTGCTGATTCAAATTATTCGTATCCCAGTGCCGTAGGCTCGACCGATCTTGTAACCCAGGGTTTCAACCTTCGCTCCCGCGCGATTGCATCGCGTGGTTTAATGAAGGGGTGCGGATTATGCCGGAGAGAAAGGTATTTTGGACAATGTCATTGTTATTTGTTAGATTGGAATACCACGCGATGCAATCGCGCGGGAGCGAAGGGCACTACCGCGTAGAGACGCGACTCATCGTTTCTTTATACAACATATCCAGCTTATCCGAATCCCTGATATCATTAAGCCACTGGAATCGAAATCCCCGGCTGCTACAATTCCCAATTTTCGCCCTTAAACTGCCTATCCCTAATCCTTTCCTAAACCTATCCGCCAGGCTCTAAAAAATTGCTAACCAGCCCATTGGTTTTATACATAATTATTTTTTACCTTTACACTTAGATACGAACCTAAACTGCGTTTATACACGCCATATTGGCTGAATAAGCTTAGGTTTCACATATTCGGCGGTCATTGGGCATAATCAAGAACGAATCACTATGAATAAGATCCTCACAATTCTTTTAATATACTTACTGATTATTCAAGTTAATGTATTTGCACAGTACAAGGACTTTATAGTAACAACCAAATTTATCTACGGACTTTCCCAAAATGGACAACTAAAGTTATTCGACAAATCAAATGGCAAGTTAATAGAGAAAGAAATATCAAATTCTTCTGAGATTCTTTTCATCGCAAAAGATAAAACCAATAAGTTAATAATCGCTGATAAGGATAACTTGATTAAAAGGTATATTGAACAAAATAACTCCTGGGAAATCATTTCAATTTATGAAGGAAATATTTACGGAATATTATTTGACAGTAATAATCACGGTTTTATAATTACTGAAAAAGGAATTGAAGATGTTCAGAATCACAAATTATACTTTTCTAATAATTCTTTAAATCATCAAATTAACTACGAAAATAAATGGGGGCAGCCATATTGCTATTACATGGATAGTACTGATAAGATTTGGTTAGGCTTTGGATATGGTGAATGGGGTGGTAACTTAATAGTATTTGAAACAGCAACCAACCAATTCTTGACCCCTAATCTTGGTACTTTTGAAATTGCTTTATGGCCAATTAAATCATTCTTTGAAGATTCGACATCAGTATACCTATCTGCAGGTCTTCAACATATGATGACAACAGGAATAATTATTCGATTTAATAATCTAAAAGCTACTACAGTGTTTAGAAGTTATATTCATTGGGATTTCCCAAATAAGCATGACAGTATAAAATCTTGGATGGATGCCGAATACATTGGACCTGCAACTTATGATAAGAGTAATAATTCAATTTATTTTTATTCACAAAATGGAATCTTCAATGGAAATATTGCCAAAGATTTGTCAAAAATTGGAAATTGGGAGTTTATTATAAAACCAAAACTTCATTGGGAAAGTGGACAACGAGATGCGGTTGGTTCGCCTATGAATGTTTCGAAAATTTCAATAATAGATAAAAATAAATTTATATTCCTTTCTCAATCTGATGGAATCGGCTATTTTGATGGGGATAAACTAACAATGTTAAAATGAAAATCAGTTTTCAACATACGATTATAAACAATTGTTATCTAAGTGGTTCGCTCCTAAATCTGCCATTTATCTTCCAACCATAAAATCCTATGTATTAAGCTGATTAGATCATACAATCTCAAATATCAATTACAACTAAAACCTTCCATTATGTCAAACTTCTTTTTATTTCCTCTGTTTATTTCCATTTTCTATCTGGCGCTAATTTTTTGCCTGTTCTATTTCATTTTCACCTGGGTCAATAAGTTTATCGCTTTAAAGCAGGAACACAATGACCTGTTAAGGGAAATTTTAAAGAAAATGGAGAATAAAAATTAGGGAGCGCTTCTGATACACCATAGTTAAAATATTACTTTACAGAATCTCATCCTGCGGGCTGTGGATTACAAAACTACGGTAGCCGAGGGAATGTCATTTTGATCCATCCTGTTTAGGTTTAATTTAATAACAAAGGATGATGAAAAAAGCACTTGCTATCTCATTGACAGGTTTCCTGATGCTAGGATTTATAGAACTTTCAACAGGTCAAAACATCACAAACCGTCAAAAATTAAAGATTGAAAATGAGGTTGGCCCTCTCTTCCATTCCATGGTAAAAGCGGCAGAGGCCCTGGATTATGACAAAATAAGCAAGGGGGTTGATGACCGGTATCATGCAGGGTTTATCACAAATGATTCCTATTATATGCGGTATGATTCGCTGATCAACATTTTGAAAGCCAGATCTCAGGGTGCAGCCAGACAAACCATAACAATTCAAAAAGAGAAAATAACGGTTTTATCCGATAACATTGTCCTTTTGACCGCTTATGGCAACTCAAACATCGATCTGAGTTCCGGCAAATCATTTTCCGTAAAATTCTTTTGGTCTTTTGTTTATAAAAAGATCGATGGTAATTGGAGCGTCATACAATCGCACCAATCCAACATCAGGTAGCTCCCGGATTTTGGCACATGATTCTCAGTTTAACCACATTTGTCAATTAATTGTAATAATTCCTATATTTGAAAATTCTGATCAATTCTGTAAATTCTGTAAATTCTGATCCTATGAGCAAAATAATCAAATTCGGCGAGGATGTTCCAGGATACAACATCCCTGTTTTAAACGAACGTGAAATCCGCGCTGCGGCCGGTATCCTGTTTCTGATGATGTTTATCACCATCGTTACTGTCGTAACCAAAGGCAATTTTACACCCCTCAAGTACGCGGTGGTGATCTTCCTGACGGACATATTAATTCGGGTACTGGTGAGTCCCAGATTTGCCCCTTCCTTGATCATCGGCCGTCTGATCGTCAGGAACCAGACGCCCGAATATGTTGGCGCCAAACAGAAGAAATTTGCCTGGATCATCGGTATCATTCTGGCTTTGACCATGTTCATCCTGCTGGTAGTGGTCAACTCCTACAGCCCCATCACCGGACTTATTTGTCTCATCTGCCTGATCTTCCTCTTCTTCGAATCGGCTTTCGGGATCTGTCTGGGATGCAAATTTTACACCCTGGTCTACAAAGAAAAAGCGCAATACTGTCCAGGCGAAGTTTGCGAGGTAAAAGACAGGCAACCCATTCAAAAGACCTCCTGGACCCAGATCCTGATCGTTCTGGCGTTCGCCGCTTATATCGTCCTTACCATCTTCCTGTTCAAAGATAGTTTCAGCAAAAAGCCATTCGATTTGTTTGGGATTGAAGAACATCAGCAGACAAAGTAAACTGTTCATTTAGAAGCTGTCGGCTGGTGCAGGTTTGCTAACTGCAACAGCCGGGCCATCCCATCTTCCGTACACAGTAATTGTTTAAAGGCCATGCAACTAATAAAGGAATTATCAAAAGGACTTGAAACCATTGAACCATTTTTAACTGGATATGGTTTTGAGTTTGAAGACTACCAAATTGACAAAGGTCCGGATGGACATTTTACTTTTGCATCCTATAGAAACAAAAGCAAAAAATTCCTTGTTGATTATCGTTTTTCTATTGGACAAATTCTTTACCAATATGACAATTCAATAGCAAGTCATCCTTTTTATCTCGACCAACTCGGCTTTGCTGACAAGAAACTGCATAAAGACTTTCTACCAGAAAATAAACTTGAGGCATTTAAGCGCATTTTACACGATTTTCAATATTTGGTTGACGACTTTTTTACAGGAGAATGCAATAAGCTACAGGAAATTTCAAAACTCCAGGACAAAATCATTACCGAAGTTGACAGAAAAATCAGGAAAGAAAACAGTATCCGTTTTGATAACTTTAGAGTTGAAAAAGCCAGACAAGTATTCAGAATGAAGGAATACAAAAAATGTTTGGAAATATATAAGTTTGTTGACAATAATGACTTACTTGGAGATCTTGACTTTAAGATAATTGAATATTGTAATCGACACGTGTGAAATAAGAAGAACAACTAATGATAACCCTGGCAGGTGCAGATTTTAAAATCAATCCTTACCTTCACGCCGGATTCTACAACTACTAATAAATTACCAGATGTTCAAAAAATTATTTATGTCCGGCTTGCTGCTGTTGGGTTTCCTTGGCATGCAGGCACAAAACACCGAGACCTCCAAAGCCATTGTGCAGCAGGAGATCATGTTCCCCTTCCAACCCGAACACACCCACGGCAGTTCCATCGTGCAGCTTCCCAATGGCGACCTGCTCTCCTGCTGGTTTCAGGGTAACGGTGAACGCAACGCCGATGATGTCCGTGTAATGGGCTCGCGGCAGAAGAAAGGGAGCACCACCTGGGCCACCCCATTCCTGATGGCCGATACCAAAGGGATTCCGGATTGCAATCCTGTTCTTTACCTCAACAAGGAGGGGAAACTCTTCCTCTTCTGGGTGGCAGTGCAGGCCAACCAGTGGCAATATTCAGTTCTTCGCTTTCGCACCGCCGCAAAGTTCATGAATGAGGGAGCCCCAATCTGGGATTGGCAGGATGATATCCTCCTTAAACCGGACGACAGCTTTGCCGCTGAGGTAGCCAAAAAATTCAAGGATTTGGGCGATGCAGATCGCGGATGGGCAGCCTATGCCCCCAAATACGATGATATGATCATCGAGGCCAGCAAGGACAAGATGAAACGTAGCTTCGGCTGGATGACCCGCATACAACCTATCACCCTGGCCAGCGGAAGAATCCTGCTCCCGCTCTACTCCGACGGACTGAACATGTCGATGGTAGCCATCTCAGACGATAATGGCGCCACCTGGCGCCCCAGTCTTCCGATTGTTGGCCGCGGACCGATCCAGCCAGCTCTGGCCGTTAGGAAAAGTGGTGAAATCGTGGCCTATATGCGCGACAGTGGTGATGCCCCTGCGCGGGTACAGGTAAGCACGTCCAAAGATCAGGGGGAATCGTGGTCGGCGGCAAAAAAGACAGATATTCCCAACGAGGCGAGTGTCGAGATCTATGCAATGAAAAACGGGAAATGGCTCTATTTTGGGAATGATATCAACGATGGCCGTTACAAGCTTTCGCTCTACCTCTCCGATGACGAGGGCAACATCTGGCACAAAAAAGAGGTGATCGAATACTCCCCCGACCGCAAGGCCAGCTTCTCGTATCCCTGCCTGATCCAAACCACCGACGGGCTCATCCACATCTCATACTCATACTCTGTTGGGAGCAGGAATGAGTCGATCAAGCACATTGTGATTGATCCAAAGAAAATTAAAGATTAAAGATTACAAATTACAAATGAGGGCGGTGTCTCCCTCATTTGTAATTTGTAATCTTTAATCTTTAATTATTCCCCCGCTTTCTTGTGCCCCTGGTGATTCCCCCGGTCCCTGTGCCGAAAATCTTTCTTGGCCGGAGCCCTGCGTTCGCCGCCTCTTGCTCCGCCGCCCGACGACCTGGGTGCCATCTTTCTCCGGATGGAGGGGTTGTATTCGGGCCCGATACCAATGCCGGAAGGAAGTGGAATCTTGATGATATCGCGTTCGATCAGCTCTTCAATCTTCCTGAAATCGTGCATATCGTTATCGGAGATCAGCGTAATGGCTACTCCCGATTGGGAAGCACGGGCTGTCCGGCCGATACGGTGGACGTAATCCTCCGGATCGCGCGGCACGTCGTAGTTCATCACCAGATCGATGCTGTCGATGTCGATACCACGTGAAACGATATCGGTGGCAACCAGGATCTGAGTCTCCCGGTTACGGAAACGAAGCATCACCTCTTCCCGCTCTTTCTGCTCCAGATCCGACAGCATGCCGTCGGCAGAGAAGCCCATCCGGCGAAGTTCGCGTACCAGTCCGTTCACATTGGCTTTGCGGGAGGTAAATATCAAAACACTTTTGTAGTCTGTCTTTCCTTTCAGCAACTCTCTCACCAGTTGCACTTTCTGTCCTTCGTAGACCATGTAGGCAGCCTGAATGATGTTTTCGGCAGGCTTGGAGATAGCAATGTTGATTTGCTCTGGATTCTTCAGGATCATCCCGGCCATTTGCCGGATCTTCGGAGGCATTGTGGCTGAAAAAAGGAGGGTCTGTCTCTCTCCGGGAAGCTCTCCGATAATCCGCATGATGTCGTCGAAGAAGCCCATGTCGAGCATCCGGTCGGCTTCGTCCAAAATCAGTGTCTGGATGGTGCTGAAATCGGAGTATTTCATGTTGATGTGCGAGAGAAGCCTGCCGGGAGTCGCGACAATGATGTCGGCGCCCTGCACCAACGCGGATTTTTGCTGATCAAATGCGGCTCCCACTCCACCGCCGTAAACGGCCAGTGAGGAGGCTCCAGTAAAATAGGAAAACCCTTCGATCTGCTGGTCAATCTGCAAAACCAACTCCCGTGTCGGGGCGATGATCAGGGTATGCATGCCGGTGTGTCCCTCCCTGGAAATGTTGTTCAGAATCGGGAGCAAATAGGCTGCTGTTTTTCCGGTACCCGTCTGGGCACAGGCAATCAGGTCCTTCCCCTCCAAAATGACAGGAATAGCAAACTCCTGTACAGGGGTGCATTTTTCGAAGCCCATGGAGGACAATCCATCCATGACGTCGTGTGTAAAGTCAAAATCTGAAAAATTCAATTGCTTAAACTATAAGATGAACGATGTTATTCTACATATAAAACCAAACCTTTCAGGTATTCACCTTCGGGATGATAGATGTTGATCGGATGGTCGACCGGCTGGGACAACTGGTGCAAAATGCGCACCTCCCGTCCGGCTATCGCGGCAGCCGAAAAGACTGCTTCGCGGAAGTTGTTCCTGGTCACAACCTGTGAACAGGAAAAAGTAAACAGGATACCTCCGGGTTTGATCTGCCGGAAGGCATTCGCATTGAGACGTTTGTAACCCTGCAGAGCCTGAGCGAGGGCACCGCGGTGCTTGGCGAAAGCAGGAGGATCGAGTATGATCAGATCATATTTGTCCTTGATATCTTGCAGGTAATCGAAGCAATCAGCCACAAACGCCTCGTGACGGGTATCTCCGGGAAAGTTTAGTTCCACATTTTCATTTGTCAGCTCGATGGCTTTGGCCGATGAATCGACCGAATGGACCAATTTTGCTCCTCCCTGCATCGCAGAGAACGAAAATCCACCGGTGTAACAAAACATGTTGAGAACCGATTTGTCTTTGGCATAGGTTGCCAGAAGTTTCCGGTTTTCGCGCTGGTCGATAAAGAATCCTGTTTTCTGCCCTTCAAGCCAGTCAACTTTGAACCGGTTGCCATATTCAAGCACCTCTCCGGCAGAAGATTCACCATAAAGGTAACCATCTTTGGCCTCAATATCAGCTTTGTAAGGAAGTGTCTTGGCGCTCTTGTCATAAACAGCTACCAATTTTTCTCCTAAAACGGCTTTTAGCGCCTCTGCGATCGCTTCGCGCACCAGCCACATACCTACAGAATGGGACTGAAGTACAACAGTTCCGTTGTAATAATCGGCAATCAGTCCGGGCATTCCATCGCCTTCGCCATGGATCAGCCGGTAAGCGTTGGTGTCGGGGGCATCGGTCAAACCCATCAATTCGCGGAGCCTGTAAGCCTGTTGAATCCTGATTTTCCAGAAATCATCGCCCGGGATGCTCTCCCCGAAGGAGAAGATCCGCACGGCAATCGATCCGATGGCACAATGTCCGTAGGCAATGGTTTTGCCATCACTCTTTCTGACCGAGACAAGGTCACCCTCTTCCACTGCGCCTTCAATCTTGTCGATCGCACCGGAGAAGATCCAGGGATGAAACCGTTCCATCGAATCTTCTTTGCCTTTCTTCAAAATGACGTGCGCCAGTGGTTGCATGGGTTATTTTTGGGTGAGTCCGATGTATATCATGTAGGAGATCCATGCATCCGTAGCAGCATAGACTTGCTGTTGTTCGGTTAAAACCGGCGCTTCCCAGTTGGTGAGACGTTGTGATTTTGAGATGCGCATGTCGCAGACGATGGCGGCCAGCTTCTTCAGGCTGAAATTCTCGATGCCGTGCTCTTTGACCAGCTCCTGCAATTCAACAAAACCACCCGGTTTGAAATGGGCAAGTTTCTGAAGGATCTTGATGTCATCGCGAATGGCTGCGCCGACTTTTATGATCGAAGGGGAACCAAGAATCTTGACCAAACCTGGTGAGAGACCGATCAGATTGGTCCTGAAGAGGAAAGCCTCATTGGCCGTGGAGAGTTGAAGCAATGCCACCTGGTGGTTCTGCCCCTTTTTAAAAGCCGGACGGGTTTCGGTATCGAATCCCAGGATGGGGTGCTTTTTCAAATAATTGACGGCGTCTGTCAGCTCCTCCACCTTTTCGATCAGGTGGATATTCCCTTCAAATACCTTTGATATATTCGCTCATCTACAACAATACTTTATCCGCTACGCGGAATGGGATGATTTCACCCTCTAATTTCTACAAAAGTGCATCCGCTACGCGGAACGGGATGATTTTATTTATTAAACTTCCCCATTCATTAACTACTTCGCAGACCCAATATTTTTTTCCTGTTAAAATACAGCATTATTCAATACTCCTAATGTTTTCTACATTCAAACCAGCCCATTCCGCGTAGCGGATAAAGTATTGTAGAAAAACGCCCACCTAAAGTTCCTTTTACCTCGTAGAGGTTAAACTAATCAATGTTAACATTCCCATGCACCAGCATGTGAACCGCGCGCAAACCGTTCACCAGTTTTTGTCCCCAATATTGTTCGAAGTTGTTCCGGCACTCCCAAAGGGCTGCCCGCATCACCTCCACCGTTCCGATCCTGTAGGACAAAATAAAATCTTTCAGATCCTGATAGATATCGGCTACGTTTTCAGAGATATTGGCCTCGACAGAGGCATCTCCCAGGGCCATACCGGGCTCAAGAATTTCGGGATAGCTGTCAAACTCTCCCATCTTCGAACTCAGTTTCCGAAGGATAAAATTGTAGTCACTCTCCGTAACAAACTTTTCAGGTGATTCTTCTGAATCTTCCAGCTCATTCAAACCCGGCAGCAGTGAAGTCTTCAGATAAAGTAAGGGTAACATCTTCTGTAACTTTTGGAATAGACAACATCCGAGAAAAGTGATTCATCGATTGATCTCTCTTCCATGTTCACAACAAAAACTTCTCAGCTGCAAAGGTAATCAAACTTCGTTGAGTAAGCGTTTAAAACCAAAAAAATGAAATACCCATGAGACAATTATCCTACCAACCGAAAATGACTATCTGGGTATTCCATGCGACCCTTAAAAAACAAATTATAAACGCATGAATGGGGTTTGTCAATTGTTGCGCAGGTCAATTCATTCTGTAGCAGGATCAGACGAATCGGACGATCCAGCCTGGTTCAAAATCAGGTGACCTGACCTGTCAAGTTCAAGTTTTCCCTGATCAAGCATCCATCTTGTGACCTTAAAAATGCTCTTCTCCTTCCCAACCATATTTCTATTTATTTCCTTTATTTCCATCGGGACTGAATGGAGTAACTGCAAAATCGCGCTGCTTATTTCATTGAACTCTGCATTCGAAATCCCCGATTGGTGCTCACCCTGGCATACATCGCACTTTCCGCAGGGTTTGGATCCCTTTTCACCAAAATAGGAGAGCAGCTGAATACTGCGGCAATTATCTTCCGAACGGGCATATTCGATAACGGAGTCCACCCGCTGTTGGTAATTCTTTTTGCGATCATGGTAATTGGCTCTTGAAATACGTATTCTGGAAGCGTCCAGCCTTTCAGTAAGGAGTTGTACTACAGGAGCTTCCCGGCGCGGAATGTAGTGGATGATTTTTTGCTGCGAAAGATACTTGAGATTTTGGTAAAGCTCATCAGGAGTCATCTCCAGCCTTCTGGCAATCAACACCTCGTCAATTCTTACATAATCGTTGAACAATCCGGTGTAGGAGCGCAAAAGCATGCCGATAACCTTCTCCAGATCTTTGCTTCCTGTTTCGATACGGTACAACTCATCTCTGTGGGCGAGGAAATAGAGCCGCGAAGAGCTCTCCGGATCATCCGTGTACTCCAGATAACCCTCCCTTTCCATCAGCTTCAGACAGTGGTAGACCGTGGTAAAGGGGAAATTAAACTTCCTGGCAAAATCTTCAGGTTGAAAAGTATAAAAGCCGTATTTACCCGTTCCAACCGCAATCTGAAGATAGTCACACAGCGCCTGGTAAACGGCACGAATTCGCTCCTGCTCCGGAAAGGCGTCTGTCACCATTTTGTGCAGCCGCCTTTTGTCGGTTCCGTTGTAGATCATCAGCGCAAGAGACCGTTCTCCATCCCTTCCCGCCCTTCCCGCCTCCTGGAAATAGGCCTCCAATGAATCGGGAAGATCAAGGTGCAGCACGAAACGCACATCAGACTTGTCAATCCCCATCCCAAAGGCATTCGTTGCAACAATCACCCGGGTAGCGCCAGTCATCCAGCGGTTTTGCCTCTCTTTTCGGAGGGCCGGATCCAGTCCGGCGTGGTAAAAGTCGGCTGCAACATCCTGCTGCCGCAGGAGATCGGCTATCTCGCGGCACTTCTTCCTGCTTCTGACATAGATGATTCCTGTTCCTTTCGATTTGGAGACCGTTTCGGCCAGGTAACCCAATTTATCCTCCTTCTGACGAACAAGATAGGTAACGTTCTCCCTGACAAAACTCTTCCTGAGGAGATTCTTTTGAGGGAAAAGCAACTTATCCTGAATATCCTCAGCAACCGCTCCGGTGGCAGTGGCTGTCAGCGCCAGCACTGGCACTTTTGGAAAATATTTTCGAATTTCAGCAATCTGTAGGTACGACGGCCTGAAATCATATCCCCATTGTGAGATGCAATGCGCCTCGTCGACCGTAATCAGATTAAGGTTAAACCGGATCAGATACTCCAGGAAATTGGGTGACAAAAGCCTTTCGGGAGAGACGTAGAGAAATTTGTAATCTCCGTAAACGGCATTGTTGCAGGCAATCTCGATCTCCCTGGCAGTCATGCCGGAATAGATGGCCAGGGCCTTGATCCCTTTGGACCGGAGATGATCCACCTGGTCATTCATCAGCGCAATCAAGGGGGTAATCACCAGGCACATTCCCTCATTCGAGAGCGAAAATACCTGAAAAGTAATCGACTTGCCTCCGCCGGTAGGCATCAGTCCAAGCGTATCTTTCCCTTCCGCCACCGAATGGATAATATCTTCCTGCAAGGGCCTGAACTGCTCATACCCCCAATGTTTTAGCAATATTTCGTGATACAAGTCCATGGAAATCCAAATATAGCGGAAAAGAAACTCCCTATCGGTATAAATTATATTTTTTACGCCGGCGTTACGATTTCATGCGTATATAATTTAATTTTTAAAGGTCGCATGGAATACCCAGATATTCATTTTCGATTGGTGCGAACGTTTTCTCATGGGTATTTCATTGAATTAGTGAAAACCTTTGTGAAACCTTTGTGTTACCCTTTGCAGCCTTAGTGGTGAAAAAGGTAAAAAAATAACCACAAAGGGCACTAAGGGTTCCACAAAGGGCGCCAAGAAGCGATTGCCCCAAAAGAAAAAAATTAGTACTTTTGCGCAACAAAAAGTCTCACCAAAAATTCACACCCATGTCATTTCTTTCAGATAAAGTGGTACTCGAAGGATTAACCTTCGATGATGTGCTTTTAATACCCGATTATTCGGAGGTGTCATCGCAATTTTCACGAAATATCAAGCTAAATACGCCCATCGTCTCTGCGGCCATGGATACAGTAACCGAATCGAAACTTGCCATCGCCATTGCCCGTGAAGGCGGCATTGGGGTCATCCACAAAAACATGACCATCGAACAGCAGGCCAAACAGGTGAACATCGTCAAAAGAGCTGAGAACGGCATGATCTTCGACCCTATCACTATCTCGAAAGACAAACTGGTAGGCGATGTCCTGAAGTTGATGGAAACTTTCAAGATCGGCGGAATTCCGGTCATCGATGCCGAACGTCATCTGGTCGGAATCGTCACCAACAGGGATCTTCGTTTTGAGCGCAACCTGAACCGCCCGATCTCAGAGATCATGACTACCCAAAACCTCATAACAACAGATATTACTACTGACCTGGAAAAAGCAGCCAAGATCCTGCAGAATTATAAAATTGAGAAGCTTCCTGTAGTTGACAAAAACAACAAGCTGATCGGATTGGTGACCTACAAGGATATTACCCAGGTCAAAGACAAACCCAATTCATGCAAAGACGACAAAGGTCGGTTAAGAGTAGCCGCCGCGGTTGGTGTCACAGCGAATACAATGGAACGAATTGAAGAGTTGATAAAAGCAAATGTGGACGCCATCGTCATCGATACCGCACATGGTCACTCCCGCCCGGTTCTGGAGATGTTGAAAAGGGCAAAATCTAAATTTCCCGAGAAAGATTTTATCGTGGGTAATATCGCTACCGCGGAAGCGGCTTCGGAACTTGTTTTTGCCGGTGCCGATGCAGTAAAAGTTGGAATCGGGCCAGGCTCGATCTGCACTACACGCGTGATAGCAGGGGTTGGAATCCCTCAGCTTTCGGCCATCTACAACGTAGCAAAAGCGCTGAAAAACAGCGGAGTACCTGTAATTGCCGATGGTGGTTTGCGTTATTCGGGCGACATTGTAAAAGCGCTTGCAGCGGGCGCTCAAAGTGTAATGGCGGGTTCCCTGTTTGCAGGGGTGGAAGAATCACCGGGCGAAACCATCATCTTTCAGGGCAGGAAATACAAATCCTACCGGGGAATGGGCTCCATCGAGGCAATGGAACAGGGTTCAAAAGACCGCTACTTCCAGGATGTGGAAGATGACATCAAAAAACTTGTACCGGAAGGTATTGTCGCGCGGGTTGCCTACAAAGGTTCGCTCAACGAGGTACTCTACCAGTTAATCGGCGGATTACGAGCCGGAATGGGCTATTGTGGTGCCGCTACCATCGAAAAACTCCACGAAACCAAGTTCTGCAGAATAACAAATGCAGGGGTTGCCGAGAGTCATCCGCACGATGTAACCATTACCAGGGAGTCTCCAAATTACAGCCGCGAATAGATCCAAAATTCGGTGAGCTGTTAAATTTCCGTAAAAAGAAGGTGATCATTACAACTTATCACTACCGCTTCTCGTCTAATACCTGGAACAGATTGATATGCTAGAAATTATTCATTTTCATCGTCAGAGATACACAGGCTGGTTCATGGTGCTTTGCACAGTTATTGTCCTATCCGGATGCAGCTATTTCCGAAATTCAAAAGATGAGGTCTATGTTGCCAGGGTAGATGACAAAACTTACCTGTTGAAAGATCTCCGGCCTCAACTTCCCGCCGGGATGACGCAGCCGGACAGCCTGGCAAGGGTCAATGACATCCTCACCCGATGGGTAAAGAAAGAGCTGCTGTTGAAGATGGCTATCGAAAATCTGGATGAAAGTCAGAAAGATCTTTCCAAAGAGATCGAAGAGTACAGCAATGCCCTGCTTATTCACCGATACCAGCAGCAATTGCTTAGCCAAAAATTAGATACGGTCCTCACTGATCAGGATATACGACGCTATTATGAGATCAATCCCGAGAAATTCACCCTCGACTACAACATTGTCAAAGCAGTTTACGTGGAGATACCTAAAAATGTAGCCAAAACTGACCAGATCAGACGGTGGATGACAGAGAATAGCACCCGATCAATGAGTGAGTTGGAAAGCTATAGTTTCCAGTACGCATCAAAATACGACCATTTCAACAACGGATGGGTCGATTTCAACAACATTCTGGCACGAATTCCTGGGGGAAAAGAGGATCCGGAACAAATGTTGAGGCGATCTAAATTTCTTCAATTCAGCGATTTAAATAATTTCTACTTCGTTTTGATCAATGATTACATTCTGGCAGGAGAAAAAGCTCCTTACGATTTCGTCAAGGATCGGATAGAAAGTTTAATTTTGAACAGTCGGAAAATGGAATTTCTTCAGGATCTCGAAAAAAACATTTACGAGAAAGGCAGAAGAGAAAATAGGTTTACCATCAAGGAATTCAAATAAACCCTTCGGCTTCGCTCAGGGACCGCAGTAAAAATTGATCTGTTTGAATTTATAGATGGTCCAACATTAAATATCGCTTATTACTTAAGTAAAGAAGATTATGTTAAAACAGTTGACAAAAGGTTTGTTGTTGTCAGGTATTATCCTGGGATCCTTTTTTGTTTCGAACGCCCAGGACAAGGTTGTTGATCAGATTGTGGCCATTGTCGGCAGTAATCCTATCCTGAAGTCCGACATAGAGCAGCAGGTTATGGATGCGAAGGCGCAGGGACAGACCACCGAAGGGGACATAAAATGTGAAATCCTTGAGAAACTGCTTGAACAAAAATTGTTGCTGGCAGAGGCCGAACTCGATACCAATATCGTGGTAACCGATAACCAGATCAACCAGAACATGGACCGCAGGCTGAAATACTTTATCGAAAATATTGGTTCAGAGAAAGAGGTTGAGAAGTATTTCAAAAAATCGATCAACCAGTTGAAATCTGAGATGAGCGAGATGATCAAGGAGCAGTTGAAGACTGAGCAGATGCAGCAAAAAATCTCAAAAAATGTGACTGCCACTCCTTCCGAGGTACGCAATTATTTCAGGCAACTGCCCAAAGAGAAGATCCCAATGATAGGCTCCCAGATGGAATATGCCCAGATTACAATACTTCCGGTTATCACTGAACAGGAAGATATGGATGTAAAGAGCAGACTACGGGAGTACAAACGCAGGGTCGAGAATGGTGAAAATTTTGCCACCCTCGCCGTCATGTATTCAGAAGATCCGGGATCTGCGCGCAATGGTGGTGAGATGGATTATGTCGGACGGGCCATGCTGGATCCGGCCTTCGCCACTGAGGCATTTAACCTCAAAGTAGGAGCCGTTTCCAAAGTGGTCAGAAGTGAATTTGGTTACCACATCATCCAGCTGATCGACAAAAGAGGTGAAAAAATCAAATGCCGTCACATCCTGATACTTCCGAAAATCGATCCCAAAGAACTGGAAAAATCCAAAGGCCGGATCGACAGCCTTGTTTCGTTTATCGCCAAGAAAACTATCACGTGGGATCAGGCAGCCTACATGTATTCTTCCGATAAAAACACCCGCAACAATGGCGGGCTTGTCACTTCACAGAAAACCGGCTCCACCAAATTTCTGATGGAAGAACTTGATCCGGATGTAAGTAAACTGATTACCGGCTTACAGGTTGGGCAGGTATCTGTACCTTTCCTTGGCATAGACGACAAACAACGTAAGGTCTATAAAGTCATAAAATTGCTGAGCAGAACCAATGCCCATTCTGCCAATCTTCAGGAAGATTACCAGCACATGAGCGAGATTTATCTGGAGAAGAAGAAAGAAGATACCTATCGGACCTGGCTTGCCAAACAACAGGCAAAAACCTATATCCACATCGATGACCTTTATAGCAACTGCAATTTTAAGCTGAAATCCTGGAAGAAGTGATTGGGATTTATTGGATTTGGGGATTAATGGATTAAGTAATTGCTTAGAAGGTTATGAAAACTCATAAGATAAGATACCGTCTGCTGGTCTCACTGCTGCTGATCGTAGCGTTTCACATTGTGTCGGGCTCTTTGCCTCAACCCGGCGGACGAAAGAAAAAAATCGAGATTCTCAATTCCGATCTTTACACCTACGACAGGAAAATTATCGCCAATGCAACACGGTTAATTGGAAATGTTAAACTGAGTCACAACAATGCAATCCTTTTTTGCGACAGCGCTTATAATTACGAAGACAGCAACAAAGTGGATGCTTTTGGCCACGTTCACATCATCCAGGGAGATACACTGAATCTCTATGGAGACAAGATCAAATACGAGGGTAACAGCAGAATTGCACAGGTGAATGGAAATGTCAAATTGGTCAACAAATCCATTGTTATGACAACCGATGAGTTGACTTTTGACATGCGGACCAACATTGCGAATTACCATACCTGGGGAAAAATCGTTGATACTGCCAATGTACTGGTCAGCAAAATTGGCCGGTACTACTCCAACGAAGACCTCTTCTTCTTTAAAGACTCAGTGAAGGTAACCAACAAGGATTTTGTCCTGACCGCCGACACCCTCAAATACAACAGCAAGATTGAAAGGGTCTTTATTGTCGGACCAACGCACATCGTCGGAACGACAAAACAAGGGACACTCTATTCGGAAAAAGGGTGGTACGATACACGAACGAATAT
Source organism: Bacteroidia bacterium (assembly GCA_026391315.1). Taxonomy (GTDB): domain Bacteria; phylum Bacteroidota; class Bacteroidia; order Bacteroidales; family Prolixibacteraceae; genus CAINVV01. The sequence goes on from JAPLDT010000030.1 coordinate 73,033, forward strand.
TGCGGAACTCTACAAAGCCTCCAAAATTATAGGCAAAGAGCAAACTTTACAGGGGGATACCATGTACTATTCCAGAGATGCCGGCACCGGCAGGGCACGAAGCAGGGTACTCCTTTCGGATACCACCAACCATGTGGCGATCACCGGTAGGAAAGGAACCTACAATGAGAAAACCAAAATTGCCTTTGTTACCGACTCCGCCATTTTTATGCAATTTTCGAAAAAAGACACCCTTTTCCTCCATGCAGATACACTCAAATCGATTCCTGACCTTTCTAAAAAAGCGATAATAAAGAAGCTGGCGCGGGAAGAACTTGTTCCAAAGAAATCTGGTATGACCAAACCAGTTCAATCTGCTGCACTGGCCGATAAAAACAAGGAGGTGATCGCTCTGGTTTCCGCCGTCAAAGACTCACTTGTTCCCAAGGCTGACAGCCTGAAAGCCACTGCTTTGCAGGTAATTAAGAAACTCCCGACCATCGTAGATTCATTATCCGCGGTAGCAGATACTGCCAAAATTTCTAGTGGGAAGGAGGCTTTGCCAAAAATCAAAACGGCTCTCAATGATTCGGTTTCGGCAGCATCCGACACGTTAAAAGCGAAGGACAAAAAAGATCAAAAGATATTCATGGCTTATCACAGGGTACGGTTTTACAAAAAGGATTTGCAGGGAATCTGCGACTCTCTCTCCTACCAGATGAAGGATTCTGTGATGAGACTCTATATGGATCCTGTTTTGTGGTCGGATGTACATCAGTTGTCGGCCGAAAAAATTGAATACCGTCCGCACACACCGGGACCGGACATTGCCCGACTGGACAACAATGGCTTTATCATCTCCCGTGAGGATTCCATCAAATTCAACCAGATTTCAGGGAAAATACTGATCGGATACATCGTCAAAAATGAGTTAAAAACCATTGAAGTAAACGGGAATGCCATTACGCTCTACTACCTGAAAAACAAGGACCACTATTCGGGTATGAGCAAAATGGAGAGCAGCAAGATCAATGTTTACCTGTTGAAAAGCAAGATTGACAGTATTGCATTTTTTCCTAAACCGGATGGTAAACTTACGCCAATGAAAGATCTGACTTCTGATGAGATGGTGTTGAAGGGATTTGCCTGGCGGGAAAGCGAGCAGCCCAAATCCCGTTTCGACCTCTACCCGCTCAACGAGAAACGCAAAAAAATTGCAGGCCCCGAAAAGAAACCTGCATCAAAAAGTAAGCAGAACGCCAATTTTTAGTATTCGTCTTCGTTGAAGAAGAAATCGTCCTTGCTTGGGTAATCCGGCCAAATATCTTCAATGGATTCGTAAATTTCACCCTCATCCTCCATCTCCTGCAGATTTTCAATTACTTCCAGCGGAGCTCCCGAACGTATAGCAAAATCGATCAATTCATCTTTCGTTGCAGGCCAGGGTGCATCTTCCAATTTTGAAGCCAATTCCAGTGTCCAATACATATTATATTAATTTAGATTATTGTTCAACGGTTTTGCGATGTTACTATTTTTTTGCGAGAATAAAAATAAATAGGCATAAATTTTACGGTACCCACTGAACTTCGTCAACACCCTCATCTACAGCAATTTTACGGGAAAGAACAAACAAATAGTCGGAGAGGCGATTGAGGTACTTAATCAACTCGGCAGGAATGGGAACCTCTTTTGTCAACAGACAAACCCTTCGTTCCGCTCTTCTGCAAACCGTTCGGGCGAGGTGACAATATGATATGGCGTTACTACCTCCCGGAAGTACAAAATGCTCCATCGGAGGCAACTGATCCAGAATGCGGTCCATTTCATTCTCCAGTTTTGCAATCTCTTCCACTTTAAATGGCAGTTTCAACGACAGATCAGTCTTGGAAAGGTCGGTTGCCAACCGCGCTCCAATCACAAAAAGATTGTTTTGCACTGAAAGCAAAAGATCCCTGGAAGTAGAATCAATCTTCTGGGAGCGGATAAGTCCGATCCAGCTGTTCAATTCATCTACCGTTCCATATGATTCGAGGCGCAGATCATATTTCTCCACCCTCGTACCACCGATCAATCCGGAAGTCCCGTCATCTCCTGTTTTGGTATATACTCTCATTAGATATTCTTCGATAATGAAATAAGCTGTTAGCTATTGGCTGTTAGCTATCAGATTTTGGGTTGACCCTTCGACTTCGCTCAGGGACCGGTTCTTCGTCCCAGTCCTCCCCCTCTTTCTTCCCTTCTTCTACGTTAATAGATCGGATTAGGATTCACATAATCCATCTCAACGACTCCGTCTTTTAATTTGATAATTCTGTAGGCATGACGGGCAATTTCCTCTTCGTGTGTAACCAGGATGATGGTATTCCCTTTTGCGTGGATATCGGCAAAGAGCTTCATAATCTCTTCGGAAGTTTTGGAGTCCAGGTTCCCGGTAGGTTCATCGGCCAACAGAATGGAAGGGGTATTGACAAGCGCCCTGGCCACAGCCACACGTTGCCGCTGACCACCCGAAAGTTCATTGGGTTTGTGCTCCATACGGTCCCCCAGACCAACATTTACAAGCTGTCCGGTTGCGACTTCCTCACGCTTTGTTCTACCAACTCCGGCGTAAACCAAAGGCAGCATCACATTTTCGAGGGCTGAATATCTTGGTAAAAGATTGAAGGTTTGAAAGACAAATCCTATTTCGGTATTGCGGATTTCGGCCAGCCGGTCGTCGTCCATCAGGCTTACATCCTTGTCGTTCAGCCGGTAATTGCCGGAAGTCGGGGTATCCAGGCATCCGATGATATTCATCAGGGTCGATTTTCCCGATCCCGATGCTCCCATGATGGCAACATATTCACCCCGGTCAATATCCAGCGACACTTTTCGTAGGGCCCTGACAACCTGTGTGCCAACCTGATAATTTTTAACAATATCCCTTAATCTGATCATATTTCCCATCAGAAACAATTTAGAATTACAAACTTAACTGAAATTATTTTGGTTTGGAGCGTTCAGTTAAACTTCTTTGAGCGCAAACATCAAAATCGAACACAAATGATTAAACATTTAACCACAAAGTCGCACAAAGGGAAACCCAAAGGAACACAAAGACAAAAAATCGGTCTTTTATGACCTTTGTGGAATCATTTTAATGCACTATATCAGAATTGAAGTTCAGAGGAGAAATCAAACAGCTTTTTGAGATATTCAATTACTTTATGGATATTCTATTTATACCATGAATTATAGCCCCCTCAGAAGTAATACCTTCAATTAACATTGTGTAGGTCGTTGAAGCATCTGCGGTGTAAAAATCAAAAACTGATTCACCCAATGAAGAAACAAGTATATTTGGATTCCAGTAAATCGTAGTTCGCAGATCGGGTTGCCCGTTGTTCCGTTGTTCAGAAGTTTCATACCGGGGAGAATAGAACTCCGCTGGTTTCTGGTATCCAAAGGGCGTAACTTCTTTCATATTGTATACTGGTGAAATGACTTTATTCACAAAGCCCTTTTTCGTGGTAATAACAACTGCTCCCCCTGCAGCATCCCCACCTAAAATTGATGCTTCAGTTCCTTTGAGTACCGCTATTCTTTCAATATTGAAAGGATCTATCTCATCAATATCATAATCTCCAATCATCAGATCATCCACAATAAGCACGGCATAATTGTACGGTTGTTCCCTGTCCATTCTGTGTTTCATTCGTTCAATTACGACTTTCTTTTTACCGGAAGCGCTTTCTACAATTTGAGTTGAAGGAATATATTTTAATACATCAGAAATACTTACAGGTTGATATAGTTCCAGTTGTTCCTGGGTTATGACATTAAAACCAGGAATCATATTTCTGGGCATGTAGTATGAATAACTGTATTCCTTTTTTTCAGGAGCCTTCCCTTTAACCTCCACCTCATCGAGATAAATCATTTTCATGCCATTTTCATAAGTGCTTTTCAAGTCTGCTTTTGCAATAAAATTGCTCATCTGTTTCACTTCCGCTATTTTTTCTATATTAATTGAAACCATGTTTGGCAAATCGGATACCCTAGGAAATGTATCGTTATCAACCAACAATTCTACAGCATCACTTCCTCTTTTACTCAATGCCTGAACAATGAATTTTGTATGGTCCTCACACTCGATTTCATTAAAAACGAAACGCCCATTTTTGTCTGTCACCCGCTCATCATAATAACCTGCTTCCAGGGAAAACATAGCCACCTTTCCCTTTTCTAACGGTTTTCCCGAAACTAAAGTTCTGACTTTGCCTGAAATCTCCATTCCATGCTTTACCCGATTTAAGGGCTTTTCATATCTCCCCTGTATCACCTCGGGAATATTGTAGCGCCGCCAGCCGTTTGTCAGCATCAGCAAATCGAGGGCATTCTTTGCGTCCGGATTGCTCTGCTGAAAATAGTATGCCGGATTGTCAATGTGTCCTTTCAATTCGGAGGTTAACAATAAGTTAGTCAGTATCGTTGCAGCCGAATCAGGTTTTACATCATTATCATCCGTTACGGATACTGAGAATACCCCTTCAAGTGGGATTCCTTTGCTGTCGGTTACTTTCACACTGGTTTTAATCGGTTGACGTGATTTATAGTTTTGCTGGTCAGTTTTCAAAACAACTTTTGCCTGGTCATTATTGTGGCAAAAGACAAGGCGTTCGCTCAACGGGTTCATGTTACCATCCAACAGAATTATCTGCATGACCCCGGATGGAATCTTTTTTGAGTTAAAAAAGACGCTTTTAAAAGCGGGATCCCAGGAGGAGGCATAATGTACCATGCCTCTTGTATGGAGCACCAGGAAAAGTGTTTTCTGTTCCATTGCACTCTGTGAAGAAAGAACAGAAACATACAGCGTATCCTGAATCGTCTCAACTTTAATGGAATACGCTCCTTTTTGTGCCTTTGGTAATTCAAAACGCTTTTCTATACCCTGTTCATTTTTGCAGATGGCATAATAATTTGTTTGCTCTTTTGAGAGCAGTGAAAAGGAACCCATCCCATCATGTGTTGTTTCAATCTTTGCATATTCATGCCCATCGTTATCAATAATCCTGCCTGAAATTTTTTCTGGTAAACCACAGGATTTTAAAGCCTTAAATGCAATCCTGCAATGGGTTCCTTCAAGTAGATAGCCACCTTCCGGATAAAACGACACTTCATAGTCGGCATGCAAATAGGGTATGGTTATATATTTGCTGCATTGGGGGGTTTTGATATACAACACTCTTTTAATGCTTTTATCCGGAAGTTTAAAAGAAAAGTAGGCCAAAGTATCATTTCCAATTTTCGCTTCTGCGAAAGGCTGATCATTCACCCTGATTTTCAGTGCATCCTGTTTTATCTTTTTTTGAGTTTTGATATCAATAAAACTCACTTCAGCAGTCATCCGATCACCTGTGTCAACCCTGAAGTTTGCTGCCGTATGGATTGTTGCTGAAAGTGGATTTTCCACAAGGATATTCTTTTTAAAAAAGAATTCCTCACCCTTATTTCGCATATTTTCAGCATACGCACAAAGTGTGTAGTCACCTTCGGGCAGATTTTTATTTAACAGGATATATCCACTGAGGGTTCCCTGGTTTGGTCCTATTTTTACTCTGCTCACCACCGAATCAAGAGGATTAATCAGTTCCACGTTAATAGATTGGTTTGTGTCAAGCTTATGCAAAACAGCATCTACCAAATAGGCTCTGAACCAAACTTTCTCTCCTGAAATATAAAGTGATTTATCCACATGAAGATATAATTTCTCTTGGGGGAAAAGTACGATCTGTTCTATAATATTAGTGATTACAGACTCTTTAGTGGATAATGCATCTGTTTGACTCCAGCAACAATCAGAGAATAGTAGCAATAAAGTTAAAAGAACAACTCGCTTTTGCATAATTGATTAAATTGTGGATTAATGTATCTAGTTGGTCAGTTTTTTGTCTTACAATGAACACTAATGGTTTGCCGCTAAAATCAGGCAGGGATTCATATCTATACCTGTCAGGTTTTGAAAACCTGACAGGTATAAAAAAATTAAAATCTCAGCACAAAATCCTCCTTTTGCAGTCCTTTTTTGCAGATGAAAATTCCGATTTCAAACAGATCGAGGGAAATCCGCACCTGGGGCTCTTTTTGATACCTTTTCCACACCTCCTCCATTAGGGCAGAGGCATGAATGCCGCACAAAATGATCACGCCATCATATGGCTTTGCCACTATTTGCCCAAGCACCCTACTGCACTCGTCCGGATCAAGCGGGTTCTGAACCACAACAAAATCGGAGGCTATAACATTGCCTGCGCCTGACAAATCAATATTTTCAACATTATAAACCTCAATCAGTTGTCGGCAAAATGAGCGGTAACGGTCGTTTTCAACCCGCGCCTGTAGCCTGATCCTGCGATCGGCAAGCGCCATAGCCATGAGGGTAACTCCAAAAGTAGAACCGTAAAAAGAGAGCGAGCCGGGCTGAAACTCGTTTACAAGCCTGAATATCAACCGATCAAACTTTCCAGGCAGCAAATGCAGTTTCTTGATGACTTTGCAATCGGAACCTTTTCCCGTTTCGTACAATTTTTGATAGGTGACAGTGTCCACCATCCTGAGCATATTCCGAACATTTTCTTCGGCTGCCGCTAACATAGGCCAGACCGAAAAATTGCCTTTGTTCTCTATCACCTCCGTGATTAACCTAAAAAGAAAGGGCGAGTGAATCCCATGACCTTTCCTGTGCCTGGCTTTGAAGAGGTAAGCGAGCTTCTTTTGGGTGCAGTATCTCATGGGAGAAGTGACTAAAGTGAACTAAAGTGCCTAAAGTATTTAAAGTGCCTAGGGTGCCTAAAGTTAAGAAGAAAGATTTAAGTGAATTGGAAGTTTTAATATCTTAATGGAAAAAATAGCTATTTTCGATGAAGCGAAGTACTCTAGGCACTTTAAATACTTTAGGCACTTCTTATGTTGGAACAGGAGATCAAATTCCTTCCGGGGGTAGGCCCCAAAAGAGCAGCAATCCTTATCCAGGAGCTGAAAATCACCACGGTGGCGGAGCTGATCTATTACTTTCCCTACAAATACATCGACCGCACAAAATTTTACAAAATCCGGGAGATCAACGAAACACTTCCCTTCATTCAGATAAAAGGTGTGATCACTTCGCTTGAAACCATTGGTGAAGGGCGTTCGCAACGCATGGTTGCCAATTTTTACGATGGTGAGAACCACATGGAACTGGTTTGGTTCAGGGGCATCAAATTTGTCAAAGCCACGCTAAAGATGAACTTCCCCTACGTAATTTTCGGAAAACCGACGGAGTTCAATGGTAAATGGAAGCTCGTTCATCCCGAACTGGAGGAGGTGGTAACTGAAACCGAAAAGAAAGAGGGATATATTCAGCCTTATTACAATACCAGCGAGAAGATGAAAAGCAATTTCCTGGTATCCAAATCGATTCAGAAATTTCAATATACCGCTCTTCAGCTTTGCAAAGGAAAAATAAAAGAGACACTGCCCGACTGGCTCATTGATCAGCTAAAACTGATGCCCCTCGAAACGGCGCTGATCAACATCCATTTCCCGATAGACCCTGCCACCCTGCGAAAAGCGGAAATGCGGCTGAAATTCGAGGAACTGTTCTACATCCAGCTCAAGTTGCTGCACCTGAAGCATGAAAGGCAGAACAAATTCAAGGGACAAATTTTCAAGGAGGTAGGATCCCATTTCAATGATTTCTTCCACAACCATCTCCCCTTCGAACTTACCGGAGCCCAGAAGCGGGTAATCAAAGAGATCCGCAAAGATACCCTGGCTGGAAAGCAAATGAACCGTCTTTTGCAGGGCGATGTAGGCAGCGGAAAAACCATGGTGGCCCTGATGATTTCACTGATCGCCATGGACAACGGATTTCAGTCCTGCATGATGGCGCCGACAGAGATCCTGGCCATGCAGCACCACCAGTCGGTGATGAAGCTGATTGGCGACCTGCCTGTCAATGTTCGGTTGCTCACAGGATCCACCAAAAAATCGGAACGGCTCATCATTCACAAGGAACTGCTGGATGGCTCGCTGAATCTGTTGATCGGCACCCATGCACTGCTCGAAGACATCGTCGAATTCAAAAACCTCGGCTTTGTGGTCATCGACGAACAACACCGCTTCGGGGTGATGCAACGGGCCAAAATGTGGCGCAAAAATTTCATTCCGCCCCATATTCTGGTGATGACGGCCACTCCCATTCCCCGCACACTGGCCATGACAGTTTATGGCGACCTTGATGTGTCGGTTATCGATGAGCTTCCTCCCGGCAGAAAGCCAATCCGTACCTTTCATTACTACGATAACCACCGGGCCGAATTGAACCAGTTTATCAGGAAGGAGATTGCCCTGGGACATCAGATTTACATCGTATTCCCACTGATCAAAGAGTCAGAGAAACTCGATTTTAAGAACCTCGAAGAGGGATTCGAACAACTTAGGATAGCATTTCCACTACCCGATTACACCATCAGTATGGTGCATGGCAAGATGAAGCCTGCCGCCAAAGAGGAAGAGATGAGACGCTTTAAAAACCACGAAACACAAATTCTGGTTGCAACTACCGTGATTGAGGTGGGGGTAGATGTGCCCAATGCTTCCGTGATGGTGATTGAAAGTACGGAGAGATTCGGCCTCTCCCAATTGCACCAGCTCCGGGGGAGAGTGGGCCGCGGTGCCGATCAATCCTATTGCATCCTGATGAGTAGCGTCAAACTTAGCCATGAGAGCCGGCAGCGCATCGAAACCATGGTGGCTACCAACGACGGGTTCGAAATCGCCGAGGCGGACATGCGTCTTCGCGGTCCGGGCGATTTGGAAGGCACGCAGCAGAGCGGCCTGGCCTTCGATCTGCGAATCTCCAACCTGGCCAAAGATGGGCAGATTCTGCAATATGCAAGAGACAAAGCAGAGGAGATTCTCTCTACCGATCCGCTTCTGCAAAAAACCGAAAATACCATCCTTACCCGGCAACTGATGGCGCTTCGAAAAAACCATTTGAATTGGGGTGCGATAAGCTGACAATCTAAAAAATTGACAACCAAAGCAATACACTGATTCTATTTTTACAATAGTCATTCAAAATCAAATTATATTCGTTTAAAATAATATAAACAGCATGAGTTACAGTTCAATTGTCGGTTCGCCTTCTTCCTTACCAGGAGATGATTTCAAATACAAAATCAACAAGGGTTTCCTACTCGCGCTGGTACCCATGATGCTGATGTCTACAATTTTTTTTGGCCTTCACAGTCTCAGAATCCTGGTATCAGCAGTGATCACCTGTCTGCTCTTTGAATACATCTTTCAAAAATTTGTATTGAAAACACCCACTACCCTTCGCGATGGATCGGCATTGATCACAGGGGTGTTGCTGGCATTCAACCTCCCGGCAGGCTTACCTGTTTGGCTAATCGTTCTGGGCGCCCTGGTTGCCATCGGGATCACCAGAATATCCTTTGACCGGTTTGGCGCCAATCCATTTAATCCGATCCTTCTGAGCTGGCTCTTTCTCAGAATCTCATTCCCGGCGCAAATGACATCCTGGACCGCCAACATAACCATGGCCGATTCCTTCACAGGCGCAACACCCCTTGGTTTGGTGAAGGAGGGGCTCAAAAGCGGAAAATTAATGGCAACAGTTGCCGCCGATAGCCGGATTCCGAGCTATTTCGACATGTACTGGGGTAACATGAGCGGATCCCTTGGTGAAATTTCGGCCATCGCTATCCTCCTGGGAGGCATCTATCTGCTTTGGAAGAAAATCATTACCTGGCATATCCCTGTCGCCATATTGGGTACACTTTTCATCTTCGAAGGTCTGTTTTGGTCGCTTGCTCCCGGCAGTTTCATGGATCCCATTTTTCACCTAATCACCGGTGGGGTGATGCTGGCAGCTTTCTTTCTGGCAACCGACCCGCATACCTCTCCTTCATCGCCTACCGGGAAGCTTCTATTCGGAGCAGCCATCGGATTGATCACCATTCTTATCAGAAATTTTACTCCACTCCCTGAAGGGGTGGCAATTGCAATTCTTGTTATGAATGGTTTTGTTCCTTTGATCAACAAGAGAACTAAAAAATCAGAGACTGTCTAAAATTTATTTTTTTGTCCCGTTGGGCAATGTTATTAAGTTAAGGAAAATTTATACGACTCTCAACAGATTGCTTCACACTTCGTACCTTCCCGATGAAAAATCGGGACAGAAAGTGGTCGCAATGATGGTGGGTTATTTTGAGTTGTGAAAATGCAACGGATTGCTTCCCGCTCGTGCCTTCCCGATGAAAAATCGGGACAGGCAGCGGTCGCAATGACGACCGTCACAGGGAGGGCGTTGGATGAGGCGAGGGCTGGGTGAAAATTGACAACAAATCGTGTTTTACGATCCAGCCCTCGCCTCATCCAACTGAACAACCATCGATCGTCATTGGTAGGAGGAACGACGAAGCAATCTGTTAATAATAAAGCAAATATAAAGATCTGTCATTGATAGGAGGCAACGCCTGTCCCGTTTTTACATCTGGATCGAAGCAATCTAATACCTGATTGACCCGATGTTAAATAATTCTAAGATTTTTGGTTAATTTTTATGTAAAGCAATTACCTTTCATTAAATTTGGTACAATTATTGTTTTAGCAAGCACAATAATCCTAAATCGAAAATTCTTAATTTTATTACCTAATTCTATAATCATGGAAATACTTATCCCTATTCTGATTGCCGTTGTTGTTTTGGTTCTCGCCGGATTTCGCATCGCCCAGGAATATGAACGTGCCATTGTCTTCCGGTTGGGAAGGTACAATGCCACCAAAGGCCCGGGACTATACTGGATCATTCCGCTGATCGACCGACAGCAAACCATCGACATCCGCACCAAGACAGTGGATCTCGAACAACAGGAGACCATCACCAAGGACAGTGTCACCATCAAGGTGAATGCAGTACTCTGGTTCAGGGTCACCAATCCCGAAAATGCGGTGATAAAAATTGCCAATTACAACCAGGCTGTCTATCAGTTTTCAGTGACGGCACTTCGGAACATCATCGGTCAGCATCACCTCGACGAGGTTTTGAGGGAACGCGAACAAATCAACGCCACGCTCCAGAAAATCGTTGACGAAACCACAGAACCATGGGGAGTAAAAATCGAGATGGTGGAGATGAAGGATGTGGAGATTCCTGAATCCATGCAGCGCGCCATGGCCCGCGAAGCCGAAGCCATCCGCGAAAAACGAGCCAGGATCATCAAGGCCGAAGCAGAACTCGAGTCCTCCATCAAACTTACCCAAGGCGCCAAACAGATGGAAAACAGTCCATTCTCCCTCGAATTGAGACGGATGCAGATGCTTTCCGAAATTGGAATTGACAACAATACCACTACCGTTATCCTAATGCCATCGGAGTTTTCCAATGCTGCCAGAAGTTTCACCGAAATGGTGAGCAAGCAAACCAAGACCAAAGAATAGACTCAAATTTAGTTTGGATATGAGCAAGTTCTTCATACTGCTGATAATCGCTATCCCGTTTCTGCTTACCGCCAAAGAGACAAAAAAAATTGTAAGGCAACGCCCTTATCCTGCCTTCAGTGAGACCTATTATGTACTCAAATCTGACACCAATGTGAGGCACGGAAGCTACAAGGCCGAAGTTGCCGGAAAGGTGATTCTGAGTGGATTTTACACAATGGGGAAACCGGACAGCATCTGGACTCAGTATAACGTGAAAGGAAAAATCCGTGCGAGAGGTTGGTTCAATGACAGCAAAAGGGATAGCATCTGGGAATTTTGCAACCACAAGGGCGAACTGGAACAAAAGATCGATTTCACCCATAACCAGGTACTTTATTACCAGACACCATTTGCTCAGCATCCCTTCAGGATCATCTCAAAAACGGATACTATCATGAGCATCCTCAACAGACCACCTTTATTCATTGGCGGTATGAGCCGGTTCAATGATTATGTGGCAGAAGAAATGCATATCCCGCTGCACAAACCGGGGGAAAAGGTAAATGGGACCGTCTATATAGCCTTCACCGTAGACAGTTTGGGAAGGACTTCCAACCAACGGATTCTGAAAGGAATAGGGAAAGCCTGCAACGAAGAGGCCCTGAGGGTAATGAGGACCATCCCGGATGAATGGATACCTGGGATACTAAATGATAAATTTGTCACAGTTGATTATATCGTCCTTTTCCCGTTTGATGCCCGGACTCCGACAATTGATCCTTTTGTGCCTCCCCCTACAGGGTTCACCAATCATGGTTACGGCACCGGCGAATTCTATTATTAAGATTTTAATAAACAAATAAAGCCAATACATTCATGAACGACGACACACTAATTACCACCAGCACAAACCTCGAAGGTTACCGGATTATCAAACAACTTGGCATTGTTCGGGGCATCACTGTCCGCTCCAGAAATATTTTCGGCTCTTTCGCCGGAAGCTTCATGACAATTTTTGGAGGCAGAAACGTAATATATACCGAACTGTGCGAGAATGCCAGAGGAGAAGCGATGCAGCTGATGATTGATCATGCCCGGATCATAGGCGCCAATGCCATCATCAACATGCGCTACGATGCCAACGATGTGATGACCGGCCTGACTGAAGTACTCGCCTATGGAACTGCAGTGGTAGTCGAAAAAATCTGACCGGATGAGAGCTGATTATAAATTTATCGCATACCTGGTCTTATCTGTTCTTGCTGGAGTTCTGATTGCCTGGATGGACTCCCGTCCGGGTTGGGACGATACCGGCATCACTGCCGGAACCATTGTACTTGTTTCAGCGCTCTTCGGATACCTCCGGCCCTCCCGCCCATGGATTTGGGCGCTTACCGTGAGCAGTTGGATCCCACTACATGCCATACTCTCAACCAGCGATTTCAGAATGTTGGTCATCATGCTCTTTGGTTTTGCCGGATCCTACCTGGGCGCCGCAGTAAAAAACAACAAACCGGCAAATTAATTCCCTACCTTTGTCCCAAACCTTGTTGCTATGATCAAATCAATGACCGGATACGGCAAAGCCGAATGTGAGCTTTCGCAAAAAAAAATAACAATTGAGATCAAATCACTGAACAGCAAACAGATGGATCTCAATACCCGCATCTCGCTCCTCTTCCGGGAGAAAGATCTGGAGATTCGTCGGGAGTTATCCGACAAACTGGTGCGCGGAAAAGTTGATTTTATCCTTTATACCGAATCGCTGGGCGAAGATTCAGCCACTAAAATTAATGCCGGTATTGTCTCAAGTTATTACAAACAACTGGAAAAAATCTCTTCAGATCTCAATATCCCTCTGCACGACAACATCTTACAGACCATTCTCACACTGCCCGAAGTGGTCAGAAACGAGCGTGAAGAGCTCGACGACCAGGAGTGGAAATCGATCCTTGTCAAGATAGGCGAAGCCATCGAAGCCCTCGATCGGTTCCGAATCCAGGAAGGAGCCATCCTTAGGCAGGATCTTATTGTCAATGTCAACATCATTACAGCCTTACTGGCTGATGTGGATCAATATGAAGCGGAGAGGGTCACCCGCATCAAAGAGAAAATTTACGACGGACTCAAGGACATCTCCATCGAACAGGTGAATGAAAACCGCCTCGAGCAGGAGATGATTTTTTATCTCGAAAAGATGGATGTCAACGAGGAAAAGGTGAGGTTGCTCAACCATTGCAACTACTTTCTCGAAACCATTGATCTGGCTGAACCGGTAGGGAAAAAACTCGGTTTCATCGCTCAGGAAATTGGCAGGGAGGTCAATACGCTGGGTTCG